>NZ_BAFU01000244.1 GCF_000308495.1 Nocardia brevicatena NBRC 12119 | reverse complement strand
GTGGATGTGCAGGGGCAGGGTGTGGTGGCGGCGCACGAACAGGCTCGGCACCCATTGGGGTGGGGAGTCGTCGGCGAGGTCGAATCGGGTGCTGCGCTCGAGGAGCCTGGTGAGGGCGGCGATGGCCTCGAGTTTCGCCAGGGCCGAGCCCACACAGAAGTGGACTCCCTTGCCGAATGCCAGATGCGCTCGCCCGTAGGGCCTTTCGAGCTGAACCTCGTCGGGGTCGGGGTAGATGGCAGGATCCCGGTTCGCGGCTCCCCACAGCAGCAGCAGGTGCGCGCCTGCCGGGAGATCGACTCCGGCGAGGGTGGTATCGGACACGACGTGGCGGTGGTGGCTGCGGAACGGTGATTCCAATCGGAGTGCCTCGTCGAGGAATGCGCCGAGCAGTGTCGGATGGTCTCGCAGCGACTGTTGCAGCTCGGGTGTGGTGGCGAGGAGGCGCGCGGCATTGGCGATCAGGCCGGCGGTGGATTCACCGCCGGCGCCGACGAGTTGGACCAAGATGAGCACCGCCACGTCGTCGGTGAGCTCCCCGGCATCGCACGCCCGGACCAGGACGGTCAGCAAGGTGTCCGAACGCGGCTGGATGGCTGCGGCTTTGGCCTCGGTGAACCGCTCGTGCAGGTAGGCGGCCAGCTCCGCCGCGGAGGCCACGAGGCGTGGGAGCCGGTCCGCGGGCACGACGCCGCCGAGCATTTCGGTGCTGTCGTAGGCCCATGCGAGCAGGCGCGGAACGTCGGCGGCGGGGAGACCGATGACATCGGCGACCAGAGCCAGCGGCAGCCGGTCGGCCATACCGGAGGCCCAGTCGATCCGGTTCCCGTGCAGTTCCTCGGACCACAGGCGGGCCACCAGCTCGTGCACCGTCGGTCCCAGGGTGCGGATGCGCTTGGCGAGCGCCGGGCCCACCAGTTTGCGGTGCAGTGTGTGGATGTTTGCGTTGGCGGTGGCCAGCACGTGCACGGCCTGTCCGCCGCCGTCCATGTCGAATGTGAGCGGCGGCCCGGCCGATTGCTGCACCAGCACGCCCGTCAGATGCGAGGAGAATTCGCTGGTGCGTGCCACCGCGTCGGTAACCGCCTCCCACGAGGAGACGAGATAAAAATCCGTACCCGGGATGCGGTGCACGGGAGCTCGCTCGCGCAGGGCGCGATACATCGGATAGGGATTGTGAAGATTAGCGGTATCGAAAACGTCGATCTCGCTGGGTGACCTCATTGTCATCGTGTACTCCCGTGTCCGGAAACTGGTGTGGCCGGTACGGTGCTCGACATATGCGACCATCGTCAAGCCACGTCTCACTGTAAGAATCGAACCCGAGTCACGATCCGGGCGGAGGCCGGCGCGCCCGCTCGTTCTGAGGCTTTCTCTGCTGGTCACATCACTGGCGGATCCTCTTCTGTACGAGACTGATCATGTAATTTGTCTCATGATGAGATGATTGATGACCTGGGAGTGCGGAGGGCCGGTGCAATGGGGAACCAGCGGGTGGATTGGCTGGCGGGCGGTGACCGCCGGTCCGTGGCGCGCGATCGGATCGGGGCCGCGGCCACCGAACTTATCCTCGCCCACGGGATCGACGGGCTCAGCGTGGATGACGTGGCCGCGCGGGCCGGGTGTTCGAGAGCGACGCTCTACCGCCATGTGGGCGGCAAGACGGCGCTGGTGCGGATGGTGGTCATGGGGGCCGCTGAAGCCGTAGCGGCACGGGTGGCCGCCGAGGTGGAAGGTCATCGTGGATCCCGCCGCGCGGTCGAGGCGATCCTCGCGTCCGTCACGGCCATTCGAACCGATCTGATGCTGTCGCAATGGGTTACCGGGGCCGGGTCGAGCAACGCTGAAGAATTCCTCGCCGCGGCGCCGGACCTCGGCCGCATCGCGGTATCGCTGACGCGCATCACACCAGATCACGAAGCGGCGCAATGGATCGTGCGTGTAGTGCTATCCCTGCTGGCCTGGCCGTTGCCCGATGCGGCGATGGAACGGCGGATGGTCCAGCGGTTCGTCGCTCCCCTCTTCGCGCACGAGCGCCCAGGCGCATAAGGCACCGACCAGCACGCGGGTATGGTCGTCGATCCTTGAGCCGAGTCGCCGGCCACTAGCGTCCGCCACCGGAGATCAGATTCCGGCGCCAGCGTGCTCAGGACCACACCGATCGCCATACGACCCCGAATAGTGCTTCCGGCTGTGATGCCAGCGGAATCTCCCCCACGGAGCCGCCCCGCCCAACACCTCAGCCCTCACAGCCTCCAGCGGCTGCACCCATCGGAGCCGTCAGCACGCCGAAAAGCAACCTCGACAGCATCGACGCCGACCGACCACCGAGCCCTCGGCGCACTCACACTCGCCAACTCGAACCTGCCGCTACGGAAGCCTACCGGCGAAGATCATCCACCGGTCAGCCCACAGAGGGAACGGAATCTCAAAACCGTGGCGGATCCGCCACGGCACCGTCAATCATTCTGAGACTCCGCCACGAGTTTTGAGATCCTACAGCGATAGGTGGCTGGGGTCTTGCGATCATGTCCGGCTGTGTGTTGAGCATGGTGTGCGGTTGCCGTTGCCGCATCTGGCCGTGGTGGCGATCGAGGAAGGTGCCGAGGTCAGCGGCGTGGTGTGCATCCGGGCGTCCGCGCCGGCGGCGACTGTTGCCTGCGTGTACTGCGGGTATGACGCGACCAGGGTGCACAGCCGGTACGAGCGCCGCCTGGCCGACGCGCCGGCGGTTGGTGGTCCGTCTGCGGGTGCGGCGGTGGTTCTGCGATACCCCGCCCTGCGGGGTCAGGACTTTCGTGGAGCAGGTCGAGGGGGTGACTGTGCGGCACGGGCAGCGAACGCCGCTGCTGCGGGCGATGTTGGAGGGTATCGCGATCGCGCCGGCCGGGCAGGCCGGTGCGCGGCTGGCCACTGCGCTGCATGTGTTGGCGAGCCGGTCTACTCTGCTGCGGCTGCTCGAGGCGTTGCCGGATCCCGCGACGGAGACACCACGGGTGTTGGGGGTGGACGACTTCGCGTTGCGGCGCGGTCAGAACTACGGCACCGCGCCTGATCGTCTGCGAGACCGGTGCGCCGCTGGAGTTGTTGCCGGGCAGAGACGCTCAACCTTGGCGAATTGGCCGGCCGCGCACCCCGGGGTGGAGGTGGTATGTCGAGACCACTCCGAATCCTATGTGGAAGGAACCCGTATCGGCGCCCCGGCGCGATGCAGGTCGCGGGCAGGTTTCACCTCTGGGGAGAACATGGGCAAGGCCGTCGAGCGCTGCGTGGCTCGCCACCGCTACTGCCTTCGCTCCATCGAGCCTCAGCCGGCCGACCCCTACGACCGGGAATAAACAGTGGAAAAGCTGGGCAGACCAGCGGCTACCCCGTGCCCTGAAACCCGGTAGCGCGCACGTCGCCAGTGCGCTCACCACCCACCACCACCCACATCGGAGGATGGGGTGCGCTGTGCTGGGGTATTCGAGGAGGGGCTCGGGCCACGCCGTCACCGACCGGTAAGTGTAGAGCTTGGGCCTGCGGTGTAGGGGTTTCGCCGAGAAAGGCGGGAAGCGGTGGTCGCCGGCGCGATCGCACGGCGGTGCGATCGCGGTGTGGCGGCGTACAGGGTTGCGGGCGTGGCTCTTATGTCTGAGGAGTATCGGCACGACCAGGTGTCCGGTCGATGCGGCGTGAATGATACAGCTGAGCTGAGGGAGGAAGATTATTGCTGCCGGCCGGTTTCCGGAGTCCTGTGAAACGGTTGCGCATCGTTCGATTGATCCGACAGTGTTCGGAACGGTTGGCCGGCCACGTCCATGACGTGTGTTTTCGATTGATCGTCGATCATCGGTGCCGAGCGAAGGTGCTACTCGCCGTAATGACCGCGCTCCACTACTCCCTTATGACCATACCGTATCTTGATACGGTATGGTCATGGTTGATTTGCTGAGACGTAGGCGAGCGGGGGGCGGTCGGCGAGCCGAGTTGCTCGCGGTCGTGGTGGAAGTGTTGGTCGAGCGTGGGGTCGACAGGACTCGGTTTCAGGACGTGGCTCAGCGGGCCGGGGTTGCGGTGAGCACGTTGCAGGGACACTTCGGTTCGCGAGTGGACATGCTCGTCGAGGCGTTGCAGCGGTCGACGGATGCGGAAGTGTCCGTGATGAACGAGCTGGCGGCGGCGGAAACGGATCCGTGGGCGAGGCTGGAGGCGCTGGTCGACCGTGGTTTGGGCACACCGGTACCGGTGTGGCGGATGCTGATGGAGTTCTGGTACGCCGCAGCCCACGACGACGAGTTACGTTCGCACAGTGTCGGTTTGCAGCAAAGGTATCGACAGCCGTTTGTCGATGCGGTGCAGTTGGGGTGTGAGCGAGGGAGTTTCACGCCTCGTCGGAATCCCGACGCTGTCGTCGACACATTGATAGCGGCGTTGGACGGGGTGCTGTTTCCGTCCGTGCTGTCACTTCCTCGGCCGGAGCCGGCCGAGGTGCGTGCGGTGATGTTGGACCAGCTGTCCTACCTGTTGGGGGTGCGGTCGTGACCTTGTTGGTGACCGGGGCCACCGGGAAAGTCGGGCGGCATGTTCTCGCGGGAGCTCGCCGACGCGGAATGATGGTACGAGCCGGCTCACGGAGCAGCCGGATCCCGCTGGACTGGCAGGATCCGACGACTTGGGACGATGCGCTCGCGGATGTGTCTGCGATTTTTCTAGTGGTTCCCGGAGGCGACGACGGACGCCGCGATGTGACGGGCTTCGGCCGAAGGGTGTGCAAGTTCGTAGGGCGTGCGCAGGAGGCAGGCGTCGCGTAGGTTGTGCTCATGACGGCCCTCGGGATGCAGTATGCGCCGGAGAAAGTCGAACAGCGCGCCGTCGAACTGGCGGTCACCCGAAGCGGTATGGCGTGGACGATTCTTCGTCCGAACTGGTTCTATCAAATCTTGTCGACGGGTTGTTGGGCGAGCTGGCACGACACGGTGACGGCTGTCTGCGTTTACCGGTCGGTGAAGCGCGCGTTTCGTTCATCGATGCGCGTGATATCGCCGAGGTGGCCCTGACCGCTGTGGAAAGGTGTACGGACCGCGCGGCTTTCGACCTCACCGGACCGGAGTCGCTGACGTTTGCTCAGTTGGTTGCGCAGACCGCGCACGTTGTGGAGGCGCCCCGAAGGTTCGAACCGACCACCGCCGGTGAATTCCGTCGCCAACTCGTCGAACTCGGCTCCCATCCGCGATATGTCGAGGTGGTGGATGAGCTGATGTCGTTCATCGCCGCCGGGCATGCCTCGGCGGTGACCTTCGATGTACCCGGGGTTCTCGGGCGGCCTGCGATTTCGGTGGCCGAGTTCGCCGGCAGCACGCGGAATCCGGACAGATGATCTTCACAGATCGCATCTGCGGCGCCATCGCGGCCGGAGAGGTGCGAGTCGTTTTCCGGCGCTGGGCCGTCGCACGGGTACGATCTGGAACGGTGGTCCACACTCGCGCCGGCCTGGTACGGGTCGACCTGATCGAGACCGTCGACCCGGAGTCGCTTACCGACGCGGACGCACGAGCTGCCGGGGAGACCTCGCTCGCGCGGTTGTGCGCGGGCCTTCGCGGCACTGCCACCGACACCCTCTTCCATATACACGTCTCGTACGAAGGTCCCGACCCTCGATGGGCCTTGGCCGGCGACAGTGATATGACGGGGGCGGATATCGAAGAGATCGACGCTCACCTTGCCACCGCGGACCGTCGCGCCTCCGCGCCATGGACGAGACGAACTCTCGAGGTGATCGCCGATCACCCTGGTCTGCGAGCGGCCGGGTTGGCCGAGATCCTGCACGTGGAAAGCGTCGATCGTCTCAAACGGCGAATCCGTAGGCTCAAAGCCCTCGGGCTCACGCAGAGCCTTGGCGTGGGTTACGCTCTCTCGCCGCGCGGGCATACCTATCTTCACGGCCGAACCGACGGCCACAGCCGGAACGACTCGGAAAAGCGGCACTCCGGTTGAGCTCGACACCCGCCACCAAAGGTATGCGCTGCCGAAGTCCGACGCGCAGTGATGTCAATTTTCGCCGTCACGACAACGTCACTCGGTCCCCATGCGACGTCGGAATTCGCCCAGGAACGATCTCGGAATTCGCCGGCACAACCAGTCGGTGTTTACGATCGCTACGTTGTATGTAAATGCCCTTTTGTGAACACCATCCGGAGTGGGGCCGAGGTTCGATCGCTCGCCTGGCGTCAGAGCGTGGCCACGCCGAGTGTGAGGGGTGCGGACGGCGGCAAGGGTGAGCACTCTCGGTGCGATGGCACTCTTCATGTCGTGGACGCGGAGGTGGGAGGTGATCGCGCCGAGGAAGAACAGGACGACGCCGATGGCGGCGACGATGCCCATGGACCGCCAGGCGATTCCGGCGAGCAGGCGGGCGCCGGCGAGTTCGCGGGCGGCGAGCATGGTGCACCAGCCGGCCGGGACCTGCACGCTTGCAGGGATTCGACGACGTGAGGGTTGCAGGCCACAGTCCCCTCCATCATCCTTCAGGCCGAATGTCGTTGGTGTTGTCGGGATCACGCCGACTGCGGGCCCAGCACGGTGAGCATCGCGTGGGTGTCTTGATATTCACGCCAATGCACGATCTGTCCCTTCCCTGCGGTGAGCACGCTGATGAACCGGGCCGAGGCCTGCCGACCTGTCGTGGTGAGAGTGCCGGCCAGTTCGTACTCGCCGATGACGACGTCCGGGTCGGTACTTTGATGGACGACGACGTTGCGGACCTCCTCGAAACTCACCGGCAGTGCTCGGCGCCCCTCTTCGGCGAGGGCGAGAAGCCGGCCGCGGCCTTCGATCCGCCGCATCCCGCCCGGGGCGAACGGCATCTCGATTACCACGTCGAGCGCCCACAGATACTCGTCGACGGACTCGCCCGGATCGCTCAGCACGTAGTCGAGAAACCGGCGAAACAGTTGCTCGGCCGAAGTGTGCCGGCTCGTGGTGGTCATGGTCGTGGCTCCTTACCTGCCGGAAGTGGTACGAATGAAATACACTAAAATATGAGTAATGACTCCGTTTCTGGCATGAGAATATGAGTCGGCGCTCAGGCTGTCCAGAGTTCACGGGAAGGGTCGGGACCACAGGTGCCCAACGAACCCGGTAGCGGCGCACCACGCCGGGCCGACGCGCGACGTAACCGTGCCCGCATCCTCGCCGCGGCCGATCAGGTCTTCAGCGACGAGGGTGCGGCCGGGTCGACCGAGGAGATCGCCCGGCGCGCCGGGGTCTCGGTCGGCACGGTGTTCCGGCACTTCCCCACCAAGCAGGAACTACTCGCCGCGATCATCAAAGACCTGCGGCAGCGGCTGGAGGACGAGGCGGCCCGACTCGCCCACGACGGTGATCCCGCCACGGCGTTGTTCGCGTTCTTCTCCCAGCTCGTCGCCGGGGCAGCCGAGAAGAAGACGATCGTGGAACTCCTCGCCGGCATAGGAACTGCCGTCCCGGTCGACACCGCGATCACGGGGTTCGCTGACACTCTGGCGAGATTGCTGGCGCAGGCACAAGCCGCCGGAACCGTGCGCGACGACATCACCGACGACGACGTTATCGCATTGCTGACCAGTGCCACTCGAGGCGCGGTGCGGGGCGGATGGGACCCGCACCGGCAACAGCGCGTCCTGTCGATCATCTTCGCCGGGCTCGCCGCGCCCGCAGCCCGGTACACAGCCCCCAGCTGACCCCAGGTTCTTGCCGGCCCCAGCACTCCCCTGCCGGCCAGTGGCGAATGCGTCGACATACACGAACCTCAGTCGCAGGACCAGCCCCGAATTGCCTCAGATAACGGCCTGCTATGTGCAGGTAACCGCTAAGCGCCGGATTTCTCAGCGATGCTCCTCGACCCTCCGTGCCCCAGCCGCCCGCGGCCGAACAGCCGGACCGGCCGGATCTCACCTGTCCATCCAATAAACATTCTTGAACATCCGGACCGAAACAGGCTCCGACACAGGAACGCCCAGTATGGCTCGCGGCGGTGAGTGGCGGTGTTCTCGCACTGTCAGGCGTCGTAAGTGGCGAGGCCGGTTGGTCCCCGGGTGGGTGTGGTTCAGGCGCGGATCTGGTCGTGGCTGTCGGCGAAGGCGAGGTAGCGGGGAATGATCTGTTCGGGGTTGGCCCACAGCAGGTCGTGTCCGACGCCGGGGTAGATCTCGACCTCGGCCAACCGGATGTGTTGGCGGGCGCGATCTCCCGCGTGTTCGACGTCGTTCACTACCGTTTCGGCGCCGAAGAGCACGAGAGTCGGGGCGGTGATGAGTGCCAGTTGCTCGTCGGTGAACGGTCGGTCCCACGGCATGCCAGGCCGGAATTTGGTCGTGGCCAGCACCAGAGCGAATTCTTCGGCGTCGAGTTCGAAGCCGGGCATCAGCCAATTGTTGAACTTCCGCATCCGCTCGGGCGTAGGCCGCATCCCGGCCACCAGGAATTTGAACAGCAGGCTCGAGCGCGGTTTGGCGAAGGTCGACGCGCTCGGCTCGAGCATGGTCAGACTTGCCAGTCGATCGCTGCGATGTACCGCGATGGCACTCGCCAGCCACGCCCCGAGGGAGTTTCCGGCCAGATGGACACGATCGACACCGAGTCCATCGAGCGTCTCGGCCATCCACGTCGCGATGTCTGCGGTGTCGCACACGGGGGCAGTTTGTTTGCAGCGCCCTGCCCAACCGATGACGTCGGGTGTGCAGACGACGCGATCGCGGGACAGCTCTGCGATGAACCGCCACCACACCTGACCGTTTCCCCCGATACCTGGCAGCAGTACGATCGGCACACCCGTGCCGTTTCCTGATCTGCGTACTCGGGTCGTCCCGAACGACGTCTCGACGTCGATCTGACTCGAAGGCACCGGCCATTTCGCGGCGACCGCATCATAGGCGCGCAGGAAGCTCGCTTTCGCTTCCTCGCTGGTGAATCTCCCGATCCTTGGCATTCTACGTCCCTCTCATCCGTTTGATGGTATGAGCGTATCATCTTGACAATATGAACGTACCATTTATGCGGTATGGACATACCATCTAGCTGAGAACGCTCGACACGACGAGGAAGGCGAGGTTCCCGTGCCACGATTGGTCGACCATGAAGTGCGGCGCCGCCAGATCACCGATGCTGTGCGCCGAGTCATCGTCAGTGGCGGCCTGGAAGCGGTGACCTTCCAATCAGTCGCCGCCGAGGCCGGGATCTCGATACGGCTGGTGCAGTACTACTTCGGAACCAAGGACGAGTTCCTGTTGGCGACCCACCGATCGGTCATGCAAGACGCCGGTGCCCGATTCCTCCATCGGTGGACCGCACTGGGGCCGGACGCCACACCCCGAGAGGCGATCCGCGCGGTCCTGACCGAACTGCTGCCCTTGGACGAGCAGCGCCGGGAAGAAGTCATCGCACTCGGAGCGTTCGCGACCGCGGCGATCGCCGGCCGAGGCATCACCGCCGAAGAAACCTTCACCGCGCCACAAGCCCTCACCGCGATTGTCACCGACCAACTCCGGCGTACCCGGCGCTCCGACCCATCAGGCCCGAGTGCCCTCGAACGCGACGCCGAACTCATCACCATGGCGATCGGCGGACTGGCCCAGGCCATACTCCAGAACTACATCGCGCCACAATCCGCGCTTGAACTCATCGACCATCTGCTCGATCGCGTGCTGGGGACAAACACCACAGACACCAACCCAACCCGCTCGGCATCGAACTGAGCGCCACCAGACAACAATCCGATACTCCTGAGGACGATCGCGAGCTTGCTAGAACCAGCGCGGCGGCACTTGCAGCTGTGTCCGCGAACGATCGTTGACGAGACACCCCACTGGTGCGCACTGCGGGTCCTCGTGCGTCGAGGCAACCCTGTGCCCTCGAAGGACCAGGCCGCCGAAGCAATTGGTTGCGCACCGAACAACATGTATCGACAGCCCGGCCGATCCTTGTAGCGCTTCGTTCAATTCCATATCTGGTCGTAGTTGTCGGCGAAGGTGAGAAAACGAGGGATGACCTCCTCCGGGTTCGCCCACAGGAGGTCGTGCCCGATATTCGGGTATATCTCCACGTTCGCCGACGGGATGCGTTTCCGGGGGCGGGCCGCCCCGAATTCGGGGTCGTTGACGACCGGTTCGGCGCCCTCGCCGAATGCGACACGTGGCTCGGCGAGGGCGCCGAACCGGGCAAGGCCGCCGGGCATCTCCGCGACGACGGCGACCGGCGGTTCGAACGGCAGCTCGGCGTCGTTCTCGACGGTCTCGCGGCCCGGCTGCGCTGACAGCGCAGTCAGCTCACCGGACCGTGGCGGTAGGCGTAGACGAGCGGGAGCAGCAGCACTGCCGTACCGTCGTCGTCGAGAACACCTACCTGTGAATCCTGCATGGTGAAGAAGAAATCGCCGTCCGGCCTCGCAAGAACACCACACCCGTCACCCGCTTCTACGTCACTGGCAAGTGACCTGCCCCACCGGTTGGGTTCCAGCTCGGGTTGCTAACCGACAGCCTTCCCGAAAGGCTGATCCACGTGCCACGCGCCTATCCCACCGAGTTCCGCACCCGAGCGATCGCTGTGGTCCGGGCTGGTAAACCCGCCGAACAAACCGCGGTCGAGCTCGGCATCCACCCGGTCACCTTACTGCTCGACCGCAGGAAATGGAAGACCCGCCTCGAGCTCGCGAACGCGATCTTCGACTACACCGAGATCTTCTACAACCGCCGACGCCACCACTCCACCCTCGGCTACCGCACCCCCATCGAATACGGGCTACTCTCCGAGAAAACACCTTCTACCGCTGCCGGTTGGCCACCGCGACCGGAACCCGAGAGGTGGGGCAGGCCAACCTGTCACCTCATCATGCAGCAGTCCCGTGGTCACCGCAGACAATAGGGGTGATCAGGTCTATCGTCTCGGTTGTGGTGAGACCGAAGGCAGTGTAACCAGGCAGCAGGTGCGAGTCCTGGACGGACAAGCGTTCAGTATCCCTGGATCGCTTCTGGGGGAAGTCCTTCCGGCTTGTGTGTTGGGCACTCGACGTACTCTGGCGCCGATGAGTATTCGAGGCGTAGAGGGTGCGTATCAGAGGCTCTTCGGGCGTTCAAGACCCCGATGCTGGATTTGCTCCACCAAACATATGCGCCGTTTGTCGTGACCATGCCGGCGACGGTGTTCACGGCCGAGTGTTCCGCGTCGCTGTGGCGAACGTGCATGCGGAAATCGGTGATGCGCTGAATCAGTTGCGAGCCAAGAGATATGGCGAGGAGGACGGGTTACCGTTGCCCGCGGGCAGCCGAAGCCGGTCGAGTTCCCTGTCCCTGCCGGTTTCGTGCTCGACAACTACTCCGGTTTCCACAGGCCGAATGCCCTGAACACCCCAGAGCATTCCGAGCGCTGATGTCGGCTCCGGACCAGGATTGCGCGAGAAGAGTTCCGCGTTCGATCAGTGGTGGGAGCAGTGTCGGGTGCATCAACGCACCCACGGCTCCAAACGGCTACGCCACCCCCTCGTCGGCGAACTGACCGTCGAGTTCGAAACACTCACCTTGCCCGGAGACGCCGATACGACCCTGTTCGTCTACACCGCCGAAGCGGAATCGGCGTCGCGTCGGGCGTTTGACCTGCTGGCGAGTTGGACGCTTACCGGGCCGAGCGCGGAAACGGCGCACGAGCATTCGCCAGAACCTTAGCGGGAGCGGTGTCCGTGGTGATACCCAACGGGTCGGGTAGGAACCGCCTCTGTGCCAGGTCGATTCTGCGCACTGCCGGTACAGGTACTGGTGAATGTTCTGCCGCATTGGATACGGTGAGCACGGCGCACTCCCGCGAACTGGGTCGGGGTGCGCGGGTGCGGCCGCGCTCCTGGGTCGTTCGCAGTGCTGTCGCCGGCCGCGTTCGCGGAAAACGCACTGTACGGCCCTGTCGGCGACGGCAGCGAGGTCTGGCTGGGCGGTCTGGCCACCTCCCAACCACTGGCCGCCGCACTCACCGCACCAACCCCGGCTACATCGAACCCATTGTCCTATCCGACTGTGGCACTACCTGTTTTCGCTTGGGTCGTCGCGGGTGGATTACTGGTGTGGCGTCGCCGGGCAAGTATCGCCTCACGAGGGCCCGGCTCATGACCACCCTCGGTGTTCGGCGGCCGCCGCGGGCTCCGGGTTCGGTCTGGGTGGCTGGCTATCTCTACGCAGAGGTAGCCGCGGGTGCGCTCGTTGCCGCGATCGGCGCACTGTTCGCCCTACACGAGGCGAGTGCCTTCCACAGCGAACGAGCAGGCGACGTTGCGGCCGGTCGTGCCGCCACCTCCGGTTTGATCGCCTTCGTTCTCATAGCGATCGCATTCGCAGCTCTCGGTGTATGGCTTGCGCTGTCGAGCGGCCTCGGTAGGCCTTCGGTCCAGGTATTGCCGTGGGCAATCAGCATCCCAGCGGTCGTTTTCGACCTCGCGCTCCTAAGCGCTGGGGAATACAGCTCCGTCGGCTGGTTCGAGACTATGGGCCGAGTGATCGCCGCAGCGACTCTGTTGTTGACGACGGCGACACTCGTGCTGTTCGCCCAGTCGGCCTCGCGCACCTACTTCCGCACCACACAGGAGATCCGGCGCATCCGGGCGTTCCGGCCGGCTGCGCCGCTTCCCGGCGTGCCGATCCACGCACCCGGTTTCACCGCCGCGCCGACCCACCCATACGGCGTAGCCCGGCAGTGGAATCCTGCGTTCACGCCGTCGCGGCCACGGACACCGGCGGTGATGGTCCGGCCTTCGGCGGCAACCGCGATCATCGCAGCCGTCCTCGCGTTCCCTGGTGGAGTCCGGGGCCTTTTCAGGTTGCTTGCGATCCCGTTGATCGAAGCCGATCCCCATCTCGATCCGAGCGGGGATTGGCGCAGGATCGAGTTGCTGCTCGCGGTGGCTGCGCTGTTCGCGCTCCTGCTGCTGATCGGAGGGATACTTCTGCTCGCTCGCCGGAGGATCGGGCGCATACTGATCGGTGTGGGCGGCATCGGCACGTTGGTTCTGTCGCTCGTGGTGAATGCCATGCTGGACAGCGCCACCACCGGCGCCGGATCGGTGAACATCGTGCCGACCGCTTTCGGGGTGGTAGGGGCTGCGATGAACGTGGCGTGGTGATCCTGGCATTTCTGCCCAGCTCTTCGCGCTGGTTGGCATTTCGCCCCATCCCGCGCTGATGGCCGTTCGAATCGTCACGGGTCGGAGAGCGGCTTCGGGGCAGACCAGCGCGGTCTGCATGGTGATCGTCGAGATGGTGTTCGGACTCGGTGCAGCTACCTACGACCGGTACGACCACGGCCGCGGAGACCACCACCAGCATCGCCAGCGAACAGATCCAACCGGGTAGCAGACCCAGCACACTCAGCACCAGCATGACCATCGGACAAGCCAGCAGTCCGAAAGGTTCGGGCAGATCGCTGTCGCGAGGACGAACCGCGCAGAAAAGCTGGTCGGCATCATCGAGCACATTCCCCAGCGAGATGGATTTTCGTAGTCGGACCACCCGCGAGCATCCGATGGCGTGATCAATTGACCTGATTGTTGGGATGGTTCAATTGCTGCTCTCTCATGCGGTCGATACCGGTTGTCGTGGTCCGATCCACCATGGCAGCTGGTGTGCCGGTGCGCCGGCAAGTGCGGCGTCGGCATGACGTTGACCGAGTTCGATCGACGATTCGATGAATTCGCGGTCGAAGTACAGGTAGCTGAACAAGTCGCCGCGGCGTGGGCCGTCGCCGCCCAGCGCGCGGCCCAATATCCGTAATTCTGTTTGACGCAGCGTCGACACGATTCCGCTCTGATAATGGCGTCGATCGGCAAAAACCTCTTCGGCCAGGTTACCCAGGGTCGCTCGCGTGGGCGGCGTGATGGGGAGGAAGGGGATAATTTTTTTCGGCAGCTTGGTCGTGGTGGCGGATACGCTCGAGTCCACCAACGCGTTGACCTTGGCCAGCGTGCGCACATCCTCGATCATCCGGTCGACCAGCGCGGCATCCATCAACCGCACGATGACGTCGTCCACGTCGGGCGGCAGGTTGTTCGCGGGTGCCGTGGATATGGAATCGACTACAGGGTGGGTCGCCACGACCACAATCGCATCGGTGCCCAGCGCGATCGCAGGTTTGAGTGGCGCGTTGAGTCGTATTCCGCCGTCCAGATACCAACCGGCCCACTGTGGTGGGTCGCTGACGTGTACGGATGGGAACACGACCGGAATCGCCGCCGAGGCGAGCACATGTTCGGCCGTGATCTCGGCGGCCACGTAATCGATCGGCCGTTCATCGTCGGACGGCGGCAGCGGCGCCGTGTGGGCGCGGTCGACGAACACCACGGTGCGATTGTCCGCACCGGATGTCGCGACCACTGCCAACGTGGCCCGCCCCTCGGTGATATTGAGGCGCAGCGATTTCCAATCGATGGTGGTGCGGGCCGTGTGGTGCAAGGGAGAAGTATCGAGCAGGTTGGTCAACTGCACTCCCGGTATCCCCAGCAGTTGACCGGCAGCGCGGCCGACAAGGCGAGGCAGGCCGATGGCCGGGGACCGGAACACGTCGCAGACGGTGATGTCGCGCCACACTTGCAGCGCCCGCTGGGCCTGCTCGTCCGGCGGTAGATGCGACAGGGCAGCGAAGATCGTCGCGTTGATAGCCCCGGCACTGGTACCGACGAACCGCACCGTGTCCACACCCGCGTTGCGCAGGCGCGGCACCAGCACCGAGAGCACGCCGGCCTCGTAGCCACCACGGGCTCCCGCACCCGCCACGACGACGCTCACCCGGCGGGGCTGGGTACCAGTCCAGTCGATCACCAGCGACCTCCTTCGTTCCAGTGAAGTTCCTGCTTTGCAGTGCGTCGGGAAATATCTGCAGCATTCTCGAGGTGAAACCCCAGGTCCTGGGGCGTTGCCAACGTCGGAACAGGGCATAGACCGCCTGCCAGGATACGGGCAATTCATCTTGTGGGCCGTCAGCGAACGGGCCCGCGCGTCCGGGCCGGTGCCATCCTCGGTGTCGATCGGCGACCGCCACGACAACGCTTCATCGAATCGATTCGAGGCAGAACGCAGGCGAGTTGTCCAACCGGCAACTGGGGCGAACCTGCGACGGTGAGACCAATGAGCATCTCCAGGTCAGTGTCTCTGGCGCGCGTATGGCAGCGACTACCAGCGCCGAGCGGCAGTCCCCCATCGCCCGCGAGGTCTTCAAATCCCTGTCCCGCGGTCTCGCCGCCCCCGACCTCGACGACCTACGCCCGACACGACAAGCCAAGAACATCCCCCTCACCGCTGCCGCCGCCGCGATAGGCACCTACATCAGCAAACTCGCCCGCACCGAACTGGGCACCACCCCGACTGCGAACTCGCCCAATGCTATCGGGCATGGCTCACCGCAGCCTGATACGCAGCTTGATACAAATAGGAGCATCAATCCAGCCCCCCGATGCCGCACCTTCGGAACATCGGGGACTGCGAGTCGGCCGGGCCCCGAGCCGGTATGCGCCGTACGCAGGTAGGCCACTACCGACCTCGAAATCCCCATCAGAGACTCCATTTTCGGCTGTTTACACGTCTCCTGCACGGTCGCATGGTCATTTTGTGTTTTCGGTAGCGATAAGGGTGCATTTATCGATGGCCAAAGACGTGCACAGAGGATATGCGGGACGGAAATAACATCGAATACCAACAAGGCAGTCCCCTCACGTATCGGCGCCGATACCGGTGCAGCTACTCGATGACCAGCATTTCCCGTTGCCGTAGCACGTGGACGTAATGGTCGACTCCCCCTTCGGACACTTTTTCGTAGCATTTCCGCCCGAGAAGCCGTGTCCATGCGTAGGCACCTACACCACTGCCACTATCGCCGAAGTCGCCCTCGCCGTCGTACACCTCACCGGTGAACCTCACCCACTGGCCACCGAGGTCCCTGATTGCCGGGCTTCGCAGGGTCCGGGCCGGCTCGAGTAGGAGATCTGGGCCGGGTCGATTTCGGAATGAGTCGGGACGAGTTTCGACATCAGGATGTCGGTTGCTGGAACGCGAAACGTCGGCCGATTGACCGAGATACGCACTCACGACAAAACCACCGAGGAAAGGGCGTGGCGTCGCCAGATCGACCAGTGGGTGCGGTGGAGGGTTGGGGTGGTCTCACGAACAGGGGCATGAATTGGTAGAGGCGGTCTTTCGAATCGGGGATCCGGAAGTACCGTTGCAGGTGGTGGAGTACGTCCTCGCGGCGTCGGAGGTCCCTTCGACGGTCCGATAACGGTGGTCGCGGAACGGGGGGCTGATCGAGGGATGTCGGGCCAAGGGCCAAGCGGATCGCAAGCCCTCGCCAAGCGGGCTTGGCGACGGTGGGCATCGTCCCGCGCGGCCTTTCGGTCGCCCGCCCCGACGACCTCGTGAAGGACGGTTCTGCCGTGTCCGTTTCGCCCGTGCTCTCCCCACCGAGCCGGCCCTCGACTCCGCCACCATGGCTGCGCGCATCCGATGCGGCCGCGGAACCGGTGGTTGTGGCCCCGAGCCCGATCGTGCAGCGCGTCACCCTGGCCGTGGTGTGTCTGGCGACAGCGATGCTGATGCTCGACATCGCCATCGTGAACACCGCACTTCCGGCCATGGCCCGCGAGTTCGACGCCGGCATGTCCGCGCTCGAGTGGGTCGTCGACGGCTACACCATCACCCTGGCTGCGCTGGTCCTCAGTGCCGGAGGGTGGGCCGACAGGTTCGGCAGGCGCCGCATGTTCCTCTGCGGCGCGGTGATATTCACGGCGTCTTCGATAGTGTGTGCGATGGCCGGCGGGATGGATGTGCTCATCGCCGGCCGCATCGTGCAGGGGGTGGGCGGTGCGCTGCTGTTCGCGTCGTCGCTGGCGGTCCTGGCCGATGCCTTCCCCGAACCGGCCGCGAGGACCAAGGCGCTGGCCGCTTACGGAGCGACGATCGGCGCATCCTTCGCCGTGGGGCCGCTGGCCGGCGGCGTTCTCACCGAGACCATCGACTGGCGTGCCATCTTCGCGCTCAATCTTCCGATCGGCCTGGTGATGATCCTTGCGACCCGATGGCTTCGGGAATCGGCGAGCACGTCGCCCCGTCGAGGTGACTGGTTTGGACAGGTGCTGGTGATCATTGCTTTGGGTGCGCTCACCTTCGGCCTGATCGAAGCCAACGACCGGGGGTGGACCGACGTGGTCACTGTGGGCGTGCTGGGTATGGCGATTGTCGCCGCCGCCGGGTTCGTCGCGGTGGAAAGTCGAGTCGCCGAGCCGATGCTGCCGCTGTCGATGTTGCGCAACGCGCGGTTCGCCGGTGCGCACCTGGTCACCTTCGCGATCTCGGTGTCGATGTTCGCGTTGTTCGTCTACACAACGATCTACCTGCAGGGCGTCCTCGGCCTGTCCGCGATCGAGGCCGGACTGGTGTATCTGCCCGGCACGATGACGATGTTCGTCGTCGCGGGGCTGACCGATCAACTGGCCCGACGGGTGCCGACGAGTACGCTGCTCGCCGGGTCGATGGTCGCGGTGGCGGGTGGCCTGGCCTGGATGACGACCGGTGGGGTGGAGGGGTCCGGCTGGGGCCTGCTGCCCGGCTTCCTGCTGGCCTGTGTCGGCGCGGGTGTGTTCAATCCCGTGGTCAGCGGGCTGGTGCTGGCCGAGAGCTCCGACAACGACGCCGGGTTGGCCGCCGGTATCAACGATGTGTTCCGGCAGTCGGGTATCGCGCTCGGCGTCGCGGCTCTCGGTGCGGTCTTCCCCGCGCGGTCGGTGCTGCACGGTGGATCGCGGACCGAGTTCGTGTCGTCACTGCACACCGCGTTGTGGATCGGCGTCGGGATCGCGCTGGCCGGTGCCGCGGTCTGCGCGGTGACCATGAGGCAGACGCGGGCATGAGGCCCAGCGAGGAACGTACCGTGCTCTTACACTTCTGATGATCGCAACATCTGGTTGCACCAATCGACCATCGCAACGCTGCGCTGCTCGGGAGCCGGTGAAGGAGTCGCCCTGTGCGCGAGTATCTCGTCCTCGGGGCATTGGATGTTCGCCAGGACGGCGTGCCGGGTGATCTCGGATCGCCCAAGCAGCGTGCCGTCCTGGCCGCGCTGCTCCTCGCCAGGGGCGCGGTGGTGTCCACCGACCGGCTCATCGACGCGGTGTGGGGTGCGACGCCGCCCGCCGCCGCACTGACCAGCCTGCAGGCCTACATCTCCAATCTGCGGCGCGCACTGCGGTGCGGCGCCGACAGGTCGCCGATCGAACGTGTCGGTCCCGGCTATCGGCTCGATGTCACCGATGACCGGGTGGACCTGACCGAGTTCGTCACGCACGCCCATGCGGCACGGCGTGCGACCGCGGACTCGGACTGGGCGGTGGCGCTGGCCGAAAGCGAAGCCGCGTTGGCCCTCTGGCGCGGCCCGCTGCTCGCGGAGTTCGCCGACGCGGAGTGGGTGGTCGTCGAGTCGGTGGCACTGGCCGAATCACTGACCGTGGTGCGCGACGCGCACATCGGCGCGCTGCTCGCTCACGGCGACGTGGCCGGCGCACTGGCGGAGATCAGTGTGCTGCGCCGCGACGACCCGCTGCGCGATCGAGGGGTCTGGCTTCAGATGGTGGCGCTACATCGGGCGGGTCGGACCACCGAGGCCCTCGATGTCCATGCCGGGCATGTGCGGACTCTCGGCGAGGAGCTCGGACTCGATCCGGGCCCCGAACTGCGCGAACTGCATTCGGCGATCCTGCGTCACGACCCGGTGATCGCGGCCTGGCCGCGGACGCCGAATTGGGCGGGGGCCACAGCGGTCGAGGCGCCCGAGTCCCCGGCTGCCGACCCGTCGCCGCCGCGGGATGCCGGCCTACCCGCGCGGCCGCTGGTCGGCCGGGAGTCCGAATGCGTAGCCCTGGCAGCACAGTTCACCGCCGAATCGTCGTCGACGAGTCGCTGGGTGCTGCTCCAGGGACCGGCAGGGATCGGCAAGACCCGGCTCGCGGAGGAGGCCGCCCGGCTGGCCGACGACGTGGGGGAGCGGGTCGTCTGGGTGCGCTGCCCCGACGCCGAGGGCATCCCGGCATGGTGGCCGATGCGGCAGCTGTGCCGTGCATTCGACGCGACCGCATCCGAGGTGTTGTCGGTGCCCGACGGCGCCGATGCCGACACCGCTCGGTTCGTCGTCTACGAACGGCTCCAGCACCTCGTCGAGGAGGCCGCCGCACGCGGGCCCCTGACCGTGATCGTCGACGACGCCCAATGGGCCGATGCGATGTCACTCGGCTTCCTGACCTATCTCACCGGCGTGCTGCGTGACGTGCCGGTGTGCATGGTCGTCACGATCCGCGAGGACGAGGTCGACGCGGACGTGGACCGGCTGCGGGCGGCGCTGGTCCGTGCCGACGGCCTGGTCATCGAAGTGCCCCGGCTGGCGACCACCGAGGTTGCGACGCTGGTCGCGGAGATCGCGGGTGAGGCGATCACCGAGTCCGATGCGCGCACCCTGGCGCGTCGCACCGATGGCAATCCGCTGTTCGTCTCCGAATACGCGCGTCTGCCCCGTGACCAGCGGCTCGGGCAGGTGGTGCCGTCGGCGGTGCGATCGGTGCTCGCCCGGCGCCTGGCGGCTCTCGAGCCGGAGGTCCTCGCGGTCGTCGCGCATGCCGCGGTCCTCGGCGACGAGATCGATGTCTCCCTCCTCGCCGAGGTGATGGGACGAGATGTGGAAACCATCATGGACTGCCTCGACGAGGCCGCCGACGAGCGAATTCTGGTCACGTCGCCGATCCGGGGCGATACCGGCTTCGCACACGCGCTGCTCCGCGAGGAGGCACTCGCCACCATCCGTCCGTTGCGGCGGGCACGGATGCACGCGCGAGCGGCCGACGTCCTGCTGCGGCTCGGCATCCCCGACGCGACCCGGCGACGGGCCGCACACCTGTTGTCGGCGGCCGCGGTGACCGAACCGGTCGTCGTGGTGGAGGCGTGCCGCGCGGCGGCCGACGAAGCCACCGCGCAGTGGGACTCGGGAAACGCCGCCTACTGGCTGGATTCCGCGCTGCGGACCTACGAGGCGATGGCGCCCGCCGAGCAGGACGTGTCCGCCCGGGACGGCATCCTGATCGATCTGCTGGAGTCGCTGTCGCGGGCAGGTCGCGCGCGATCGGTGCTGGAGACCGTCGAGGCGCGACTGGACGAGGCGGTGCGCCGCGGTTCGACGGCGACCATCGGCCGACTGGCCGGCGCACTGGTCCGATCGGGTGGCGGGTGGCCGTGGATGGCGCCGTGGGGCGGTCCGGGACGACTGCATACCGTGCTGGCCACCGCCGAGGTCGCGGTCGCGGTCGAGGGCGATGCGGGCAGCCGGGCACGGGTGCTCGCCGCACTCGCGATCGGGCACTGCTACCACCCCGACGCGTCGGTCCCGGCCGGACTGCTCGAACGTGCCGAGTCGCTGGCCGGTGCTGTGGCCGATTCCGAGGTCACCGCCGATGTCGTACTGGCTCGGCTGATCACCTATTCCGGCGTCGCCGACCACGTGGAGGAGTCGATCGTGGTGGCCGCGCGGCTGGATGCCCTCGATCACCCGCAGGCGCCGGTCGACCGGGTGATCGCGGATTCGGTACTCACCATGTCGCTGATGGCGATCGGGGATATGCGGGCCACCGACGAGCACCTGCGGCGCGGGATCCTCGGCAGCGAACGGCTCAAGTTGCCGATCCTACGAGCGCAGCTGCGGTGGATGGAGCTGACGCTGGCGGTGTGGCGCGGGGAGTTCGCGCTGGCCGCCGAGCACTATCGGATCGCGGTGGCCGTGCACCGGGAGACCGAACTGTACGTCGCGGACAGCGGCGCGATCGCGATGATGGCGTTGGCCACCGAACAGGGCCTGCTCGACGACGCAGTGGAAACCGGCGACCTCGATCCGGTCACCTGGGCGAAGTCCATGGCCGCAGAGTTCAGCGAGAACGATGTCGCGATGCTCCTCGCCTCGGGAGTGGCGGCCATCGCGGGTCGCGCCGGCGACACCGATCTGGCCGTCGCGATGGTCGAGGCGTGGCTCGCCGACAAACGACCCATGGTGTGGACCTCCCTGGCGCAGGCGGTGCTGCTCGGTCACGTTGTCGCCGATCTGGGCCTCGTCGGCTACGCACAGCGGCTCATCGACTATCTGATGCCGTTCAAGGCGATGGTGGCCACGGTGGGTCAGGTGGGTTGTGTCGGTCCGGTCGGGCTGTCCATCGCGCAGTTGCTGGCGCTCGTCGGACGTCCGGAGGCGGCCCGGCAGATCCTCGACGATGTCGCGGCGCTCGCGGCGAGGACCGGAGGCCTGCCGGCTGCCGTACGGTGTCGCCTCCTGCGCGCATTGCTGGCCCCCGGGGGCGCCGCGCGCGACGCCGAGCTCCGGGATGTGGAACGGGTGGCGGCTGCCGTGGGGCTGACGCAGGTCGCCGAGCGTGCGCGCGAGGCCGTCGGCGTCGCGCCAAGCCATCACCAAGGTTTCACCAAGTAACGCGGATGACAGTGAGGGCACGGCAACCAGCCGTCGAAGTGTCCGCACAGAAAAGGTATCCGCAATGACGCTCTCCCTCGACGATGCCGACGTCGCCGATCTGCGCTCCCGTGTCCGAGGTGTCGTCTCGCGGCCGACAGAGCCGGCTTATGCCACAGCCGGATTCAACCTCGCCGTGTCCCGGCGACCGTGGGCGGTGATCGATCCGGTCGATGCCGCCGATATCGCCGAGACCCTGCGCTACGCGGCCGACAACTCCTTCACCGTGGCGGTGCACCATACCGGACACGGCGCCTTCGACATCGACGGCAACTCCCTGCTGGTCCGCACCTCGGGGTTCGACCGCTGCGAGATCGATGTCACCACCCGCACGGCCAGGGTGGGCGCGGGTGTCCGCTGGCAGACGGTGATCGACGCCGCGGCGCCGCACGGACTGGCCCCCCTCGCGGGTTCGGCGCCGGCTGTCGGGGTGGTGGGCTATCTCACCGGCGGCGGGATCGGACCGTTCGTCCGGACGGTCGGGCTGTCCTCCGATTACATCCGCTCTTTCGAGGTCGTCACCGGTGACGGCAACATCCACCAGGTGACGCCGGAGACGAATGCCGAACTGTTCTGGGGGCTGCGCGGCAGCAAGGGCACCCTCGGCATCGTCACCGAGGTGGTCATCGATCTGCTTCCGATCACCGAATTCTACGGCGGTGCACTCTATTTCGACGGCGCTGCGGCGGCGAATGTGTACGCGGCGTGGCTGCGCCTAGCGGTGGACCTGCCGCGTTCGGCGACTACGTCCATCGCGCTGCTCCAGCTCCCGGACCAGCCGGGTGTGCCGCCGGTGCTGGCCGGCCGGACGACGGTGTCCGTGCGGCTGGCAAGCCTCGACGATCCCGGCGCGGCGGCCGCGCTGCTCGACGAGGTCCGTGCGGCAGGGCCTGTGCTTCTCGATGCGATCGGCACCTTGCCCTATGCGGCGATGGGTGCGGTGCACGCCGACCCGGTCGACCCGATGCCCACTTTCGAGCGCAGCGCCCTGCTCTCCGAGGTGTCCCCGGAGTTGATCGCCGAACTCCTCCGGCAGGCCGGACCGGGCTCGGGATCGCCGCAGGTTGTCGTCGAGTTGCGTCTGCTCGGCGGTGCGCTGGCCGACACGCCGTCGGTGCCGTCGGCCTTCAGCCATCGCGGGGCGGCAGCGAATGTCATGGTGATCGGGGCGCTGGTCCCGCCCATCGCCGACGTGGTACCCGCACATGCCGAGGGTCTCATCGCCGCGCTCTCACCGTGGGCGACCGGTGGCGAGCTTCCCAACTTCGGTACGTCGACCGACCCGGCACGTCTGCGCCGGTGTTACGACCAGGACACCTATGCCTGGCTGGCCGCACTCGGCGCGCAACACGACCCGGCCGGGGTGCTCCGGGTGGGTGCCGTGGCCCGCTGACCGGTGGAGCGTTTCGAGCACGGGAATCCACAGGCGTCGGATACGGAGGGCGCCGCGGGGCGTCGACCCCCCGGGGTGGTGCGGCGATGGTCGCCATCACCATGCGCCTCCGGCGGTGACTCGTTGCCGAGTGAACTCCTGCCTTGGTCAAGACAACCTCGGGGAACGGGTGGACATCTCGTTGACGAAGATGCCGTTCCGATCCGGCGATCGTGCCCACCGGCGGGGTGTGGGCACGATTCGCATCTGCCATCAGTTCACTTTGCACCGACGTGTGTCTTGGTTCGGCGCTTCTCACCTCTCAGTTCTTGGTGCCGCATCGTTCGCCGCGCCGGACATTGCCGTTGGGGTTCTATCGGCCGGCATCACCGACGCCACCGCCACCAGGAGTTCCTGCGGTTCCTCGAGCCATCGGCGCCAACACCCCGGCCGAGTCGGATCTCCATCTGATCTGCGACAACTACGGCACCCACAAACCCCTGCCGTCAACAGATGGTTGGCCGCCCGCCCGCGCTTCCACCTGCATTTCACCCCCACCAGCAGTTCCTGGTTGAACCTCGTCGAACGCTGGTTCGCCGAACTGACCAACCGCAAACTCCACCGGTCGACCCACCACAGCGTCACCGAACTCGAAGCCGACGTCCAGGCCTGGATCCATGCCTGGAACGAGGACCCCAAACCGTTCGTCTGGACCAAAACCGCCGACCAAATCCTCGACAGCCTCGCCCACTACTGCCGCAAACTTACGGCGCTGAACAACGACTCAGGACACTGGCAGCGGTACGTCGCCCGACAGAATCGAATTATCAATAGCCGAGTCGGCGCTCCCTGGTATCGCTTGCGGGGACGGATCCGGTTCATCGCGCCTGTCGCGTCGGGGTCCCACACAACTCGAGCCTGATCACTATCGCTTTCGATACCGGGGTACTGGACTGTGCCGCGATGTGATCCAGTGGTACGAGCGGGTTGGTTTCCGGATAGTACGCGGCGGCGTTGCCGCGCGGGGTGGAGTATCCGACCAGCCGGAAGCCTTCGGCACGGCGTTCTTCCACCGCACGCCCACCGTGATCGCCGGACCAGCGACCAGCGCCGCCGAGAGCGCCGAGGTGACCACGTGCACTGTCCCTGAGTGGGAGTAAGCCGGATGGTCCTGCAGCGCAGTGGCGCAGGACCGTCCGGGCTATCGGGGCGTGACCGGTTCGAGCGCCTCGGCGTCTCCTGCATGCTCGGCAACGATCTTGCTCGGGCCGAATCCCAGGGTGTAGACCAGCAGGCCGCCCATGACGGCGACACCCACATGGCCTGCTGCTACCCGTGGACGAAGGGCTGCTGGGCTGCCTGAACCAGCTGTTGTGCATGCTCGCCCGCGCTACCTGCGATATCGACGGCGTTGGCGATGTCTTCGCGCGCGATATCGGCAGTGTCGTGCGGGATTCCGTCGAGCTTGCCGTCGATGGAGTTGCGGTAGCCGGTGGCCACGAGCGCGCCGAGCAGGGCGACACCGAGAGCGGTGCCGAACTCGCGGGTGACGTCGTTGAGTGCCGAGGCCACGCCTTGCTTTTCCTGGGAAGGGAGCTGGTGATGGCTTGGGTGGAGGGGGTCATCGCCAGGCCCATGCCGATGCCATGGCGATGCTGCCCGGCAGGATGGACAGGTAACCGCCCTCGACGGAAGCGAATCCGGCCATCTGCGCCAGGCCGGGGATGGGGGCAGCACATCCCGCAGCCCGGTGGCCACCAGCATGCGGCGGGTACCTGGACGGCGGCCGTCGGTCAGTGTGACGGTGAAACGCAGGTCAGCGTCGGCGGCCGGGGCGGCTGGTTCGGTGTCGGCAACCGTTGCGTGCACGACCCGGCCATCGTAGTGGCGCACTTGTTCGCGTCCGCGTTCGAGCAGTTGCGCGGGCGGAGTGCCATCGAGCACGATAAATCGGTGCATGGCCTCGGTCGGGGCGTTTCGCAGGTCGCAACTGTCGATCACGACGACCGAACGCCGTGAACGGGCCGGCATCAGTGCGCCGTTGAGACCTGCTCACCACGACATCGACGGTCTGGTCGGGCAGTGAGTCGGACGCGTAGGTGAATGCGGTCTCGGTCATGTCCATACCCTTCATGCCTGGTCCAGCGGTTCTGGACATCCACGAACGACCGTAACCGCGCCTTGCGGAAAAGGCATACAATGTTGCTCATGACGCAAGAAGAGGGTGGTTTGGACAGCCTCGTACGCAAGCGCATCCGCGCCCTGCGTGTGGCGCAGGGCTGGTCACTGGAAGAACTGGCCGCGCGAGCGCATCTGAGCCAATCCAGCCTGTCCCGGATCGAGAACGGCCAGCGGCGCCTGGCCCTGGATCAGCTGGTCATCCTCGCCCGCGCCCTGGAAACCACCCTGGATCAGCTGGTGGAGACCGACGCCGACGATGTGGTCATCAGCCCCGTGATCGACGGAGCGCACGGAGGCATGCGCTGGTCGATGAAGGGCGAACCCGGCATGAGCGTGGTGCGCCGGCGGATGACCCGGCCACCGCCGGACAACCCGGCGCGCATGCGCGCACACCCCGGCCGTGAATGGCTGGTCGTGCTCTCCGGCACCGCCGTCCTGATGCTCGGCCACCGGCGCTTCCGGGTCGAGACCAACCAGGCCGCCGAGTTCCCCACCATGTTGCCGCACGCGATCGGCGCCGAAGGCGGGCCGTGCGAGATCATCGGCATCTTCGACCGCGATGCCCGGCGTGGCCATCAACGCGACGACCAGGACGGCCCCGGCCAGAACTGCTCGGCCGCCGGCAGCTGCGGCTGACCGCTGAGATTGCGCAGCAAGCACCCTTTACTGCCCCATCCTTGCGCATTTCGGGACAATGCTTGCCATAGGCGCATAGCCGTTTAGCGTGGTGGGCATGGCACACACGCACTCGACCAGCACCCGCCACACCACGCCCCATGTCGCCGACTCCGCCGTCCAGGCCGAAATCCTCGACCTGGACGCGGAAGTCCTCGCCGAGTACACCACCGCCATCGCCGCGTGGCTGCCCCTACAGACAGCGCCCCGCGAAATCATCGATCTGGGTGCCGGTACCGGCGCAGGAACCTTCACCCTGCTCGAGCATTTCCCCGACGCGCACGTCACCGCGGTCGACTCCTCCGTCGACCACCTGCGCCGGCTCCGCGACAAAGCTTGTACCGCCGGGCTGCTCGAGCAGGTCGACACCATCGCCGCCGACCTCGACGCCCCCGACTGGCCCCACCTCGGCACACCGGATCTGATGTGGGCTTCCGCGTCCATGCACCACATGGCGGACCCGATTCGTGCGCTGAGCAAGGTCTACGACGCGCTCGAACCGGGCGGCCTGTTCGCCGTCGTCGAACTGTCCGGTCACCCACGATTCCTGCCCGCAACAGCGCCGGCCGAACGTCCGGGACTCGAGGATCGCTGCCACGCCGCGACCGCTCACTTTCACGCCGAACACCTCCCGCACCGCGGCGCCGACTGGGCACCGCTGCTGTCTGCAGCCGGATTCACCATCGAAGATGCACGCACCTTCACCGTCGAAATTCCAGCCACGAGAACACCGGCCGTCGGTCACTACGCGCTCGCGATCCTGCGACGCCTGCGCCACAGCGTCGCGGGCGCGATACAGGTCGAGGATCTCGCCGCCTTGGACCGGCTCCTCGACACCGCCGACCCGAACAGCCTCCTGCGCCGCGACGACCTGGCACTGCGGACCGAACGCACGGTCTGGGCTGCGCGCCGCACGAGCTGACCGGGCCGTAACCGAGCAGATGAGTCGTGAGCCTCTGGCCTGCCTCACCGGAAGGCCGACCCCCGTGCCACGCGCCTATCCCACCGAGTTCCGGACCAGAGCGATCGCTCCGGTCCGGACAGGCAAACCCGCCAAGCAGACCGCGGCGATCACTGTGACGCGGGCGGGATGCTCTGCTCGTACTGGAAGACGTTGTGGGGGTCGTACTTCGCCTTGATCCTGCGCAGCCGCTCGAAGCGCTTCCTCCCCCAATAGGCGGTCTCCCACTCCTGCATTCCGACGTTCGGCACGTTGACGTAGGCGCCGTCCACATAGGGCCGTAGCGCCTGGCTGAACTCAGCGGTCCAGGCCTGGGCCTGCGAGGTCAGCGGGTCACCGACGCCTGGTTGTGTTGAACGAGTCCCCCAGGCTGCGCCGATCTCGCCGTAGAAAAGCGCGTCGCGATGCGCGAACGCCGTGCCGCCGGGGGGTTCCCTCTGGATCGCCCCGCCGAAGGCATCGACGAAGTAGTTGCTCTGCTCTGTAGGAGCGTTTCGCATGAAGTCGCCGATGACGTCGATCGCCTTCTTCGGGAACCGCTCTTTGACGAACTGCGAGAAGAACTTCCAGTTCGCGGGCTCTTGCTCGAGCGGGAGCTGGGCTCCCACAAAAACGTCGCCCCAGTTACCGACCTGCACCGTGACATCGGGCGTGCCGACCGACAGGATCGGAGCAAGAATCTCTCTGGCCTGTACCGCCGCCCCCTCCACAAGCCACGCGGACAGCAGGATCTGGGACTTGTGGATCTCGAGCTCGGATCCCAGACGGCTGTCGGCGAACGGTACCGTACGCTGCCACGCTTCGAAGACCCCGTACAGGTCCCCAAGTCCATCCCATGTCGCCTGCACACAGGCGAGATGCTCGAGCGGATACACCTTATAGGTGAGTTGTGTGACGATCCCGAAGTTACCGTTTCCCGCCCCGCGAAGCGCCCAGAGCAGGTCCGAGTGATGCTGCAAGTCCGCGTTGATCACCTCGGCGCAGTCGTGACCCGACGGGACGACGACCTCGGCCGCCACCAGGCTGTCGCAGGCCATGCCGAGCCAGCGGTTGAGGGGCCCAAGGCCACCACCGAGCGTCGCACCACACAAGCTCACGCTGCCCTCGCTCCCGGTTGTGACCGCAAAGTTCTGCTTCGCGAGCGTCGTCACCGCTTCCAGTTGGTTCAGCCCGGCGCCGACCGTCGCGATACGAGCGCCAGGGTCGATCTCTACCGAATTCAGCCGGCTGACGTCGATCACGATGCCGTTGTCGACGTTCGACCAGCCTTCGAGGGCGTGGCGGCCGCTGCGCACCCGCAGCGCGACGTTGTGCTGCCGCGCCCACGTCAGGGCGTTCACCACGTCCTGGGTGTCCTGCGCGAAGGCGATGACCAGCGGATAGTGAGAAAAGAGCTGGTCCCATCCGAGTCGCGCATCCGTGTACGACGCGTCACCGGGGCGGACGATGTGGCCGGTCAACGTCGCGGGCGGGCATACCGGGCCTTTACGCGGGTGGCCCGCAGCCACAATTCCCGGGGCGCTTGCGTCCGCAATATCCGGCGTGTCTGCGGCCGTAAGGCCCGAGACAACGACTGCTCCGACGCCGGCGGCCGCCGACGTCCTGAGCAGATCACGGCGAGAAAGATCGCTCAAGGTCCAGATCCTCTCAATCGGGCTACGCCAGTACCGGCTGCCAAGGGAACTCTTACCCGCCGGCCGTCAGGCAGGTCCTTTGTGGTCGACCCCCGCACGGTAACGGGGTGACGTGGCGGTGTGTCCCGACACGCGCTACTTCGGCTACGACGGCTCGATCACCGCCACCAGCGGCGGGCCCGGCTCCCACGCCGACTGGAACTCCCGGGTCACACCTGTCGGCTGCCAGGGGGAAGGGACCACTTCGGAGCTGTTTTGCCATGAGCGTGGGACCACCCTGTTTGCCACTGATGGGACCACCTGACCAGCGGTTTTGCCAGGTATGGGACCACCGGCGTGGCGGCGGGGGTTCCCGGTCGCTCGGCCGCTGTATTGGCCAGATGAGCTACCGGGAGGTTTCGATGATCGAGATCAGGGAGATGCTGCGGTTGTGGCTGCAGGGTCGTGGGTTGCGGGAGGTGGCCCGGCTCTCGGGCACCGACCGCAAGACGGTGCGCCGGTATGTCGAGAGAGCGCAGTCGTGCGGTGTGGACCGCGACAGTGGTGTCGAGCAGTTGACCGATGGCCTGTTGACAGCGGTGATCACCGGTGTCCGCCGGAAACGCCCGAACGGCAAGAGTGAGGCGTGGGAGACCCTTATCGGTCACTCCGGGCAGACCAAGGAGTGGCTGGATCAGGGCCTGACCTTGACCAAGATCCACATCCTGCTCGGCCGCCGGGGTGTGGTGGTGTCGTATCGGACGTTGAACCGGTTCGCGCAGGCGGAATTGGGGTCCGGTCGGCGGCGCACGACGGTGCGGGTCGCCGATTGCGAACCGGGCGCCGAGGTACAGGTCGACTTCGGCCGGCGGAGGTATTCACCACCGGCGAACACCCGAAGCCCAAACCGCTGCCCGAGGGCAAATTCGATATTCCGACCTGGGTGAATCCGAAGGTTGCGCCGGACCGGCATGTCCAGATCACCAAGGCCCTCTACAGCGTTCCCGGAGACCTTGTCGGGCACAGGTCGACCGCGCGGGTCGACACGCAGACGGTGAAGCTCTACTTCCGTGGTGAGCTGATCAAGGTCCATCCCCCGTGTCGAGGCAGGTCGCCGGCAGACCGACCCCGCTGACTTGCCCAGCGAGCTGACTGCCTATGCGATGCGGGATCTGAATACGTTGGGCAGAAGCCGACGGTGTCTATATCGGCGCCTACGCGGCAGCGGTGCTCGAGCATCCGCTGCCCTGCACGAAAATGTAGCAGGTCTATCGGCTGCTCGGGCTGGTGCGCCGCCACGGCACCGACACCGTCGACGACGCCTGCCGCCGCGCCCTCGATGCCGAGGTCGTCGACGTCGGAGTCATCGACCGCATGCTCACCCGCGGCAGCACCGGCCGGCAATTGACCTTGCTGCCGCCGCCGGCTCCGTCCCGATTCGTTCGTTCCACCACCGATTTCTCGATCCGGACGCCGTCGTGAGCGCCACTCGTCATCCCGCCACGTCCCCAGCGGCCAAACCGATCGAGATCTCCCCGGAGCCGAAGTCGCTGATGAGACGTCTCGAGCTCGGCCAGCTGCTCGACACTCTGCCCGAACGACTCGCGCCGGCCAGGTCGAACCGGCTGCCGCATCACGATTTCCTGGAGATGCTGTTCGCCGACGAAGTCGCCCGCCGCGACCGGGCCTCCGAGCAACGCCGCGCCAAGGTCGCTCACCTGGACCCGCAGATGTAGCTGCAAGCCTGGGACGACTCGACCGCGGTCAGCTTCGACCGCGAGCTCTGGTCCGAGCTGACCTCTTTGCGGTTCCTCGCCGACGCCTACAACGTGTTGATCACGGGCCCGGCCGGTGTCGGGAAGACGTTTCCGGCCAACGCATTGGGACATATCGCGGTCCGCCGCAACCGCAGCGTCCACACCGAACGCGCCGACAAGCTGTTCAAACGTCTCCACGGCGCCCGCCTCGACGGCAGCTACGACGACGAGATGCGCAAACTGCACCGCGTCGACCTGCTGATCGTCGATGACCTGGCCCTGCACCGGTTCGAGGCACCCGAGACCAACGACTTCTACGAACTGATCGTCGAACGTCACCGCAAAGCCTCCACCGTGATCACCAGCAACCGGGAACCACCGGAAATCCTCACCATGATGGCCGACCCGCTGCCGGCGCAGTCCGCGATGGACCGGCTCCGATCAGCGGCCTACGAGCTCGTCGTCGAGGGCGAGTCCTACCGACAACGGCAGAAACCGCGCCGCGGCAAACCGGCCCAGCCCGGCGAATCGAGCTGACCGGCAGCACGTCATCCTCACCCGTCGGGTGTCTTCGTTACGCTCTGGTCGTGGCCGTAGGTGAGTTCACCGGTAGGGCGCCGGGAGTGCCGTTGCCGCACAGGAACCTCCGCGTCGTTGTCTTCCATCCGATGCCCGGCGGACCAGCGTCAGCGCCATGCGTTCCCAGTATCGCGTTTATCAGTTCAATTGGAGGAGTGGTTCGGCGAATCCGGCCCGGCGGGGTGACCGAGCCAGCGTCGACGACGGTGTGTTCTCGGCCATCCGTGCACACCTTCGGCGGATTGACCGGCAAGGGGTTCGAGATGGTCCCGCCGCTGGAGCGCGAGCGAGGTGCCTACTGGTCGTTCTGATCTGGACCGGTTCGTACTGCTATCGGGCGAGGGACATCTCCGCTATGTTGACGCAGACGAGTCAACTCGTGAGCGCTGTGGCTTCCATGGCCAGGTAGGCCCAGCCGACCCCTCCGATATGCCAGTCGGACGTGTGCAGGACCCGCACACGCGACAGGATATTTCCGCACCACCGACAACCTCGCGAACCGGTGTCACGGTGCCCAGGGGCACTTTCAGGGTCGAAACACATGTGTAGACGAGAGGATCCATAACCGTTCACGCCTGGCCCGGGAAGCTGACGTCGACACGATGTACCGCTCAGGACGAACAGGTCGCGGCGTTCTTCAATCGCTTCTCAGGCCAGTCGGTGGTGGTGATGCCGAAGCTCGATGGAGCCGGCGGGATCCGGAGCCCTGGCTGCGAAGAGTAGCGGCTTCGTCAACCGCTACCACGCTTCCTTGACGCGCGGTGGCGCTGCAGCTGCCCGGCCGTGGCCATCGGCGGCCGACGCGGAAATTCCCTATCCCGCGGAATGCGCGTGCCGGACTGCGGCGTACATACCGGCTTCCCATCCAGCCTTCGCAGTATCCGGATCTCGCAATCGGCATCGAGGCTGCCTTCGGTCAGCACTTCCACCTCGGTTTCAATCGGGATGACCGGACCTCCGCATTGCGGAGGTCTTCTCCGTCGACCGTTCTATACCGGTCAGAACTGTTGTCCGGCAATCCTATTGGATCCATGCCCTGGCTGATAATGATCAGGACGGGAGGGTTGGTGTCGTGCAACAGGTAGGTGGGGCCCGGTCGGCGAGTTCCACGTCCGGGACCGGTCCCCGATGCCGTGGGTAGGGTCTGTCGGATGAGCGGACTCTCAGATCGATCACGTCCGGCCGGGGCGGCGAACAGGTGGACTCCGGCCCGGATCGTCGGGTGGGTGATAGGCGGAGTGCTCACCCTGATTACCGGCACCATTATCGTGGGCCTTGTTGTCGGGCTGCTATTCGGCGATGAAGACAGTTCGGTGTCGTCCTATGCTGTCGGCTTCGTAGCGTCGGCAATCTACCTTGGTTGGCTTGTGACACGGGCGATTCGGCGTACGGAATAGACGCCGGCGGTGTCATCCAGCAATCAGGGTCGGCTCCTCGGAGGTGTTTGTTCGCCGTATCTTGGGTGGCGGCCCGAAAGATGCCGAGGAAGACCGCGATCATGGTGTTCTCTCGCCGGTCAGACCTGTTGGCGCTCAACCCTCAATCCAGCTCTCTCGGGATCGGGTGTGCGGCGCGGAAGCCGGGTCGCACCCAACGCCTCGGCGATGAGACGGCGAGCCGACGACTCCGACGGCCCCACGCCGATATGCGAAACTACATCCACGAGGCCGTATGCCGACCGGGCCGGTACTCAGTTGTGGATACGGCAGCGCCACCGCCATCGCCATCAACCTCGACCTACTCTACGACGTGAAGCCGACCCGACAACAGGCCGACAAACTCGGCGTCTGGAAGGGCGGCGCTGCAGCTACTTCGGCTGGGAACCGCAGTAACTGTGAGGCCGACACCCGCCGCACGAGATACCCACATCCCGGTGCTCGACGGGCTCGCCGCGAGTATTGCGGTAGACGGCGACGTCGGTCGGGGCCGACGTGGCGCCAGACTGTGGTGTCACCGAGTTCGCCGCCGGAGGTCATGGTCACAGTAACCGGGGTAGTCGTAGTTTTCGCCGAAAATCGGGTGGATATGGTGTAACCACCTGCGCACCCGTTCGTCCTTGGGGCCACGATGCCGATCGGCGTGCTCGGACAGCCGGCGAAGCATTGACCGGTGTCCCGCATGAGCACCACCTGGTGACTCGCGCGGGACAACCCGCTTCGCCGGCAACGCAGAACTACGACGCGGTGTGAGCCGGCTCGGCGGCCGGGTAGTAGACCTCACAGCGCAGTCGTTCCAAGTCCGGCTCCGGCCCTCCGGAAGCGGAGGTTTGCGTGTGCCGATCGCTCTGCGGCACCGACAGCGCCATATTCGTCATGGTTTCGAAGAGCGCCGCGTACTTCTTCCCCTGCCCGGACAGGCCGGGAAGGATGCGCAGCAGCGCGGGAATGTAGCGGATCACCGCGTCGAGCTGGGCGCGGTGATCCGCGAGCCGGCGCTGCACCTGCTCGATGGCTTCGCTACGGCTGCATCCGTTCTCGTGGCGGATCGCCCGGACCAGGTTGTAGGGGACCTGGTCGGCCTCGTCCTGATCGAATCCCACCAGGTCGTTCTCCACGAACGCCACAAAGAAGGCGAGTTCCTCGAAACGGCGGATCACGGGGTGGCTGCGCAGCTTCGGCGGCAATTCGAGGTCCTGGTACGCCTCCAGGACGGCGAGGAAGACATCGAACCCGCTGGTCGCTCTCCGCAGCGGCAGATAGTCGGCCACCGAGGGGATGTAGCCGGTGATGCGATGGTTCGCTTCGCGTTCGCAGGCTTCGAACCATTCCTCGAGGCCGTCGAGGAACTGCTGCTGCCAGCAGGCGCTGCGACCCTCGCGCAGGCGTGGCCACACACTCGCCCACGCTGTCGGGAGCGCGCCGTGCCGCCACGGTTTGTCCGGGTCCTGGCGCAGTGTTGCCACCAGGCCACGCCTCAGCGCGGTGATGGCTTGCGGGTCCCGCAGCTGCGGGTCCTCGAACAGGTCGTCCCATACAATGCAGAGCATGCCCATACTGAAGACGGCTTGTTTCTGGACGGTATCCGCGGGGCCCAAGGCTGGGGTCAAGGCTGCCATTAGCTGAAACGCCCCTGCCCACCGGCGGTGGTCCAACTCGGCCGCGGAGGCGGCAAGGCCGGTGTCCACCAACCAACTCCTCACCCATGACGTGACCTGCGACGAGAAGTTATGATCGTCGACCTGTGCTGACATCGATGACCCGGTCGGGCGAGCAGTTCGCCGGTCGAGTATGGACCGGGTGTAGGCGGTCATCGCGTGGCCTGCGCGCGGGTCGACGGCCACGGCGGCGAGTTGGCCGGCGGCCCGGTCCATGAATTCCTCGGCCACCCTGTGCGCCTCGCCCACGGCGCCGGAGGCAAGGACCAGCTCCCGGACGCGGGCGGCCTCCTCGACCGTCATCCCTCTGCGCAACAGGCGGGCAAGATCACGGTCGCGGGCGGCCGTGCGGATCACAGGCAGGGTATAGACGCCCTCGACCAGATCGGCGTTGACCGGTTTGCCCATTTCCTCGGCGGTCGAGGTCAGATCGTAGATGTCGTCATAGAGCTGGTAGGCCAGCCCGAAGTCCCGGCCGAACCGCGCCAGCGCCTCCTCGTGGTCCTCGGGTTGCCCGGCCTGCATGGCGCCGACCCGGCAGGCCAGCGACAGGATCGCTGCGGTCTTGCCGTCGATCGCGGCCAGGTAGGCCTGCTCGGTGCGCGACGCCTCGTAGAGGTCGGCGGCCTCGATCACCATGCCCGCACACATCTGCTTGCTCGCGACCGTCGCCGCCAGTGCTTCACGTCGGCCGAGTTCGATCAGCAGGTGCATACCCTCCACTGTCACCGAGTCCCCGCCCAGCACGGCCATATGCGACCCCCACACCGCGTTCGCGCTGGGGCGACCCCGACGCTCATAGGCGTGATCGATGACGTCGTCGTGATACAGCGACCCCAGATGCAGCAACTCCACCGCGGCAGCGGCGCGCACCGCCCGCTCGTCGGCCGGTGTCGCGGGATCGGTGAGCAGGTAATATGACAGCAACGTCAACGTCGGACGTACGAGGCGCCGCGACGTGTCCGGGCCTTGGTCGGTGAGTGCCGCCAGCTCCGGCCGGCCCGGAAACTGCACGGGCCCGAGAACATCACGGACACGGTCCAGGTCCGCCTCCAGATGGGGGAAGACAGCGGAATCGATTTCACCGGGCACGCGCACGCTCCTGACTGGGTACATCACTGGTCCACAACACCGTCGAACAAGATCATTCCACCACCCTCACACGAAAAAAGTTGGCGGAACCGGTGTTTGACTTCTCCGCACCCGATGGATGGATCCACGTGAGTGTCGGTAGGCACCCGGTGGACGTGTCTGCCGATGCCCGGGTGTCCGACCTTCCACCGCCGGCCCACCACCTGGATCAGACGATCTCCTGCGTCTGGCCGGATCACTGAAGTCCAGGCATGCCACCGCCTCGCTGCTGGTCGGCAAGCTGTCCGCGTCCGGGCGGCAGCGCTCAAAGAGTACGGGGCGATGCGCCGCACGATCTACGCCGCGAAGTGTCTGTCCGACCCGGACCATCGGCGCAAGATCTCCCGTCAGCTCAATATGGGCGAATCCCTGCACGCGCTACGCCGGGGCCTGCTGTATGCCCACGAGGGCATGATCCACGTCCGGCATTTGGAGGGCCAGACCGAACAAGCCTGGTGCCTCGCCCTCTCGCCATGACAGGCTCGGTCACGGCGCGGCACATGCTGTTCGATAATCTTGCGGCCCACATCCGAGACGGTTCACGGTGCGTGCGTGGGGGCTGCGGGCCGGTCATGGCCAGATGGGCCAGGCACCGACGGTGTGGTCATTGCCGATCCAGCGTCGCCACGATCTCGACGCCACCATCGTCACCTTGGCGTCCTGCACGAGCACCTCGCCTCATCCGGGCCCCGCGGTGGACACCTTGGTGCACGTCCTGGCCGGGACGGGCACAGTGGCCACGGAGCCGGGTGGCCTCGACCCGGATCCCGGCGCCTTGGTCTGGTTGCCGCGGTGCGCCCCGCGGTCCTACAGCGCAGGCCCACGGGCTGTGGTGATCGGCGGCGAGCCGGCCCGGTGGGCGGTTACTTCGCGACCGTCAGCAGTACCGCGCTGTCTTCGACGGCTTCGAGGCCGTGCCGGGCCTGCGGCCCTCCCATACTGCCTGCGAACCGTGCAACCGTACCCGACCGCGCAGCACGAACACCTGCACCACGCGCTCGAATGACACCCGGTCCCCTCATCGGCCTGGTCGGCCGTGACAACCATTGGCCGGCCGAACCGACGCAGGAGCAGCAACGCAGAGGACGCCACATCGAACGGTCGGTGACCCTCGACGGGCTACGGGGTCGAGCCGCCCCGGGTTGCCGTAGAGACCCGGGATCGAGGACGTGTTCACCACTTTGCGCGCCGGTATCACCGGCTCCTCGGCGCTGTGGCCGGCACGGCAGGCGGTGTGGTACGGCACTGTCTGTTCGTGGTCACCCAGGAGGTGGGGTTCGGCGATCCGCCGGACCCGGAAACTCCCCTTACCGGCACAGTCACGCTGGTCAGCACCTCAGGGCACCAGTACCGCGCGACCGCGGACCTCACCTGCCGCGAGGCGATGGAAGGCCTCCAATGCATCGGCGAGGGGAAAAGTCTCCACCTCGATGGCGATGCGGCCTTCGTGAGCCAGGCGGACACACGCCTCCAGATCGGCACGGGTACCCCCGTAGGAGCTGCGCAGCCATGCGCCCCACGGCCAGCCGCGACCCGTCCTGGCCTCGGCGCGCACCGGGATGACGCCGCCACCGAGCCCCGGCACCTGACAGATCCCGCCGGGAGCGACCGAGTCCACCGCGGTGGCCGTGGTCGCGGTATTGCCGACGAAGTCGAAAACCACGTCGGCACCGAGGCCACCGGTGAGTTCCAGCACCTGTGCGGCGGCGTCGGGGCCTGCCGCAACGGTGTGGTGGGCACCCAGGTCGACAGCAGCCTTCAACCGCTGTTCGTCGACGTCCAAGGCCACGATCTGTACCCCCTCCAGGGTGGCGAGTATCTGCACCCCCACGTGGCCCAGGCCACCGATGCCGATGACCAGCGCCATGGCGCCGGGCCGCATCAGGGATCGGGAATGCCGGATGGCATGGTAGGGCGTCATCGCGGCGTCCGCGAGAGGGGCCGAGGCCACCGGGTCCAGGTCGCCGAGCGGCACCAGATATCGGGCGGGCACCCGCATCAACTCGGCCATCCCACCGTCGGGACCGAGCCCGGGCGCGGGCGGTTGCGCGCGCCGCCCAGTGGCCACGCACAGGTTGTCATCCCCGCGCCGGCATGCGACGCATTCACCACATGACCAGCACAGGTGCACGATCGCCGAGTCCCCGAGTGACCACTCCGTGACCTGCTCACCCAGTTGCACCACCCGTCCGGTCACTTCGTGGCCGAGCACCACGGGACGGCGAAACATCGGACGCTCGGACTCGAGCACATGCAGGTCGGAATGACAGATTCCCGCCGCGGCGACCTGCAACAGTACGTCGCCGGCGATCTCGGAGATCAGCTGAACCCCAGAAGAACCGGTGCCGATCACGGCCACCTTCTTACCCGCCACGTCGATTCCCTCCTGCGGCCACAGCCCGGTGTGCGCCGAGACACCGCGGAAGTCATCGATACCCGGGATCGGCGGGAACTGGGGTGCCGACAGCATGCCGATACCGGTGATCACGAAGCGGGTATGGATGACATCGCCCCGATCGGTGGTCACCTGCCAGGTATGGGTATCCTCATCGAAATCCATGGCCGTGACCCTGGTTTCGAAAGTGATGTGCTTGCGCAGGTCGAATCGGTCCCCCACATGGTTGAGGTAGCGCTCGATCTCGGGCTGGCCGGCGAAGTGCTCCGACCAGGACCACTCCTCGCGGAGCTCCTTGGAGAAGAAATAGGCGTAGGTGTAGGACTCGGAATCGAACCGAGCGCCGGGGTACCGGTTCCAGTACCAGGTGCCACCGACCCCGTCGGCGGCCTCGACGGCGGCGAAGGAGAGGTCGGTTTGCGCCAGCCGGTAGAGCTGGTAGATACCGGAGATACCGGCGCCGATGACGAGGACATCGAGGGTGCCTTCGGGCGCGGGAGTGGGCTGGGTGGTGTTCATGACAGTGGTCCGTTCTGGGGATGGTGCTCAGCCGAGCGAGCGGATGAAGGCGCCGGCTCGCTGGAGTGACGGGAGGGCTTCGGGGAGGCGGCCGAGCAGGATCTGGTGCACGTGGGGCATGCCCTCCTCGACCTGCACCTCGACCCGGCCTCCGCTCGCGCGGATCTTCTCGGCGAGACGCTGGGTGTCGTCCAAGAGGATTTCTTCGGTACCCACCTGCAGTAGCACCGGCGGCAGTGCGGCAAGGTCGCCGTAGAGGGGGGAGGCCAGTGGCTCGGAGCGGTCCCCGTCGCCGAGGTACGCGGTGGCGTTCGCCTCGAGCTGTTCCCTGGTGACCAGGGGGTCACGCTCGGCGCGGTCGGCGATGGTGGCACCGCTCTGGGTCAGGTCGACCCACGGCGAGAACGCGACCGCGCCGAGCAGGCTCCCGATTCCGGCCGCACGGGCTGCCAACAAGGTGCCGAACACGATACTGCCGCCGGCGGAGTCACCGGCCGGCACGACCTTGTCGGAGCCGCGCTCCTCGGCCAGCGCCCGGAGCGCCGCGGTAGCGTCGTCGAGCGCGGCGGGGAAGGGATGCTCCGGTGCGCGGAGGTAGTCGAGCACGAACACCTCGGCGCCGGAAGCGATGGCCAGCACCCCGGCAAGCGGGGCATGGCTGCGGCTGGAGCCGAACTGGAACCCGCCTCCGTGTAGGTAGAGCACGACGCGGCCATCGGCACCGGGGGGACGGAGCCACGCCCCGGGCACGCTACCCAGAACACCCTCTTCGCGGGTCACCCCTTCGGGAAGGCCCGCCTTCTCCATGCTCCCGTCGTAGCCGGTGCGCACCTGTTCAAGGGTCGCATCCGGGCCGGCAAAAGAATAAGCGTCAATAACCGCGTCGATGACGCGCTGCTCGGGCACAGCATCCTCCTCAGGATGAGTTCACGACCGGAGAGCTCGCCGGAGAGCACATATCTGCACTCCATGATGCTTTTTCCGGCATTGGATCAAGAGTTGCGTCGAGGTCAGGCGGACAGCTCCACGGCGACCCACTGTGACGACCGGCACATACCCTACCCCATAAACGCCGGAGTCAACAGAATTTCAATTAACGAATCCCGCTCAATTCGAGCCGGAGGTCGGTGCCGGCGACACCACATAGTCGTTGAGATCCGGGCGCTGGGTCATGTTCCAGTACTGCAGCACCGTCCACGGCGAATTGGTGACCACCCGCCCGGTGGAATTGCGGTAGTAGCTCTCCACCCCATCCAGGGCGAACACCTTGGTGCGGTTGGCCGCGTCCAAGCGTTCGTTGTAGTCCGCGTACACGTCTTGGCGCACCTCGACCGCACCGATACCGTCGCGTGCCATGGTCACCAGCAGGTCGGTCACGTAACGCACCTGGGCCTCGGCGAGGTTGATGTAGCTGCCGCCGGGCGGGTTGGTATTCGGCCCGAACAGGTAGAAGAGGTTCGGATAGCCCGGGCCGGCCAGGCCGAGGTAAGCGCGGGCGTTGTCATCGCGCCACTCCTCGCGCAACTCCCGGCCGTCGAGGCCGGTCACCTCGAGCGGGTAGAGATACCTCTGCTGCTGGAATCCGGTGCAGAGCACCAGCACGTCGAGTTTCACCTCGTCCCCGTCTGTGGTGACCACGCCGGTAGGGGTGAGCCGGGAGATCCCGCTGCGGACCAGGTCCACATCGTCACGCTTCAGCACGTCGAACCACCCGTTGTCGATCAGGATGCGCCGGCCGAACGGCGGGAACGTCGGGGTGCACGCCTCCACCAGGTCGGGCCGGTCGCGCAACCGGGAGTTCAGGTAGTCGGTGTAGAAGCGTCGCAGCGCCTCGCTGTACCGATTGACCGAGTTCCTGCTGATATCCCACTCCGGATCCACCTCGAGCGCAGGGAACATGCCTTCGGTGTACATCCAGTAGAGGCGGAACCGGTTCCACTCCCGGTAGAACGGGACATTCTCCAGCAACCAGTGGTCGGCTGCGGAAATATGCTGGAAATAGAGGTCATTGGGGGCCACCCAGTGCGCGGAGCGCTGGAAGACGGTCAGATGCGCGGTACGGTCGACCACTGCGGGCACCACCTGCATGGCACTGGCTCCCGCACCGATCACCCCGACTCGCTTACCGGTCAAGTCCAGCCCTTCCGGCCACTGGGCAGAGTGCGCGACCTCGCCGGCGAAGTCCCCCAGACCGGGGAAGTCCGGGATCTTCGGCCGGTTGTGCAAGCCGACGGCGGTGATCAGAGCGGAAGCCTGCAGTGTCTCTGTTCCCTGCGGTGTCGTCATCGACAGCACCCACACCTGACGCCCGGCGTCCCACCGGGCACTGTGCACCTCGACGCCGAACCGGATCGCGTCGCGAATTCCCAGTTCGTGGGAGGCGCGGACCAGATACTCGGAGATCTCGTCCCGCTGCGAGAAGTGCTCGCTCCACTGTTTATCAATGAAAGAGAAAGAGTAGAGGTTGCTGGGAACATCGACCCGGGCCCCCGGGTAGCGGTTCTCCCACCAGGTGCCGCCAACCTCGGAGTTCTTCTCCAGGACCGTGTACGGTATCCCGGCCGCCGCGAGGCTGCGGGCCGCCGCGAGGCCGGAAATCCCGGCACCGATCACGGCCACCGAGAAGTCCCGTCCGGCCAACTGTTCGTGCATCCGCTCGGGTTTGTATGGGCGCAACCCCAGTTGCTCGCTCAGCATCGGCGCGTAGTCTTCCGGCACCGGGGCGCCCAGGCACTGGCTCATCAGCGCGGCCATCAGGTGCGAACCAGGGACGGGCAGCTCGGGTTCCAGTTCCCCTTTGTGCCACCGCGACACCGCGTCCACTGCGGCCGCGCGGATCTCGGCCTGACCCTCCGGGTCCAGCCCGCCCGTGGGGTCCTCGACGAACCCGACGGGCCTGCAGGGCCGGTAGCGTTCCTCCAGCCATCGGAGATCACCGGTGAGCTGGACCAGGGCGGGCAGCAAGAGCGGGATTCCGGCTTGCTCGATCATGGCGGCCAAGTCGACCTGATCGTGGCGGTCGTTTCGCTGGGCTTTCATCACACACCTCGACAGTTGTTGGTTCGGACGATGTCGCCGGTTAGCCGGCCAGGGCGTCGGAAGCCGCGCGCAACGTCCGGACGGCCTCGGCAACCCGATCGGGCGCCTCGTTCATCGGTTGGATGGTGAGCAGGCCGAGCCCGGCGCGCTGGAAGACACCCAGCCGCTCGGCCACGTCATCCGGAGTTCCGATCAGGGTCGTCGCGCGCACGAACTCGTCGGGGACAGCGGCGACGGCCTCCGGTACCCGGCCGGAGAGATAATGGCCCTGGATCCGGTCGGCCTCCGGGCCGTATCCGTAGCGGTGCGCCAGATCGTGATAGAAGTTCTGTTTCCGCGAACCCATCCCACCCACGTAGAGCGCCAGCTGAGCGCGGGCCTTCTCGAACTCGGCGGTGGTGTCGGCACCGATTGCTACCGGAACCCGGGCGACGATTTCCAGCGGGGACAGATCCGATGCCCGTTCGGTCGCGCCGGCGGCCAGGTCGGCGCCCCACACCTCCTCGGCACGGCCGGGGTGGAAGAAGATCGGCTCCCAGGCGTCGGCCTTCGCGGCCGCCAGCCGGACGGTTTTCGGGCCGGTGCCCGCCACCGTGATCGGGATATGTGTGCGGACCGGCTTCTGGATCAGCTTCAGGGCCGGATAGCCCTCGGTCCGAGGAATAACCCACCTGCGGCCCTCGTGCACCAGCTTCTCGCGACGCCATACCGCACGGCACACGTCAATTGCTTCCGAGATGCGGCTCAGCGGCGCGACGTAGTCGACGCCGTGGAAACCGTCCACCACCTGGGGGCCGGAGGCTCCGAGCCCGAGTCGGAACCGCCCTTCGGAGGCGAAGTCCAGCCCCGCCGCGGTCATCGCCAACAGGGTGGGCGTCCGGGTGTGCACCGGCAGGATTCCGGTGGCCAGTTCGACGGTGCGAGTCCAGGCGGCGAGGAAGCCGAGTTGGCTCACCGCGTCGAATGTGTACGCCTCCGAGACGGTCACCGACTCCAGCCCGACATCCTCCAGCGCCGCCAGCCGGTTCCCGACCTCGCCCAGCCGCTCGACCACACCGATCAGCAGCCCGATCCTGATACGCTGCACCATTGTTAACCTCATCGAAAATTAGAAGCGCGAATAACCGAATGGGACGCTATCAGCGATAAGTGTGCGAGTGAAGAGAAATCAGCAGGATAAATTTTCGAAAGCCGTATTCACATAACCGTCATCGGAGTTCCGGCAGCGGGCCGAAGAAGGTCAGCGCGGCGAAAGAGACCTCGCCCCGGGTCTCGTGGCACAGCTGGACGGCCACGAGCATTCCACCGGCGGCATGCACCGGCGAAGCCGCGCGGACGAGCACCGGACACGGTCAGCTCGTCTCCCTCGGCGACTCCGTGCCAGTACACCGGCTCTTGGCGGTGGAGGAGGCACGCCGCGGACAGCGGCATCCGATCGACCCACCGCTGGCCGAGCCCGGCAGCGGCCGGCGCGAGATACTCGGGAAACCGAGATGGCCGTTCACATCCACCCACTCCGGCGGCACCGTCACCGCAGTACGGCGGGGCGCCCGGACAGCGACTCCGGCGCCGGTGCAGCACGATTCAAGCGGGCCGGCGAGAAGTTACCAGAGGAGAGCGCGAGGCAACGGAGACCTCGGCGCCCGGCTCATCGGACCCACCTACCCCCTGGTCAGACCCGGAGCAGCGAACTCATCAGGGCGACGAGGTCTTGATGCAGGGTCGCGCGGGCGCGGAGGCGGGGAGTCTGGGCGATGTCGGCGGCGAGCCCTAATGCGGAACGGACCCGGGCGCGCGCCTCGGCACTACCGAGCTCCGGACGCACCTCCCGAAGCACCGCGACCCACTGGTCGACATGCCCCCGGTAGCTCACCAGCAGATCCTCGCGCTCGCCCTCACCCAGCATCACAACCTCTTGATCGAAGATGCCGAATGTGCGTCCGTGCGGCCCCAGCGCCAGCTCGACGTACAACCCGAGCAGGGCTGCCAGCCGGGACTCCGGGGAGACGAGCCCGGCCAGGCGGTGCGTCACCGTGTAGTTCAGGCCTGCCATGGCGCGGCGGAGAATCACCGCCAGTAGGGCCCCTTTGCTGTCGAAGTTCTGATAGATCGTGGCGAGCGCGGCGTCGGATTCGGCAGCAATGTCCTCCATGCTGACCTCGACGAAGCCACGGTCGGCAAAGAGCTGGGTGGCCGCCTCGATGATCCGCTCCCGGCGGCCCCCGGCCCGGAAGATCGGTGGCACACCCTCGGCACTGCCGCCCTCTGCCAGCGGAACCCGGACGACCTCGGCCGCGAACCGACGCAGCAGCGCAGCGGGAGCATCGTGGCCACCGGAGCTCCCCGAGGAGCGCAGGCCCCGGGAGTGTGCGAACACCGAAAGCACCGCCCAGCTGAGCAGTTCCACGTCCGCGGCGGGTGCCTCCGGGCGAAGACCGGAGACCACAGAGGCGACCGCCGCCTCGAGTTGGCGAGCACGGGCCCGATAGGCGGACACGTCGGCTTGGGCGAGATTCCGGCGTTCCCACCGCCAGAGCATGGCTTCGTCACGTGTCAGCACCAGACGCGCCAGGTCCTCGGTCATCTTGTCGAACCGAGTCCGGGAAGTACCGTCGGCATTCGCGGCCGCCTCGACCACACTCGCCGTGACCGAGATCTGCCCGAGCACCACATGAGCCAGGATGTCCTGCTTGTTGCGGAAATGACGGTAGAGGGCCGGCCCCCTGATGCCCACCCGCTGGGCGATCTCCTCCATGCTGACCCGGTGGTACCCGCGCTCCTGGAAGAGCCGGCCGGCGGCCTCCACGAGCTGCAATCGACGAGTGGACTCCTTGCGTGGCACGGGCGGTGGCTGCTCTACCCGGCCGACCCGCTCGGCAGTTCCGCCCCTGCCCCCCGGGGGATCTATCACGCGTTCGCCTCGCCTTCGTCATGACCCGTCGAACAACCGGGCCCACCAGCTAGAATGGAAGTCTATATTCTAGCTGTACATCCACCGATGACCGGCATTATCCACGCCCTTCTCGCCAAAATTGTTATTCCTAGTTATGGTTGGCGGCGCATCAGAGTTGAGGAAGGCGCCCCATGAGGCACGACAAGAGCAACCTGCGGGACGTGGAGTTCACCCTGTTCGAACCGCTCGGCCCGGGTCCAGAGTACGGAACGGCGCCCTTCGAGGAGTTCGACCAGGTCACGGCCCGCAACATGCCGGCCGAGATCGAGCAGCCGGCCCGGGAGAACCTCGCGTCGTCGTTCGCCGACCTCTGACCACGCCGACGCCGTTTCCGACCCGGCAGGAGCCGCCATGACATCCGGCATGACCGACCGCACCACCGCCGCCACCGATCCCGATGGGCCCGCACCGGAGGCCACCGAGCAGGCGCACCACGCCGCACTGACCGCCGACGAGCACGGGGGCATCGATCTGCGCGTTCTCGATCAGCAGGTCCGAGCCGCTTTCGACCTGCCCGCAAGCACCCCTGTGCGGCGCGAACTGCTGGGCGGCGGGCTCTCGCAGACCACCATTCGCTATCGGTTCGAACCGGGCGGTCCGCATGCCTCGGTCATCGTGCGGATCCCGCCGGTACACGGGCCGCTGGCGCCATACAGTCCCGAAGGCGAGGCCGCGCTGTTGCGCTGGCTCACCGGACACGGAATCGCGGTGCCCCGCGTGCTGTCCAGCGGCCCGGCCGGCGGGCCGCTGGGACGGGCCTTTCTGATCTCCGAAGAAATAAGCGGCGACGTCGTGCGAGACGGTGCCCGCGGTTACACCGATCAGGACAAGACGTTGCTGGCTCACGCCTACACGGCGGCACTCGCCGGTTTCCACGGACTCGCTGGAGCGGAGAGATCCGCCGAGGTACTCGACTGGGCTCCGCGCAAGGATCCCGCCGGTGTGCTGGACCGCTGGACCCGGAGTCTGGCCGAGACCGGCTTGGTTCTGCCGGATTTCCACCGATTCCTCACCGATTGGCTGGGCGACAGGATGCCCGCGACCGGCACGACCACCGTGGTCCACGGCGACTTCCGACTCGGAAACGTGTTGTGGCGCAGGCCCGGCGAGATCTCGGCCATCCTCGACTGGGAGGAGGCCGGTGCGGGTGACCCGTACTTCGACCTCGGGTGGACATTGATGGGAACCGACGCGCCCGAGGACTCGATGATGGGCGTGCTGAGCCGACGCGAATTCCTGGCCCGCTACGAAGACCTGGCCGGTACCGAGGTCGACCGCGAGCGACTGCTGTGGTGGGAGATCGCCGCGGGCTGGTCGCGGCTGTGCATGGAGGCCAAGGCGATCGCCCTGATCGACGAGGGCCACTACCTGGATCTGCGCCCGCTGCTCTCCACCTACCTGAACCGTAGGCTCTCGATCGTGCTGTTGGAGAAGATCCAGCGCCACGAGGGCACCCGCACCGGATCGGAGCATCTGTGATGGACTACCTGACGCACACCCGCGCCCTGGAGGCAATCGTCCGCACCGTCGAACAAGACGTGATCGGACGGATCGACGATGCTTACGCGCGCAGCCAGCTGTGGACGGCCACCGGCATTCTGGCCAATATCGCCCGCGAGCTGGCCGCCGATGCGGCCGGCCCGGACTCCGCTTCCCCACCCCGCGGGCACGACTCGCACAGCACCGGTGCTCCGGGCTCCGACGACTTCGGAACCCGCGCGTCGACGCTGCTCGAAGGCGTCAGAGGCGATGTGGCCGCCCAGCGCTCACTGCACTACCGCAAGGCCACCACCGGCGCGAAGTAACCGACACCGATCAGCGAACGGCCCGGGCCGTTCCGCGTGCGTCGCCCCGCGCACAATCCGCCGGGCGCAGGCCCGAAAAGCTCCTTTGTGAACTATGAATATGCAAATTTCCGGACCAAATCGCCAATAACGGTGGACCTCCGTGAATCTGTATTCTAGTCTTGCTTCTGTGGGTGCGGTCACACAGTCCGCCTCGGCCACGCCCCTTCGCCGTCGGCACTCACACAGGCCGGATGATTTGGCCGCCCCCGATCGACCGGACGAGCCGCTCTGCACGGGCTCTCGCGCCGGACTCGACAGGGTCCTCCCCTGGCCTCTGGCCATACCGGTTCAGCCGCCGTCGAGCGCCCGTGCGCCGATCGGCCCGGCGTACGCCAGAGGCCGGCACTACCCGAAGGAGCTCACGTCATATGACACTCGAGCAGCAGAACTCGACCGGGTACGAGATCTACCCCGATGCAAGACCGCACACCGACGAGTTCCTCACGTTGGACTACTCCGCCGACATGTTCCACATGCATCAGGCCGAGGCACCGCAGGACAATCCGGACTGGACGGAGACCGTGTACCTCGGCTTCTGCATTCCCGAGGAACGGATCAGCGGACAGATCTACTCCTGGCTGCACCCGTTCCAACGGCAGGCTTCCGGTGGCGTGTTCATCTACCAGGGGTTCAACCCGATCTGGCTGCAGGCCGAGCACTACGACTACCGGATGGTCCTGCCGTATCCCGAAACGGACCTCGACGACATCGACTTCGGCAACGGGTTGACCCTGCAGGTGCGCGAGCCGCTGCAGCAGATCGACGTCCAGTACCGGAGCACGGATGGGTCGGTCACACTGGACCTCCGCTACGACGCGATCATGCCCGCGGCCGGGCGCCTCGACGGCAAACACCTCGCGCAGACCATGCGGACCACCGGAACCCTGCGGCTGCGTGACAAGACCTACGAGGTGAACAGCTTCTTCACGCGGGACCGCAGCTGGAATCAGGTGCGGTCCGAAAAGCCGCAGCCGATTCCACCGCTGACGTGGGGCGCCGCGACCTTCGGCGAGGACCTGAGCTTCCACTTCGTCGGCTTCGACGCATACCACCGGGCCCCCGAGTGGGCCGATGATTTCGATTCCGGATCCCTGCCCGACTCGCTCCGATGGGGATGGGTCTGGACCGAGGGCGAGCTGCGCGGCCTGAACCGCATGGAGAAGCGGACCATCCGCGGCGCCGACGGCATCGCACCGGATCGGGCCGAGGTCGAACTCACCGACACCCGGGGAACCGTGTACTCGCTCACCGGCCGGAGCATCGCGCACATCGTGCACCCGGCTTTCCCGAATCTGCTCGTCGAATGGGCGCTGATGGAGTACGACCTCGACGGCCGAACCGGTTACGGCGACTACCAAGACTGCATGTTCACCGATCACGTCCGGCGCCACGCGGTGCGACCCCCTCGGCTGTGACGTCTCCCCCTCCCCCTCATCTCCCGACCCGAGGAGCCCACATGTCCGTCACGGCACCCGTGCCCGCGACTATCGACGACATCACCCCGCACTGGCTGAGTTCGGTACTGCGACGTCCTGTCATCGGGATGGAGGTAACCGACGTCATCTGGGGAACCTCGACCAAGGTGCTGGTCCACGTCACCTACGGCGACAGCGCCGAGGGCGAGCACGAAGGTGAGTTCCTGTGCGTGAAGGCCGAATTCGGCGAAGACGCCGAGAGCGCGGTGGGCCAGACGACCACCCAGCGCGAAGCGCAGTTCTATCAGGACGTGATCCCCCGGCTCGACATGCCGACAGCCCGGATCCGGTACGCCTACGGCGAGACGGAGGGCCGCGGCGTGCTGGTGATGGAGGACCTCGCCAAGGCCGGCGTCAGCTTCGGCGATCCCGCGACACCGTGGACGCCCGAACGAGTGGCCGCGGGCCTCGACACCCTCGGACGGCTGCACGGCTCGACGTGGGGCAGCGACTTCTCCGACACACCGTTCCTCCGCCACGGTTCGCCGGACTTCAAACTGGCCCTCGAGATGTTGTTCTCCCCCACGAACTTCGAGGCCACAGCACTCGCGCCGGAGGCCCATCCACTGCCGCACGCGCTCCGGGACCGGGACGCGGTGCTCCGAGCGTACGGGAAGATGTTCGAGCGGGACGCGTCCGGGCCGCACTGCGTACTGCACGGCGACGCCCACCACGGCAATGCGTTCATATCGGCCCAGGATGAGGTCGTCTTCATCGACTGGCCGACCGCATGTCTGGGGGTGTGGGTCTACGACGTGTCCTACTTCGTGGCGGGCGCGCTCTCGGTCGCCGACCGGCGCGCGCATGAGCGCGACCTGCTCGGCGCCTACCGGGACGCGGTAGCTCGCGCAGGCGGACCGCGATTGGACGCGGACCAGAGCTGGGTCGACTACCAGGCGCACATGGTGCGAGGGATCATCTGGGCCACATTGCCTTCGGCGATCCAGCCCCCCGCGGCTGTCCGGGGAATGACCGAGCGCTATGCCGCCGCGATCACGGATCATCACAGCATCGACCTACTCGGCTGACCGAGGACCGCGGCACAGCCGCGCTGCGGTCGATCGATCGCAACGCGGCTGTCGGAGGTTGTTACGGCGCGAAGTCGTCCGGGCCCCCGGTCACCAGCCATCGAATGCCCCCCTCGGCCAGGAACCGGCCCTCGTCGGCCGTCAGCGCGTCCCGGACCGATTGCTCCAACATGGTCTCGACCAGCTGCTCGGCATCGGCACGCGTGGCGAGCGTGATGTGGGTGATCGCGCTGACGTTCTCCTCGACGCGATCGCCGCGGCCCTCGGCCAGCCGGCGGGCGAGCGCGTCGTCCATCCGATGATGCCGCGCATAGCCGACCGGGCGGGCTCGCACCAGGCGCGCCACCAGCGGGATGTGCCGCTCTTCGTAGTAATGTCGGAACTCCTCGTCGGTGAGGTCGTCACGCTTGGTCAGCAGCATGGTCAGGGTGATCATCAGAACTCCTCGGCCAGGAAGGCCGCAATCTCCTCGACCGCGGCGCGCCCCGCCGGCAGGAACGACCCGAATAGCGGCCAGGCATGTGGCATACCGTCGTAGATGTATAGCCGGGTGCGCACGCCGGCGTCGGTGAGCCGGTCGGATACGCGAACCGAGTCGTCGAGCAGCACTTCGGCACCGCCCGCCTGTACCAGCACCGGCGGGAGACCGTGCAGGTCCGCGTTGAGCACCGTGGCCTCCGGGTGCGCCCGGTCGATCCCACGCAGATAGAGCGCCACGATGGTCCGCAGGCCCTGCTTGCTGACGGCCCGGTCGAGGTCGGCATTGGTCACCATGCTCGTCCCGGTACCTGCCAGGTCGAGCAATGGCGAAACGAGTACCGCGCGAGTGGGTAGCCGCCCACCCGCGTCACGGCGGCGGACCAGCGAGGTCAGGGTGAGCGCGCCACCGGCGGAATCGCCGCCGACGGCGACATCCGTGACCGGACCGCACCCACCGTCGAGAACCGCGGCCAGAGCCGCCCCGGCATCGTCGACCGCGGCGGGGAAGGCGTGCTCGGGCGCTCGGCGGTAGTCCGGAAGCACCACCGCACGGCCGGTCGCCGCCGACAGGGACGCCGCCAGGCTGCGATGGCCACGGGCACTGCCGAGCACGTAGCCCCCGCTGTGGAACCAGACCAGCACCCGGGTCGCGGAGGCTCCGGGTGCGGTGACCCGCAGCCCGGGGACGCCCCCCACCGCGATCTCGTCGACCACCACGGCGGGGTCGATCGGGAACCGGGCCAGCATGCTCTCGAATCGCTCGCGGGTGGCTTCGATGCTTTGCTCATGACGTGCTCCGAACACGCCCTCGTAGAGTGCATCAGCACGGGCTACCGGAGCGTCAGGACCGAGTTCGGCGGTGTGCGACATGCCGGGAGACTAACACCGAACTTCCCCATAAAACCAGAATTTGAAATAACACTTGCGTCAACTACGCAGTGTAAAGTCCGCTGTTGACGAACTAAGACATCGAAATTACAGTTCACACCACCGGTGGTTGTTCGTGATGTCAACACACTGCGGCCAGCAACGCACGGACCCAGGTCCCACCGTTGCCCGCGCCGACACCGCCGAGCATGCCTCAGTCACCAGGAGGACACCGTGTACCCCGGCCCCCGAGCCCAGAATTACCCCGACCGCGTCGCACTGGTCATGGCGGACACCGACGAGTCGCTCACCTACCGCCAGTTCGAGGAGAAGGCCAACCAGATGGCCCACTTCATCCGCGACGCAGGCGTGCGCCAAGGCGAGCGGATCGCGGTGATGTTCGAGAACTCGCTGGGCTCCATGGTGGTACAGGGCGCCGGCGAGCGGACCGGCGTCTACTACACGCTGATCAACTATCACCTGACCACCGAGGAGGCGGCGTACGTCGTCAACGACTCGGACTCGAAGGTCGTGGTGGTCTCCGCCCATGTGGCCGAAGTGGCCTGGCGCCTGCCCGCACTGTGCCCGAAGGTGGAGCGGTGGCTCATGTGGGACAAGCCCGACGAGATCTCGGAGTTCAAGGACTACGAGACCGTGGTCGGCGTATACCCGACCACTCCGGTCGAGAATGAGAAACTGGGCATGGCGCTGCTGTACTCGTCGGGCACCACCGGTAAGCCGAAAGGCGTACTGCGACCACAACTCGACATCGACCCGAGCGACCCGCTGCCCATCTTCCGATTGGCGCCGAAGGTCTACCACACCCGCCCGGACATGGTGTTCCTCCAGCCGGCGCCGCTCTACCACTCCGGCCCACAGTCCTCGACCGCGGAGTCGCTGCGTTGCGGCGGAACCTGCGTCATAATGTGCCGCTTCGACGCGGAGAACTTCCTGCGCCTGGTGGAGAAACACAAGGTCACCCATTCGCTGGTGGTGCCCACCATGATGTCGCGGATCCTGCAGCTGTCCGAGGAGGTGCGCGCGAAGTACGATGTCTCGTCGATCGAGGCGATCGCCCACGGCGCCGCACCGTGTCCGCCCTCGGTCAAACGCGGCATGATCGAGTGGCTCGGCCCCATCATCCACGAGTACTACGGCTCCACCGAGGCCAACGGCAGCGTCATCTGCGACTCGGAGGAATGGCTGGCGCACCCGGGTACCGTCGGCAAGCCGCTGGCCGGTGAACTGCTGATCCTGGACGCGGACGGCAACGAGGTACCCACCGGTGAGACCGGGCAGGTCTGGATCCGGGGCGCGACGAACTTCGTCTACCTCAACGACCCGGCCAAGACCGCCGAGGCGCAGAGCGCCGACGGTTCGATGAGCACCACCGGAGACATCGGTTACGTGGATGCCGACGGCTACCTGTACCTGACCGACCGGGTCGGCTTCACCGTCGTCTCCGGTGGCGTGAACATCTACCCGCGCGAGATCGAGGACGTTCTGGTCGAGCATCCCGGAGTCGCCGACGCCGCAGTGGTCGGGATCCCCGACGACGATCTCGGTGAGGTGGTCAAGGCCGTGGTCGAGCTGCGGGCCGGTGTCGACGCCGACGGTATGGAGGCCGACATCCTGGAGTTCTGTAAGTCACGGCTGGCCAAGTACAAGTGGCCGCGTTCCATCGACGTTGCGGCGGCACTGCCGCGCAATACCAACGACAAGCTCATGAAGCGGGAGATCCGTGACATGTGCCTGCGGGCAGTCGCCCGTCCCTGACCCACGGAGGAAAGACGAACATGCCCCGCAGTTACGGCGACTTCTCCCGCCCGGCCTACCGCGACCCACGGTGGATGGAGACACACTGGTTCTCGGCCACGACCGAGAGCAACATCCGGCTGCACTTCTGGACCGGCTTCCGATTGAACACCGGCGTCGCGACCACCAAAGTCTACGCATTCTCCCGGATGTGCGACTCCGTGCTCGACATGGAGATGTGCGATATGCAGTACAACAGTCCGATCGGCAACGCCCGGCTGGCCGATTTCACCCTGGACAGCGGGATACGGGTCAAGGGCCGCGCGCCGCACAGCTACGACCTGCAGTACCGCTCACACTGTCGGCGAATGCGCGCCGACCTGCACTTCGAATCGCTCATGCCCCGGTGGACCTCGAATTCACCAAGGTGGCCAACGGCCCCGAAGGCTTCGTCGCATTCCACCGCACCCCCGGCCAGGGCGCGCCGGCCAACCGGACCGGAACCGAACCCTACGGGCACATCGATCAGACCACGCGCGTGACCGGAAGCGTCGTCATCGACGGCACCGAGCATCCCGTGGACTGTGTCAGCAACCGTGACCACTCGTGGAGCCCTCGGGCCGAGGTCGGTCACACGATCGGCACCTTCGATCTGATCCACTTCGGCGAAGAGTTGACCCTGCTCACCCACACCGGCGAACGAGCCGACGGCGCCCCAGAGGTGTCCCACGGCTACGTGCTCCGCGAGGGTCGCGCATTGCGTCTGAGCAAGGCCGACGTGAGATACGTCCGTGAGGGATTACGGATCACCGGCCTGCGCTACGACGCGGTCGACGAAGAAGGCACGTCCTACGCGATCACGGGAAGCGCTCGCGCCTCGGCCGAGATCGACGGCGGACAGAACATCTTCCTGGTGATGGGGCTCTTCGACTGCGAGTGGGAGGGCCGCACCGGCTACGGCGAGGTGCAGTGGCACGACTACATCTCCCGCCTCCAAGGCGTACTAGCTGCACAGCGAGCCACCGTCTCCTGACCCACCGCGGGCGCCCGCAGTTCCTCCAAGGCCGGCGTCGGAATACGCCGAGGCAGAGTGTCGATCAGACCTGCAACTCGATCCGGGCGAGCTGCGCCCCGAGGCACGAGTGGATGCCGGACCCGAAGGCCGGGTGGCCGCGCGAGTCGTTGTGGATATCGAAGGTGTCCGGAGCGGCGAAGACCTGGCCCTCCCGGTTCGCGGCGTCCATCGCCACCGTGATCAGCTTGCCCGCATCCAGCCGCTGTCCGTCGAGGTCGGTCGGCTCTGGGGTGGTGCGGGGTTCTGTCGGCACCCTGCGCACGTCGTCGAATCCGGTCACCGGCCAGGCCGGGGAGCCCTTGAATGTGACCGATATGAGGGTTCCGTCGTTCGGAACGTTCCGATAGTCCTCGGCCACCGAGAACGGGCAGCGACGGACGAAGGGGAAGCAGGGGCGTCGGCGTATGCGTCGGTGTCCCGGACCGGTGTAGCGGTCATCTGTCTCTGTTCTCTCTACTCGTGGTGCGCCCCAGCGGAGCGACACCGGTGGTCAGGAGGGCGAAAGGGTCAGAAGTACTGCGCGCCGCCGTCGACGCTGATGTGCTCGGCGGTGATGAAGCCGGCATCGTCGGAGGCCAGAAACAGTACGGTGCTGGAGATCTCGTCGGCCTCCGCCGAGAATCGGGGCAGGAACGGGGTGCCCATGTTCATCAGAGTCGGGTGGGTGCTCGCGGCGCGCTCCAGGGCAGAGATCATGTCACCGGACCCCATCGGGGTATTGACATTGCCCGGATGCACGCTGTTGACCCGGATGTTGTGCTTGCCGAGTTCGGCGGCGAAGGCCCGGGTCATTCCGGTGACGGCGTGCTTGCTGGCGGTGTAGCCGACCATGAACGGCTGGACCTTCTTTCCCGCGTAGGAACTGATCAGGATTACCGAACCGCCACCGCGGGAAACCAGGTGCGGCGCACCGGCGATCACAGTGTTCCAAACTCCCGTGACATTGGTGTCCATGTGCGCGGCGAATACCTCCGGCGGGGTTTCGTCCCAAGTGCTGGGGATGCAGACACCGGCGTTGGCCACGATGATGTCCAGTCCACCGAACTCGGCGACGCCGGTGCCCACTACCTCCTTCAGCCGCGCCGCGTCGCGCACGTCACCCTGCTCAGCGATGATCCGGCCGCCCGTCTTCTCCACCAGCTTCACGGTCTCCTCGAGGTCGTCCGGCGTGGGCGAGTCGTACGGGACGCTGGGGATCGGACCGGCCAGGTCGACACCGATGATCGCGGCACCCTCACCGGCCAGGCGTACCGCGTGCGCACGCCCCTGCCCACGCGCCACTCCGGTGATGAAGGCAACCTTCCCCTGCAAGCGACCTGCTGTTGACATGACAACTCCTCTGACGGATCGATCGACTGCTCGGACACGCCCCGCGGGAACCGAGGTGGATGTCCGTCGAACCACCCGCCTGTTACTGTCCTCACGCCTCAGAGGTTAGAATGCAAATTTCCATATGTCCACCTCATATGGATAATTTCTACTTCGATCAGTATATTCCCCATTCACATTTGATGGCGGTAGGGGGTTGGGCACGCCTCGATCGGCGGGCTGATCCAAGTCAGCGATGGGGACAACGGGCAGAGGAATCCGGTCGGCGCATGGCACGGGCAGCCATATGCGGCCACCTCGGCAGCCGGCCCGCACGCTGAACGCGGCCAGAAGGCGATCGCCACCCACCTGGCGACGGTGCAGGAGTGAACACGTAAGGAGGACGCGGTAGAAACCGTCCGCAGCCGGCAGATGTGGCTGACCAACCCGCTGCCGGCCACCCCCGTGATCACCACCAGCCACGGGTACCGACTGCTGATCAGCCCGTATCTGCTGCACAAGATCACCCCACTGGGACTGCACTTCACCGGCCTGACCCACTTCGGCACCGACTTCCCGCGCGCGCCGGGAGATTCCTTCGAAAAGCTCGTCGGACGTCACCTCGCACTGCTCACCGGGTGCGGGGCCGCCGTTCACTCGGCGATCACCTACGGCCCCGAGAACAAAGAGACCATCGGCTACTTCGCCGTATTCCCCGAACCGGTGTTGCTCGTCGAAGAGAAAAACATGCGTTCGACCGTCGCGGCGCAGCTCGGCAACGAGGACGGCCTGGCCGCTCTCACCGACCGCGTCCAGTATGCTCGCAACCAGATCGACCACACCGCCGGTCTCATCGCCGACCGGATCCCCGAACTGGCCGCCCTCCCCACGATCGGCCGATCCGCGGCTTGATCGTCACCCTGGAGCCGATCCCGCTGGTCGATATCTACCTGTTCGCCGATTTACCCAGGCCCAACACTGTCGAGACCTCGACCGTGTGCGCCCACGATTCGGGATCGATCGTGCCCATACTCGCCCCGGACAACAAACGCCGGGCAACGACTGTTGGACCCACTCATCTTCCGCGACCCCGCGCCACCGGCCCTGGCCCGCGCGGTGGAAGGGATGGACCACAAGAACAACCCGATCACCACCGACCTGCGGGAGCGGTGGAAGGCAGTACTGTCTCGACCGTCCTGATCCCTCCACGCCCCGATGGCGAGTCCGCGCACGGCCCCGGAGAACGCCCGGCCCGCGGCGTTCATCGTTTACGGCATTCCACAGCAGGACCGGCTCTTCCGCCCACCCCACACAGGACCTATCGACCGGGGTAAACCTTGACAAGGTTGCCCAGCGCACGCACCTTCTCGCTCATCGTGGTGACCAGCGCCCGTAGGCGAGGAGTGCGCTTGTGAGCAACTTGCGCTCCTTCCGGCGGGTCCACGGCAGTGGCAGTCGAGGATAGCTGCACCGACTCCGAGCCGGCGGGATCGGCATTGTCGGTGACCGGCTCCGGGCCCTGGTGTACCGCCTGCTCCTGTGCGTCGTTTCGCGGATCCGGATCTGCGGCGATGGCACCGTCGCGCTCGGCTCCCTGATCGGGACGCCCTTCGGCGTGCGTGGTCTCGAGGGGGATGGGCATAACACTGTCGAGTACGTCGGCGGCGCTGCCGGGCTGCCGTTCGAGCGCTGCGTCCACCTTCTCCAAAACACCAGGACCGGGACGATACGCGGAGTCCTCGCCCTCGACCCGTCGGAGCTCCTCGACGGTCTCGGCGGTCGTGAGCGGACCGGTGTCGTTTCCCGGTCCTGCTGCTTTGGCCCACTTCGTCAAACTCGTCGCCGGCGGGCGGCCGCCGTTGCGTTCGGCGACCTGCCGACAGGGCAAAGCCGAGACCGAGCATCTCGTCGAGCCTGCGATGCTTGCCGTCGTAGGAGCGAATCCATGGCTGCGGGATGAGCATGCTCCACCCCGCGCCACGACTTGTGGGGCAGCCCCAGCATTTCGGTGGTGCAAAAGCCCGCATCGTCCGGGGTGAGCGGATGCGGTTGACAGGGCACACCTGCACGCAGGTGGCATCGATACAGCATGGTGGGGTCACAACGAAAGACAAGGGATTTCCCTCGACCGAGTACCACCGAGCCGTATGCGCCGGTCGGAGGATCGGGATCCGGGAGTCAATACGTGGAGATCACCACATCGGATACCGAAACGAAGGTCATCGCATGATCGCGCGCGAAATCGATGCTTTCCTGCTCGCCCGCCATCCTGGCCGGAGCCGTCGGGGAGACCAGTTCGCACAGGGCCGCCATCGGGCGCAGGCCGGCGACTCGCAGAAGCCGCACGACCGACTCGGCCACTCCGGTCCCGTTACGCCGAGCGATGATCGGGGCGATATGCCCCGGCCTGGACAACGCGGGGGGAACGGTGGCCGGGTCGGCGATGGTCCGGATCGTCTGCGCGCGGTCGGCCGCGGAGATTCCGGTGCCTGTCCCTTCCACGGCGTCCACGGTCACGGCCGGCACGGAACTCGCGCCGAAGTCGCCGAACTGCCACATCGGCGGCAGCAGCAGCCGGACGCAGTCCTCCTCCGGGACCGCGACCTTCACGAAGCCCGAGGTGTGGCGGATCATGAACGACACCGAGCCTGTGGTCACGAACTCGGCAGCCGCTACGAGACTGGCCTCCCCGCATGCGGGGTCGAACAGGACGATCGACCGGCCCGCGGCGAGGTCGACCAAGGCCTGCTCGACACGGGCCCGGCCGGTCTGCCGTACATCCATTGGGGAAAGGTGCTTGATCTCGGCTACCGACATTGCCACTCCCAGTTCATACTCCGGTCTTCGGCCTGGCTCGTTTCGCCGTGAATGCCGCGATGGCGGCGCGGAAACCGTCCGTGGTGGTGAGCCGAATCTGACCGGCGCGCTCACGGGTGAAGGCGGCGCCGAGTTCGGTCAGACTCGCGTCGTTGACCGCGCGTTTGGTTTCGTCAAGCGCCTCGGAGGAGATTTTCGTCAATCGCGCGGTGAGCTTCGCGAGTTCGGATTCGAAGACATCGGGTTCGTGTACCGCGGCCACCAGGCCCATCCGAGCCGCATCGGTCGCGCTCAGACGCTCGCCGAGCAGTGACATCCGCATCGCGACCGCGCGCCCGACAGAGGCGGCGACCAGCGTCGTGGCGCCGCCGTCCGGCATCAGTCCGACCGAGGTGAACGGCATGGAGAAGAAGGCGTCGGAACGGGCGACGGTGAAATCCGCCGCCAGCGCGAGCGACACGCCCACGCCGACGGCCGGTCCGCGAACCGCGGTGACGACCGGACGCGGGACACCGACGATCGCCGAGATGCACCGGTTCGCGGCGTCGGAGGTGCTCACGGTGTTTTCGACCGAGAGCGGGTCCTCGACCTCGAGATCTCCCCCGGCGCAGAAGGCCCGGCCGGTCCCCGACAACACGATCGCGCGCACAGCGGGGTCCTCGCCCGCGCTCTCTATCGCGTCGGCGAGTCGGTGGAGCGTGTCCTTGTCGACCGCGTTCATACGCTCGGGACGGTCGATCAGGATGTACCGCACCGCGGCATCGTCGTCGACGCTCACACTCATGGCAGAACCTTTCGGAAGAAATCGGCGATCTCGGCGACGCCTTCGCGTGCCTGCGGGAGGAAGTCGGTGAACAGGGTCCACGCGTGGCAGGTGTCCGGGTGGACGGACAGAGCGCTCGATCCACCCGCGACCTGCACCGCATCGTGGATGCGTACCGCGTCGTCGAGCAGGATCTCGCTGTCGCTGACGAGCAGCAGGATCGGCGGAAGCCCGGCCAGGTCGCCGAAGACCGGGGACGCGAGGGGATCGAGACGGTCGTGGCCCTGAAGATAGGTGGAGGCCAGCAATCCGAGTGAACGTTCGGTAATCACGGGGTCGGTATCGCGATTGGTCACGACACTGGCTCCGGAAATGGTGAAATCCGCCAGAGGTGAGACCACTGCCGCGGCCCCGGGCAAGGGGGCACCGCTGTCACGTGACGCGATCAGGGTGGCGACCGTCAATCCGCCGCCGGCGGAGTCGCCACCGATAACGGTGCGCTCGGCACCGAACTCCGCGATTACGGCGCCGAGCACCCGGGTCGCGTCCTCCAGCGCCGCCGGGAAGAGGAACTCCGGGGCGAGCCGATAGTCGGGCACGATGACGAGCGAGCCCATGGCACGCGACAGCGCCGCGGCGGCGTGCCGATACCCGTGGGCGCTGCCCATGACATATCCCCCGCCGTGCAGCCACACCAGCACGGTGTCGTCGATGTCCGTCCCGGCCGCGACCCGGAGCGCGGGCACACCGGCAATCGAGGTCTCCTGCACCGAAACATCCGCGTCCAGTGCAGGTTCGAGCATCATCGTGTCGAGATTGCCGCGCAGTTGCACCAGTGACAGCCTGCCGTCCCCGAAGACCGAGGCGAAGGCCTGACATGCCCGCGCCAAGGCTTCGTCCCGGCAGGCCTGCCCGTTCCGACCCACTGCCGTCCCCGAATGATTCATCTGTGCCATTCCCTGCGTCTTTCCGTCGGATTCGGAGCGTCGACCCGCGCCTACAGTGCGGCGTGGGTGCCGAACACCCGGTCGTGATAGGTCAGCGGCGGCACGATCTCGCTTTCGACAGCGAGGGCACGTCCGAACACGATCGTGTGATCGGCGACCGTCGCGGTGTCCATCACCTCGGCGGCCACCCAGTGCGGAACGCCCGCGATACGGGGCACGCCGTGGTCGGTCCGCCAGGCGACGTCGAGGAATTTGTCCTTGCCCTTGCGCGCGAACTGCGCCGCGAGTGCGGACTGCGCGCTACCCAGAACATTGATGCCGAAGATCCTCGCTTGGAGGATCAGGCTCAACAACTCCGAGCCCTGGTCCAGCGATACCAGCAGGGAGGGCGGTGACATCGACAGGGAGGCGAAGGCGCTCACGGTCGTGCCGTGCGGGCGCGCGCCGTCCATGGCGGTCACGACCGCGACCGGCGTGCACACCGCGGCCATCGCGTTGCGGAATCGTGCGGTGATGTCGAGCAACTGCTGGTCGGACATCTCGGGTGTCCTTTCGTACGTGAGGGTCTAACCGCGGGTGTCGCGCCGCGATAGGCGCGACGCCCGCGGGTGGATCGGTTCGCGGCGGCCGCGAATGTGTCGCCGGCAGGGTGGCTGTCGTGCGATATCGGGTTCGCCGGTACTATTCGGCGGCTGCCGGCGCTCAGATCCCGAAGTTCTTACGGATGAACGATCCGGCCTCGTCGGCTGCCTGGATACCCTCCGGCAGGATCGCCGAGAACAACGGCCACACGTGGACCATGTCGTCGTAGACCGAGACGCTCGCTGCCCCGCCCGCGGCGGTGATCGCGGCCGCCGCGCGGCGGGAGTCGTCGAGGAGCACCTCGCCGGAACCGACCATGAACAGCGCGGGCGGCAATGCACGCAGGTCACCGAACAGTGGCGACACGAGCGGATCCTTAGGATCGTGCCCCTGCAGATAGGCCCCGCTGATGTTGAGGATCGACCCGCGCGAGACGGCGATGTCCTTACCGTCGAACTCGTCTACGCTGGCACCGCTTGCGGTGAGGTCGAGCAGCGGGGAGATGAAAACCGCAGATGCGGGCAGAAGTTCGCCCTTGTCGCGCAGCACGGTGAGCGTGGCGAGAGCCAGGCCGCCGCCGGCGGAATCGCCACCGACCACGATATTGCCCGTGCCGTACTCCGATACCAGCGCCGTGAGCACCGCGGCACCGTCGTCGATGGCGGCGGGGAAGGCGTTCTCCGGCGCGAGCCGGTAGTCGACCAGCACGACGGTCACGCCCGCGGCCCGCGACAGGGTGTGACCGAGGTCCTGGAAGCCGCGGGCGCTGCCCATCGAGTAGCCGCCGCCGTGGAACCACACGAGCACCTTGTCTCGCGCGGCGCCTTTCGCCGTAACGGACAGAATGGGAACGCCGCCTGCCGCGGCTGCTACGGGCACGACGTCCTCGGGAAGGGCGAACTGCAGCAACAGTCGGTCATACGCCTCGCGCAGATCCTCGATCGTCGCCGTCGCCGGATCGGGAAAGCCGTCCAGATACATCTTCTCGGCGCGGGCGAGTGCCTCGGTCCTGGCCATGGGTCCTCCGGATGTGACATCGAATCCCGGCGCCATCTTTCGCCGGGCTGTGAGCCAGCTTACATAGTTACCACTAACTTTTGTACTGATTTTCCTGCATTTTTTGGATCTTTCCACAAAAAGGACCATAACGACTGTTCACGGTGGTAGATTTCGGCACAATCGAACCGCTGCTGTGCGCCACCGCCGAAGCGCACGGCGAGCGTGGGCACCGCGGTGACCACGCCGTTTCCGTCCGCACAGGACATTCCCGAAGTACTTCATCCGACGTCTGGACACCCGACCGAAAGACCACACCATGACCCTTATCTCGGACGGCGGTGCGCCCCGCACCGAGGAAACCGGCGTTCGCCCGGCGGCATCCCTCGACCGGGTGCTGAACCCGTCGACGATCGCGATCGTCGGACTCAGCGACAGGTCCCCGGTCGCACCCTTCATCCGGCCGACGCTCAACAGCGGCGCGAAGGTGCACTTCGTACACCCGACGGCACCTACCGTTCTCGGCGTCCCGGCCTACCGCTCGATCTCCGATGTTCCCGAACCGATCGATGTCGTGCTGTCGGTGATGTCCGCCGAGCGCACGGTGACGCTGGCCGAGGAGTGCGCCTCACTCGACTGCGGCGGACTGGTCGTCTATGCCGCCGGCTTCTCCGAGGTCGGCGGGGACGGCGCCGCCCTACAGCACCGGCTGGAAGCCGCCGCCGAACGCGGGGGGATGGCCGTGGTCGGCCCCAACAGCCTGGGCTACATCAGCGTCCCACGGAGTCTGAACCTGACCGCCTCGGCGGACTACCGGCCGCCCGCCGGTGGCGTGTCCATCGTCTCCCATAGCGGTGCGATGATCGGCGGCGTCGCCATCGCCGCCCGACTGCGGACCGGTACGGGCATTTCGCGACTGATCTCGGCGGGCAACGAGGCGACCACCGATATCGCCGACTACCTCGATTTCCTGGCCGCCGACCCGGAGACCACCGCCATCGGCCTGATCGTCGAGGGAATCCGCAGGCCTGAGACGTTCTTCCGCGCGGCGCGGCGCTGCCTGGACGCGGGAAAGCCGATCGTCGCGCTCAAACTCGCCCGAAACAGCCGCACCCAGCAGATGGCGGCGTCCCACACCGGAGCGCTGGCCGGAAGCTCCTGGGCCTACGACGTCGCGTTCCGGCACGCGGGGATCCAACTCGCCTACGACCTCGAAGAACTCGTGGATCGGCTCTCGACCGTCGACCAGCTCGACCCGGCGAAGTGGAATACCGTCGAGCGCTTGGGCGTCGTCGCCGGAACCGGAGGCTTCGCCTCGCTGGCCTACGACCTGGCCGAAGCGGAAGGACTCACCCTGCCGCCGCTCGACGACCTCGCCGACTGGGTCGCGTCGACGATTCCGAGCATCACCGTCCCCAACCCCTTGGACACCACCGGATTCGGCGCAACGTTCTGGACCGACATCGTCGACCGCTATGTCGGATCCCCCGAACTCGACGCGGTCGTGTTCGTCAACATGTGGGGCGAGGGCGACGACTCCCCTGTCTACCGCCGTCTCATCGACGATGTCGCGGTCGCCGCCCGTCGCTACGGGAAGCCGGTCGCGATCGCGGCAGGCGCGGGGCCGGTCGGCGCATACGCGCAGAAGGTGATCGGCACCGACGGTAGCGTCGCGATCGGCTACGGGTTGCGCGGAACCCTGCGCGGCCTCCACACGATGGGAGTGTTCGTCCGCGACCGAGCGACGCCACGGCCTCGAGCCGAGCGCGTGCCAGCCCTGCCCCTGCCGCCGGGCCCCCTCCCCCACACCGCCGACGGCCGCCGGTTCCTCCCGTTCGCGCAGGCCATGGACCTGCTGACACAGTTCGACATCCCGACCGCACCGTATTGCGCCGTCGAGGCCGGAGCGCGGGTCGCACCGTCCTTCGACGGCCCGTACGCGGTGAAGCTCGCGGATGTGCCGCACCGGACGGAACTCGGCGCGGTCACCCTGAACGTCGGGCGGGCCGATCTCGACCGCGCGGTGGCCGATATGCGTGCGATCGCGCAGCGCCACAGCCTGTCCGAGACCGTCGCCGTGCAGCCGATGGCCGCCGCGCGCGGCGAACTGCTCATCGGCGTCGAGGGCGGCAGCGAACTCGGCCCGATGGTGGTCCTGGGCATCGGCGGCATCCTGGCCGAGGTCCTCGAGCGAGTCGGCGGCCGCCCGGCGCCGTTGACCAGGACCGACGCCGAGGCACTCATCGAGGAGTTCCGCGAGCTGCACGTCATGCACGGCTACCGGGGATCCGCGCCCTGGCATCTGTCCGAGCTGGCCGATCTCCTGGTCGGATTCGGACGCCTCGCCGCGGCCTGTCACGACTGGCTCGAGTCCCTGGACGTCAACCCACTCCTCGTCACCGACAACGGTCTACTCGCGGTCGACGCACTGTTCATCGTGCGCGACCAGTGACCACCGGCTGGTGATCCGACGCGGCGCGCGGCCTGGGTGGGCAGCACGGTGCCGGTACGACCCATCGGCCCCGACCTTCCTCGTCCACGGCCACGACGCCGTATCCGCCCGAGGTCGAACGCGTGATCACAGACCAGTTCCGTCCGCTCGTGCACGAGTACTGTGGCGGCTCCGAATCCGGTGCCGCCGTGACATCTACGAGTGCTGAGGCAACTCCCACGCGAATCAGGCGGGCAGACAATGGGAGGACGCACCCGATTGGATATCGGATGCGCCCTTCCTCGTCCGTCAGCGCGTCAGAAGGCCGCTTCCCCCAGGCTCATGACCGAAACATCCACCGCATCGGCGATCCGGCACTCGGCGACCGTGACGGGCAAGACATTGCGGGCGAAGAATCGGGCCGCGGCCACCTTGCCCTCATAGAAGGACTTCTCGTCCGCCGAAAGCTCCGAAGCCAGGGCACGCAAGGCGATCACGGCGCTGCGCAGCAGCAGCCAGGCGACGAGAACGTCGCCCAGCGCGTAGAGCAGCCGGGTCGCGTTGAGCCCGACCTTGTAGACGTTCTTCTCGTCGCCACCGTCGACCGCCGGGTTCGCGCCGACGAGGTCGGCGGTCATCTTCTCGACGGTCGCCGAGACACCGCCCACTGCCTCGAGCAGGAGATCGCGTTCGAATGCCAGCTCGCTGACCGCGGCCGGACCGTCGGCGAACGACGACATCTCCCGGACCAGGTGTCCGAATGCCATGCCCTTGTTCCTGACGATTTTGCGGAAGAACAGGTCCTGGGCCTGGATAGCGGTCGTGCCCTCGTAGACGGTGTCGATCTTGGCGTCGCGCACGTACTGCTCGAGCGGATAGTCCTGGAGATAGCCCGATCCTCCGAAGGTCTGCAGACATTCCGTACCGAGCACCGTCCACGCACGCTCGGAACCGTACCCTTTGACCACCGGTAGGAGCAGATCGTTGACGGCCTCGGCGAGCGCCGTGTCGGCGCCGGCGGCGCTTCCGATGGCGACATCGTCCTGCCAGGAGGCCGCGTACAGGACGAGGGACCGAAGCCCTTCCGCGTAGGACTTCTGGGTGAGCAGCGACCTGCGGATATCAGGATGGGCAGTGATGGTGACCCGGGGCGCCGACTTATCGGAGGAACGGGTCAGGTCGGCGCCCTGCACACGCATCTTGGCGTAGTCGAGCGCATTGAGGTACCCGCTGGACAGCGTGGCGATCGCCTTGGAGCCGACCATCATCCGGGCGTCTTCGATCACCTCGAACATCTGGCTGATGCCGTCGTGCACCTCGCCGAGCAGCCAGCCCCGGGCCGGCTCGTTCTCGCCCAGCGTCATCTCGCAGGTCGCCGACACCTTCACACCCATCTTCTTCTCGACGTTGGTGACGTAGACGCCGTTACGCTCACTGGTGAGCTCGCCGGTCTCGAGATCGAAGTGGAACTTCGGGACGAGGAAGAGGCTGAGCCCCTTGGTTCCCGGCCCTCCGGTGCCTTCGACCCCCACGGGCCTGGCCAGCACGAGGTGGATGATGTTCTCCGACAGATCGTGCTCACCCGCGGTGATGAAGCGCTTGACACCGATGATGTTCCAGGTGCCGTCTTCGTTGGGGATCGCCTTCGTGCGGCCGGCGCCCACGTCGGAGCCGGCGTCGGGTTCGGTGAGCATCATCGTCGCGCCCCACTGCTTCTCGGCGGCGATCCGCGCGATCCTCTTGTCCCGTTCGGTGCCGTGGCGATACACGACCCTGGTCGCCGTCGGGAAACCGACGTAGGTCCACAGGGTTGGGTTGGCGCCGAGCACGAATTCGGCCAATGCCCAGTTCAGCGAGCTCGGCGCGGTCGTCCCGCCCAGTTCGGGTAGTACCCGCAGGCGCCACCATTCGGCATCGAGCCAGGTCTTGTACACGGCTGCGTAGGCCGGAGTGACGGTGACCGTGTGGGTCGCGGCATCGAAAACGGGGGGATTGCGGTCCGCTTCTTCGAAGGACTCGGCGAGGTCCTCGCGGGCGAGGCGGTCGACCTCACGCAGCGCGACCTTCGCGGTGTCCAGGTCGACCTCGTCGAACGGTCCGATGCCGAGCACCCGGTCGCGTTCGAGCAGCTCGAACAGATTGAACTCCACATCGCGGAGATTGCTCTTGTAATGGCCCATCGTGGGTGCCTCTCACGCTTGTCGACCCGCCCACGGCAGGCCGGGAACTATATCGCGCACTTCGTGGCTCGACGGCGGGCACGGACCACAGGGGCATGCGGCGCGTTTGTGCGGCATGCCCCCGCGCGGCATCCGGCGACCGGGTCCGAACTCGGCACGCGGGTCCGGTACCGGCACCGCGCAGCACCGTTCACAACCGGCGATCTATCCGAAGAACGGTATGTGCGGTACGCACCGAGGATTCGGTGACATATTCACGCCTCGGCCTGCGCGTAGATCGGAAGCAGGACCCCCGCGGCGTCCACGAGCATCTTCGGGTCGACGAGAAGGTGCTGCGTCGCCACGTTCATATCCCGCACGAAGCGGCCCAGCGTGCTGGTCCGACCGATGCTCCGGCTCCCGCCCCAGCGGTGCGCGAATGTCACGATGTCGGCGGTGACCTCGTGTACCCACGACAGCATCTGCGACGCTCGGGCGATCTGCTCGGGCGTCACCGGCTGCCCGGCGTTCACCGCGGCTTCGGCCGACCGCACGACGTCGTAGCAGTAGAGGCGGGAGGCCTGTAGGTCGGCTTCCTTACGAGCGAATTCGATTCGGAAGATCTCGGCTTCGCCGACCGGAACGGCGTAGGTGGGACGAACCTTGCCGTCGGTGATCCTCGCTACCAGTTCCAGTGCGCGAGCGGCGATTCCGAGCACGATCGGCGCGTGGCAGATTCCGCCGCTGAACTCGTTGCCCAGCTTGTACAGGGTCTCGGAGCGAGTCGGCGTGCCGCCGAAGGTCTGTGTGGTGTACTCCGCGGGCACGAACTTCTTCGAGACCGCGTAGTCGTGGCTGCCGGTGCCGGCCAGCCCCCATACGTCCCAGTTGTTCTTGAACTCGACCTGGTCCTTGGGCAGCAGGGCAATGCGTGCCTGCGGTTGACCGTTGGCGCCAGGGATCGGGTTGCCCTGTTCGTCGGCGACGTAGAAACCCGCACCGATCCAGGTCGCGTGATCCGAACCGCTGGCGAAGGAGTAGCCGCCGTCGATGATGTAGCCACCCTCGACCTGGATGCCGGGATGCCGCGGCAGGAGCTGACCCGCGACGATGAAGGGTTCGTCCTTGCTCAGCAACTCGTCCATGACCTCGGGCGCGAGGTGGCCGATCACGCCCGCGGTGCCCCAGGTGCTGGCCATCACAGCCCATCCGGTCGAGCCGTCGGCCTTGGCGAGCTCTTCGTACACCCGCATACCCTCACTGGGGAGGAGCCCGCCGCCGCCGAGTTCCTCGGGCTCGAGCATCCGATGCAGATCCAGTTCGACCAGCGCGTCGGCGACCGGCTTGGTGATCGTGCGCTCACGTTCGATGGCGGCGGCCTCTTGCCTGATCAGCGGCGCGATGGAACGCGCGCGCTGCACATAGTCGGTCACTCTGTCGCTGCCGACAACTATCTCGCGGATCAGCGTCTCGGTCATGTTCTGCCTTTCGTGCGGATGTCCATCCGGAGGCGCGCTCATCGGTCGAGTGGCTCCCACGCATCCGGCCTTCCCAGCCCCCTGCAGCACTCTCCGGACCGGCTCGGGCCGCCCCAGGGGCGCTGTTGTGATCAAGATAACATAGTTACCATTAATGTCAAGGGCAAATTACGCAGGCCAGAGTTACTATTTCAGTCACATCAGTCCAAAATGGTTATTCACACGCGTTCACCACGCCGTCGCCACACACCCTTCGGACACACGACTCGATCACCGCTGACGGGCAATCCGCCGACCCCCACCCCGGAAAGCGCCGCCGGCGCTCCCCTCTCAGAGCCGGCACACCGAGAGGTCGCGCGCCGGACGCGAGGACCACGAGCCCTCCGCGAGGGCGACGAGATCGAGTCGCGCGCGGCAAGGGGTATCGCACCACCCACCCTATCCGGCCAATAGACCATATTAGGTAATAACTTAAATTCATAAACTATGACGTAACAGGCCATTGACCGAGATATATAGCCGTAGTTAACATTAACTAAACATCATGAGCGGTCGCGGCACGACCAGCGGAACCGGCTATCACGGTCGGTCGCGAACATTCATCGATCGCAGCGTGGGCTGCGACTTGCGGAAAGCAGGAGAGCACATGCGTATCGGCACCGTGCTGGACTTCGGTCCACCGTTCGAGGAGATCGCCGCGCAGATCGTCGACTACGAGGCCGCGGGCCTCGACTCGGTGACAATGGGCGAGGCCTACACCTTCGACGCGGTCAGCCGGCTCGGCTACCTCGCGGCACGCACCTCGAGAATCGAACTCGCCACCGGCATCCTGCCGATCGACTCCCGCACCCCGACCACACTGGCCATAACCGCCGCCGGCCTCGACTACGTGTCGAAAGGGCGATTCCGCCTCGGCCTCGGCGCCTCCGGACCGCAAGTGGTCGAGGGCTTTCACGGCGTTCCGTTCGGGCATACGCTGGGCAAGACCAGAGAGACCATCGAGATCTGCCGCACCGTGTGGCGGCGCGAAGCACTGCGCCACGAGGGCAGGCACTTCCATATCCCGCTTCCCCCGGGCCGCGGCACCGGCCTCGGCAAGCCGCTCGAGCTGATCAATCACCCCGTCCGCAATCGCATTCCGGTCTCGATCGCAGCCCTCGGCGAGAAGATGGTCGAGCTCACCGCCGAGATCGCCGAGGGTTGGGAGCCCCTCTTCTTCCACCCGGAGAAGTGGGAATCGGTGTGGGGTGGCGCGCTCGCACGCGGAAAGGCGAAGCGTGCCGCGGAGCTGGGCGAGCTCAACATCATCGTGCGGGTTCCCTTCGCCGTCACCGAGGATCCGACACCATGGCTCGAGCAGGCCAGGCCCCAACTCGCCCTCTACATCGGCCCCATGGCGCCAACCCATCCCGAGCGCGTCTCGGCGATCGAACTCCTGCGCTCACTGACCGACTGACCACCTACTCCGCCCCGAAAGACACGATATGAGCCCAACCATTCCACCAGATCCCGATCTCGACCGCGCCACGGTGCACGCGGCGGTCACCGCGGCCAACATCCCGTGCCTGCTGCCGGTGATCTACCAGCTGACCGGCGAGGAGAAGTGGCTGTCCGCGCCCTACCTCCCTGCCGCGCCCAAAGGATTCGAGGAACTGGACTCGGGCGGACTCGATCCGGCGATCCAGACCGAGATCCACGAGGCGGCCACCGACGCAGTCCTCGACTGGAGCAGAGGCAAGCCGATCGCGCATCCCACGCCGGCGGCCGGCGAACTCGCGCGTCTGATGAGCACCGTCATGGGCGAGCCGATCCCCGAGACCTACTCCCCCATGATCGCCGAACAACTCGGTTTCACCCCCTTCGAACCCGCGGACACCGGCGCGCTCATCGAGCACGACCGGCCCGATTTCGGTGTCGTCATCGTCGGTGCGGGCGTCTCCGGCCTGGCCTGCGCCATCCACCTGGACAAGGCGGGCATCCCCTACACCGTGCTCGAGCGCAACGACCGCATCGGCGGCACCTGGTGGGAGAACAGGTATCCCGGCGCGCGCGTCGATATTCCCAGCGATCTGTACTCATTCTCGTTCCGGCCCAAGAACTGGACCGAGTACTTCTCCCGGCGCGACGAGATCTTCGCCTACCTCGAAGACGTCGCCCACGAATACGGCGTGACCGAGAAGATCCGGCTGCGTCACTCCGTGGACAGCGCCGTCTGGGACGACCAGGCACAGCAGTGGGTGATCTCGGTGACCGGTCCGGACGGGGAACGACAGAAACTACGCGCCACCGCGCTGGTGACCGCCGCGGGGCTGCACAGCACCCCCAATATCCCGGACTTCCCCGGTACCGCCGACTTCGGCGGGCAGATTGTGCACTCGGCGCGTTGGCCCGAGGACATCGACCTCACCGGCAAGCGGGTGGCGGTCGTGGGCAGTGGCGCCAGCGCCATGCAGTTGGTCGTGGCGATCGCCGACGAGGTCGAGAGTATGGTCGTCCTGCAACGGCAACCACAGTGGATCGCGCCCAACGAGCACTACTTCCAGCCGTCGCCGCCCGCCAAGCACTGGCTGTTCGACCATGTTCCCTTCTACCGTGGTTGGTACCGGTTCCGGCTGTACTGGCTTTACACCGAACGCACGTTCGCCGCGCTGCCGGTCGATCCGCGGCGTGCCGAGAAGGGCAAGCTCGTGAGCTCGCTCAACGACGCGTATCGGGCCTACTTCACCCAGTACCTCGAGCAGCAGCTCGCCGGACACGAGGAACTGCGCGAGCAGACGCTGCCCGACTACCCGCCGTTCGGCAAGCGGTTGCTCATCGACAACGGCTGGTTCGCCACGCTGGTGAAACCGCATGTCGAACTCCTGACCGGCAGTGTCGAGCGACTGACGCCGGGCGGCGTCGTCACCGCGGGCGGCGAGGAGCGCAAGATAGATGTGCTCATCCTGTGCACGGGCTTCCAGCAGCAGCGCTTCCTGTTCCCGATGGATATCCGTGGCCGTGGCGGCGTCGCGCTGCGTGAGCAGTGGGACAACGACAACGGGCGCGCGCACCTGGGCATCACCACGCCGGGTTATCCGAATCTGTTCTTCCTCTACGGCCCGAACACCAATCCGCCGGGCGGTAGCTACATCACCATCGGCGAGGCGCAGGTCCGTTATGTCATCGAGGCGATCAGCCGCTTGGTGACCGACGACCTGGCGACACTCGAATGCCGCCGGGAGGCATACGACCGGTACAACGAAGAGCTCGACGAAGCGAACTCCCGCATGGTGTACGCCATGGACGGAGTGAACAGCTACTACCGCAATTCCAGCGGACGAGTGGTGACCAACTGCCCGTGGCCGGTCATCGACTACTGGACGCGGACCCACCGGCCCGACTCGGCCGACTTCGTGGCGACGCCGCGGAAGACGGACTGACATTCGCGGCGAGTCACCGGGATGGACGAACGGATTCGCCGGGCCCCGTACGGGGCCCGGCGAATCCGTCTTCCGGGGCTACCGCCGGTTATATCGGAGGAGTTCCGCCTACCGACCCGGCGATTCAGCTGACGGACACGGCTGCTGTACCGCATTCAATTGACATGGCGATCTCTGCCTTGCCAATAAGGTTCCCGCAGATCACGCTCGAGAACCTTGCCGACCGCGCTGCGCGGCAGTGGTCGAGGACCATCTGCTCGGTGACGGTCGCGCCCACGGCGGGCACGACCACCGCGATCGGGCTCTCGCCCCAGCGCTCGCTCGGCACGCCGATCACCGCCACGTCGGCTATACCGGGCATCTCGGACAGGATTTCCTCGATCTCGCGCGGGTAGATGTTCTCCCCGCCCGAGACGATCATGTCCTTCACCCGATCGGAGATGAACAGGAAGCCCTCGGAGTCGATGTGGCCCGCGTCGCCGGTATGCAGCCACCCGCCGTCGAGCGCGTCCCGCGTCGCGTCCTCGAGACCCCAATAGCCCTCCATCAGTTGCGGTCCGCGGACCACGATCTCGCCGATGGCCCCGCTGGGAAGCTGTTGGCCGTTCTTTCCGATCACGCGGATCGAGGAGCCGAGCACGGGGCGCCCCGCCGAGCCAGGATGTCCGGGCGCCCGGCCAGTGCCCGGCGATGGTCCTACGGGGCGAGAATGGCGGCCACCGCGCAGGTTTCGGTCATGCCATAGGCCTGCGCGAAGTCGCAGCCGAACACCTCCATCGCCTTTTTGACGAGTTCGACCGCCATCGGAGCCGATCCGTAGCCATCAGCTCCAATGCCGAGAAATCCAGCTGCGTGGCCAACGGGTCGTCGATCATGCCCTGGATCATCGCCGGGGCCAGGGTGAGAAGCCGGATTCGGCGATCCGACATCGTCCGCAGCATATCGGTCCGGTCGAAATCGCGCACGACGTGCACTGAACAGCCACCGAGGTATAGGCCAAGATCTGCAACGCGGCGCCCGCGTGGAACAGCGGCATAACGCACAGCGTGACTTTGCGCACCGATCCCAGAGCCGGCTGGATCTGCAGGGCGTTGGCGCACGCCGCCCGGTGGGTCACCATCACGCCCTTGGGTGTGCCGGTGGTGCCGCTGGTGTACATCTGGTGGTAGATCGCGTCGGCCGGGATATCCCGGTCGAGCGCCTCGTCGGAGGTCGCGACCATATCATCGTCGAATCGCAGGCGCGATTCGCTGTCGTCGCGGATGACCGACGCCGTGATGCCGGGGACAGCCGAGGTCAGCGCGTCCGCGTAGTCCTCGTGGACCACGGCCAGGCGGCAACCGGCGTCCTCGGCGATGTATTTCCACTCCTGGGGCGCCAGTCGGTAGTTGAGCGGCACCGGAACGACGCCGGCTCGCGAGGCGCCGAAGTACAGCGCGATCATCTCCAACGAGTTGCGGTCGAGCAGGCAGAAGCGTTCGCCGGGCCGCAACTCGCCTGCCGACCAGTTGCCGATCCGGTGGCTCCACCGACGCATCTCGCGCCAGGTGAGTCCGCGGCTGCCGTCGGTTACATAGATCTCTCCGGGAAGCGGTCGGCCCAATGGTCCAGCAGTTCGTGGACGCGCATCTCCACCATCCTCCGATAGTCGAAAGCCGGGCCACCTGTAGGGCGGCCCGGCCGTTGGTGAACGAATCAGTTCGGTAGTCCCGCGCGCAGGTCCACCGAAATCTGTTCCGCGACATCTCGTTCCGAGAAGTCGAGCACGGATTCGACGAGCTCGACGTGAGGTACGCCGTCGCGATAGGCCTCGCGCAGTACTTCCGACACCGCGCGCCGGCGAGTCCGCAGGGTGTCGACATCGGTCGCGGGCGCATCGGCGGGTGCGAGCCCGAGCCGAGCCGCCAGGCCCTCGGTGCGTTCGCAGACCTGCGCGAGCCGATCGCGGTCCCAGGCAATCCGCCCGGTGAGGTTGTCGAGCTGTTCGAGCACCGCGGCGAGTTCCTGCCGGGCGGTGCCCTCCGGGAGCGCCGGAGCGACGCGGCGGCCGAGCGTGTCCTTGATCGTGTTCAGCAGGCCGGTGAGATCGGTCGAGTAGACGGTCATGTCAGTGTCCCCATTCTCCGTCGCGGAGCATCTTCGTCAGCCAGCCGACGCTGTAGTAGACGCTGTGCGCCATATTCGAGTACCGCAGGTCGTCGCGGTCCCCGCGCTTGTAGACATCCACGGCCTGCAAACAACCCACGGCCGTCTTGACCAGGGATTGGACCGACCACCAGGTGAGCGTTTCCGGGCTCGGCCGCCGGCCACCCGCCCGCTCGTACTCGTCGAGGAACGGCTCGAGCTCGATCAGCTTGCACAGCAGCGGCGACCGGCCGCGCGAGGTCCGCTGCGCGAACCAGGCGATATCGGCCACCGGGTCGGAGAAGTGCGCGGTCTCCCAATCCAGCACTCCGGAAATGGAACCGTCCTGGATCACCAGATTCCCGATCCGGAAATCGTTGTGCACCAAGCCGACCCGCCCGGAGACGGCATCGGCGCGGTGGTCGAGCCACGCGCAGGCCAGGTCGAGGACGGGGATCGGGATGTCGGCGACCTCGCGGTAGGCCCGCAACCACTTGTCGTTCTCGATTCTGCCGGTATCGGCGCCGTCGGGCACCGGTCCGAGCATGTCCAGCCCCAGGCCGATCGGATCGGCACTGTGCAGCCGGGCCATCTCCCTGGCGACCTGCCGTCCGATATCTGCGCGCACGGCGGCGTCGGGGATCAGCCGTGAGACGGTGTGCGGCATCGGGATGATGCCGGGCACCTTCTCCATCACGAAGAATCCTCGCGCGCCGGCACGCTCGCCACGATGCGCGAGCACGGCGGGTACCCGCATGCCCGCCCGGTCGGCGGCCTGCAGCAGCGCTACCTCACGGCTCACGTCGTAGTCGCCGGTGATGCCGCTGACCGGCCGGCGTTTGACCGCGTAGGTCGCGATGCGGAGCTCGGAATCCGCCTTCCACTCGACGGTGACCAGATAGGTCTCCCACGAGTTTCCTTCCCCGCGCCGGTCGATATCGGTCACCCGCAGCGTGCCGTCCGCCGACAGCACGGTGTCCAGCGATGCGGTCAGCTCGGCGAAGAAATCGTCGTGCTCGGTAGCGGTGGTGCCGGTGGTGTCGTCTGTCTCGACCACGGTCGTCACCCAAGCCTCACTCTCGTGTCGGTCGTCAGAAGATCGTCGGGTTCGGGCCGCCGCCGTCGACGACCAGCCGCTGTCCGGTCACGTAGCCGGAGTCCGGTGACACCAGGAACGCCACCGTGCCGGCGACGTCCTCGGGGCGGCACACCCGCCCGAACGGTGAATCGGCGTCGAGATCGCCGATATCGGCGCCACGCGCGGCGGAGACGAGTCGTTTACCCATCTCGGTGGCGACGAGACCGGGCGCGACGATATTGGCGTGGATGCCGTAGCGGCGCTCCTCCCGTGCGAGGGTGCGCACACACATCTCCATAGCAGCCTTGGCCATCGTGTAGGGCGCGGAATTCGGCGGGGCCGACAGCGTGGTGTTGGAGGAGATCATCACGATGTCGCCACGGCCCACACCCTTCGACGCGGCCTTGCGCATGTCCGGCAGCACCTGTTGGATCAACGCGATCGGGCCGAAGGTGTGTACCCGCATGAGTTGCAGGTAGTCGGCCTGCGGTGTCGAGGCGACGTCCTGGCCGCGACTGGCCGAACCGGCATTGCTGACGATCAGGTCCACCGGGCCCAGATCGGCGCGGATCGCGGTCACCATATCCGCGACGGCGGCCTCGTCGTCGATCGATGCGCCGTAGGTCGCCGCACGTCCGCCTGCCGCGACGATCTGCTCGACCACCTCGTCGGCGGCCGCCGCGTCGCGCCGGTAGTTCACGGCCACCGCAGCGCCGTCGCGGGCCAGGCGCAGCGCGATCGCGCGGCCGACGCCCCGCGAGCCGCCCGTGACGAGTGCGGTCCTGCCGGCGAGCGGTCCCGCCGGCGATGCGCTGTTCATCCGGCCACCACCGCGCGGCCGACGAGATCCTTCATCACTTCGTTCGCTCCTCCGTAGATCCGCTGGATGCGCGCGTCGCGCCACATCCGCGCGATGGGATATTCCTCCGTGTAGCCGTAGCCGCCGAAGAGCTGCAGCGACCGGTCCAGGACGTCCCATTGCAGTTCGGTCGCTTTGTATTTGGCGCCCGCGGCGTCCGCAGCGGACAGTTCGCCGCGGTTGAGCGCGGCCACGCAGCCGTCGACGTAGTGCTGCAGGATCCGCACCTCGGTGTGCATGTCGGCGATCGACATCCGCACCGATTGCAGGTCGGCCAGCGGTGCGCCGAACGCGATCCGCGAACGGACGTGGTCGAGGGCCAGGCTCAGTGCGTGCTCGGCCGAGGCCACCGCGGACACCGCGATGGAGAGCCGCTCGCGCGGCAGGTTCGCGATCGCCGAGCCGAAGCCGCGGCCGGGCTCGCCGAGGATGTTCGCGACCGGGACGCGGCAGTCGGTGAACACCAGTTCCGCGGTGTCCTGGGCCTTGCGGCCGATCTTGCGCATCGGGCGTCCGCGGTCGAATCCCGGGGTGCCGTACTCGACGGCGACGAGCGAGGCGCCCCGGCCGTCGCGTTCGCCGGTGCGGACCAGCACGATCGCCAGGTCGCAGGTGGCGCCGCTGGTGATGAACGTCTTGGTGCCGTTGATGACCAGATCCTCGCCGTCGCGGACCGCGGCGGTGCGGATCGAGGCGAGATCCGAGCCCGCCCCGGGTTCGGTCATGCCCAGCGAGGTGACGCACTCACCACGGGTGAACCTGGGCAACCAACGCTGCTTCTGTTCGTCGGTGGCGAGGTCGCGCAGATACGGCACGATAATGTCGTTCTGCATGCTGAAGGTGTCACCGGCCATGCCGGAGCGCACGACTTCCTCGGCTATGACGGCGTTGTAGCGGAAGTCCGAGATACCGAGGCCGCCGTACTCGGTGTCGAATTCGAAGCCGAGGAAACCGGATTCGGCCGCGGTGGTGATGAAGTCGCGGTCGACGGTGCCCGCCTGTTCCCACTTCTCGACGTTGGGCACGGCCTCGCGGTCGAGCAGTGCGCGGAACGCGGAACGGAAGGCCTCGTGTTCGGCGGTGTAGATGTCCCTGCGCATATCACTGTCCCGTCAGCGAGGCCGGCGGGGTGAACCGCGCGCCGTACCGGTCGGCCAGTTCCCGCGCGCGCCGCACGAACGCGGCGGTGCCGCCGGGGTAGCCCGCCACGAACTGACTGGTGCCACCGGTCCAGACGGGGAAGCCGATGCCGAGCAGTGAGCCGACGTTCGCGTCGGCGGTCGAGCGCAGGATGCCATCGTCGTGGCAGCGGACGGTCTCGAGCGCCTCGGCGAAGAGCAGGCGATCGCGCAGATCCGCCAGGTCGACCCGCTGCTCCGCGCGCGGGAACCGCTCTGCCAGACCGGGCCACAAGGCTGTCCGCTTGCCGTCGACGTAGTCGTAGAAGCCGGCGCCGGCGACCCGGCTCGGCCTGCCCAGTTCCTCGACCATCGCGGTGAGCACCGCGTCGCCGGGGTGGTCGGCCAGCTCCGCGCCCCGCTGCTGGGCGACCTCGCGGAACTGGCCGCGGATCTTCAGCGGCAACGACAGCGTCAGTTCGTCGAGCAGCGCGAGCGTGCCCACGGGATAGCCCGCCTGCAGCGAGGCCTGCTCGATGGACTGCGGGTCGACGCCCTCACCGATCATCGCCGCGGCTTCCACGAGACGCTGCAGGATGACCCGGCTGGTGAAGAAGCCGCGTCCGTCGCCGACCACGATCGGGGTCTTGCGCATCTGCAAGGCGATGTCGAAGGCCTTGGCCAGGGCGGCGTCGCTGGTCTTGTCGCCGACGATGATTTCGATCAGCTCCATGCGGTCGACCGGCGAGAAGAAGTGCAGGCCGATGAAGTCCTCGGGGCGCGGCAGATCGCGAGCGAGATCGGTGATCGGCAGGGTGGAGGTGTTGGAGGCCTGCACCGCGTCGGGAGCGACGACGTCGAGGACTTCGGCGAACACCTCACGCTTGAGATCGGGGTTCTCGAACACGGCTTCGATCACGAGGTCGGCTCCCGCGAGATCCTCGATGGACGTGGTGGGAGTGATGAGGTGAAGGATCGCGTCGGCGTCCTCGCGGGTCCGCTTGCCCGCGTCGACCTGCTTGCCGAGCACTGTGCGGGCGTAGTCCTTGCCGCGCTCGGCGGCGGCCAGGTCGATGTCCTTCAACGCCACCCGCATGCCGACGAGCGCGCACGACAGGGCCACACCCGCGCCCATCATGCCCGCGCCGAGCACGGCAACGAAGGTCGCGCGATGGGTGGGAAAACCCTTCGGCCGGCTCGCACCGGACTTGATGACCTTCTTGTCGAAGAAGGTGCCCTGGATGATGTTCTTCGCGACCGGGCCGGTGACCAGTTCGACGAAGTAGCGGGTCTCGATCGCGGACGCGGTGTCGAAGTCGACCTGGGTGCTCTCGACGGCCGCGCTGAGAATATTCGTCGGGGCGGGCATGGGCGCCCCCCTGTGGCGGGCGCGCAGCGCGGCGGCACGCACCGGCAGTCGGGCTTCGATCGACGGGGTGTACGCGGTTCCGCCGGGGATCGGCTCACCGCGATCCCACGGCTGGGTGGCACCCGGATTCGCCGAGATCCATTCCAGGGCAGCGGGAATCAGCGCCTCGGCGTCCGGGGCGACGCAGTCGACCAGACCGAGGGCGAGCGCGTCCCGCACGCGATGGGCGGTGCCGGGCAGCAGCACCTTGTCCAGCGCCGTGTCCAGGCCGAGCAGCCGGACGGTGCGCACCACGCCGCCACCGCCGGGTAGCAGGCCGAGGGTGACCTCGGGAAGTCCGATCCGAATGGCCGGTGTGTCCACGGCGATGCGATGGTGGCAGGCCAGGGCGATCTCCAGGCCACCGCCGAGCGCGCTGCCGCCGAGGGCGGCGACCACCGGGACGCCGAGGGTTTCGAGCCTGCGCAGCATCGCCTTGGCGCCGTTGGCGAAGGCGGTCAGTTCGCCCGCCTGCTCGGGGGTGGTGGCGAGCAGGTCGCCCAGATCGCCACCGGCGAAGAAGGTCTTCTTGGCCGAGGTGAGGATCACGCCGGTCAGCTCGGAACCCAGTGCCGCGAGCCGGTCGAGGGCGGCGGAAAACGATGCGGACCAGGCCGCGGTCATGGTGTTGACCGACTGTGTGGGGTCGTCGAAAGTCAGAACGACGACGCCGGATTCGATCTGCTCCCAGGTGATGGTCTCGATGGTGGTCACGGCACCGGCCTCGCTCGGGGTGTTGTCGGAATTCTGTCGGTGGGATGTCCGGGTGGGGGACGTCTGGGACACGGCGCTCTCACACCCGCTCGACGATCGTGGCGATGCCCATGCCGCCGCCGACACACAGGGTGATCAGGCCGCGGCGCTGATCACGACGTTCGAGCTCGTCGATCATCGTCGAGATCAGCATCGCGCCCGTCGCGCCGAGCGGATGGCCCATGGCGATCGCGCCGCCGTTGACGTTGACCTTCTCGTGTGGGAGGTCGAGGTCCTTCATGAAGCGCAGTACGACCGAGGAGAACGCCTCGTTGATCTCGAACAGGTCGATGTCGTCGACGCTCAGCCCGGCGGCCTCGAGTGCCTTGCGGCTCGCCGGGGCAGGACCGGTGAGCATGATCGTGGGATCGGAGCCGCTCACCGCGCCCGCGACGATGCGGGCGCGTGGGGTCAGGCCCAGTTCCTTGCCGATCGCCTCGTTGCCGATCGCGACCAGCGCGGCGCCGTCGACGATGCCCGAGGAGTTGCCGCCGGTGTGTACGTGATCGATCCGCTCCACCCAGTGGTACTTCTGCAGTGCGACGGCATCGAACCCGGACTGTGCGCCGAGCGCGGCGAACGCGGGTTTGATCTTGCCGAGCGACTCGAGGGTGGTGCCCCGGCGGATGTGCTCGTCGTGGTCGAGGATGGTCTGCCCGTTGCGGTCGAGTACCGGCACGATCGAGCGCGCGAATCGGCCCTCGTCCCAGGCGGTCGCGGCGCGGCGCTGCGATTCGACGGCGAAGGCGTCGACGTCCTCCCGGGTGAAGCCCTCGAGGGTGGCGATGAGGTCGGCGCCGATGCCCTGCGGGACGAATCCGGTGGTCAGGTTGGTCTCCGGGTCGTTGGCCCACGCGCCACCGTCCGATCCCATCGCCACCCGGGACATGCTTTCCACGCCGCCCGCCAGTACCAGCGACTCCCAGCCCGAGGCCACCTTCTGCGCGGCGGTGTTGACCGCCTCGAGCCCGGACGCGCAGAACCGGTTCAGCTGCACGCCCGCCACGGTCTCGGGCAGTCCGGCGGCGATGGCCGCGGTGCGAGCGATGTCGGCGCCCTGGTCGCGCAGCGGACCGACCACGCCGAGGATCAGATCGTCGACGCGCTTGGGGTCGAGGCCAGGATTGCGGCCTCGGAGGGCGTGCAGCAGGCCGACGACGAGCGAGATCGGCTTGACACCGTGCAGGGCTCCACCCCTGCCGCGACCTCGCGGGGTGCGGAAGGCGTCGTACACGTACACGTCATGAGGCATTTCGGGTCCTGTTCTCAGGTGTTGGCGCACGACCGGTCGTGGTCCGACGGCGGTCGCGGGTCAGTGGACGGCGGCCGGCGACGCGGAATCCGCGGTCTGCCAGTACGCGTCGCGCAGGGGCTTCTTGTAGAGCTTCCCGGTGGGCAGCCGGGGCATCTCGTCGATGAAGTCGAAGGACTTGGGGCACTTGAATTTCGCGAGGTGCTCGCGACAGAACTCGCTCAGTTCGGCGGCCAGTTCCGGACCGGCCTGCGCCGGATCGACGGCTTGGATCACGGCCTTGACGGCCTCGCCGAAGTCCTCGTCCGGGACACCGAAAACCGCGGCGTCCATCACCTTCGGGTGTGTGACGAGCAGGTTCTCGATCTCCTGCGGGTAGATGTTCACACCGCCGGAGATGATGACGAACGCCTGGCGGTCGGTGAGGTACAGGAACCCGTCCTCGTCGAGGTAGCCGATGTCACCGATCTTGGACATCGTCCCGGTGGGGTCCTTGGCCTCGGCCGTTTTGCCCGGGTCGTTGAAGTACTCGAAGCCACTGCCCTCACCGCGGAACCAGATAGTTCCGGCGACGCCGGGCGGACATTCGTTGCCGTCCCCGTCGAGGATCACCGGTTCACCCATGAACGGCCGGCCGACGGTTCCCTTGTGCGCCAGCCACTCCTCGGGGGTGCATCCGCACATGCCGTTGGCCTCGGTGCCGCCGTAGTACTCGTAGATCACCGGGCCCCACCAGTCGAGCATGGCATCCTTGACCGCGACGGGGCACGGAGCGGCACCGTGCACCACGACCTCGAGCGAGGAGACGTCGTGGGCGCGCTTGTCCTCGGGCAGCTTGAGCAGCCGGGAGAACATGGTCGGAACGACCATCGAGTGCGTGATGCGGTGTTTCTCGACCAGTTCGAGATATAGCTCGGCGTCGAACTTCTCCATCACCACCACCGTGGCCCCCAGGCGCAGGCTGATCGCGACCGTCGATTGCGGGCCCGAGTGGTAGAGCGGGGCGGGTGAGAGGAATCGCATGCCTTCGCGCAGGTGGAACAGTTTGCGGCCGAAATCCTCGATCGCGAGGATCTGGCCCGGGTGCGCGTCGGGCAGCATGCGTTTGATCGCCTTGGGCCTGCCGGTGGTGCCGGAGGAGTAGAACATCGGCGTGCCGAGCCGTTCGTCCTCCCCCGGTGCGGTGCCGAATCCGGCGACCGCCGCGTGGTAGGACTCGTACCGGTCTGCCAGTGCGGGCGAACCGGGATCGGCGTCGACCATGAGCCAACGGCTCACCCGCGGACACCGTTCGGGGAACTCCCGCGCGACCGGGGATTTCGCCGCGGTCGTGATGACCAGCCGCGACTGCGAGTCGTTGATGATGTACGCGGCCTCGGCCGCCGACAGGAAGGAGTTGACCGGGGTGTAGAACAGCCCCGATCGCTCGGCCGCCGACATCGCGACGATCATCTCGAGGTGGTTCTCCATGAACAGCGCGATGTGGTCTCCCGGCCCGATGCCCTCGGAGCGGAACAGCGCGGCCAGCCGGTTCGCCCGTGCGTCGAGGTCACCGTAGGCCATGACCTCCCCACTGGGCGCCATGATGATGGCTGGGCGATCAGGATGTTCGATGGCGCGGCGGCCGGGATACATGGACGTGCTCCTCGGAGACGATTCGTTCGGGTGCGACGGGTGACGGTCTACGGGCGGATCGGCCGCAGGAATTCGGCGACCGCCCAGCCGCCGTGTCCCTCGGCGAGGTCGACGGTCATCTGGCCCATCCGGACGGCGCGGTCCTCGGTGCGCTGGGTGACCGGGACGAAGTGCCGGATGGCGCCGTCGACGAGGATCGTCGGCAGGCCCTCCGCGGTGATGATGCCGACGTGGCGTCCCGAGTACGTGGATTCCCCGGCGTAGTCGGTGTGCACGGTGTAGTCGGTGATCGGGTGCGCGACACCGTCGGTGGTCAGCACCGCACCCGCGGACACCCGCACCCCGGATTTCTCGTATTCGCCGTACGCGCTGAAGGCGGTTCCGTCCGCGAGCCAGCCGGCCACCCATTCACCGGTGTAGGAAGCCCACTCGCGCGGGCCCCACGAATGGTCGCGGAACGAGGTGACCCGGTCGAGCACCCAGGTACGGCGGCCGACCCGGATGGTGCCCGACAGGTGCCCGAACTGCTCGTAGTGGTCGGTCGCGATCGTGGAACCGCCGGGGGTGCAGTCGCCGTCGCTGTTGATCACGAACATCGGGCTCGACGCCTCATAGGTCAGCGAGATCTCGCATTCCTCCGACGGCGCATTCTTCAACGCGATGCGACCGTGCTCGGCCATCAACGACGGATGAACCACGCGGGCGACGGTGTTGCGATAGGTGATCTCGGCCTTGCGCGTGGGCTCGGTGATGGTGATCCCGAGGCCCTGACCGGCGAAGTCGTCGTTCGTCTCGCGCGGCGTGCGCCCGGCCCGGAACGCGATCGCCCCGCCGGGGAGTGTGAGCTGCACCGAGGTCTCGCTGTACCCGAGATTCGGCCGGTTGCCGATCCGGACGAGCCCACCCAGCTGGGAGACCGGATCGACGAAGTTGAAGTAGACGCTCTCGTTGAAATTGGGGATGCCCGCGAAGTCGTGGGTCCCTTCCGCGTCGGCGCCGTACTTGCAGACGGTGAACGGTTCGGTGGACATGGTGCTCGGCACTCCTCGGTGGGTCAGAATCTTTCGGCAGGCGACGGGTCGAACGGCGGGAACACCGCGGGTCTGCGTTCCAGGAACGACACGACCCCTTCGCGCGCGTCCGCCGAGTCGACCCGGCTCGCGTAGGCGCGGGATTCGTCGGCGGCCGCCGGGCCGGGGTGCGAGTGCAGCCAACCGGTGGCCAGCAGTCGTTTGGCGAGCGCGACCGAGGTGGGCGAGGTATCCCGCACGAACTGCTCGGCGTACGCCCTGGCGGCGGTGAGCACCTCGTCGTGCGGCACCACCTGGGTGAGGAAGCCCGCCGCATAGGCTTCGGCGGCGTCGAACACACGGCCCGACAGGATCCAGTCGGTCGCCCGGCCGATACCGACCAGCCGGGGCAAAAACCACGACGACGCGCCCTCGGGCACCACGCCGCGGCGATTGAAGACGAACCCGAACCGGGCCTGCTCGCTCGCGATGCGGATGTCCATCGCGGCGGCGATGGTGACACCGCCGCCGATCGCGTGGCCGTTGAGCGCGGCGATGACCGGCTTCTGCATGGCGAAGAGCCGCTCGCTGATCCGGCCGGCCGGTTCGCGGTAGCCGGTGGGCGTGTGACCGTCGACGTCTTCGGCCAGTGCCCGTGACAGCGTCTCCGGCCCGTCCAGTGCCGCGCCCACGGAGAATGCGTCGCCGGCGCCGGTAACGATCACGACTCGCACCTCGGGGTCGCGGTCGGCCCGGTCCAGCGCCCGCAGGACGTCCACCAGCATCGGCACCCGCATCGCGTTGCGGCGCTGCGGTGCGTCCAGGGTCACCGTCGCGATGCCGCCGGAGGCCTCGTAGCGCACGTCGGCATAGGCCGTTGCGCTCTCGTCGGCGCGAGCGGACGTCATGGTCACAGCCCGCCGCCGCAGACGAGCGTCTGGCCGGTGATGTAGCTCGACTCGGGGCTGCACAGCAGGTAGACCGCGCCTGCAGCTTCCTCGACGGTGCCTGCCCGGCCCAGCGCGATCTGCTTGGTGGCCGCTTCCATCACCGCGGGATCGACGCCGACCTTGATGTCGCGGTCGGCCACCTTGATGGTCTTCTCCTCGGTCGTCACCGAGGTCAGCCGGGTGTTGATCACGCCGTAGGCGACGGCGTTGACGGTGACGTTGTAGCGACCCCACTCCTTGGCGATCGCCTTGGTCAGGCCGACCATGCCGGCCTTGGCGGAGGAGTAGTTCGCCTGGCCGGCGTTGCCCTGCAGGCCGGAGGTGGACGAGACGTTGACGACCTTGCGGCACGGCACCACGCCGGATTCGCGCTCGCGCTTGACCGCGGCGCTGATAACCGGCTGCGCGGCGCGCAGGATGCGGAAGGGGGCGGTGAGATGCACGTCGATGATGTCGTCCCACTGCTGGTCGGTCATCTTCTGGATCACGTTGTCCCAGGTGTAACCGGCGTTGTTGACGATGATGTCGAGGCCGCCGAAGTTGTCCACCGCCGCGGCGGCGAACCGATCGGCGAACTCCGGATCGGTGACGCTGCCCACGCAGGCCACCGCCTGTCCGCCGAGCGCCTCGAGCTCGGCCACGACTTCCTTCGCCGGTTCCGGATCGAGGTCGTTGACGACGACCTTGGCCCCTTCGGAGGCCAGCTTCAGTGCCACCGCGCGCCCGATGCCGCGTCCCGAGCCCGAGACCAACGCGACCTTGTCCTGCAGTTTCCGCACGCTCACGTGCTGCCTCCTGAATTTGCCGTCATGGGCACGACGCCGGGAATCAACGTCCGCCCGCGAGGAATGGCTGTGACTGCCATCACTGTGGTGAATACTAACTTCACCTCATTTGGGCGTCAATGGCAAGTTTTCTCAGGCATTTTTCGCCATATGTTAGTCATGAATATGTATAGTCACGATCGACTCGGCTGAGTGACTCCCCGAGTGGCGGACCCGAGCATCAGCCCCGAACAAGGACAGGCCCATGACAAACGTCTGTATCAGCGGCGTCGGAATGATGCCCTTCACCAAACCCGGAAAGAGCGAGACCTACGACCGGATGGGCGCCGCGGCGGTCCGCGCGGCCCTACGGGACGCGGGCATCGACTACGACGATGTCCGGCAGGCCTACGTCGGCTACGTCTACGGCGACTCCACGTCCGGGCAGAACACGCTCTACGACGTCGGCATGACCGGAATTCCCGTCGTAAACATCAACAACAACTGCTCCACCGGATCGAGCGCCCTGTGGCTGGCCCGCCAGGCGGTCGCCGCGGGTGTCGCCGACTGCGTCCTTGCCCTCGGTTTCGAGCAGATGCAGCCCGGCGCCCTCGTCAACACCTATGGCGACCGCCCGAGCCCCACCGCGCGCGGCGAGAACATCGCGGCGGCCATGCCGGGCGGTGACGAACCGGCTCCCATGGCCGCGAAGCTGTTCGGCGGCGCGGGCCTGGAATACATGTCGCGCTACGGTGTGAGCTCCGAAGTGTTCGGCCGTGTCTCGGTGAAGGCGCGCGCGCACGCCGGCCGCAACCCGCTCGCGGTGTTCCGCGATCCGATCGACCTGGCCATGGTAATGGGCTCGAAGCCGATCTGGGGCCCGCTGACCCTGCTGATGTGCTGCCCGCCCACCAACGGCGCCGCCGCCGCGATCGTGTGCAGCGAGGAGTTCGCGCGTGCCCGCGGGCTGGACGCGAGCATCCGCGTGCGGGCCCAGTCGCTGGTCACCGACCTCGCGGGCACTTTCGAGACCACCGACATGATGAAGGTCGCCGGATACGACATGACGGCGAAGGCCGCCACCGAGGTCTACGAGCAGTCGGGCGTCGATCCGCTGGACATCCCGGTGGTCGAGCTGCACGACTGCTTCAGCACCAACGAGGTCATCACATACGAGGGCCTCGGTCTCACCCCCGAAGGCACCGCGGAGAAGTTCGTCCTCGACGGTGACAACACCTACGGCGGGCGGGTCGTGACCAACCCGTCCGGCGGCCTGCTCTCCAAGGGCCACCCGCTCGGCGCCACCGGCTTGGCGCAGTGCGCCGAACTGGTGTGGCAGCTGCGCGGCCGGGCGGGCGAACGCCAGGTCGACGGAGCGCGAATCGCGTTGCAGCACAACCTCGGTCTCGGCGGCGCCTGCGTCGTCACCCTGTACGAGAAGGTGGGATGATGGCCCTCGATCACGCGATTCTCGATGTCGTCACACCACCGCTGATCGTCGACGTCGAGCGCGGCCGGATCCGGCAGTTCGCCGTGGCGATCGGTGAGGAGAACCCGATCTACCGCGACCAGGACGCCGCGATCGCGGCGGGCCACCCCGATGTGCTCGCACCGCCCACCTTCCTGTTCGGCCTCGAACTCGAGAACTCCCCCGTCTTCGACGATCTCGCGGCCCACGGAGTCGACCTCGGCACTGTGCTGCACGGTGAGCAGCGATTCCGCTACTTCGCCGAGGTCCACGCGGGCGACCGGCTGCGGTTCGACTCCGCCTACGTCGACGCCTACACCAAGGCAGGAGGCGCGCTCGACTTCCTGGTGCGCCGGACCACGGTGACCCGTGACGGTGCGGTCGTGGCCGAGCTCGAGAGCGTCAGTGTCATCAAGAACTCCGGAGGCATATCGTGAACTCACCCGCGTCCGTCGTCACCGAATCCGTGCCGGAGCTGCGGCTCGGCGCCATCACCCGTACCACCCTGGCGCTGTTCGCCGGCGCCTCGGGCGACCACAATCCGATCCATATCGACATCGACTCCGCGCGGGCCTCCGGTGTGGACGACGTCTTCGCCCACGGCATGCTGTCGATGGCCTATCTGGGCCGCCTGCTCACCAACTGGGTTCCACAGCACCGCATCCTCGAGCTGTCCACCCGGTTCACCGCGATCACACCGGTTCTCGCGGAGCCCGTCTTCCGCGCGGAGATCACCAGGATCGAGATGGTCGGCGGCGAACAGCGCGCCCACCTGGATCTGACAGCGGTTCTCGCCGACGGAACCAAGACGCTGGCCGGATCGGCGGTCGTGGCGTGGCCGGCCGGAGAAAGCTCCCGAGATGCGAAAATGACCCCATGATCACGCCCACAGGGGAGAGCTGACATGCCACGACCGACGGCGACGCCGACGAACACCGACACCGACGTGGAGTCACCCGGCCCGTCCACGCGGGGTAGCCGGCGATCCGAACAGATCGCGCGTGCCGCGGCCCGTCTTTTCCAGGACATGGGGTATCAGAACGTCAGTATCGACGAGATCGGCGCCGCCGTTGGTCTGACCGGACCGGCCGTGTACCGGCACTTCAAGGGCAAGTACGCCATTCTCGTGCGCGCCCTCATGGGCCAGGTCGAGATGGTCGCGGAACTCGAAGCGGCAGCGGACAAGACAGGCTCGACACCTCGTGAACAACTCCATCTGTTCCTCGAAGGGCTCGGCGACCTGACCGCCAACGGCGACGAGGCGACACTGTGGCGGCGTGAGCGGTACCACCTCCAGCCGGCCGAGTACGAACTGTTCCTCGATCATTTCGTGGCCAACCGGGACTACATCGCGGCGAAGATCGTCGCCGCGAATCCTGCCGTCGGCGAGCACAAGGCCGAATTGCTCGGCTACGCCGTGCTCACGATGTACTCGAACACCCCGGACATCCGCGGTCACCTGCCGGCCGAGCGACTGATGGAAATCCAGGCCGCCCTGGCCAGGACGATCATCGAGTGCCCGCTCCCCGATCCCGGCCTGGGCACCGCTGTCCTGCCTCCCGCCGTGCCCCGCCGCCCGGCCGGCCGTCGCGAACGCATCATCGAAGCCTCCACGAAGTTGTTCGAGGAACGCGGCTTCTACGACGTGCGGATCGACGACATAGCCAAGGCCTCGGAGATGTCGGTGGCCACGTTGTACCAGCATGTGACCAGCAAAGCCCAGGTGCTGCGCGCCATCCTGGAACGAGGCGCGGAGGGGTTGCTCTATGTCACCACCGACGCGCTGGCGCACGCGACCACCGGCCAAGAGGTGCTCGAGGCGCTCATCCGCACCTATATCCGGCAGGCATTGGGCGTGCACGGCCGAATCATGCATATTCTCGCCACAGACCTGCTGTACCTGTCCGACGAAGAACAATCCGCTCTGCGGGAGACCCAGCGCGAGTATGTCGCCGAATGGGTGCAGGCCATCCGCGAACTCGCCGGCGACCTCACAACGGCGGACGCCCGCGCACTCGCGCAAGCTGTGATAGGTGTCGTCACCGACATATCGCAGGTCCCGCAGTTCCGGCAACGCCCCGGAATCGCCGAGGAACTCACCGCCCTGGCAACCGCAATGGTGCTCCCGCGGAGCCTCATTCGATGACCATCCACTTTTTCCCTCCGAGAAGAGGACGCACGCAATGTCACAGACACAACGACGCCATGCGGTAGTCGTAGGAGGCGCCTCCGGCATCGGCGCCGCGATCGCCCGCGCACTGGCGGCGGACGGAGCGACGGTCACCCTCGCCGACCGCAACGTGGCCCAGGCGCTCGAACTCGCCGCAGAACTCGGCGCCGACCACGATGCCGTCAGGGTGGACGTGACCGACGAGGACGCCGTACGCGAGCTGTTCGAAACGGCTCGTGCCACTCGTGGAGGACTCGACATCGCCGTGAACAGTGCCGGAGTCAGTGCCGCGGGCGCTGTCACCGACCTGCCCGTCGAGAAATTCCGCCGGGTCGTGGACGTGTGCCTCACCGGCGCCTTCCTGGTCGTCAAGCACGCGGCCCGCGCCATGTCGGCCGGTGGCGTCATCATCTCGCTGTCCTCGCTCAACGCACGGCAACCGGGAACCGGTATGGCGGCCTACTGCTCCGCGAAAGCCGGCCTGGCCATGCTGACCCAGGTCGCCGCGCTCGAACTCGCACCCCGCGGCATCCGCGTCAACGCCATCGCACCCGGCATCGTCATGACACCGTTGACCAGCCCCTCGATGAGCGTTCCCGGCCTCGAGGCCGACTACCTCGCCAATATCCCGCTGGGCAGACCCGGCACACCGGAGGAAGTCGCCGACGCCGCGGTCTACATCGCTCGCGCCGCGTGGCTCACCGGAGAGACGCTCGACATCAACGGCGGCGCACACCTGGTGAAATACCCGGATCTGCTGGCGCATTTCCAGCGCGCATCCGCCTGAGCCCGGGTCGGCGAGCGCGGACCGAATCACGGTGAAGCGATACCGCCGCGGTGGTTCGGCACCGCGGCAATTCGACGCTGCCCTCGAACATCGTTACGTGCGATCAGCGCCGCAGTCGAACATCGCTGCCCAGGAAACCGGCGACGCCATGCCGAGGCCGCCCGGAAGCGGTTCCGCCGTGAACGACACATCGGGGCGGCCCTCGTCGTGCTCGCCGATGTCAGGGGGCGCAATCTTCCTTCAACCCACCCAAGGGACATCCAAACCAGATTAACCACTAACAAAACCGACCATAGCAGCCGTGCGCCCGACGCGACGCAGCCCAACCGGCCAGTATGATCCAATCGCGATCAACGGCTCGATTATACGTGAATACTATTGCCTGGCAGCATCTTTCCGAGATTTTCCAATGGGTTCGATCGCGGCGGGCAGCCGCAATACAGATTTATCTCCACCACCCATTGACGAGCTTTTCGCAACGTGTCACGATATGACCGCTAACACACTCTGTGCCCTCCGTCACATTCCCCGGATGGGCGAGCTTTCTCGATTCCCTCGAATCATCAGAGGCTTTCAGTTCGTCATCGCGTGGTGCCGGCCGACGACGGCCACGGCACATCAGCCCAACGAAGGAGCAGTAATGACAACGCAACCCGCCGAAGCAGAGGTCGCAGCCCCCTCGGTCGGCACGGCTGCCACCAGCGACCTGGCCTCGTTCCCCTTCCGGCGCGAATGCCCGTTCGCTCCGTCCGACAAGTACAAGTCCTACTCCGACGACGCGCTGCGCAAGGTCGACTTCAAGGGCGCTCCCGGTTGGCTCGTCACCGGCTACAACAACGTCCGCTCCGTCCTGGCCGATCCGCGCATGAGCGTGCGCGGCATCGACGACTCCACCCGCGGTGACGCCGGCGATCAGGTCGTGCCCGGATTCTTCCTTGCCATGGACCCACCCGAGCACGACGATCTCCGTCGCATCCTGGCCAAGGAATTCACCCCGCGCCGGATGGCCGCCATGCGCCCGACCATCGAACGCATCGCCAACGAGCTGATCGACGACATGCTCGCTTCCGACGGCCCGGTGGACATCGTGGACGCGCTGGCTCTGCCGCTTCCTTCACTCGTCATCTGCGAACTGCTCGGAGTTCCCTACGACAAGCACGACTTCTTCCAGGAACGAACCCGAGCCGTTCTGGCGTCGGAGAGCACTCCCGAGCAGGTCGGAGCGGCGATCACCGACGTCATGACCTACCTGGCGGAGCTGGTGACCATCAAGCAGGCCGAACCCGGCGACGACCTGATCAGCCTGCTGGTCAAGCACGTCGAATCGGGTGCGGTCTCGATCGCGGATGTCGCCGGTATGTCGACTCTGCTGCTCATGGCCGGGCACGAAACGACCGGCAATATGATCGGTTTGGGCCTTTTCTCTCTGTTCGAGCACCCCGACCAGCTGGCCGAGCTGCGCTCGGACCTCGAGCTCATGCCGCAGGCGGTCGAGGAACTCCTGCGGCACCTCGACATCATCGGCAACCTGCCCCGGACCACCACCGAGGACATCGAAATCAACGGCCAGACCATCGCCAAGGGCGAGCTGGTGATGCTGTCCACCGAGGCAGGCAACAGGGACGCTGCCGCCTTCGACGAGCCCGACCGCTTCGACATCCACCGTGACGCCGGCCGTCATCTGACGTTCGGGCACGGCATCCACACCTGCCTGGGCGCCCCGCTGGCCCGGCTCGAGCTGGACGTCGTGTTCACCACGCTGCTGAAGCGACTCCCCACACTGCGCCTGGCCGTACCCGCGGCCGCGGTCCGGGTCAAGTACGAGGCCAAGATCCTCGGCGTCCACGAGCTGCCCGTCACCTGGGATCGTTCGTAGTTCTCGCTGTCGCGGACCGATGGAAGGAGTGTGTCGTTGCCACCTTCGAAAACCAAGGCCCTCAACGGCTTCGACGTCGTCGTCGAGAGCATCGAGGATGTCGCAGCCGGTGTCAAAGCGATCCTTCTGCGGCCGGTGACCGGCGCCGCGCTGCCCGCGTGGAACCCCGGTTCCCATATCGATGTGTTCCTTCCATCGGGCGCGGTGCGCCAGTACTCGCTGTGCGGTGATCTCCGCGAACCGGACGTGTGGCGGATCGCCGTACTGCGCGAACGACCCGGCAAGGGCCGAGGCGGCTCGGAGTACATCCACACCGCGCTGCGAACAGGTACGAAGCTCCGGGTCGGCACCCCCCGCGACAATTTCGCCCTGGTCGAGTCGGATCGATACCTGTTCATCGCAGGCGGTATCGGGATCACCCCGATCCTGCCGATGATCGCCCGAGTCCAGGAGCGCGGTGCCGAATGGCGATTGGTCTACGGCGGCCGCACCACGGAGTCCATGGCGTTCGGGGACGAACTCGAGCAATACGGTGATCGCGTCGAGTTCCATCCGGAAAATCGCGCCGGTCTCCTCGATCTGGCCGGTGTCCTCGACCGAACCCCCGCGGACACCGCGATCTACAGCTGCGGACCCGCCGCGCTTCTCGAAGCACTCGAGCGGCTTTGCCGGGATCGGCCCGCGGGATCGCTGCACACCGAGTGCTTCGTGCCGAAGTCCGACGACAGCGCATCCGAGGACACGGCCTTCGAAGTCGTCCTCGCGAAACAGGAGCGGACGTTCACGGTGCCGCCGGGACAGACCATCCTGCACACACTCGAATCCCAGGGTGTCGACGTGCTGTCGTCGTGTCAGCAGGGCATGTGCGGCAGATGCGAACTCACGGTCCTCGAAGGAACGCCCGACCACCGCGACGAGGTCCTCACTCCCGAGGAACGGGCAAGCAACGAATACATCCTCATCTGTGTTTCCCGGTGCCACGGCGATCGCCTGGTCCTGGATCTGTAACCGACATCCGAATTTCGACAGGAGAGAACAATGGGTCGCGTAGAAGGAAGGATTGCGATCGTCACCGGGGCGACATTCGTCGAACCGGGCGGTCTCAACATCGGCGGCGCCACCGCCACGGAACTGGCCGCCGAGGGCGCACGCGTGGTCGTGGCCGATATCAATGTCGAAGGAGCGCAGCGCCTCGCGACGATCCTCAACGAGCGGCACGGCGAGAAGACCGCCTTGGCGTACGGCATCGATCTGCGCAATGAGAGCGAGATCGCGCAACTGGTGCAACGGACCGTCGATTACTTCGGCGCCCCTGGAATCGTCGTCAACAACGCGGGCATCTTCCCCGCCGACGACGGCGACATCGCCACCATGTCCATCGAGACCTGGGACAACGTCCTGGCTGTCAACCTGCGCGCCGCGATGCTGATGACCAAGCACACTCTCCCCTACCTGTGTGAACACGGCGGCTCGATCATCAATACCGCCTCCACCCACGCCTTCGCCGGCGACAACAGTCTCACCGGGTACGGCGCCACCAAGGCCGCGCTGCTCGCCCTGACCAGGTACACGGCGACGCAGTACGGCAAGGAGAGCGTGCGCTGCAATGCGATCTGCCCGGGTACCACCACCACTCCCCCGGCGCAGGCACTGCCGCAGGAGATCAAGGACATCTACATCCGCCACACGATGAACCCCACGCTCAACGGGCCCACCGAGCTGGCCAAGACGTATCTTTTCCTGGCCTCCGACGACTCGCGCGGCATCAACGGCGAGGTGATCCGAGTCGACGGCGGTCTGCTCGCGCACCAGCCGTTCGTCCCGGACATGCGCAACCTGGGCATGACCACGGCGTCGAGCCAGTGACCCCGACCTGTCGAACCCTACGCGACCCTGATCCACTTCCCTATCGGTTCGACAGCATCCGCGCGCGGCCCCGGAGCTCCGCTACCTTTCCGAGGCGGGTCCGCGTTTCCTGTCCGTAGTCATGAGTGGTTCCGCCGAATGTGACTCCAACGGCGCTATCGAACAGGACATCGAAGGTGACTACTTTTCCTCCGAACCGACAGATCACGAACTCCGGCCCGGGCGTCGTCGCGAACCATCGGCGACACCGCCTCCGCGCGCCGACCCAGGCAGATCAGCAGGCCCGCCATTGCCGGCCCTGGCCCGATGCCTGGCAGATCGTGGAATTCGCCGAGGCATGGTCACCGTTCGGCGGCCCACCGGACGAGGAGTTGTTCGTCCGCTTCGGCATGAACCGTTCGCGGTTCGCCGAAGTCCTCGCCGAGTCCGTCGATCGGATCACGCACCAACTGCGCCCCCGGCAACGCCGGCCTCCGGCAGCACGCTGACACCTGCCGGACATGTCCGCTTCATATCCCTGACGGGGCCCATGAAGCGACCCACCCGGGTCGAATCAGAGGGGTTACGTCACATAGCCCGTTCCCTTCGTTCGGCACTACCGCACACCCCATGCCATATCCGCCGTCTTGCCTACGGTGCGTCATTATTCCCGGCGAAAAGCAGCGATCATCCCGTCTCACGGACAGCTCGGCTTTTCTCTGAGGTCCCTCCACATCGTTGGAGGGCGATGACGGTTCGACGCAAGACAGCCTGGATTATCGACCCTGATGGCCCACGGCGGTACCCCTTCCGGCCGCCGGATAGGGAGATATTGCCAAGAC
>NZ_BAFU01000245.1 GCF_000308495.1 Nocardia brevicatena NBRC 12119 | reverse complement strand
GGAAGTGTCATCGGTCCTGATCGGCCGCGTGCTCGACGAACCGGGCGAGCAGATCGTGCAGCTGTCGGCGGTCGCCCGGTGAGAGCGATGCGAGGAGCTCGGTCATCACCTCCTCGGCGGTGCTCTCGGCCGCGGCGAGGCGGGCGCGGCCGTTGGGTGTGATGCTCACGGCGTAGCTGCGGCGGTCGCGCTCGTCCTTGCGGCGAGCGGCCAGACCCTGCCGTTCCAGTTCGTCGACTATGTAGACCATCGAGGACTTGTCCAACTGGAGCCGATCGACCAGGGCCCGCTGGCTGAGCGGCCCGGCCTCGGCCAGGCAGGAGAGCACGCCCAGGTGGCGTAGCTCGAGCCGATGGGTCCGCAGCGCTCGATTGGCCGCGGCGCGGGCATAGCGGTGGGCCAGATACAGCTGCCCCCCGATTCGCGCGCCGAGGTCCTCGGAAGCATTCCTCACAGCACCCATTATGGCCGATGACAGATCGTCTTAATTCAGATAATTTGCCCTCATGCGAATTGTTGTCGTCGGCGCCGGCTTGGCCGGGCCGCTGCTCGCCCAAGGGCTTTCGCGGGCGGGCTTCGATGTCGAACTCCACGAGCGGGACGCGGCGGACCGCCTCGATCAGGGCTACCGAATCCATCTCGCCCCGGAAGGTGACCTGGCGCTGCGCACGTGCCTGCCGCCCGAGCTGTACGACCGTGTTCTCGCGACCTCCGGGAAGCGGGGCTCGGGCGTGCGGGTACTCGATCCGAACCTGAACCTGGTCCACGAAATGCTGGTGCCGCCGACGCCGGACGAGGAAACGACCGGACGACATCTCACGGTGGACCGCTTGACCTTCCGGCGGATTCTCGTCACCGGGCTCGACGTCCGATACGGGTCGGCATTCCAGCGCTACGAACAGTGGGCCGACGGCCGGGTACGGGTGTTCTTCGCCGACGGCGCGACCACCGACGCCGACCTGCTGGTGGCTGCGGATGGTACGCATTCCCCGATCCGGGCGCAGTTGCTGCCGGAGGCCGAAGTGATCGAGGTCGGCCGGACGGAGATCTACGGTAGGACACCCTTGACCGATGCGGTCCGCGCCCTGGCCCCGGCCGCCGCCCTCGAGGGGTTCTGCACCGTGATGGGCGACGACGGGCGTGCGATGCCGCTGGCGGCCCACGAATTCCTTTCCGGCGGAGAGGATTACCTGATGTGGGTGGTAGTCGCACCCGCCTCGATGTTCCCCGCGGACCTCACCACGGCCGACGGAACCGAACTGCGGCACATCGCCGCGGAACTGGTCGCGGACTGGCATCCCGATCTCGGTGCGCTCGTCCGTCTCGGCGAACCCGACAGCGTCCGCAGTACGACGATGCGTACCGCGAAACCCTTGCCGCACTGGGAGACCGGCCCGGTGACGCTGATGGGCGATGCCATTCACACGATGGTTCCGGTAGGTAACAGCGCCGCGATCGCGCTGAAGGACGCCTCGGTGCTGTGCCGTCATCTTACCGAGCGAACCGGATCGTTGCTCGAGGCCGTCCGCGCCTACGAGAAGGAAATGCTCGAATACGGTTTTCGTGCCGTAGCGGAATCCCTGCACGCGGCGGGGTAAACCGAGAGCGCCGATTTGTCGCGGTCCGACCACTGCCGCGAAGTCGTCATCGCGGCGCCCTCGGCGGCCCCGAGTCACCTTCGCCGGCATGGGTGCACCGGAGGTCGAGGCCGCGGCCGGCTCCCAGGACGGCGTATTCTCCCGCGCGTCCCTGGACGCGGTGACCAGGGAACGCCGTTCGTCCGATCAGTCGAGACAGAATTCGTTGCCCTCGGGGTCGGCCATCACGATATGACCGGGGCCGAGCGGAGGAGCGGGTTCGTGACGCCGCAGCCGGGTGGCACCGTAAGCGACGAGCCGCTCGGCCTCTGCCTCCAGGGCCGCCATCCGCGCGTCGCCCTCGAGCCCGGGAGCGGCCCGTACGTCGAGGTGTACGCGGTTCTTGGCCTGCTTGCCCTCCGGTACCCGCTGGAAGAACAGTCGTGGACCGGAGCCCGCGGGGTCGACCACTGCGGCGGCACCGTTGCGGTGCTCGGGCGGTACGCCCATTGCCTCCAGGGCCTCCTCCCACGATTCGAAATCCCCGGGCGGGTCCTGCGGTCGGTAGCCGAGGGCCTCGGCCCAGAACGCCGCCAACGCGGCCGGGTCGGCACAGTCGAAGGTGATCTGGATATCGCGGGTCATCTCAGTTCGTCTCCCGTCGGATCGGTCGGTGGGTGTGCAGGTAGAGGTCGCGCAGCAGGCATACCTCGGCCAGGTGATGGATCAGTTCGCGGTTGATGTGCAGCGCCAACGCCGCCAGAGGACGGTCGGCGTAGGGACCCTCCGCTTCTCCGCACGGGCGGGCGAGGCCGGCTTCGCCGAGGGACTCGACTCCGGCCGTCCATATCGCGTACTCCCGGTCGAGCTGGGCCAGCGCCTCGGTTGCCGTGGCGGCGTACTCGAACGACCCGTAGTCGGTGGCCGCACGGCCGAAGTGCGCGGCGTTGCGGACCGCGAGCACACCGACGATCACATGCGCGAGTCGCCAGGCGATCGTCGTGAAGGGCGGCGGGTCGGGCTGCGGGATCGCGAAGTCGACGGTCATCGCGCCGACCCCGGCCTGCACCGGCGCGGTGCCGGTGCCGCGCGGGCGTACGTTCCAGCAGTCGGGTGCCGGCTCCCAGAAGTACTCGTCGTCGGTGAGTCCGTCGAGGCGGTCGCGCAGCTGATTCGTCCACAGCCAATCCATCTGGTCGCGGAGCAAGGGGTTCCAGGCCTGATCTGTCATGGGTACAGCCTCGCTCATATTGCGGACAGGAACGGTCCGTGATCTGTGAAACGATGTCGGGGTGAGCGTGGAGGGAACCACCGAGCGCGTGCTGCGGTTGCTGGAGCTGCTGCAACGCCGGCCGTCCTGGACCGCCGGCGAACTCGCCGCCGAACTGGGCGTCACCGACCGATCGGTGCGCCGCGACGTGGAACGGCTGCGTGCGCTCGGCTACCCCGTGCACGCGACGGCGGGTGTCGGCGGCGGCTACCGGCTCGGCGCGGGGACCCGACTGCCACCGCTGCTCCTCGACGACACGGAGGCGATCGCGACAGCGGTATCCCTGCGAATGGCGACGGGTGGCACAGTCGCCGGGGCGGGCGAGGCGGCGTTGCGGGCGCTCACCAAACTCGACCAGGTGATGCCGCCCCGACTGCGCGCCGAGGTGCGGGCGGTGCACGGCGCCACCGAGACCCTGGTCGGTCCCGGAGCCGAGATCGATGCGGAGTTGCTGGTGACGCTCGCACGGGCCTGTCGGGATGCCGTGCGGGTGCGGTTCCGGTACGCCGGCCGCGACGGCGGGGCATGCGAGCGCACGGTAGAGCCGGTGCGGATGGTCGCCACCAGCCGTCGCTGGTATCTGATGGCCTGGGACATCGACCGCGGCGACTGGCGCACCTTCCGGCTGGACCGAATGCGCGAGGTGGTCGCCACGACCTGGCATTTCCGGGGTAGGGAATATCCGGACCCGGTCGCCTATGTGCAGCGGTCGGTGACCGAGGCGCCGTACCGGTATCTCGCCCGAGTACGGGTGCACGCCCGCCCCGACCAGGTGCGGGAACTGGTGCCACCCCAGGTGGGGCGCGTCGAGAACGATCGCGACGGATGGTGCGTGCTCGTTGTCGGTGGGGAGGACCTGGACCGGCTCGCCGTACATGTGGCCTGGCTGGGCTTCGAAGCGGAGGTGCTGGAGCCGCCGGAGCTGCGGGAGGCCGCCGCCGTACTCGCTCACCGTCTCGCGGCGATGGCCGGGACCGAGTGACCGGAGAGGCGGGCGGCAGACAAGGGGCGCCGGTCGGATGGTGCGCTACTACGACCCCACCCAGGGCGGCGGGTAGCGGATCCCGTACAGCGAGGTCGGATCCGCGGCCTGCCGAAGACCTGACGCAGCCGCGCAGGGTAGCCGGCCCGTACGAGCCGGCCGACAACCGTGAACGTATGGGGAGGCCGTTCGGACGAGTACCCGCGGTATTCGTTTCACGCTGCCTCCGATCAACAAAGCTCACGCGATAGCGGGGTGCTGCTCCGCACCCCGCTGTCGATGGTCCGATATATTCGCTCCCGACCACCTGAGCCGTATTGGGGTTACCGAATTCGTCGGGAACGCCGTCGTTTCCGAGCGCGCAGTATTCGGGGTATCGCGGCACCGGTCAGGATTGCGGTGAAGGGGACAACGACATCGACCCATGAGCCGTGGATGGGCCGATAGGTGGCAGTGCCATTGCGGATTTCGATGAATCCCAGCGGCCGTACATCCACTCCGCCACCTCCTCCGCCGCCTTCTCCGCTTTTCTCGGAGCCGATTTCACGGCCCGACCCGCCGCCGAAGCCGAACCCGGCCCGGGCGACCGGGACGATCGTGATGCCGTGGGCCGTGATCGGTTCCCCGAATACCGTCTTCGCCGACGCTCGGGCACCGAGGCGCTCGGCCAAGCGCTCCAATAGTCCGGTCGATGCCTCGGCAGCGGCCATACTCGGCTCGAGCGCCTCGGCCGGACTCTTGCTGTCGCGGGTATTCATCGCGCCGACCCGGACGGAGGCGCATACATTTGCGCGAACACCGGACGCTCCACGATTCGTTGGGTCATATCCGACTACCGCCTTTCCGCTCGGTGAATGGTCGCGCAGACCGTACCAACCGACGATCGTGGGTGTTCGCGTTTTGCTTACCGGGTCGAGTTCCAGGCTCTGTCGAAGGTCAGCGAGGCGGCGCATGACGGTGGCGCCTCTCCGTTCGTTGAGACGGCCGGCTGTCGCCGGCGAGAACATCCCCTTGTCCGTGACCAGGTAGTCGACGAACGGCGAGATCGCTGCGATGGCGCAGTAGTCGCGCGCGTCGCTGGGCTTCGAATTCCGGTTGGACTGCATGGGGGCTGGGACTCGTAGCTCGGAGAAGCGTCTCGCCGAGCGCTGGGAGAACAGCGGGCGGTGTTCGAACACACCGTCAGCGAGGAATTGCTCGCGATCGATCCGAGTGAACGGTTCACCGAACCGGTGACCTCGGAAGTGCTCCCGGCCACGCGACCATAGGGCGATCGGCGCGGTCGACGATACGCACGCGAGCCACTGTCCGGCAGCTGCCAACACCGCGCAACGCAGGGACGCCCCGGTTCGAGCAGCGCTACAGCTGTTCATCAAAGAGGTGTTTGCGGGCAGTTCGGAGCGCCAGACCTCGCTGAACAGCGATGACACAGCAAGGGAAGTGTTCAAGGATGCATCGGTTTACGAACACCTGGTGAATGGCGGGGGCCCGTCGCGGTCGTTCGTTCCCAGAGCGACAGCGGGTGATCCACAGCGGTAGGTGGCGGTATTTTCGCATTGATCAATGGCGCCTCACTCGGCAGTGTGCTCTGGGCACGGTCCGAGCCACCACCATCCGCCGTCCAACTCCAGGGTGGGGCAGATGTCATCGCCGAACCCGTCATACGGCCCGGGATCGGGCTTGCCGGTGAAGTGCCCGTAACCGGCAGCGCCGTCCGGGATTCCGATGTAGTCGGGTACGAACCGTACCGGATACCCATTGCTGGTGCCGATGACCGCCACCTTGCAGTTCGCCGAAACGAAGCACAGGTGGCTCGGAAGGGGGGCGCCGTAGTAGTTGCCTTGGCGATGTTGCGGCACTTCCATCCCGGCCACCGCGGCGAATGCCGGGCGCTCGAGCCAGAACGGGTCCACGCCGTGATCTGGGGGCTGACGACGAAGACGATGGATCCGGCGATCCCGATGAAGGCGAGTGCCGCTGCGGTAGGCAGTGGCCACCGTTGCACGTCGAGGTTTGCCCGCCACACCGCGAAGGCGAATACGGTGATCGAGATCAACAGCACCAGCGCGAACAGCGGAAGGGCCAACAGCCATAGCCGAGTCATTATCCAGCCGTGGTGCAACGCCACACCGAGCATGACCAAGGCGGCAACGTAAGCGGCCGACAGGGGTGCGGCAGCGGAGCGAGGGGGGTTGGGCACAACATCAATCTAGAGCGGCGATGTGCGGGATCGGCGCGGGAAATATGCTGATCACGTGTGGTCGTCAGCACAGGGGGTCGGCGGATCGATCCGCACGACCCGCTGCTGTCGATGTAGGGGATAGGACATGGTTGTCCATTTGTTATCAAATGAATCTGGGCATTTCAGGTTTGGCGATGATATTGGGATACAGCCGCGTTACGGCAATCCGGGGTGTACCCCGGATTGCAAAGGACATCGGCTCGTGTCACGGGAGGTGACCACGCAGCACGGCCGCGCCGCAGAATCTGTGGGGTGCAAGAGCCCAGTGTGAGGATCGATGGCATGACCCGGAAGAGCGGCCGTCGGGCCGATGGGAAGACGTTTCTGGTTACCGGCGCCGGCGCGGGCATCGGGTATTTCGCCGCCGAGCAACTCGCGGCCCGCGGTGCTACCGTCGTGCTGGGCTGCCGTGATACGGCCAAGGCCGACCTGGCGATACAGGCGATCCGGTCACGAGTTCCGGACGCTCGGCTGCGGCCGGTGCCCTTGGATCTGGCGGACCTGTCCTCGCTGCCCGCGACGGTGGACGCCCTCGATATCGACAGCCTGGACGCGGTTGTACTCAATGCCGGGATACTGCTGTCGGGTCCCGAGCGGCGTGTGAGCGCGCGGGGGCACGAACTGATGTTCGCGACGAACCATCTCGGGCACTTCGCGCTGGTCGCTCACCTGGCGCCGATGCCGGCGGCCGCCGCGAACAGTCGGGTGATCACGGTGGGCAGCTACGCCGCGCACTCGGAACGGCTGGATCTTGCCGATCTGCAGTCCGAGCACGGCTATCGGCCCAAGCGCACCTACGGGCGATCGAAACTGGCCCAGATGCTGTTCGGTTTCGAACTCGATCGCCGCCTGCGTGCACGCGGTGCCGGTACCGCCGGCATTGTCGTCCATCCCGGTGGTGCCCTGGACTCGCTGACCCCGTCACGGCCGCCGTTGTTCGTCCGCACCACCGCCCAGCGCCTTCGCGGGCTGCCCGCAGCTGTTGTGCTGCACGGCAAACACGCAGGGGCCGAAACCATTACCCGAGCCGTCCTGGACACCGAGATCACCGGCGGGCAACCTGTGGGGCCAAGGATATTCGGCCTACGTGGACAACCACACCGGGAAACACCCACGCGCATATGACCGACCTCGATACCGCCGCCGGACTGTGGGCCGCTGGTTCGACACTCACCGGCGTCGACCCGTTCGAACACCCGTCTGCACCGATCCGCAGCGTGCGCACCGTGGAAGACCAGTAGCGGTGGGGGGCGGATCCCGGCACGGAATGGTCGGTGCCCCCGGGTAGCAACGCATATTTCTCTCCAGGATCCCGAAAAAGGCGAGTGCGGATTGTTCGGAAAGGGAAGAGTGGCGCCTCTCGATGCTCGTGCACGATTTCGCTGCCACTATCATTCTGTTTCGGATAGCAGTCCTGTATTTCATCGCCGGTTACTGGAAAGCCGTCTCCGAGGTGTGGACGAATGGGACAGCAATGTATTACATCAGCAGTATCCACCGGTTCGCGACCACATCGATCTTCGAAAGATGGATTCATAATGCCTACATATCATGGACGGTGCGTTACATCACGATTTTGATAGAAGTCGCTCTTCCCTTTGTGATCTGGTCGCACCGCGCCCTACTCGGAAAGGCGATCGTAGCGTTGCTCGAAGGAATTCATGTGGGGATCATCGTGTTCGTGGGGTTGGTGCCCTTCGGGATCATCATGGTCGGGGCCGACTCCTCGGTGCTCAACGATCGCGATTACCGGAGAATGTGGCGGAAATCGAGGGCGGTAACCTCCTGGATGCGAAGAAGGGGTGACCGGTCCTCCGTATGGGGGAAGCGGGACGTCGGGCGAGACCGTTGGTTTCCACAACGGACCGGCTGTGATGTTCTATATTGCTAGGCTGATTTGGTGCGTCCGTTCGTCTCGATTTTCAGGGAAGCAGGCCTGCTTCTCGTCATGCTTGCCGCTGTGCTTCGAAGCCGGCTTGCCGTTAGCGGTGGTGAGTGGGCGGCGGGTGTCCTGACCCTCGTTTCATGCCGGCGTTCACGCACATTTTCCTCGTCCCCGGCACGAGAATGGTTCCTTTCCGGTTCTGCACCTCGAATACATCGGTCTTGCGGTGTCGGTGGTTGCGGTGGCCGATCGGGGAGGGGGACAACAGATTGTTCAACCATCACTGGCCGGAGAAAGCCAACGCGGAGCCCTGGATATCATCGGTATCTCACCGTGGGGATTCTCACGGAAGAGGCTGTGGAGGGGAAGCGACGACGATTACCACGTATTCGGAGCCGCTGTGCATGCCCCGTGTTCCGGCCGGGTTGTCGAGGCGTACGATGACGCATCGGATGGCGATCCGAACCGGCCTCGGTCCGGGGGAACGAGATCATAATCGATAACGGAACAGAGTTGATTTGTCTCTCACACCTCCGGCGAGGAAGTGTCATGGTGGCGGAAGGGCAGTTCGTGGAGGCCGGTGAACGGATCGGTGTCGTGGGAAATTCCGGTAATCCCAGCGAGTCGCACCTGCATATTCATGCGGAATGCGAGGGTGAGCCCCGGTACCTCGTCGTTCAGGGGATGAACCGACGGTTCCACAAGGGCAGCATTGTCGAAGTGCCGAGTCGGGAGCGCAAATGGCTGATGTCGTAGTGGTGGGCTCGGGCCCCAATGGTCTTGCGGCCGCGGTGATCCTGGCTGCCGCCGGGCTCGAGGTCGAGGTATACGAAGCGAGCGACGCCCTCGGCGGCGGCTGCCGGACGGCGGAGGTGACCCTGCCCGGCTTCCGGCACGATATCTGTGCCGGCGCGCATCCGATGGCCGCGGCGTCGCCGTTCTTCCGGGCCTTCGATCTCGCCGCGCACGGGGTGGAACTCCTGACTCCGGAGGCGTCGTACGCGCACCCGCTGGACGGCGGGGTCGCGGGGGTGGCGTGGCGGGATCTGGACCGCACGGTCGAGGAACTGGGTGCCGACGGTAAGGCGTGGCGATCGCTGTTCGGCCCGCTGGTGCGGGAGTGGCGGGCGATGGTGGACGTGGCCATGTCCGATATGCGGCACATCCCGATATCGGCCACCACAATCCGGTTCGGGCTGCGCATGCTCGAGCAGGGGTCGCCGCTGTGGAACGCGCGGTTCCGCGGTCGGATCGCGCCCGCGCTGTTCACCGGGGTGGCCGCGCATGTGATCGATCGACCGCGGGCACTTCCCGCGGTCGCGGCGGGAACACTGCTGGCCACCCTGGCGCATGTCGACGGCTGGGTAATCCCGCGCGGAGGTAGTCAGAGCATCGTCAACGCCCTCGCCGAGAGCCTACGGCGGCGTGGCGGGCGGGTGATCACCGGACACCGCGTGGACTCCCTGGACGAATTCACCGGCGCCCGCGCCGTTCTCTGCGATACCTCCCCGGCCGAACTGGTGCGCATCGCCGGAGATCGCCTGCCCGCCCGATACCGGCGCACGCTTACCCGGTATCGCTACGGCGGAGCCGCCACCAAGGTCGACTTCGCACTGTCGGGACCCGTCCCCTGGGCGGCGCCGGGCTGCGCGGAAGCCGGGACCCTGCATGTGGTCGGTACCCGCGCCGAGGCCCTCGCCACCGAATACACCGTTATCGGGGGAAGACACAGTGAGCGCCCGTATCTCATCGTCATTCAACCCGATGTCGTGGACCCCGACCGCGCCCCCGCCGGGAACCACACCCTCTACACCTACGCCCATGTCCCCAACGGCTCGGATCGCGATATCCGCGAGCAGGTCATCGCCCAGATCGAACGTTTCGCCCCCGGCTTCCGCGACCTGATCCTGGCCACCCATATGTGCACGGCCGCCGAAATGCCCACCTACAACGCCAATTACGTGGGGGGAGATATCGCCGTCGGTGCCATGTCCCTCGGCCAGACCGTTTTCCGCCCGGCTCCCCGCTGGAACGCTTACGCCACCCCGCTCACCGGCGTCTACCTGTGCTCGTCCGCGACCTCACCCGGCGCCGGCGTGCACGGTATGTGCGGCCTGTACGCCGCCCGCCACGCCCTGCGCACGGATTTCGGTATCCACACCGACCCGCCACGACTTCTCGCCGCGCAGTATTCGTAGCGGTGCGTGGTTGGTCGGCCTTCCTCGGACCAGTTGAGCCGGCCCGACGAGGCCCAGGTGCCGCCGTCGGGATGCAGGGTGTTGCCGGTGAGGTAGGACGACAGGCCGGAGGCGAGGGATACCGCGCAGTGGGAGATATCGCCGACGTGTCCGGGACGGCCCATCGGGATGGCGATGCGGGAACCGATCGGGTCGGTCATGGCGTTGTCACCCTGGGAGAGGCGGTCGAGGTTGGGGGTGGGACGAAATCCGGGGCGATATTGTTGACCCGGATGCCGTCGGGGGCGAGTTCGACGGCGAGGGTGCGGGCGAATTGTTCGACGGCGGCCTTGGCGGCGGAGTAGACGGCGAAACCCGGTGCGGCGCGGTGCGCCTCGATGGTGGCGATGAGAGCGCGCACGGCCCCGCCGACGCGCGCAGCTACAGCTATCTGCCGACGTTCATCCTGCGAGGGCTGGTGAAACTGCACCTCGAGTTCGATGTGTAGGAAGGTGCCGCACGATGAAGATCTTCGTTGATGCCGATCGCTGCCGCGGCCACGGGGTCTGCCTGTCGGCGTGTCCGGATGCGTTCACGCTGAACGAGTACGGCTACGCGGAGGTGACCGTCCCGGAGGTGGCGGCCGAATACGCGGCCGGGGTCGCCGAGGCCGGGGAAGGGATATGTGTTCCGAACGCGCGCTCGAAGTCGTGGACGACCGGCTGTAGGAGGCCATAACGTTGCCGACATCGGCCTGCGGTAACGAGGCCGACGGCTGTATTGGTCACTTCCCTGGGCGAATAGGCGCGGCGGTGTCAGCGGCGCCGGGTCTTCCCCAGGCACGGTCCGGTGCCGAAGTAAGGGGTGGAAGACGTATAGCAACGGCGACCATACGTCCGTGTCGATGTGGGTGGTGACCGTGTCGACGAAGTGTCGGTCGGCGTGGATGGTTCGGACGTACGTCTCGACGATGCGGAAGCCGGCCCGGTCCGGGCCCGCCGGTTCGTGGATGGCCTGTACCTCGGCCTCGCATTGGATCGCGCACTCGGCGATTCGCGGTGGGCGCACTGTGTCGGAGGGCTGTCGGGTGAATCCGCCGGGCGTCCACTTGTCGTTTGTGTAGGTGAACTGGTCCGCCTTGTGCGCTGCCGGTGGGTTGTGGCCGGTGAGCGTGGCAATCGCCCCGACCTGCGCCCACCGGTCGGCGTGCGGGTAGTTGATCACGCACTGGCCGTCTCTGGCCAGGTTGGCGAGCGTCTGGGACGATGCCTCCCAGCCCGGCGCGATCGTGCGACCGAGTGCCCAGGACGAGGACATCGGCTCGATGTTCACCGACCCGTCGGGACTCATCGTGGTGATCAACGCGATCGGCGTACCGACGTAGAGCACCTTGGGGTTCACGGTCGGGTGCGTAGGCTCGAGTCCGGCCGGGGTGTCGTGTGTCATGCCGCCACCGTTACAGCGCGAGAGTTCGGTGGTTGCCGAACTCTCGGATGGATAGCGTTGGCGAATGCCGACCTATGCCCATTCCGTACCGGACATCGCCTCCATCGGGCGGCTGCTGGGCGACGAGAGCCGCGCGGCGATGATCCTGGCGCTGATGGACGGCCGCGCTTGGACCGTGGGCGAGATCGCTCGTTACCTCGGCATCGCCAAGTCGACTGCTACCGCGCATGCGCACCTGCTGGTTGACGGTGGCCTGCTGGCCGAGGCCCATCAGGGTAGACATCGCTATCTGCGGCCGGCCGACCCGGACGTCGCCGAAGCGGTCGAGGCGCTCGGAGCGCTCAGCGGCACCATGCTCTCCCCGCGCCGCACCCTCTCCGCCGGCACCCGCGACGCGGCTCTCAGGGCCGGACGAACCTGCCACCGCCACCTGGCCGGTCGGCTGGGCGTGGACTTGCTGGAAGCGCTGCACGAACACGGGTCATCACCCGAACCTGGGAACTCGGGCCCAACGGAGCCGAGTGGTTCGCCCGGCTCGACATCACGCCCGAATCATCCCGACGCCCGCTCCTGCGACCGTGTCTGGACTGGACCGAACGGCGCAATCATCTCGCAGGCGTCTACGGCGACGCATTGTGCGATCACCTGTTGCGCGAGTCCTGGATTGTGCGCCGCGGGCCTACCCGTGCTGTACGGTTCACCGACAAAGGGCGAGTCGAACCCGCGCAGCTCGGCGTAGACCTACTGTGAGTGCAGCGGACGGACCGCTCGGCGCCGGCCACACCCACAAACGACCAGGCGTCGACAACCTCCTGACCCGCAACCGCCGGCGGTATCGGCGTCGCCGGGATCAGGAGCCCGGCAGTGCCTCGATATCCACGTCGTAGTCCCTGTACCGTTCCGGCCGTCGGGTCAGCACGCTGCGCTGTAGTGATCGGGCCGCCCATACCACGGGTGCGATCAGCACCCAGTCGGCCGGATCGGCGCAGGGCGGCACTTCGGCGGCCATACGCTGGGCGGCTTCGATATCGAGTTCGATCCAGCGCACCACCCCGCGCGAGGCGAACAGTTCGGAGAAATCCCCGTCTCCGGCGAAGCGCTGTGCCGCCATGAGAGAGACGGTGGGGATCACCAGGATTCGGCGGTGGACGGCCAGCTGTCGCAGCAGTACGTAGCCGTAGGTGGGTGTTTCGGCGAGGGTGATCAGCGCGGAGTCGTCGGCAATGCTCACGCGGCGCCCGCCGAGCCACCCTCGTTGAACCGGTCGAGCCATTGCTCGGCCTGTGCGACCTCTTCCGGGGAATGCTCGGCGAGCTTGGTGTCGAGGCGCTCGATGGTGGTGTTACGCACCTGTTCGTCCAGGAACGCCGGTGGCAGCGCACCTTCTTCGAGTATCGAAGCGGGCAGCATGATTACGGCATCCTTGCCTTCGCGGGTGACGACCACCGGACGCCCCGATTCGGCGACCTGGTCGACGACCCGGCCGAGCCGGTCGCGCAGATCGCTCAGCGGAACGCTGTCGTAGTCGGACATGCGGCCACTGTACGTCACGCCGTACGGTGTCGAAAGCCTTTGTGAGCAGGGGATCAGCAGGCCGGTAGCGGATATGGGACATTGCGAGAATATAATTCTCTAAAAAGGTTATCAAGACTATCGCCGACTTCTGTACTCGCCGAGTGGCCAGTGACTCGGTCTACCGAGTCGTTCAGTGGACGAGGGGAAATGTCGGCAAGAGCTCGGTGCGGGCGCTCGTCGCGAATCCGCGGTTCGATCTGATCGGCTGCTATGCCCGGTCGGCGGAGAAGTCCGATCAACGCTATTCCGGCGGTGGTCACCGCGCCGCCCGATATTGCCACCTGCAACGATCTGCCGCTGAACCTTCCACGCGGTGTCGTTCCGCCGGCGCGGCGCAGCTAGACCTTGCGGTTCTCCGACTTGATCATCCAGGCCAACTTCTCCAATGAGTCCATGACCTCGTGGAGCAGATCGCTGGTGGCGGGGTCCTCGGCGTCGACGGCACCGTGCACGTCACGGACGGTCTCCACCACCGCGTAGGTCCGCGTGGTGATCAGATCGACGGTCTCGCCGGTGTTCACCTCATGGGCGGGGAAGGCCGGCAGGCTCGTCGTGGCGGCAATGGTGTCGGATCGGCCGTCCGGGACCGCATCGAGGGTCCGCATGCGCTCGGCGATGGTGTCGCCGGCCTCGCGTGCCGCGTCGACCAGCTCGTCGAGCTGCAGGTGTAGGTCACGGAAGTTGGTTCCGACGACGTTCCAGTGGGCCTGTTTGCCTTGAAGCTGCAATTCGATGAGGTCGACCAGTACGCGCTGAAGGTCGGCGGCAAGCCGGGGCGAGGCGGTGAAATTCCGGACCTCGTCGGCGAGGCGGCGGTTGGTTTGCTGTCGGGTCCGGAGTGCTGCGGCCATCGTGTGCTCCTTCGTTGATCCTTCATCCGATACAACCGTCGCTTACTGGAATGATTCCATATTGGAGTGTTGAGTGGATCACCTGCCTTTCGAAACGCGGTGGAGTCACGGTTTCCCTTCCTTGTCGGAACGCGGAGGCCTTTCCGGCGTATCCGCTCCGGTGGCCAGCGCGGCCATTTCGTCCCGGGGCAGCGCGGACAGTGTGCGCAGCGCGGTGAGGAACCCCTGTCGGTCCGCGGTGGGCAGCAGATTCAGCAGTCGCTGTTCCCGGGCCTGGATCTCGGACTGGACGGCCTCCTGTAATCGGCGCCCCTCGGGGGTGAGCGACAGGAGGCGGGCACGGCGGTCGGCGGGGTCGGGGATGCGTTCGATGAGGCCGCGACCCTGGAGGTCGTCGAGTATCGGGATGATGCGGGTTTTGTCGGCGCCGATCTCCTGCGCCAGGACACCCTGCCCGCGTGCCGGTCCGTGACCGAGGGCGGTCAGGACCGAATATGCCCACATCGCAAGGTCGTGTGCTTCCAGGATGGGGCGTTCGAGGGTCATGAGCGTGCGTACCAGCGGGGCGAGCATGGCCGCGAGGTCGGGACGGTCGGTGGAGCCCATGGGGTAAACCTACCGAGAGAAAATAATAAGCATTGACATATCATAAGCGTGTGCTTACTGTTTCGGATATGATGACAGAAGACCTCCGCGAACTCGATCGACGAGCCGTCCACACCACCGTGGCCATCGCAGCCCACGTCACACTCGATCACCTCGCGCGCCCCACCCCTTGCTCGGAATGGACGGTGGGCGAACTGCTGGAACATATGACCGCGCAACACCGCGGTTTCGCCGCCTCGGCGCGCGGGCACGGCGACGACCTCGCGCTGTGGCAGCCGCACCGGCCCGGCCCGCACACCCGAGACGACTACCTCGCGTCCGCGAAGGACGTGTTGGCGGCCTTCGAACCCCCCGAGATATTGGACCGCCCGTTCGCCATGCCGGAGTTCGGCACCTCGGTGCCGGGGCATCTGGCCGTCGGTATGCACCTCGTCGACTATGTGGTGCACGGCTGGGACCTCGCACGCGCCCTGGGAATCGACTACGAACTCGACGACGAACTCGCCGAGCCCACGCTGCGGCTCGCCGCAATGGTCCCGGACGGGCCGCAGCGGTCACAACCGGATTCGCTGTTCGGGGCCGCCCTGCCGAGCAGTGACGAGGACCAGGCCCTCCAACGGCTACTGCGCATGCTCGGCCGCTCACCGAACTGGCCCGATATCCCGGCCGCGACAACCGGATCCGGGCGTGTCGGAGTCGATTCGGCCGGGTGATACCGCGCTCGGTGACAGAGGCGGCTGTTCCCTGTCGGGCTCGATCGGCGGCGGCGCCGATGGCCGGGGCGAGAATACCGAGATCGGCGCCCGGTTCGCCGACCGGCCGCCGCGCGACGGCGACATCCTTGCGCAGGAATTCGCCAACCGTATCGGAGAACGCCGCGACCGAGCCCATGGCGGCGATATCGGTAACGGCGCGGCCGGAACTGCCGGCGTGCGGAAGAGCGGACAGGCCGGTCGCCTCGTCGAGCCCGAGGCGACCGGCCAGGCGCACGACCTCGGTCGCGCCGCCCGCCATCACGAACAGTTTTCCCGCCGCGGCGGCGGGGCCGCCCCCCGCTGACCGGGGCGGCGATCAAGGCGATACCCCGTGCCACGGCGAGTTCGGCCAGTTCCCGGCAGGTATCCGGGTGGACCGTGCTGTGCACGGCGACGACACCGCCCGCCGCGAGACCGGCCGGCACCCCTTCCCGGCCGGTCGGAACCTCGCGCACATCGGCGTCGCCGACGACACACAGGCAGACCAGATCGCTATCGGCCGCCGGCGCGGCGGCGGTGCCGGCGTAGCGGGAGGGCGCGCCCATAGCGTCGTCGGGTAGTCGGCCTCGGTGATGCGGCGCGCCATCGGCCCACCCTGACTGCCCAATCCGATGGATCCGAGGCACATCAGCGCACCTCCGTGCCGTAGCGGTGTTCGAGAACGGGCATATCAGGGCTCCGTTTCCGGAGCGGTCGGTCGCCAGAACAGGGCCAGCAGGGCGGCGGTGCCGAGGACGCCCAGCCCCAGCGCGATACCGCCACCTGCCCAACCGATGATCTCGATACCGGCCGCACGATCCAGCGACAGCCAACCCGGTCCGAGCAGGCCCAGCGCGAGGCAGACCACCCCGAGGACGAGCACATACTCGTAGCCGTCCTTGAAGACGAAGAATCCGTTCGTCCGGTGCGCCAGCAGCCCGGCCACCAACATGACCGAGATGATCGCCGCCGCCGCGAACGGGGTGAGCAGGCCCAGGATCAGCAGGACACCCGCGCCGATCTCGGTGACGACGCTCAACCACGCCTGTAGTACGCCGTTGCGCAGGCCCAGGCCACCGAACCAGCGGGCGGTTCCGGCGATCTTCCCGCCACCGATCCAATGGTTGACTCCATGCGCGAGCATTGTCGCGCCCACCACGAGCCGCAGCAGAAACAGCGCGATATCGGCGACATCCATCGATTCACCTTCCCGACGGCGGAACCGCCTCGCCGTCGAATTGTCTTGTAGGGTAGGTAAATTCGCCGATCGTATGTGCGATTACACATTCTTCGGCGAAGGCGACCACTCCCAGGTGGTACGCCAGGGCAGTATGGCCGACGCTATCGAAACCCGGCCGGTCCAGGGCCGCGACGGTGTGGCCCAACCGCTGCCCGACCCGCAACAGCGAATACTCGGGGTGACCGGGGCAGTCGAAGTACACCGAATCGGTGGCCCACCGTGCAGTGCCCCCAGCACCGCCCGCGGGGCGTGAACCTGCGACCGGCAGGCCGGATACGGGAATACCGTCGACATCGACGATCGCCGGCAGCGGACCGGTGTCGTCGGTGGCGAACAGCTCTGAGGTGAGTGTCATGGCACGCACATCGGTGTCAGGGCTCGGTGCGCAAGCGGCCATGGAATTGATCGAGCATGCTCTCGCCTGCCCGCACAGTTTCGCCGAGTGCGAGCACGTACGGAACCGGATCGCTGCCCGGATTCCTTTCCACCGTGCCGAGGCTCCGAGGTCCCCCAAGGGCGCAACGACGCCTGGTGAGCTTTATCGGTTGGAGGGTTTTGTCGCGCGGGTCGCGGTTGTTTGCCGAGGCGGGGTGACGAGCCTGGCCAGTTCGCGCCATTCGGCTATCGGTGCGGCGCCCGGCCGGCCGGTGAGAACCTGCAGACAGACATGATCGGCGCCGGCGTCGAGGTGGGCTCGCACCCGCTCGGCGATGGCGTCGAGCGAGCCGCGTCCTCCCCCCGCTACCAGCGCGTCGACGACCCGGTCGGCCGGAGTGCCGGACAGTTCGTCGTTCGTGTAGCCGAAACGCAGCATGTCCTTGACGTGCGCGCCGCCGGCTGTGAGGTAAGCGCCGACATGAGCTCGTGCCAGGTCGCGGGCCGCATCAGGGTCGGGGTCGAGCACGACCGCCTGCTCGACGGCCAGCAGCGCATCAGGACCGAGCCGGGTGCGGGCGTCTTCGGTATGCGCGACCGGCACGAGGTAAGGAAGCGCGCCGCTGGTCCTTGCAGCGGCCAACTTCAGCATTTTGGGCCCGAGTGCGCCCAGGACACGGCGGTTCGGAATGGGTGGAGGCGGACTCTGCAGTGGCACTGCGTCCATGGCGTCGAGGTAGGCGCCCATCGTCGAGACGGCCCGCCCGGCGGACGGGACGCGATGCCCCAGGTAGGTCAGCGGCCGGTCATCGACTCGATGCCCGCCGAGGCCCAGGATGAATCGGCCGGGATAGGCCTCGGCGAGGGAGCGTTCCGCGGCGGACATCGCGATCGGATCGCGGAAGAAGATATTCGCTATCCCGGTGCCGACCACGAGACGGTTCGTCGCGCCGAGGAGGATCCCCGCCTGCGTCAGCGCGTTGCGGCCGAATTCCTCACCGATCCACACGGCACCGAAACCGAGCTCTTCGATCTCGGCCGCCAGTTCGCGTACGTGTGTGGCGGGCTGTGTATCCAGCGCCAGTGTCCACAGGCCAAGGTGCCCCGCTGTTGTGTCCATCCACCCTCCAGTAAAATGAGTGCCTCTCACCTTAAAATAGTGAGAGGCTCTCATTTTGTCGAGGAGGTCGTGTGCCGGGGCCCAGAGCGAGGCGTGCCGATGCGCTCCACAACCGAAAGCAGCTGCTCGAGATCGCGGACGCCACCTTCCGCCGGGATGGGGTGCAAGCCTCCCTGGCGGAGATCGCGCGCACCTGTGGGATCGCGAACGGTACCCTCTACAAACACTTCCCGACCCGCGAGGCCCTCCTGGAGGCTTTGATCCACGATCAAGTCACGAGCCTGCGGGAGAAGGCGGAACGGCTCGCCGATTCCGACACGCCACACGAGGCGCTTATCGAGTGGTTGCAGGAGTTCGGGCGGTGCGCGTCGGCCTACCGGGGCCTGGCGGAATCGATCCTGGCCGCGGCCGCGATCGAAGGGTCGGACCTGAACACCAGCGTCGAGAGCATGCGTGCCGCAGCCGGTGTGCTCTTGGTCAAAGCGCAAAAGGCCAAAGACGTCCGGCCCGACGTCTCTCCCGCCGAGGTGTTTGCTCTGGCCTGCGGGGCGGGTACTGCGAGCCGGTACGCCACCACCGATCCCGATCGTCTGCTGCGACTTGTCGTCGAGGGACTTACGCTACGGTAACGGGCCGGCACGTCGAGCTGTTGGAGGCGCCGGCCCCGGTTCCGGGCAGACTCGGATCCCTCCGGCGGGCGCCGGCCCCGGTTGCGATCGCCGAGGTCGGTCCGGCCATGCTGCCGATCCGCGTTTCGCGGAGGCGGAGAAGACCGCGGCCGATACTGCCGACGCAGTGCAGATCCTGCGCGAGGTGATCGGCGGTCGCACCCTGGCCGAGTGGACGAAGAAATTCGCCACCTCGGTCGGGCCATGGGCGGAACCTGGACGGAGCGGTCAGTCGCGAGCATCTGGGCGTATATCCGGAAGTATGGCCAGGTTTTCATAGTCGATGGGTTCGTAGTCGCCGGTGTCGTCGAGAGGTTTCGGGTTGCGCTCCCGGCGAGTGATCTCTGCGTCCCAGTCATGGTACGAGGGGTCCTCGGGGCCGATGATGGTCGATCCGTCGACGATATCGCCGTCGAGTCCTTGTCCGAAGTGGCGCAGAAGGATACGCCCGTCGTCGAGACGCCGGGCCAAGGGGTGCTCTTCACTCATTGCGGAATCCCCAATTCTTTGTCCAGAGCCCGATAATAGGAAGCCAGATGATAGCCTGCGGCGACCGAGCCGTAGAACTCCGGTTGCGCGGGGCTGTCAACGCCGTCGGGTAGATTTTGCATGGGTCTGTTGTGCCAGGCGATGCCTTCGGCGAAAAGTTCTCGCTTCCCGGCATTGCCGGGCCGGGAAAAAATATTCGGCAATGCGCGGTCTCGTATTTTGAATGTGGCGAAGAACTTTGGCGTGAAACCGATAAAATATCGGCCCTTGGCTCGGTCTGTCGAGGGCGTCATCGAGTGCGTGACCGAATTCGTGCGGCACGGTATTTTTCTGAAGTGTTGTGTGTGGCCTACGAGTAGCGCCCGGAACTCCTCACCGTACACACCGCCGGCATCGTCCCAAGTCGAGCCGTCGGGCCACCCTCCGGGCATCTGGTCCCGGCGCCTCGATGCAGGCCATGCCGTATGGCCGAGGTCGTGCAAATGGCCGCTACCCAACCAGATCCCCCATGAGGGTTTTCCTTCATGTGGGCGGCGACGATGCGGTGATATCGTTCCGGTAATAATGCCAATGAATGAGAATACGCATAAGTCTGGGCCGAACCGTCCATGTGATACCGGTCCTCGTATATGTTTCTCAGGTATTCGTGGGCCGACCGTTCTTCCGGATTTGGTCCCGTGGAGGATGTGGCAGTATGATCGGAATCTGATTTTTTGATCAGATCGCCATTGTGAATATCGGCCTCGGATATTGGATCAACTCCATGTGCAATAGGGTGAGCAAATGTATCTCGGTACAGGCGGTTTGCGATATGATCTGACGCCTTTTCAGCGTGCCGATCAACTCTGCGGTGGTCCGCGAGATGGCCCCGAGGATTTCGTTGTTCGATCCAATCTCGCTATCACGACAGGCCGGACCGATCCTCGGCGCCACAGGCGCCCGCAGTCGCTCTCGGCCCGGCCGGTCATCCCGGCCCTACGCCACATTTTGGCGCAGCAGATCGGATCTTTCATGTGGTCGGACACGGACCGCGCCTTCGCGGCGAATATTTCGGTTGTCGACAACTCTTCCGCGTTACTGCTGTGACAACAGAGGTTCCATATACAGGCGCGCGAGTTCGTCGGCCGGGGGCCGCCCCGCGTTCACCCATACCGTGTATTCGTCCACGATGTGGGTGTAGACCCCGGAATCCTGAAGCCGGCCCAGGCCACAAGATAGCGGGCGTGTCGTTCGGCGAGTCGCCGACAGCGCCGCCAACCGACCTGCGGATTTAAGGTTCCACGGCCCGGATATCCGGGCCTACTATGCGCGGTTGCCGGCCAGTCGTCCGGGCGTTATGGACGTTCCACGACGCGGCGATTCGGGAGACTATCTGCGGTAGCAGCCCGAGCGCCGGATTCGGGCCGTCTGCATCTCTACCCCTGGATAGCTCGCCCGGCCGTAAGATTCCTGTATGGGTTTGCTGGTGGCGATGACGATTCCCGGGCTGGCACTGATGTTGATCGCGCTGGCCGGTGCCGAAGTCGTCTGGAAACGGCTCACCGGGTCACGGGTGCTGCCGTGGACCCGATCCCGCTCCGGTACTCCGGTCGCCGCCGCCGGCTTCGAGGAGGTAACCGCCGCGTTTCAGGGCTCCAAGCACATCGAGTTCGAGCAGCGGCTCACGACCCTCATGCACCGTGAAACGCCATCGGACGGGGCACCGCCGCGCGACGAGATCGACCTCGGTGCCGGCGTCGCCCGCCTCGTCCGCCGCGACGTGGAACGTCCATAACGCCCGGACGACCGGCCGGCAGCTACGCCATATCCGCCCGAAATTCGGCCGATACTACGGCGACCCCGATTCACCCGGTTTGCGGCGCGGGGACCGGCCACCTCGCTCAGGGGTCGAGCGCATATCGAGAGTCGAGGAACAGTGCGGCGAGACCCGGTATGCTCACTCGAGACCGAAACGCCCACCGCCTGTGAGTGTTCCGATGGTTCTCTGGTTTGTTTCGGTTGTGTCCTGCTTTGTCTCGGGAGGTTGTCGTGCGTGTCGGTCGGTTGGTATCGGTTGTTGCCGCGGTGATGCTCACCGCGCTCGTCACCGGCGGGGGCCCTGCCGCCGGACAGAGCGATTACACGCAGACCGGGCTCACCCTGCACAACCAGTACCGGGCCAAGCATGATTCTCCGGCCATGACCTTGACCCAGAGCCTGAATGCCGCGGCCCAGCAATGCGCGCAGTACTACGCCCAAAAGCGCACGATCGATCACAGCTGCCCCTACAAGCGCGGGGCCGGGGAGAACCTCGTCGGGGGACAGGGCCGCTGGGACGCCGTCCCCTTTGTCCAGATGGGCACGAAGATGTGGTACGACGAGGTCAAGGACTACGACTTCAACAACCCCGGGTTCAGCATGGCAACGGGTCATTTCACGCAGTTGGTGTGGAAGGCCAGCACGCAACTCGGTGTCGGGTACGCCTCGGAGGGCGGCTACACCGCGGGCGTCGCTCTCTACAGCCCACCCGGCAACGTACAGGGGCAGTTCCCCCAGAACGTGGCACGTCCGCGCTGAGCCGGGCCGGCGATCCCCCCGGCCGGGTTCCGGGGGTCGAGGAGCATCGGGCGAAATATTCCGGTAGTGCCTACTCGGCCTTCCAGGAGACCGAGAGTCGCGACGGACCGGGGCGCTACCTCCCTGGGCCATCGGATTTGAACCGAATCTTCATCGAACACGTTCCTTTACAACAATTCTCAGCCCGGAACGGGGCTCGTGGACGGGAGAGATGTTGCTGGATGTCGTGTCCTGTGGTGGTTGGCGGCTGTCAGGATGTTGACGTAGTCGCACAAACGGGCGATTTGCGGTAGCCGGCCGTCGGGCCGGCGTGTGACGATGTCATCGTAGGATCGAGGCTCAGCGACAACCGTCGTCACCGGTTCCTCAGCCCCGGATCAGGCGACCCGGCCAGGGGTCTGGAACGAGCGGATAGGACGGATACCTGCACTGCAGGCCAGTCCGAACATCGCTGCAAGCGTGATCCACCGCACCGGGCCGGTGTCCAATGCAGACAACAGGTAACCGGCGCCGAGGGCGCCGAGCGCGACGGCACCATTGTTCACCAGCGCTATCGTTGCCATCGCCCGGCCCAGGATGTGTTCGGGAATGACGGCGACCCGGTACACCGTTATCGCTACATTGCCGGCGACCCCGACGGCGCCCACGCCACCCCAGCACAATGCCAACACGAATGGGTTGTCACTCAGTGCGATCGGCACGAGCAGCACTGTCCAAGCCCACAGGCTGACCCGGTAGACCAGCGGCGCCGGAAAGCGGGCGGTGAGGCGGCCTGCGGCAGCCGCGCCTACGACTCCCCCGACTCCCGCGGCGGCGAGCACGGCGCCGACCGTCCACGCCGGCCGCCCGCTGTTCTCCAGTTCCAGCAGAATCAGCAGCAGCACGACCTGGACGACCATGTTCGACAGTCCTGTTACCGCTGTCGATGTGCGTAGCAGTCGTTCATTCCAGACCACGTGGACGCCTTCGGCTACAGCGCGAATATTCGATCCCTCGGTGGTGGGAACCGGTTTCGCCGGCGTCTGCCGACTGCGTCGGATCAGTGTCAAGGTAAGCAGGCAGTACAAATAGGAGGCAGCGTCGACCACGAACGGCAACCAGCGGGCCAGACCGTAGATCGCGCCGCCGGCGGCGCGTCCGAGCAGCGAAGCGATCGGTTGCTCCGCTTCGACAAGTGAGAAGGCAGCAGGCCGTTGTGACTCGGATACGAGGTCACGGACCGCGGCGAATTCGCTGACAGCGACAAAGACGTACACACTGCCCTCGACAAAGGCGCTGACGGCCACCAGCACCACCAGCCCTGGGGCATCGGCCGCAACCGCCACGGCGACACACGAGGCGGCGAGTAGCCCGACGAGCTGGCACACCCATAGTAGGCGGATCCGGTCAGTACGGTCCACGAGCACACCGGAGGGGATTTGGAAGATCAAGCTCGGCGCGTTCAAGGCGAAGCCGACCCACCCGGCGGCCACGGGGGAGCCTGTCACCGCCAGCATCAGCAGCGGATAGGCGATGCGCACGCCATGAAGGCCGATCAGCGACAACGCAGTACCGGACCACAGCAACTGGAAGTTCCGGTTGCTGCGCAATCCCGGGCTAGCCGTCGATCCGCGACGCATGGGACAGCCGGTGCGGCGGAGCAACGACGTCGGTGCCGTGATCCAGCGCCTGGTAGATACTGCCGCCACTTCGGCACGGGCATCGGGAACGTCGAAGTCGTTATCCGAGAACATCTTAGGAAACACCATTGCCCGCCCCACTCACAGTTGCGGACACAGCCGGTCGGTACGTAACTCCCAGGAATACCGTGCCGCCCATCGCGCGGTCGGGTCGACAATACCGGCGGAGTCCGGTACGAAATTGCACACCCACCACAATGTGCGCTCAGTCGTCATTGCGTCCACAACGGCCTGCTGGATCTGGATCGCCGATGAGAGAAATTCTTCGTCCCATGAGCGAATGCTGTCGATGAGCACGCCCGGAAGGTGTCCCTCTTCGGCGGTGAGCAGAGCGGACGTTGCGCCCTGTGCAATCGCCGTTTGCAATTGGACCCGTGTCAACTCGACATTGCACTGCCGGCGCTGCGACCGCTCAGCAGTCAGCGGAGGCTGGTCCGGCTGCACATCACGGAATGGATCAAGGTTCTCGAGACCGAATCCGGAAGCCAAGTCGGTGAGGAGGTCGTCGGTTCCGACGGAGGCGGCGGTCATGGCAGGCTCCTGTTGTCAGTACGTGAGATCGGCACCGATCTCGGCCCGCACGCGTGAGTCGATGTGATGGATGAGCTTCTTCAGGTCGGCGCAGTACACCGACGGGTTTCGGAAGCCGCTACCCTCTCGGTACCGGTGTACGTAGTGTCCACCGCCACATACTGTGTGGATCGGGCATGCCAGGCAGGTCTGGCTCAGCGCGGCGGTACCGATCTGGCGCGCCGCGATCGAAGGGTCCCATAACGCCAGGTCGAGTGGATTTCCTTCACCTCGCACCGGGATCTTGGTGGCGCCGTCGAATGCCGATTTCAGCTCGTCGACCTGCTCGAGGCTGCCGTCGGTTTCGATGACGGCCAACCGCACCGGGGCGAGACCGACGGTTTCCGAGGCAACCTCTCCGCCCAGCAGCAGTTCGATGATGTCGCCGAACAGCCGTACCCTGGTCTCGAGTTCCGGTGCGCCATACCAGCGCTCGAACACTGCGATCAGCCAGTCGGCATATGGTTTCGCCGTCTCGTCGGCCGAGCGTCCGGGTGGCGGCGTGGTCCAGTTGCCGTGTGGTAGCAGGAAATCGATTGCAGGCGGCCGGAACCGCACCAAAGCCTCATAGGTATTCACCGGATCGTTCGACAGGTCGATCGTGCACAACAACCCGGAAAACAGATGGCGCCGCTCGGCAGCCAGCAGTTGTTCCAGCCCGGCGACGACCTGCATGTAGCTGCCTTGACCGCGACGATCCAGGCGATGTCGGTCGTGTCCGTGCTCATCTCCGTCGAGACTGACTCCGACTTTGATGTGCCATTGTTCGCAGATCTGCAGGAAATCCTCGTCGATCAGCACGCCGTTGGTCTGCATACCCAGGCATACCTCGGCGACCGGCTCCAGCACCTCATGCGCCGTCCGGGCGAAATACTCCAGATCCCGATGTCCGGCCAGCAAGGGCTCGCCGCCGTGGAACACAAGACCGACCTTGGGCAGCGCGAACTGGCGGGCATGCGCGGCGATCATCCGGCACGAATCCTCGAATACCTTGCGGCTCATTACTTTCGGTTGTGCACGCCAACTCTGGTCCGCCATCTCGTAGACGTAGCAATAGTCGCAGGCCAGATTACAGCGACTGTGGATTTTGACGATGAACTCCGTGAACGCCTTCGGCTCCCAGCCGCGGCAACGCAGATTCGAAAATTCCACTCCCCAGCCAGGCCAGGGCAATTCTGTTGCGAACTTCTCCATCGATGTTACCTTCTCACTCGTCTTTCTACCCATCGCATTCACTGGGTTATTCAGTAGGACTTGACGCCGGCAGTGTAGCGGTGCGGCGTATCGACGTGGGCGGTGGTTTACTCGATCGAAGAATCCGGTTACCGGACAATAATTCTCGTGGTTTTATCAACATGGTGCGGACAAGGTTGGTCGAGGGCGTATTGGGTGGGTGCCAGGCTCGGGTTAGGCTGTTGCAGGCATACTGGTAGTGCCGGTGCCTCGTTCCAGGTCTGAAGCGGCGACCTACACTACAACCCTCGAGTGATCGTCACACCCGCCGATCACCCCAGCCTGGAGACGCCACACTCGAAGTTGGCAACGCCGTTGGTGTAAATCCACGAGCTACTAACGGATCCTGTCACCTTTCGACAACCATCCGACCAGGTCGACGATCTCGAGGTCGCCGACGCCGACGCGCAGAGTCTGGTACAGCCAAGCCGCCACGTCGGCCCTGTCGCTCAGAATGCTGAAGTCTTTGTTCGGATACAGCTTCGGCAGGGCCAACGCCAAACCGGCCCACAGTTGCGGACGTAGCGGATCGATATCGAGCTCCTCCTGGTAGTGGGCCACCGCGCGAGACTGATCACCGGCCAGGTAGGCGCGATCCCCACGCGGCTGCTCCGGGCAGTAGAGCGCCTCTGCCACATCCCTATCGGCCACCTTCAACTGTGCCTCGAGGTAGAGGCGGCGATAGTTGTCCGGCACGGTCGCCTGATCCACCAGGTGGGCGGGTGGTAGGACTTCGGGCCGCGCCGCGCCGGACATCCACTGCGCTGCGAGATCGGCGACTCCGTCTCTATCGGGTCGCAGATTGCGCACATGCCAGAACGTCCGATGTGCATCGGACACTTCTGCTGCAGCGACCTTGGCTGCGGCAGGCACTTCCTCGTCGTGCCAGGATCGTATGCACGCCACGAGCCCGTCCAGGAATCGCTCACCTGCGGTGGTGAGCAGACCTGACGTTGCTGCCTGTGCAATAGCCCCTTCCACCTGCACGCGCCATAATTCGAAATTGACATGTGCCTGCAGCGATCCGTGGCAGGCGGAGTGACGGTGAATTCGCCAGAAGTCGGTGATACCGAAGAATGCGTAAATCCCATGCAGCAGACCAAGGATCGGTCTCGGGTCATCACGCCATGGTGCATAGAAGCGGGCGGTGAGATCGTCATCGAACAGTACGATCTGATCGGTCAGTAAACCGAACTTCGAGTGTTGGATCTCGTGAATCAGGGTGAGTGCCAGCGCACACGGATCTGTTGGGGCTGTGGTGTAGACACAACCGGATCCGGTGAAGAGAGTGTGGCTCGTGGCTTGGGCGGGCGGAGCAACGCTCAGCGGTGTCAACGTATGCAGACAACTGCGCATCGCGGTCAAGTAGGGGCCGAAATCACGGCGCAACAAATCCCAGGCCGCGGCGAAATCCTGCTGCCATGAATGGGCTTGTGCCGGTGTGAGTCGGGGTAGGTCGGATCGGTCATCCGGGTTGCGGAATGGGTCGAGGTCGTCGAGGAAAACCTCCGGCTCGTCGTTCGCGCCCCGCACACGCCGTAGTGTCAGCCAGGCCGGGGCGGAGTCGACATTCGGAGAGAGGACTTCGACGGTACAATCTCCGGAAGTGAAGCTCAAGGCGCCCGTTGTCGTCCAGCGCAGTTCGCAATGTCCGCAGTGGTCGGCATCGCCGAGGTGAGCCATTCCGATCCTGGGCAGCATTACGATGCCATTGCGAACCACGAGCTCGAGTGAGCCCGTGGTCCTGCAGGCGATGGACCCGGCTGCAGCGAGCCAGCCCAAATAGCAACAGTCGGCCCACAGCGGAGTCGCCGTGTCGTCGGATGTACTGCGGATTCGTTTCAGCATATGGGCGAGCCAAGCGCCGGTGTGCGGATGAGTCAGCAATGCTACGGCCTGGGCCGGATAGGATCGCTGCAGCTCGGTCAGGTTCTGATATGCGTCGGGAAGTCGTGCGGCCGCGGCGCTCTCGGGCATCCGAGTCATCATTTCGGTCATCAGTGTGCGCAGCAGAATCATTCGAGTTGTCAGTAGGCCGCGCGTCAATGTTTCGATGCTCTGCTCGGTGCCCTGTCCGGAAGCCAAGTCGGCTACGACGTCATCGATCTCGACGACGATATTGGTTGTCAATAGTAGTCTCCTGCCGAAACGTTCCGATTGCGGCACCGATACCTGCCCGCACTCGAGACTCGATATGGGGGATCGGTCTCTTCAAGTTGCCGTATACACCGACGGGTTGCGGAATCCGTTGCTCGCGCGATACCGGTCTGCGAATGCTCCACCGCCGCAGACCTCGAGCGTCAATCTGTTGGGCTGCCATGGAAGGCTTATTGAGTGCTAGGTCGAGTGGGTTTCCATAGCCTTTGTATCCGAGTTTTGTAGCTCCGGCGAAGGTCGATTTCGATTCGTTGGCCTGTTCCAGTGTGCCGCCGGTCCCGATCACGACCAGCCGAATGGGGGCGAGGCCGACGGGCTCCGAGGGCGGCTGTCCACGAGCAAGAGTTCGATGATGCGTTGAACAGCCGCAACTGGTCTCCGTCGTCGGCGCGTCGAACCCCCGATCGAAGGCGGCGTGTCCGACACTGCGGACTAACTGCCGAGGTCGATGAATGCTTGGAAGCCGAAGTGGCCGCGACCGGCCGGGGCCAGGTAACGCTCGATTGCGGCACGCAGCGCGGGACTGGCATCGGCCATAAGCTGTTCCAGGTTCAACGCGGTGAGTTCGTCAAGCTTCTTCATGAGGAAACCTCCTTCGCCCCTTACTATCGTCGCTGATAATAGGGATTCGGACAATATCGATCTGGTGGATCGACCACCTTCGGTGAGTGACCATCTGTCGCCCCCCACGACAGGTATGCTACTGTGTGCAAGCAGGTTTCGGTAGATTTTCAACCATAACCGTTGTGCCCGTTCGGATTTGTCAGATAGGTCTGTCAAGGTAGCGGTTCTGTCGCACTTTCGGTTCTGTCGCACTTTCGGTTCTGTCGCACTTTCGGTTCTGTCGCACTTTCGGTTCTGTCGCACTTTCGGTTCTGTCGCACTTTCGGTTCTGTCGCACTTTCGGTTCTGTCGCACTTTCGGTTCTGTCGCACTTTCGGTTCGATGCCCCAGTGGGGTTGTGATCCTTGCCTGTTGGTTGTGGGCAAGCGGGGTCGTCGCCGGGTTGGATGCGTTCTGTTGGAAACCCGGCGACTCGGCATCCGCCGTGCGGCGTGAATGCGGAGACCCCTGTTGGGGAATGTCTGGTACTGCATCCACTCCCGCGAGGGGATTCTCACGCCGGATCCGGGGCCGCCGAGCAGATGGGAGCCGGAACATTGGAGTTGCGGCTGGGTATCGATGCCGCCTGCAGGGCGGCGCACCGGGCCGGTCTGGCCGACGAGCAAGCGGATTCCTATGGTCAGGCCCTGAGTTCCACACCACCACCGGTGATCTGCAGCGACTGTGGTCGATGCTGCCGACCGGGATCGACCCATCATCGGTCACCGTCATCATGGGGCCCACGCGCAACGCCTAGCTCGAGTTAGCCTCTGAGCTGGGGTTTCGGTACCCCCGATGATCACGGGCGAAGCCCTTGGCCGATCATGTTCTCTTGCGAAAAGAGAGCTTTCGATAACCGAGGGCTTCGATGACCAGTGTGCACGACACCGGTGGGTCCTGCGCCGTCGCACGCCCGCATGGCAGCCCGGCGCAACCTGCCTCCCATCGCAGCACTACAGGTCCATGATGTTGCCCTTGCCGTCATTGTCGACCCACGTCATCGATGCGGCATCCAGACATGCGAATGCCGTAGCGGTCACTGCGCGGGCCCTCGCATCCGCGCTACCGGCAGTAGCACCCATACGCGCCTCGATGAGCGGCAGCAGGTCCTCCTCGAACCGCAGCCGCTTTTCGAGCCAACCGGCATGCAGCGAGGGGGTGTTGTGCAGGAGACGGAACCGCTCCAGCGCCTGCTCGCGGCTCTCGTGCAAGGCGAGTACGGCAGCCACCCCTGCGCGCAGGGCTTCCCGGACACTGGCTTCGGCGGCTGTTCGCTGATCGTGTCCGTCAGGACTTGCCCGAACCGGTCCCGGTTGCCGCCGAGAATGTCTTCCTTGGTACTGAAGTAGCGGAAGAGGGCTCGCTGGGAGACGCCCGCCTCTCGGGCGATCTGGGCGATGGTCGTCTCGTCGTAGCCCTGCTCGGGGAACAGGCACAGGGTCGTCTCGAGGATCTCTCGGGAGGTCGGCAGACGTCATGCCGTCCGGGCCGACGCGCGGTCCCTGCCGGACGTCGACCATGCGATCGACCGGGAACGCCGGCAATTCGGCTCCCTCGACCTGCTCTTCCTCAATGCGGACATCTCCCGCTCCGGTCCGATCGAGTCAACCGACGAAGCCGCCTTCGATGCCCTATTCGGCATCAATGTCAAGGGTGCCTTCTTCGCCCTGCAAAAGGCGTTCCCGCTCCTTAACGAGGGCGCCTCGGTCGGTGTTCACCGTGGGCGCCGGCGATGGGGTCGGAGCCGCCATGACAGCCGCCAAGGGAGCCCTGGTACCCCCCGCGCTCGAACTCGCCCCCGGCGCATCCGCGTCAACGCCGTCGGCCCGGGACTGATCAACGCCCTCCCTGCCTACGGCAAGATGGGTGTCTCCCCGGAAAAGATCGACGCCTGGGCTCGGGACGTTCCGCTCGGCCGCGTCGGCGCTCCCGCCGACATCGCCGAAGTCGTGGCCTTCCTTGCCTCTCACGCCGGCGGCTACATCACCGGCGACAACCTCATCGTCTCCGGGGCATCGGTGTCCACGCCCGCCCCTGACGAGCAGGCCCGTACTCGGCTTCGAAACACGCTTTGGTGTGGTACTACCGTAGCTATGGTGTCGATGCCTGATGACATGCGTGTGTTCAATCGGTCTGTGGTGGAGAACTTCCGCGCCAACCGTGGGGAGATCACTATGGACGGGATGCTGGAGGGGGCGGATCTCGTCCTCCTGACCACCACCGGTGCTCGCAGCGGCCGGCAACACGTCGTCCCGCTCGGTTACTTCACCGACGGTGAGGACCGGATCGTGCTGTGGGCGTCCAATATGGCAGCTCCCAACCACCCGGCGTGGTACCGAAACTTGGTTGCGAATCCACAGGTGCTCATCGAACAGCCCACGTCCGAGGGCATCGACCGGTTCATCGGCACCGCACACACCGCGTCGGGTATCGAGCGTGAGCGGTTGCTCGGCCTGCTGGGTGAGCAGTACCCGCATATGGCGGCGCATCAACAGCAGACCGAACGCGAGATCCCTCTGGTCGTGGTGGAGCGGGACAGGTAGCCATTATCAAGCAGTGGGGGTATACCGCGCAGCTGCGCCACCTTGGCTGCCACTTCGAGTCAGGCCGCCGATTCGGTCGTGAGGGTCTATGAGTTACCGGACTCTGTAGGGTCGGTTCCGTCGAATACCTTCCGCCGGCGGTCGGCCGAGGCAACCATGTCCCGGCCGACGAATTCGAGGAACCCGCTCATTGTGTGAAAGCGTGATCGGCTTTCGTATTGACACCTTCGGCGGGGTCGTTGTTGTAGTGCAGACAGAGTCGGGCCAGGATCGCCTCGTGGCCTCTGTCCAACCCGCGCAGGAACCGGTTCGAGTTCGGCCAACCCTGCCCGACCAGCAGTTCAGCGGTGCAGGTGTTGGACCTACCCTATGCTTTGTGGGACCTCGGCGGTTTGTCGAGACCGGTTCGGCTGCGCAACTCGTCGATGAGGTCGAGAACGGATTCGGTCCGGTCGTCCATTATCAGATGCCCGGCGTCCGGCACAACCTGTAGTGGCCGGTCGAACTTGCGCGAAACGGCTGGGTCGAGTCGGTCGGGTGGAAGGAAGATGTCGTGCTCGCCGGTGGCGACCGTCAGCCGAATCAATCCCGACGGCGCCGGCAGCAGGCGTCCGCCGATGCGGGGCGAATCGCAGGCCATCACGATGCCGCCACCCAGTGAATGACCGACGACGGTCACGGAGCGGTGACGGTTCGGTCGAGTAGGTCGGCGAGCATCCGTCCGTACCAGTTCATTCGGTTCCGGCGGGGCCGTTGGTCGGCGCTGAGCCCCGGCTGCCCGAGAACGTCTACGGCCATAACGGGATGCCTGGCGGCCAGGGCGGACAGGAACGGCAGGCAGGCCGCGGCGCAGGAACTGGTGCCGGCGACGAAGACGACGGCGGGTGGTCCGTCGCCAGTGGTGAGGACGTGGGTTTCGCCCGCGGACGTGGTGTGCGTCGTACGGCGGTGCGCGACCGGCCATTCGGCGAGCCTGGCCTCGCAGTAGGACCGGATGGCCTCCCGGGATGCCGGGCTCTTGTAAAATGTCTCACGCTCGTCGAGGGGATCCCGTCAGATCCGAGCGACCCGGCAGGTCCGGTCCTCAACCAAGAGAAGGCGCCGCAGTGGGCGCCTTCTCGACGTCCGGCCTGCGATCGGCCGAACCGGCGGGACAGACCGGTCAGCGCGCACCGCACAGGGCGTAGCAGAAGACGAACGGCTGCGTGCCGTTGTTGAGCCATGCGTGCGCGGAGCCGTTCTGGATCACGCAATCACCGGGATGCAGTGGTACGTCGACCTCCTCGTCGGTGCGCAGCAGGCCCTCGCCGGACAGCACGACCACGAAATCGACCGTGTGGGTGGTGTGCACTCCGGGCTGCTCCGCGTTGAAGGTGGAGAACATGCCCGGCAGTTTCGCCTCGGCTTCCGCCGCCGCCGCTGAGAGGTCCTCGGGGGACATGTCTGCCGGCGGCTCGTAGGACATGCCCGGTGGTACGGTGATGAAACCGAAGCGGAGTCCGCCGGGACCGGGGAAGAACGAACCGGTTGCCGGGCCCTGCGTCTCGGTCACCGGGAGAGTCGGTGTCTCGTCGAGCTCCCACATCCGGTGAAGCTCCGCCCCCGGCAGCATGGCGATGGTGATGGGGGCGACGTTCTCGTCGGAAAGCACCTGCGTCTTCCCGGATTCGTCGTGGCCCAGGACGATCCTGCGCATCGGAACTCCTCGTGGTCGTCGGTACAGAGAGTCGGAGCCGGCCGTGGGACTCGGTGTCGGCGCCCTCCCGCGGCGGGCACCTGTGACGGTAGAGCCGGTGCACGCGCCCCACTTGCCGGCGGACGCACAGAAATTGCGGCCGGGCGCAGCGTCACGACGTGGCCACCGGCGCCCGGCGCCCACCACTACGTCCTATTCTGTGGGCCGAGCCCCATTCGGATACGGATGCGCGGTTGGATCGTGTTTCGGGAGTTGGTGCCGATGGAAAGCGCAGCTGTTGTCGAGTCCGCGACCACGAGTGCCGTCGCTCCGCGGGAACGCGCGGACTACTGGACCGAGCTGATCGATTCGTATCACTGCCGCCTGGGCTACGAATTCCCCCGTCGCGATGGTTTCCGTGGCCGCACGGCGCTGCGCCGCACCGACAACTACCAGCTCATCGGATGGAAGTCCGACGCGGTGACCTACTACCGTGGCGTTCGACACGTGCGTGACGACTCCGACGACGACTATCGGCTGCTCCTGCCCACCGCCGGTCCGGCCACCCTCCGCCAGGACGACCGGGACACACTCCTGCCCTCCGGCGTGGGATGTCTGGTGACCATCGACCGGCCGTTCGCGATGGCCTTGGGCGACGACACCCAGGGGCTCATCATGACCATCCCGCGGCGGGAGGTCGATCATCGCCTCGACCGTGTCGCCCCGCCGGCCCGTCCGCTGGACTTCACCACCGGACTGGGGCGGGTGGTGGCCGACCTCGCCACCGCTTTGTTCGCGGAGCGCGGCATCCTCGGCCGATACCAATTCGACGCCGTCTCCGACCGGATGGTCGAACTACTGTGCCTGCTCGTCCGCGGCGACCACGCCCCCGCGTCCGACCGGCTCACCGAGGTGGAATTCGCGGTTCGCCGGTATATCCGCTCGCATGCCCACGACCCCGAACTCACCGGCGCCGCGGTGGCCAACGCTCTCGGCTGGTCGCTGCGCCAAGTCCAGCTCGCGCTGCAGCGCGTCGGCACCACACCACGCGAACTCATCAAGGAAGAGCGGCTGCAACTCGCTTACGCGCGCCTGCGCGACCCCGCGTACCGCCACCGGGGCATCTCCGATCTCGCCCTCGACCTGGGCTTCGGCTCGGCCAGTGCCTTCAGCACGGCTTTCCGTCGCCGGTTCGGTGCGAGTCCCCGCGATATACGCCATGGTTGCATGGTTGACGGAGAAGCACCGTGGACGTGACGCCGTCCATTCGGCCTCGCCCATGCCGGGCCGAGCCTCGTGCCGTGCCGCCAGGGGGAACCGCACCGCTGTGACCGCTCGCGGGAGGGCTCTGGCCGAGTGCTGGTCGGTGCTTGGTTCGCGTGTTCGGCGGCGTATTCCTTGCGCGTCGTAGCGGAGGTGTCGACATCGGCGGCCTCGGTCCGCGGCGTGCTGTCGGTCGACTCTTCCTTCCTCCAGCGGCGCCACTCGACGGCAGCGGGTCCGCTCGTTGCGTTGGTCGAGTGGTCGGGTCGCCTTTGCAGGTGTTGCCGCGTCCCGAGTCGGAGGGAGGATTTCGCCTCGGAATTCCGCGATGGATGCGCAGTGGGTACGGCTCCGAGGTCTCCGATAGGTACGTTTCGTGTGATGTCCGGTCTCGTCTTTCGGGGTACCGGACCGGGGACCGCTGTCCGAGTAGTCGGTATTCCTGGCTGTGATCCCCTCGGGCTTTGCCCGATGGTGGCCGTTCGGCGTTGGCAGCCGAATCACTGTTGCATTCCACGCTGGTCAAGCTATAGTACAAATGTCTAATACAAATGTCTGAGTCCGAGTGTGTCAACGCTCACCTCGGCGCAGGAACGAAGGGACCCGCCATGAAGGTCATCACTGTCACCCGTACAACCACCGCCACCCCCGAGGACGTCTGGGAATTGTTCGCCGATATCCCCGGTCGGCCTCGCTGGGACGATGCGCTGGAGTCGATCAGCGGGTCGTTCGAGTTGGGTGGGCGCGGCCGGGTGAAGTTGAAGGGGCAGCCCGAGCGTGCCTGGGAGATCATCGAATGCGTTCACTTGCAGCGTTATACGGATCGTTTCTTCCTCCCGCTGGGCGGAAGGATGGATTGGGTGCACAGGATCGAGGCCACCGATGACGGATGCGAGGTCACCTTCGACATCAGCGTGGGTGGCCCGACCACGCTCATCCTGCGTCCGATCATGCGCGCGATCCTGTCGAAGGAGTTGCCGCCGACTGTCGACAAGCTGGTCGCTCTGGCCGAGCGTCGCATGGTGAACCCGGCGAATTAGCCGGGGCGGTGTCCGTCGTCGGCCGGGGATACCGTTCACGGTGGTCTGCCGGCCCAGGGGCTCCGGCCGGAGCGGTGGCCCACGCGGCACCCTGGAACGGTCGGCAGGAGTTCAGGTCCGCCGAACGCCTGGTGCGTCAACGGTATCGACCCGTCCGCGAGGCAGCGCAGACCAGCGCGCCGGCCATCTCACAACCCGCGAGGCGGACACTACGATTCTCGTAACCGTGATCGACTGCCAGGCCGCCTGCCCGATCGACCATCCCCGCTGCGGGACGCGCCGAGGGGTCGAACACCTGCGGAGGGACCGTAAGCCTTGTCGCGTAGCGGGGCAAGTACCTGTGCAGCAGGGACCCATCGGAGCGGCGCATCACGCCGCAGGGGGAATGCCGGTCGTTCCCGGCCGGGAGGACGCCAAGACCGCGTGAACCCGAGTGCCCACCGAGTCGGGCAGGGCGCTCGGTGATGTGCGCGGCTCGCGTGTTTGGCGGCGTACTCTCTGCGCGTCATGGTGGAGATGTCGACAGGGACGTTTCGGAGCGTGGCCAGGCCATGATTCGGGAGATGTGCTCGGCGAGGCAGGCGGGCTTCTCGGAGCCCTCCACCTCGATCGTGAAGGCGCGTTCGATCTGCACCCCACCCGGAATATCGGTCACCGAGGTGAGTTTCACCGAACACCGCACGCGGCTGCCGACCCTGACCGGGGTGATGAACCGGACTCGGTTCAACCCGTAGTTGATGCCCATCCGCGCCCCGCCTACGCTCATCACCTCCTGCCCGAGCGGGACGAGCAGTGAGAGGGTGAGGAAACCGTGGGCGATGGTGGCGCCGAACGGGCCCTGTGCCGCTCGTTCCGGGTCGATATGAATCCACTGGTGGTCATCGGTCGCCTCGGCGAACAGATCGATACGCCGCTGGTCGATCTCGATCCAGTCGCTGACACCGAGTTCGGTGCCCACCGCCGCACGTAGTGCCTCGAAGTCGGGGAAGTGGGTCATCCGCACTCGCTTTCTCTCGGTCGGCCACCTCAGCCGATCCTTCATGACCTTGCCGGTGGCGTTCAATGGCAACTCCTCGAGGAATACCTCGAACAGGTCGCGGAACCCGAAACCCTCTGACGAATCCCGGTACATCACCGGTGTTCCGCTCGCCGGCGAATTACATCGCCACGCGGCGCAACTCGGTGACGGCGATTCGCGCCGATTCGGCAATGGCCGCGTCGACGACGGGCAGCATCGGATCGGCGCGTGCCGCCCGGGTGAACACCGCCACGGCGACCGGGTACTCGCCGGGGAATTCGACCACCGCCACCTCGTTGCGGATCACCCCGATGGTCCCGGTCTTCCCCGCCACCGTCACCCCGCGATGCGGAAAGGCGGAGGCGATGCGGTGCGGCCAGACCTGGCTGCGCATCACGGCGCGGACGAACCCGGTCTGCTCGACCGATACGACGGCTCCCGTCCACACCGCGAGCAGCAGGCGGGTCATCTCCTCCGGCGTCGAGGAGCTGGTGAAGGCGGGATCGTAGGCGGACACCGTCCACGCCTCGTCATTGTCGGCCAGCGCGGCGAAGGCCTCGGCGGTGGTGTGGGTATCGGTATCGCGGATCAGACTCCGATGGACATCGGCGGTACCGCCGACGATCCGCGTCCCGGCCAGGCCCACCCGGGTCAACAGTGCCTCGACAGCGCCGAGACCCACCTCGTCGAGCAGGAGATCGGCGGCCGCGTTGTCGGACACGGTCATCATCGAGGTCGCCAGATCACGCCTGCTCATGGTGACCGGATCACGCAGGGCGGAAATCCCGGTCGGGCCCGGCGTGCACTCGGCCGGTATGACGGTGACAGGCTCTCGCGGATCGATCCGCCCGGTGTCGACGGCGTGACAGAACGCGAGGAGCAATACCAGCTTGTAGGTGGAGGCGGTGACGACACGGTCGTACCCGGCGACCGAGACCTCGTCGTCGGAACCGTCGCAGCGGCGCGCGTGCAGCCATCCGGTACAGCCGGCGTCGGCGAATACCGCGCGGATCCGGTCCTCGACGCTCACCGCAGCCGCTCCCGGTACAGCACTCGGTCGAGGGCGTCGGCATGGGTCTCGGCCCCCGCCCGACGCACGACGCGAACCCGCAGCGCCGTCGCCTGCGGTGCCATCCGTACCCAGGTCACACCGGGGGTGGGGGCGGGCGGGAACGCGGTGAGGCCGAAGCACGTTCCGGCCGCGACAGCGGCGAGCACACCGCGGTCGTCGCGCACCGTCACCGTCGGCATATCCAGCCCCCGTTCACGCAGGAGGTCACGGACGGTGTCGAAGGCCGGTGGGTTGGCGGCTCGCGGCGGCGCGGCGAACGACAATCCGGCCAGCATCGGGAAAGTGGGGCGTTCGGCGTCGGCGCAGCGGTGCCCGTCCGGTACCGCGATCCACCGCGGCACCTTTACCACCGGCCCGGCCTCGACCCCGTCGACCAGGGCGGGATGTTCGATCACCGCCACATCGCACAGCCCGGATCGCACCTGCGATACCAGGTCCACCGTCGCTCCCACGGTGGTGGACACCGGCCTCTCCGCCACGTTCGCCACGTAACGCGGTCACGCACGCGGTGATCACCCGGTCCGGCAGGGCCTGCGCCGTGCCCCAGTGCACGGTCCCGCGCGTGCGCGCGATCCGCTGCGCCTCGGCGAGCAGCCGTTCGGCGTCGTCGACCAACAATCGGGCCCGCGGCAGCAGTTCCAGTCCGGCCGGGGTGAGCACCGCCCCGTGGCGGGTGCGGTGCACGAGATCGACACCGAGGCGCCGTTCCAGCCGTCGCAACCCCTGTGACAGTGGAGGTTGCGTCATATCCAGCGCGGCCGCCGCCCGGCCGAAATGACCCTCCTCCGCAACGGAGACGAAAAAGCGCAGGTGGCGGATCAGGTCCATGTCGTCATTGAACCAGCGCGACCGGTGCCCTGACGCTCGCGCCCGCGCCCGATCGGCGTCGGCCGCGATACGACCGTGCCCATATGCGACGATATCGACAACGACTCGCGGACACACCGCTCGGATATTGGCCTCCGTGCCCTCGCGGTGGTGTCCTGCCACGGTGACCTCCACACCGAGCATCCATCCCGCGCCGTTCGACCGCCGCCGCTTCTTCCGCGCCGCCTTGGCGGTCTCCGTCCTCTCCGCCGGCGCCGCCTGCGGCACCACCGCCGCCACCGCGCCCTCCGTGCACCGGCCGGCGCCGGCGCCGGCGCCCGATACCCCATTCGCCGGACTCGACATCACACTCGCCGAGTTGGAAGACCGGCACAGCGTCCGACTCGGCGTCCACGCGGTCGATCCTCGGCGCGAGCTCGCCTACATCAGACGCGCCGACGAAAGGTTCGCCCTGTGCTCCACCTTCAAGGTGTACGCGGTCGCGGCGCTGCTGCGTCAGGAGCAGCAGGGCCGGCTGAGCCTGAACGACAGGGTGCGGATCGAGCCGGACGAGGTCGTGGAGAACTCGCCCGTGACCGAGCCCGCCCAAGGCCGCGCCGTGGCCTTGACCGAACTGTGCGAAGCGGCGCTCACCCGCGGCGACAACACCGCCGCCAACCTCATACTCGGCCGGTTGGGCGGTCCCCGCGCCATCACCGAGTTCGCCCGCACCCTGGGCGATAACGCCACCGTCCTCAACCGCTGGGAACCGGCCCTCAACAGCGCCGAACGTGGCGACCTGCGCGACACCACTACCCCGGCGGGCCTGGGCATCGGCTACCGGGAGCTGTTGCTCGGCGCCGCCCTCACCCCGGCCCGGCAGCGCATCCTCACCGACTGGATGCTCGCGAACATCACCTCGGGCGAACGCATCCGAAAGGGTCTGCCCGACGGGTGGACCTCGGCCGACAAAACCGGCGCCGGCAGTTACGGAACCGTGAACGACGCCGGCGTGGTCCGGTCACCGAACGGTGATCCGCTACTGCTCATCCTGCTCAGCGATTCGACCACGAACCTGTCCGATGCGCCGAACAACAATGTGCCCCTCGCCGAGGCGACCACCGCCATTGTGACGGCCCTGTCCACGTAGTCCGGAAAGGTCGGCCGGATCGGCGAGGCCGCATTCCTCACCCCTGTTCGAACGCCGGCTCGGCGACGACGTCCTGGCCGTCCTCGGTCGGTGGTGCATCGTTGCCGTGGGCTGCCTGCCGGGTATCGCGTCGGGATACGGCGGATCGGCCGAGGCCGGTAAGTGACGGGAGCGAGACCGGTTGTCCGTTGTCCGGGGCGGTAACCGTGGTTTCCGCGGCAAGGGGTACCACTGACGTGGGATCTTTGGGCGTCGGGGCGCCGGATTCGTCCGCCGGGGGCGCCTCTTCGCCTTCTTTGGGCAGCAGTTCGGGAAGTACGCTGCTGAGCACTGGTGCAGCAATCATGAGCGGCATCATCAGTGCCTGGACTAGGGAGGAGGCTATGGAGCCGATCCCGCCGTCGCCGCTTCCGGCTCCGGTCCCAGCTCCGGTCCCAGCTCCAGTTCCGGTCCCGGTTCCAGTCCCGGTTCCGGTTCCGGTTCCAGTCCCGGTTCCGGTCCCAGTCCCGGTTCCAGTCCCGGTTCCGGCGACGGTCTCGGCGGCGGGGATGCCCGGTTTGGTGCCGGTGCTACCGGGGTCTTTGGCGAGTTGCACATTCTCATTGGACGTGTGCGTCATCAGGCCATTGACCTGCTCCACTGTGTCCTCAACAAATTTGATAAGTTGCGTATTCTCCGCTTTGGAGAGTTTGCGACCATTAAAAAGCGACATTATCAAATTAAATTGGGTGACGATGTTCTTGATCATCGATAGGGCGAAACGTTGTCGATCGGCAACGACCGCCGAAGTACTGGCAACCTGATCGTCCATGCCGAGGAGGGAATCCTGGCGGTTGCGGGCCGTGCTCACGGTTTTCTGGTACGCCGGGTTGATCTCACCCTCGCCGACCTTGTAAGGACCCGCTCTCATTACCAGTGGGGGTTTGGATGTGGGAGGAGGAACGGGTGCGCCGCTGCCGAGTACGTCGACCGCCTTCTGAATGATGACCTCGGCGCCCTTCTTGGGGTCGCGGATGGCCGCCTTCAATGCGGGCGACGCACCGGATGGGCACACCAGTGTGACCTTCCAGACGTGCTCTACCTTGATCGGAAGGATTTTGTTTCCGTCTTTTCTGATTCCGTCGGGCGTCTCACCTTCCTCGAGCAGCACGGCCTGGGCGGCTTTCTTGCCGCTGTCTCCGTCGGTGTTCGTCATCTCTGGTCCCTGGTATCTCATCCGCCGGTTCGGGTTCCCACCGAGGAATTCCGCCGAGCCCAGCCCGTAGTGGCGTTGGTCGCAATTGCTGTGGCCATTCTCGCATCTCTCCAACAGCGGGAGTACGGCCGAGCGGGTTGTACGGCGGTGGGGTACAGGGGCCGCTTGCCGATGGTCACCGGCCCCACGCGTTGTGTCGCCCGGTGATCCACACTGTGGTCGGACACGGAAGGCGGTTACAGCACCCCCTCGTTCCGCAGCGCTTCCAGTTCCGCCTCCGTTTTGCCGAGCAACCCGGTGTAGATCTCGTCGTTGTGTTGTCCGGGGGTGGCGGGTCCGGCGTTGCGGATCGTGCCCGGGGTGCCGGACAGCACCGGGACGATTCCCGGGCCGAGGACGGTGCGCCCGATACGTTCGTCGTAGTGTTCGGCGATCATCCCGCGGGCGCGCAGCTGCGGATCGTCGACGACCTCGGCGACGGTGTTGATGGGTCCGCTGATCACCCCGACTGCGTTGAGCGTGGCGATGATGTCGTCGGGCCGGCGGCCGGCCGCCCAGTCGCCGATGATCTTGTCCAGTTCGTCCTGGTTGCGTCCCCGGGCGGTATGGGTGGCGAATCGTTCGTCCGTCGCCAGTTCGGGCCGGTCCATCGCCGCGCACAGGCGGCGGAAGACGGTGTCCTGGTTGGCGGCGATCACCACCCAGCTGCCGTCGGCAGTGCGGTAGATATTCGACGGCGCGATGCCCTCCAGGCGAGTGCCGGACGGTCCGCGCACCACGCCGCCGATATCGTAGTCGGGGATGGTGGATTCCTGGACGGCCAGACAGGATTCGGTGAGCGCGGTGTCGACGATCTGCCCCTCCCCGGTGAGGGTGCGCCGGTAGAGCGCGGCCAGCGCGCCCTGGACCGCGAACATGCCGGCCAGGCTGTCGCCCAGCGAGAGGGCCGGCCGCGGTGGCGGCCCGCCGGGGAAACCGTTCATATGGCGCAGGCCGCTGACGGCTTCGGCGACCGAAGCGTAACCGGCCTTGTGTGCATCGGGACCGGTCTGACCGTAGCCGGACACCCGGACCAGGATGATGCCGCGGTTGCGCGCGCGTAGCGTCTCATAGTCGAGACCCCATTTCTCCAGGGTGCCGGGCCGGAAGTTCTCCACGACGATGTCGCAGCGTTCCACCAATTCCAGGAACAGCTCGCGGCCGGCGGGCTCGCGCAGGTTGAGCGTGACGGCCTTCTTGTTGCGGGCGTGCACCGTCCAGAAGAAGTGGTGTCCGTCGAGTTCGGCCTGACCCCATGTGCGCAGCGGGTCGGGGGAACCGGGTGGTTCGAGTTTGATCACCTCGGCACCCATATCGCCGAGCAGGCGACCGGCGAACGGGCCCGAGATCAGCGTGCCGACCTCGAGCACTCGGATGCCGTCCAACGCGCCGGTATCTCCACTGTCCGATGAGCTCATGCGGTGAGTGTAGGGCCGTGGTGCTCGTGCCGGCCGGTGATGATCCGCGGTCGGTCGCCGGCGGACGAGTTCCCTGCCGCGAGTGGCGAGATCATGTCGACAGCGCTCCCGATCTTCACGATCGGTCCTTGGATCTCGTAATTGGAGAATGTAATTCTCCTCTGTGTTCTATGTCATTAGTGCGCCGGCGTTCCGGCCCGCCCGGTGATTCCCGACGCGGCGCCGCCTGTGCCCCCGCTCTGGAATATGCTCGCGGACGAGCCGAATCTGCCCGTGCACCACCGAGTCTCCGGAGTCCGTATGAGCGAGGAACCCATCCGGTCGATGTATCAGGAGCGACCCGACTACCGGGTCGACCCGCTCGTCCGCACCGATGTCATGTCCGCCCGGTACGGAGATATCCGGCTCGCGCACAGTGACGCCCGTCCGATCGTGGACGAACAGGACCACGGACTGGCCGTGTACTTTCCGCGGGACGCGGTGGATTTCTCGCATCCGGAACCGATCGGCATCCGCACCGTCTGCCCGTTCAAAGGGCAGGCGGTGTACTGGCGTCCGGCCGCCGGCGGGGATCGCGGTATCGCCCGGAGTTATCCGGAACCGTTCCCGCAGGTGGCTCGGCCGGCCGGCTATATCGGGTTCGACCAGGACCAGATTCGGGTGACGATCGGCGCGGGCCGCTACACAGGAGGACGTTCATGACCGAGTCGTCGCTGAAGCGGATGCTCGACATCTTCGATGTCGAGCCGGATTCGGTGGACCCGACCCAGTTCTCCGGGGGCAGCGACGGCGGAGCGCGTCGGGTGGTCGACGGTAGCCAGATCCTGGCGCAGTCACTGGTGGCCGCGCACAAATCCCTGCCCGGTCGCGCCGTGCGCTCGGCGCACGCCCTCTTCGTCTCCGTGGCCGATCCGGCGCGCAGGCTAGAGTTCACCGTGACCCCGATCCGGGTGGGGCGCAGTGTCGCCAGCGCCACGGTCACGGCCCGGCAGGGCACCCGCCTCTGCACGAATACCACCGTGCTGCTGGACGATCCCCAACCTGATGTGATCCGCCACGACCGGGCGTCCCGTCCGCCCATCGTGGGGCCCGAGGTGGCGCAGCCGGCCCGCAGCCTTGCACTGCCGGGCCGTGAGGTGCGCATCGTCGGCGTCACGGATATCGACAATCCCGACGAGGTCGGCCCGCCCATCGTGGACGCCTGGCTGCGCTACGACACCGTTCCCGAACGGGACGAACTGCGCCGCGCCCTGCTGGCGCACTTCACCGGTCACCTCGGGATCTCCACCTCCCTGCGCCCGCACGCCGGCGTCGGTACCGCGCAGGCCCACCACACACTGTCCACCGCGCCGATGGGAATCGGGGTGACCTTCCACGATCCCGTCGGGTGGGGCGGATGGCTGCGCTACCACCACGAGAGCACCTTCGCGGGCGCGGGCACGGCCTACGTGCGCGGTCAGGTCTGTACCGAGGACGGGCGGCTGCTGGCGTCGTTCACGCAGGACGCCATGATTCGGGCCTTCGCGTCCGAGGGGGCGGCGATCGGAATGCCGAGCGAAGCCCGGTTGTGAACCCGGCGCCTCGGCCGAGGACGGTCGCGAGTCGGGGGAGTGGGCTCAGAGGCGGATGGCGTGACCTGATTCGATGGCCTGGCGGGCGATATTCGACGACGCGTCCACGATTCCGTTGTCGAAGGGGCTCGGCAGCAGCGCCTGGGTGGCGGCGAGGTGATACACGCCATACGCTCCGCCGTGCTCGCCCGGCCCGCTGCGATATCTCTCACGATCCGCTATCGACGGGGAGGCGGAAACCTGTGATAGCAGCGGTCCCCCGGTGAACCCGACCGGTTTCGGCTGTCGAAGAGTCCTGGGGCTCGGCGGTTTACCCGTCGGTGTGATAAGCGTGTCTGGTGGAAGGCACGCCGTTCGGCCGATATCGATTGCTCGAACTCTTGGGGGCGGGCGCCATGGGACAGGTGCATCGCGCCTATGACACGGGAACCGACCGCATCGTCGCGGTGAAGGTGTTGGCCCCGCAGTTCGCCGACGATTCGGTGTACCGCACGCGTTTCCGGCGTGAGGCGCAGACCACGGCACGCCTTACCGAACCGCATGTCATCCCGATCCACGACTACGGTGAGATCGACGGACGACTGTTCCTGGACATGCGCCTGGTCGAGGGGACCGATCTGGGTCTGCTGCTCTCGGACGAGGGCCCGCTGGAACCCGCCCGCGCGGTGGCGCTGCTCGCCCAGATCGCCGACGCCCTGGACGCCGCGCACGGCGCCGGGCTGGTGCACCGCGATGTGAAACCCTCGAACATCCTCGTCACACCCGCCGATTTCGCCTATCTGATCGATTTCGGGATCGCCCGCGTCGCTACGGACACCGGCCTGACCACCACCGGCGCGATGATCGGCACCTTCGCCTATATGGCGCCGGAACGGCTCGCACACGACACCGTCGACGCGCGTTCGGATGTGTACTCGCTGGCGTGTGTGCTCTACGAATGCCTGACCCAGAGCAAACCGTTCTCCGGTGACAGCGTCGAGCGGCAGATCACCGCACACCTCACCGAAGCGCCGCCCCGGCCCTCGCAGGCCGGTTTGCCCTCGGTATTCGACGCGGTGATCGCCACGGGCATGGCGAAAGACCCCGAGGACCGCTACGCTTCCGCCGGCGCGCTCATGGCGGCGGCGCGGACGGCGCTGATCGATCTCGTGGTTCCGAGCGCCGCGCAACCGCCGGAGGCGAACCCGGTGCCGGCCGCCACGGCGGTCGGCACCGCTGATATCGATACGGCGGGCCGCCCCGGGGGCCGTCGGCGTCGACTCGTGGCCGTGGCGGCCGCCGTGGCAATGGCGTCGTCGGCGGCTCTGGCGCTGAATATGTCACGCGAGGGGGCCGGCACCGCCGGCGCCGGCGACGGGGGAGCGAGCACTGTGTCTCCGACGCAGACCGGCACCGTGGGACCGGTGACCGATCCGGGTTACGCCGTGTCCGAGCCGAGTCCCCCGCCGGCCGTTGCGGGTACCGCCGTATCGGTGATCGAGTCGAGTCCGGTCGTCGGGATCGGCCCCGATGTATCGGTGCCCGGCCCCGCCTCCACGGTCGGGCCGCCGAGTGGCGGCGCCCCGGTAGCCGAGCCCGACCCATCGCAACCGCCCCCGGAACCCGGGCAGTCGCCATCGGGGTCCACGGAGCCGCCGCCGAGGCCTCCGGAGCCGCCGGCACCGCCATCGGAATCGAGTTCCGTCGTGCCCGCTCCCGAAACGACCACCGGTACGTCCGTGCCCGTGCCCACCACGGGCGACGGAGCCGGCGCCGAGGGAAACAACCACGGGGGAGGCGAGGAAGGCGGCACGACCAGCGGCGAAACGACCACGGTGACCACCCCGCCCGCGCCGGCGGTCACGACCTCCGGATAGGCTCGCCCACCGTCGTGGTGGCGTCGGGAAGGTGTCCCGGTTGGGTTCACGGTGAGCCGAATCATCGCCACCGGATTCCCGGCCGCGTAGCCTCGACACGCCGCACCGAGCCGCGGTGTCCGCGGGATGCGCCTGCCCGGTGTCCGCCCACGCAACCGACGGTCCGCGGCTCCGCGGAATACAAATCAGCCGTCGCCCCCTTGAAGTGGAAAACAACCGATAGGAGTTCCTCCCGATGACCGAATCCCCGCAGCCGGCCGACCCGACCGCCGCCTGGAGCTTCGAAACCAAACAGATCCATGTGGGGCAGGCGCCGGACGCGGGCACCCACGCGCGCGCCCTGCCGATCTATCAGACCACGTCCTACACCTTCCGTGACACCGATCATGCCGCCGCGCTGTTCGGACTGGCCGAACCGGGCAATATCTACACCCGGATCATGAACCCGACCCAGGACGCGGTGGAGCAGCGCATCGCCGCGTTGGAAGGCGGGGTCGCGGCGTTGCTGCTGGCGTCCGGGCAGGCCGCCGAAACCTTCGCGATCCTCAACCTCGCCGGGGCGGGCGACCAGATCGTCTCCAGCCCCCGGCTGTACGGCGGCACCTACAACCTGTTCCACTACACGCTGCCGAAACTGGGTATCGAGGTCACGTTCGTGGACGATCCGGACGACCTGGATCAGTGGCGCGCGGCGATTCGGCCGAACACCAAGGCGTTCTACGGCGAAACGGTATCCAACCCGCAGAGTCATATCCTGGATATCCCCGGGATCGCGGAGATCGCGCACGGCGCCGGGATTCCGCTGATCGTGGACAACACCGTCGCCACCCCGTATCTGCTCCGGCCGTTCGAGCACGGCGCCGATATCGTCGTGCATTCGGCGACGAAGTACCTGGGCGGCCACGGGGCGGCCATCGCCGGTGTGATCGTCGACGGCGGCACCTTCGACTGGGCCGTCCGGGCCGGTGACGCGCCCCGATTCCCCGGTTTCGTCGAGCCCGACCCCAGCTATCACGGTGTGGTGTACGCCGACCTCGGCGCTCCCGCCTACGCGCTGAAGGCCCGGGTGCAGCTGCTGCGCGATGTCGGCGCCTCGATCTCGCCGTTCAACGCGTTCCTGATCAGTCAGGGATTGGAAACACTGAGCCTGCGGGTGGAGCGGCATGTGAGCAACGCGCAGGCGGTCGCCGAGTTCCTCGAACAGCAGCCGGGAATCACCCGGGTGGATTACGCCGGTCTGCCGTCCTCGCCGTGGTACGAGCGCGGCCGCCGGTTGGCGCCGAAGGGGACCGGCGCGATCATCGGGTTCGAGCTGGCGGGCGGTGTCGACGCGGGTAAGAAATTCGTCGAGGCGCTCACCCTGCACAGCCATGTCGCCAATATCGGTGACGTGCGGTCGCTGGTGATCCATCCGGCCTCGACAACGCATTCCCAGCTGACCCCCGAAGAGCAGCTCGCCTCCGGGGTCACCCCGGGACTCGTGCGGCTCGCGGTCGGTGTGGAGGGGATCGACGATATCCTCGCCGATCTCCGCGCGGGCTTCGCGGCGATCGCGGGATAGGGAGGTGGCGCGGGCCCTGCCCCGGTAGTGGGGTCCGCGCTAGGGGCGAAGGTCCCTCGTCCGCCGGAGAACGGATGGGGTCCCCGATGGGGAAACCCGGGACCTTCGACTCGTTTCGGATCGATGTTCGCCGCCTAGCGTCGTCACTATGGACGAAGGACCGACCGATGCCGGCCCCGGTGAGGTCGTCCCGCCCGCCGGCGCTTCCACGCCGGGCGACCGCCTGCCCTGGTATTGGGTTTTCGACGGTCGGGAGCTGCATCCGTTCGCCGCGCCGACGTTCGTGCTCCCGGCGACCGACACCTTCAGCCTAGGGATGTCGAACAGACCGGCCGCCACCCCGGCGAAGGACCCCGACCTCGGGGACTCCCCGCCGTCGCCGGTCGAGCCCGTGGTCCGGAATGCCGAGGCCGAGGACACCGCCACCGATGACGACCGGCACTGTCGGGACCGCACCGGTCGGCGAACGAGCGGCGCCGCGATGAGTGCCTTCCCGACCTCCTATGCGACCGATGGACGCCGCACCGCGCTGTATCTCCTGTCGGGGGTCATGGCGGTGTGTGCGGTGATCGGCGCTCTCGGCCTGGCCGTCGGGTTGGTCGAAGCCGATGCCCGCATCCCCTTCCGCGGCTCGCCGGTGGGCGCGCTCCTACTCGCACTGATCGTGGCCGTACCCATGTCCTGGACGTCGGTCGGCGCGGCCCGAAGGAATCCGCTGGCGCCGATGCTGGCGTTGACCAGTGGTCTGCTGCTGGTCGGATGGATCGCCGCCCAGTGGGTGCTGGTCGGTACCGCGGGCAGCCTGCAGCCGGTCTATGCGATGGCCGGGTGTGCGGTCGCCGCGCTCGGTATCGCGCTCGGCAGACCCCGCCGTGCCGAACGACCGCGGTAGCCGCGCGTGCGCGCCGGTGGGTTCGAGGGAACCCCGCGCTGTCCCGGCCCGGCCTACGGCCCCATGGGGAGCAGTTCTGCTCGGATGCCTTGGAGCGTTATGTTTCGGTGATCGGAGCGAGGCAATACCGCAGAAATGACGGTGAACATCTTTGTACCCGGTCTCACGTCGCTCCAGCGGCAGGAGATCGAAACGGTCGATATCCCGGAGCTTCGACTGCACGGGCTGCTCGACTACGAGTCATTGGTCTCCGCCGAAGAATTCGATTTCGATGAACTTCTCGAACGGGCCCGCGCCGAACTGCGGGCGTTTGACGGCAGTATCGATGCGATCATCGCCCACTGGGATTTCCCCACCAGTGTTCTCGTCCCGATCCTCGCGGCCGAGTACGGTCTGCCATCGCCCACCCTCGAGAGTGTGATCCGCAACGAGCACAAGCTGTGGAGTCGGGTCCTGCAATCGGAAGTCGTGCCCGAGTGCGTGCCGAAGTTCTGCGCGTTCGACCCCTTCGATCCGGACGCTCTGGAACGGATCGACATCCCGTTCCCCTTCTGGGTCAAACCGATCAAGGCCCACTCGTCGCAGCTGGGGGTGGAGGTGGCCGACGCCGAACAGTTCGCGGAAGCGATCGCCGCCATCCGAAAGGAGATAGGCAGGATCGCCGACCCGTTCGACCAGGTGCTTTCCCGGGTGGAACTCCCGGAGGAGGTCCGCGTGGCCGGGGGCCGCACCTGCCTGGCCGAAGAGGTCGTCACCGGCACCCAGGTCGCCCCGGAGGGCTCGATATTCCAGGGCGAATACCACGTGCACGGGGTGTTCGACATGCGCAAGGACGAAACAGGCCACAGCTTCTGCCGGCTCGACTATCCGGCGTGCAGTGTGCCCGAAGAGATCCAACAGCGGGTGATCGACCTCACCGAGCGCTATCTGCGGCACGTCGGATACGACAACGGCTGCTTCAACTCGGAGTTCATGTGGGACGCCGAGACCGATACGAGATACGTGAAATCGAGAACGTCTTCATCCCGATGCGCGACGGGGTGCGGCTGGCGGCACGCATCTGGCGGCCGGTAACCGACGAACCGCTGCCGGCGGTGTTCGAGTGCATCCCGTATCGCAAGCGCGACCTCACCCGGGCCCGTGACGCGCTCAACCACCCCTACCTGGCCGGGCACGGCTACGTCGCCGTCCGAGTGGATCTGCGCGGCAGCGGCGATTCCGACGGTGTGCTCACCGACGAGTACCTGCCCACCGAGCACGCCGACGCCTGCGATGTCATCGAATGGCTGGCCGCGCAGCCGTGGTGTGACGGCAATGTCGGCATGATGGGGATATCTCCTGGGGCGGTTTCAACAGCCTCCAAGTGGCCGCGCAGCGGCCGCCCGCGCTGAAGGCGATCATGAGTGCCTCCGCCACCGAGGACCTCTACGTCGACAATATGCACTACATGGGCGGATGCCTGTTGTCGGACAACCTGTCCGAGGCGACGGTGATGTTCGCGTTCAACAGTATGCCGCCCGATCCGGCCATCGTCGGTGACCGCTGGCGCGAGATGTGGCACGAACGGCTGGCGGGCAGCGGGCTGTGGATCGATCAGTGGCTCGAGCACCAGCACCGGGACGACTACTGGAAACGTGCCTCGGTCAACGAGGACTACAGTGCGGTGCACTGCCCGGTCCTGACCGTGGGCGGGTGGGCCGACGGCTACACCAACGCGATCTTCCGGCTGCTCGAACACCTCGACGTGCCGCGGTTGATCGGGCCCTGGGGCCACAAATACCCGCACCTGGGGATTCCCGGGCCCGCGATCGGCTTCCTGCAGGAATTGGTGCGCTGGTGGGACCACTGGCTCAAAGGCCGCGACACCGGGATCATGGACGAACCGATGCTGCGGGCCTGGATGCAGGACAGCGTCTCGCCCCAATCCTCGTATGCGGACCGGCCCGGCCGGTGGGTGGGCGAGCCGAGTTGGCCCTCGCCGAATATCCGGCCTCACCGCTACACCCTCGACCGCTGGTCGCTGACCGAGAACCCCGATGAGGTGACACCGCGCCGGCTGCGGGTGCAGTCGCCGCTGAGTGTGGGCATGTTCGCCGGTAAATGGGCACCGTATCCGGCTCTCGCTGTCCTCGTCGTATTGGCCGCTGGCGTGGCCGTCACCGGAACCGGTCATGCTCTCGGTGCGCACGGGCGCCAGTACGCTGACCCTGCCGCAACGCCCCCCGAGTGCCGAGGACGACCGGCTGCACCCGTTCGAGCCGCCGGAGGCCGCGCCTGTGATGCCGGCCACCCGCCTGCAGCCCGGCGAACACCACTGGAAGGTCGAACGGGACCTGGCCACCGGTGTCTCCACCCTGGAGATCAAGAACGACCAGGGCACCATCCGGCTCGACGACATCGGCACCGTGGTGCGGCGCGCCACAACCGAGTGGTTCAGTTTCCGCGGTAACGACGTCGACTCCGTCCAGGGCGAAACGCACACCGTGCGCCGCCTCGAACGCGACGACTGGCGGACCGAGGTCGTCACCCGGACCGTTCTGCGCTGCACCGCCTCGGAGTTCGTGATCGACGCCCAGTTGGACGCGTTCGAACTGGGCGGGTCCCGAGCCGACCCGCGGACCGCGCAGCAGCGGGTGTACTCGCAGAACTGGCACCGCAGAATCCCCCGCAAACTGGTGTGACACCGGATGCCCGGCGCCCGCGCCACCCATGCGCCGAGGTTTGGCGCATTACGGCGCGGGTAGTCGCCGGGCACCGAAGGCGCGAACGCCCGCGCCGAGACGGAACCGGACCGCTCCGGGCCGGAGATCGGCCGGCATATCCTGGCGATCCTCGGCAAACGCCGGACCGATCTGGACACAGACGATATTGCGGTGATGCGCACAGCGGTGGACGAGATCACCGCCGCACGGGGGCCGGAGTCCGACCTCGAGCCGCGGGCCGGCAAGGACGAGTGGCGGCGTCGCCTCATGTCGTTGGGGCACGATCCTCTCCTCCCGTTGTGAATCCCGGAGCCGGAGGTTTTCGATGAGTGAACGGCATGATTCCGACCAACCCGAGAACCGGTACGACCCGGAGCAGGACCCCGACGCCGATCCCGAAATGCTGCAGCCGGAACGAGTACGGCCCCAGCCGGATCAGGCCGAGGGTGAAGAAGAACCGGATCAGGGTTGAGCCGCCCGGAACCACACCGATCGCCCTGTCCGGCAGTTGTCCACCGCGCTCGGCCCCCGGTTGGCGGGGTGGCCGTCGCGGCGCTCGTCGTGCTCGCGGTATGGGTCATCACGGGCCATAGCCTGTGGGAGCGCGCGGAGCCGACGGTGCACGGTCCCGGACTCCCGCTGAGCAACGCCGGGACCGTCGCCACCGTCGCCGTCGGCACGGGCGTGTTCTTCGCGGCTCTGCTCCTGCTCACCCTCGCCGGTGTCGCGCTCGTCATCCCACCCGACTATCCGGGCGCGGTGCCGAGCCGCTCCACGGGTATCGGCGACTATCCGACGATCGCGTTGATGGCGAGCGTCCTCGGCACCGTGGCGGGCGCCGTCGGATCGGGGCCGGCGGACGACACCACCGTTCGCAAGGCCACCTACGGGACCGGGAGCGGGAACGCCGGCACCGGGCCGAGCAGGATCAGCGGGCCCGAACCGGTATCAGGCAGAACGCCCCGCTGCGGACGCCCGCTCGGGTTCGCGGGGGATCCCTTCGCTCGAATGGAACCCGGCCTCGTCGGAACTGACCAGCCCGAGCAGCGACAGCGGGCGTGCGCTCACCAGATTCGTGAGATAGGCCGACATGATCGCCCACCGGTTGGCTCCCCGGGGCACCACCAGCAGGTGGTAGCCGCGCGTCACGGCCTTGGCGGGCAGACCCGACATGTGTACACCGAGCGGATTGGCCACCGCGAATCCGGGACCGAGATCGACCACCAGGCCCATATCCCGGTGTTTATAGTTCCGGGTCCGGCCGACCCCGAGGCTCGCCGCGACATTGCACGCGACGGTCCGGCCCTGCCGCACCGCGTGCTGGGCGGTGGGCGGGGTGATCTTCCCGGGCTGGGTGAGGTCCGGCACGGCCGCGGCATCACCGGCGGCGAAGACATGCGGATGGCCCGGCACGCTCAGATCGGCTTCCACCTCGAGCCTGCCGCGGTTCAACGGCAGCCCGAGACCTTCGAGCATGGGAGCGCCCGTCACGCCGGTGACCCAGGCGACGGTGTGGGTGCCGACGGTCGTGCCGTCGGTCAGGGTGACCTCGTCCTCGGTGAGGCGGTTCAGCGTGGTGCCGAGTCGGATATCGATCGCGCGTCGGCGCAGCACCTCCAGGGCTTTCGCACTCAGTTTCGGTCCCACCTCCGGCATCACCCGGTCGGCGGTATCGAGCAGCAGGAAGCGCACCGCCGACGGGTCCAGGTCGCGCTGCCGGGTGTACGTATCGGCGAGGGCACGTAATTGGGAGACCAGTTCGGTGCCCGCGTAGGACGCCCCCACCACGACCACGGTCCGCCGTGCCTGGCGACGCACCGGATCCGGCTCTTGGTCGGCGAGCTCGAGCTGGTGCAGAAAATGCTCGCGGATATACAACGCCTCCGCGACGGTTTTCAGCCCGCGGGCGTGCTCGGCGAGGCCGGGAATGTCGAAGAGCCGGGTCACCGAGCCGGGTGTGAGGACCAGACGGTCCCAGTGCATCGTGGCTATCTCGGGCGCGCAATCGGTGACCGTGATCGTCTGCGCGTCGAAGTCGACCGATTCGACCCGTCCCATGCGGTACTGGACACCGGGCAGCGTATTGGCCAGCGGGATCGCCACATAGCGTGGGTCGACCAGCCCGCCGGCCACCTCCGGCAGCAGCGGCGTGTACAGCATGTAGTTGTGCGGCGAGACCATCACGATCTCGACATCCGGCGCCTTGGCGGCGAGCCGCTTCCACAGACCACGCGCGCATTCGTAGCCGGCGAAGCCGCTACCCACCACGATCACGCGCTTGCGCTGTCGTGCGTCCGGCATATGGGTTCCCCTTTCGGCATCGGTCGGTTCCGCGCGGACTACCCGCGTTCGTGCCGCTCAAACCTGGGAACGGGGTCGACGCCCGGCCCGGCCCACCCGTTCGCCCGGCGAGTCCGCGGTATTTCCCTCGTCCCGCGCTGTGTCGCCGACGCGGGCCGGGGTATGCCGCCGCACGGCGACCGACAGCCGCCACGGCGACCAACAGAGGAGGACAGATGCGAGTGGTAGTGGTGGGGGCGACAGGCAATGTGGGAACCGCGGTCCTCGACGCCCTGGCCGACTTCCCGGAGGTGACGTCGATCCTGGGTGTGGCCCGCCGCAAGCCGAGCCACACCCGGGAGAGTACGCAGCGTGCCGGGGTCGAATGGGTGAGTGCGGATATACGCTCCGGTGACCTCACGACACTGTTTCGCGGCGCGGACGCCGTCGTCCACCTGGCGTGGCTGTTCCAGCCGACCCACCGGCCCCTGGACACCTGGAGCGTCAATGTGACCGGTACGTCACGAGTCCTGGACGCCGTGGCGCAGGCCCGGGTGCCCGCCCTGGTCCACGCTTCCTCGGTGGGGGCCTACTCGCCGCGGGACGGCGACGTGCCCGTCACGGAGGATTGGCCGACCGAGGGCTGGGCCGCCGCCTCCTACATGGTGGAAAAGTCCTATGTGGAGCGGCTTCTCGACATCTTCGAGGGTGAGCATTCCGAATGTCGGGTGGTGCGGATGCGGCCCGCGTTCAGTTTCCAGAACACGTCGGCGAGCGAGCAGCGACGCCTCTTCGCCGGGCCTTTCACGCCGAATCCGCTGCTGCGACCCGGACGGCTGCCCGTACTGCCGTACCCGCGCGGGCTGAGGTTGCAGGTCGTGCACAGCGCCGACGTGGGGCGCGCCTATGCCCTGGCGATTGTCGGGGATGCGCGCGGACCGTTCAACCTGGCCGCCGATCCGGTGCTCGACCGCGAGACGATCGGTGGCCTGCTGCGGGTCCGCACGGTCACCGTACCGGCCGGGTTCTTCCGCGCCGCCTGTTCGCTCGGATGGCGGCTGCGGCTGCTGCCGGCGACTCCGGACCTGTTCGACGGGATGATGCACCTGCCGATCATGGATACGACCCGCGCCAACCGGGAGCTGGGCTGGAGCCCTCGGTTCGATGCCGTGGACACGCTCACGCGGTTCCTGGAAGCCTTCGCCGACGGTGCCGGCGGGGACACTCCGCCGCTCGATCCCGCCTCGGGTGGTGTCCTGCGCTATCGCGAGATCGTGTCGGGGGTGGGGCAGCGCGATCCGGTGGATCGGTTCGCGGTCCAGGGCGCCCACTGAGGGCGCGATCCGCACGTCGGACATGTTTGTCGAACACATCTGCGGGCACCCGGCCCACGTCCGAGGTTGCGCTGTGAAACAGTTCGCGGTCGCAGCCGCGTGGAGACGAAAGGACGAATTCTCGTGTCGAACCGCTACAGCAACGCAGTGACGACGCGTTCGCCGGTGCAGTTGGCCGCCATGGCGGTCGGGGCGGTATTCCTGCTGGTCGGCGTGGCAGGATTCATCCCCGGTATCACCACCGACTACGACACCCTCGAATGGGCGGGCTACCATTCCGACGCCCAGCTGCTGGGCCTGTTCCAGGTCTCGGTACTGCACAATCTCGTGCATGTGCTCTTCGGCATCGTCGGTCTGGCCGCCGCGTCCACCGTGGCCGCGTCCCGCATGTTTCTGATCATCGGCGGCGTGATCTACCTCCTGCTGTGGATCTACGGTCTGGTCGTCGACAAGCACAGCGCCGCCAATTTCGTTCCGCTCGATACCGCCGACGACTGGCTGCACTTCGGGCTCGGAGTCGGGATGATCGCCCTGGGCGCTCTCCTGCCGAGGCAGGTGAGGCCGAGCACCGGTCTGTCCGGACAGCAGCCCGGAATCATCGAGTAGCGGTACGGCCCGCCGCGGGTCGGCGGGCCGCACCATGCTCTCGCGCGGGGCTGTCGAAGCACGGATCGTGCGGAGAGATCGATTGAGGAGACAACACCATGGTCAACATGGCACACAGGTACGAGGGGGCACATCGCGTCGACGGGGACGCCTCGGCGGATAGACGTTCGATCGCCGAACTCGTCGACGACGCCACCACCCAGCTCGGCCGGCTGGTGCGTGACGAGATCCGGCTGGCCCGGATCGAAACGATGGACAGGACAAAGGGAATCGCCAAGGGCGCGGGCCTGGCCGGCGCCGCGGGAGTGCTCGCGTTCTACGGAGGTGGGGCGTTGATCGCCGCCGCCGTGCTGGCCTTGGCCCTGGTCCTGCCCGCATGGGCATCGGCGCTGATCGTCGGCGCGGCGCTGCTGCTGGTGGCGGGGGTGCTGGGAGTGGTCGGAAAGAAGAACGTCACCGACGCCGCACCGCCGATACCGAGCCGGACCGCCGAGGAAGTTCGCACCGATCTGGAAACCATTACGAGCGGGAGGCGATCATGACCCACACCGGACGGGACGGGGACCCGAACGAACCGGAGCTTCTGCGGGAGGACCGGGACCGACTGCGCCGCGAACTCGGCCAGACCGTCACGGAACTGAGCGACAAATTCGATGTCCGCGCCCGCGCCGAGGAGAAGGCACACGATATCGCGGAATCGGGCCGGCATCGGGTCCGGGAAGCGAAACACGGTGCCCTCGAGACCGCAGACCAGGCCCGCGAGCGTGCCCATGAGCTGATCGTTCGCGCCGAATCCGCGGCACCGGCACCGGTGGTCGACCGCACCCGGCAACTGGCCGACGCCACCCGCGCGCGGCCGGTGACGGTCCTCGCCGGCGGGGCTTCGGCCGCGGTACTCGGGTGGCTCATCGTCCGCCGGCTCATGCCGCAGCGGCGTGCCGCGGCGGAGCGGCGGGCGCGGGGGGCCGCTCGACGGTCCGCGAGTACACGCCGTCGGCTCGAGGCGCAGCGGCACAGGAGCCGGCAGGCCGCCGAGCGTCGGCGTATCCGAAGCCGCGGGCGCGCGATCGTCGGCCGAACCGTGAAGCCGGTCGGCCGTGTGGTGTCGATGAGCCGCGCGACCACCCCGCTCGGTGTCGGCACCCTGCTCGCCGCGGGCGCCAAGCGGCGCGCCGACGTGAAGCGTGCCCGGGCGAAGGGCGCCGGCGCCGGGCGCGCCGACGCCAAGCGGGCTGCGCGCCGAGCGGGGGATAAGCGCTAGGCGGCCGGGTCGAGTATCACCTTGACCGCGCCATCGGTTTTGCTCTGGAACATCCGGTAGGCGTCCGGGGCCGACGACATCGGCAGCCGGTGTGTGGCGAAGTGTTCCACGCCCAGCGGATCGCTGTCCTCGAGCAGCGGCATGATGTCGTCGGCCCACCGCTTCACATTGGCCTGACCCATCCGCAGCTGGACCTGCTTGTCGAAGAGGATCCGCATGGGCATCGGGTCCGTCATGCCGCCGTACACGCCGATAATCGAGATGGTGCCACCGCGCCGGACGATATCGATCGCGGTGTGCAGCGCGGCGAGACGATCCACGCTCACGGTGTTCATCGCGGGGCGGGCCACCCCACCGGGCAGGTAGGAGGTCGCGCGTTGGGCGACCGCCGCCAGCGGCGAACCGTGAGCCTCCATCCCGACCGCATCGATAACGGCGTCGGTACCGCGTCCGTCGGTGCGGTCGCGGATGGCGTCGGCCAGGCCGTCGCCCACCGATCGCAGGTCGATGGTTTCGATACCGCGGGCCGCGACCCGGGCCATCCGTTCGGGCACCAGGTCCACGCCGATCACCCGCAGTCCCCGATGCGCCGCGATGCGGGCCGCCATATCACCGATAGGCCCCAGCCCCAGCACCGTCACCGATCCGCCCTCGGGAACATCCGCGTACTCCACGGCCTGCCACGCGGTGGGCAGCACATCCGACAGGAATAGATAGCGGGTATCGTCCGGGCCCTCGGGCACGCGAATGTGGGTGAAATCCGCGTGCGGTACCCGCATGTACTCGGCCTGCCCGCCCGGAACCTGGCCGTACAGTTTCGAATAGCCGAATAGCGCCGCCCCGCATCCGTGCTCCCGAACCTGGGTGGTCTCGCACTGGGTCATCAGCCCCTGCCGGCACATCACACAGCGGCCGCAGCTGATCTGGAAGGGCACCACCACCCGGTCGCCGACGGAAAGTGTCCGCACCTCGGAGCCGACTTCCTCCACGAGGCCGATCGGTTCGTGACCGAGCACATCACCAGGGCTCATATAGGCGCCGAGCAGTTCGTACAGATGTAGATCCGATCCGCAGATGGCCGTGGAGGTCACCCGGACGATCGCGTCGGTCGGTTCCTGGATCCGCGGATCCGGGACGTCGTCCACCGCCACATTCCGCTTGCCCTGCCAGGTCACAGCCTTCATACCTTGCCACCTTCCAGGCTCGACTGTCTCCGTGCCCGACATGTGGACCGTTCGCTGTTTCCGGGAACTTCCGTGAACGCGGAACGTCTCATCACCGCCGGGCTTGAACGCTCAGTGGCTACCCGGGGCCTATCTGGGCAAACGTGGCAGGTACCGGTGGTATCCGATCCGGTTCGGCGAACGGGGTTCAGCGAACGCCGAGGGGTAAGCGTCCGATGTCCACGTCTCCCCGACTCCGACCGGGGGCGCCGACCGAACCGAATCCGGGAAGGAGCTGTGCGAATCTCATGAGCCAGGTCAGTCCGATTCAGATCCAGAAGTTCCTCGGTGGTATCGACTACCCGTGTGATCGGGACGAGATCATCTCCACGGCAGAGGCGAACGGCGCCGACGACACTGTGCTCGACGCCCTCAACGCACTGCCCGATCGCACCTACGACGGCCCGAACGCCGTCAGCCAGGCCGTTTCCTAGTGCTTCGTTCTCCTCGGACGCCGGCGGGGACGGTCCATCCGCGATCCATCGGCGTGCCGCCGGCCGGTCGCCCGGCGCCGAGTTCCCGGTATTGCGTCGGTTGTCCGACGTGGTCGAGGTCATCACCGGCTCGCCGGACACGGTCTTTCTCCGTTATTCCCACGGGCCCGGCAAGGACACCGAAGGCGACCCCGTCAGCCGCGACTACGAGGCCGGTATCGATATGCCGGGCCTGTCGGTGAGCACCGTGGCACCCGAGGCGTGGTGGCCGCGCCCCGCGCAGGAGTGGGTGGCCCGCCGGATCCGTCAATATGCCGACCTCGGTGAGCAACAGGACCGTTACGCCTGGCTGCTCACCGGTCATATCGTCGGTTACGGCCCGGACCACGAACCGCTGCTCACCGATATCCGACCCCTCGCCCGCCTGGACGAGGCGGTCCTCGACGAGGCCGCCGATCTGTACCGGCGCCGGTTCGAGGTGGGTCAGGACTCCACCGACGGTGCCGAGTAGCTCTCCGATGGCGGTGATGGCGCGTTTGCCCGGTGTCACTTCGACGTGACCGGGTAGCCGGGCAGTATGCCTACTATCGCTCCCTTACCGAAAGAACGCATCAACCCCACGATGCGCGCCGTGGTAACCGGCTCCGACTCGGGAATCGGGCGCGCGATCGCCGTGGCTCTGGCCGGTGGCGGCGTGGACGTGGGAATCACCTACCACTCGGACGAAGCGGGTGCCGCCCACACCGCCGAACTGGTACGGGAACGTGGCGCGATCCCCGCGGTCCGCCGGCTCGACCTGGACGACCTGCCGACCAGCACGGCCGTCGTCGACGAACTCGCCGAGGAACTGGGCGGCCTGGATGTCCTGGTGAACTGCGCGGGCACCGGCTCGGCGCAGAAGGCGATGGACATGGAGTTCGACACCTGGCGCCATGTGCTGTCGGTCGACCTCGATGGGGCGTTCCTGTGCTCACAGCGCGCCGCGAAACATATGATCGACGCCGGTCGCGGCGGGCGGATCATCAATATCACCAGTGTGCACGAGCATGCGCCGAAGGTCGGAGCCGCCCCGTACTGCGCCGCCAAGGCCGGGCTCGGCGCTCTCACCAAAGTGCTGGCGCTGGAATTGGCCGAACACAACATCACCGTGAACTCCGTTGCCCCGGGCGAGATCTCGACACCGATGACCGGGCAGGAGGATGTCGACCCGCGCACCCAGCCCCGTCCGGGGCTGCCGCTGGGACGCCCCGGTCACGCCGATGAAGTCGCGTCCGTGGTGGCGTTCCTGGCCATGCCCGCCTCCGGATATGTGACCGGAGCGTCGTTCGTCGTCGACGGCGGCATGCTGCTCATGGGACCGCAGACCAGCCAACTGGTCGACAACGATGAATGGCGTGACCCGGGCGATTCCGGGCGCTCCGCCGAAACCGCTCGTCGAAAGGATTCCGATGCCTGATCTTCCCTCCGCCGTGGTGACAAATGTCTTCGATGTGCTCGCGCGCGTCCGGCACGCACGGGTCTTCCACCCGAACGGGATACCGCTCGCGGGCCGCTTCCGCGCCGTGCCCGCCTACGAACCGCTGTTCGGTTCGGGCGATCGGGCGGTGATCGGGCGCCTCTCGAAGGGCACCGGCCTCCCGAACGGTGTGCCCGATGTCCTCGGACTCGCCATCCGTATCCTCGACCGCGACGAAAACCCTTGGGATTTCGCCCTGGCCACCACCGGGCAGGGCAATATCACCCGCCTCGCGTTCACGGTCGCCCGCAGCTGGAAGAGCGCACGCTACGGCACCCTGTTGCCCTACCGACTCGGCGACGCGGGCCTGGCCTGGATCTTCGCCGAACCGGCCGCCGACCAGCCCGACACGCCCTCGCTGGAAGCGATGGAGGAGCACCTGCGCGAACACCTTGCCCTCTTCGAATTGAAGGCCGCGGGTCTCGGCTCCGCACCGGGCACGTTCGGTGAGCTGGCGTTGCGCCCGGCCGAGCCCGGCGAATATCGCACCGACTTCTTCGACCCCATGCTCAATCACCCCCCGGAGGTCGGTCTCGTCCCGAATTTCGTCGCGCGAGTCCGGGAACTCGCCTATACCGGCAGCCGCCACGGCCGCGGCGAGGAAAGCTGACAGGGGAGAAGCGCGGCGCCGGTCAGGCGTCGCGTTTTCTCCTGTCCTGCTCGTGCTTCGGTTTCCTTGTGTAGGCGCGGGCGGATCTCACGGGCCGGGCGGCATTCGAGCGCCGCATCTCGTGCCGGCGGCGCCACGCGGCCAGGTCCGGGCGTTCGGTGTTCTCGCGGGTGGTGTTCATACCGAAGAGCTCTTCTCGTGACGGATGCGTTCGATGCCACTCAACGCCTCACCGGATCTGCCGGCAACCGAATATCCTTGCCCGCGCGCCCGTCCGAGCCGATGTGTCGGACCACAGTTCTCAGCTCGTGCCCGGCTTGTGCCGCCGGTAGTAGCGAGCCACTCGGGTCCGGTTACCGCAGCGTTCCGGTGAGCACCACTGTCGGCGGGGGTGGGCGGCCAGGAACACCAGCACACAGTCTTCGGCGGCGCACCGCTTGAGCCGTTCGACAGCGGGATCGGTCAGCAGATCCACCGCCGCGTCCGCCAGGGCGGCGGCCAGACGGGCCCCCGGCTCACCGATACGCCGTGGTGTCTCGACAACGGACTCACCGTTCCATTCCGGCCGACGGACGGCCGGAGCCGCCGCCAGTACTCCTTCGAGTCCGCGCAGGGCCTTCTCGGGCGGACGTTCGCCGTGCAAAAGTGCCTCGACCGCGGCGGTGATGTGGTCTCGGACGGTATGTACCGCGGCGAGATCGCTGCGGGTAGGGGCGGGCAGCTGCTCCGGCAATCGTTCCGCCTGGAGGTCCAGCCAGGCCGCCAGCGCATGCGGGGTGCGCAACAGGTCCCCGCCGGCAGGGCGGGTGTTGACCAGATCCAGGGCCAGTGGCTCGCCGGTAAACGGTTCGGGATCACTCACGGTTCTAATGCTAACCGCACGAGTTGACGCATTAGACTTATCTCGGTATTACTAATGTCTCCTCTCCTTGAGAAAGCATGTGAAAAATTGATCGAGCTTCCCGTGGTCCGGCACGCCCATATCCATGTCGACGGTGTCGAGGTCTTCTACCGCGAATCCGTCCCGTCCCACCCCGACGCGCCGATCCTGTTGCTCCTACACGGTTTCCCCTCCGCTTCGCACCAGTTCCGCCGCCTGATCGATGCTTTGGGAACCGACTACCGCCTCATCGCCCCGGACTATCCCGGCTTCGGAAACACGGTCACGCCGGACGATTTCGTCTACGACTTCGACCGACTGGCCGACACCATCGAGGGATTCGTCCAACAGCTCGGACTGTCCCGCTTCGCCATGTACATCTTCGACTTCGGCGCTCCCGTGGGGTTACGACTCGCGCTCCGTCACCCCGAGTGGATCACCGGTCTCGTGATCCAGAACGGCAACGCCTACGAAACCGGGCTGTCGCAGACGGCACGGGATTTCATCGCCCTACGCCCCGACCGGGAAGGTGCCGAGGACACCATCCGCCGACTGTTCACCCTCGACGGCACCCGAGGTCAATATCGACATGGCGTCACCGACCCCGCGCCCCTCGCGCCGGACGGGTGGGCCCTCGATCAGCACTACCTCGATCTGCCCGGACGGGACCGTGCCCAACTCGCCCTCGCCTTCGACTACCACTCCAACCTGGCCGCCTACCCCGACTGGCAGTCCTGGCTGCGCCGATACACCCCGCCCGCACTGATCGTCTGGGGCGCCAACGACCCCTTCTTCCCGGCGGCGGGCGCCCACGCCTATCTGGCCGATCTCCCCGACGCCGAACTCCACCTGTTCGACACCGGCCACTTCGCTCTCGAAACCCACCTGCGCGAAATAGCGCCCCTCATCGCGACCTTCCTCGACGGCGTCCATGCCCTCGAGCCTCCCGCTCGTGGCCGAACCGCCCGAGTCCCCCCGTCCGTCACTCGAACACTCCTCACTCCTTCCGACGAAGCCATGCCGTGAAACTCGGAATCCTGTTCCGGCGGCTCGCCCTGGGCGTCACAGCAATCCTTGTCGCGCTCATCATGTCTCCCTTCTCACCGACACGCGGCGAGGTCCGGGCGTTGGTACTGCAACGACACTCGGTTCGGTAGCTTGCCGGGATAGTCGTGGATGTTGTTGCGGCGGAGCCCGAGCCGGTACAACCAGGATGACGAATACCGGCCGGGGCGCGTGTATTGTTTTGTCGGCCGGCAAGGTTCCGGCGCTGCTGCGACAACAGTCCGAACCGAGAGAGGACGAATCATTGGCTGTGCACCGTCAATGGGGAGCCATGGTCCTCGCCGGCGCCGTCATCGGCGCAGGCGCGCTTTTCGCGCAGAGTGGGATGAGCCCGGCTCCGGCGCATGCCGCCACGCCAATAATGACCTGCAAGGAGACAGGGAATGTGACCTGGCTGGGGCCCGGACTTGTGGCATGGCTGGGGCCGGGGATCGCGGGCGCGGCGGCAACCGCCGACTGGACGGCTACGGTCCTGTACAGCGACTGCTCCGGTCCCGCGGTCGAAGCCGGTAAACCATACCCCACGTACATGGTCCTGAACGGAACCGAAAAGATGCAATGCGAGGGTCCGACTACCGACCACAAGGGCACCGGCGAGTTGACGTGGTCCGACGGTACCACGAGCACGATCCGGGAAGACCAGATCAGTGCGACCATGTCAGGGGGCTCCGGCAAGGGAGAGTTTGCGGTCACCGCCGTGTCCGGAACGTTCGAAGGACACGAGATCGTTGAGGAAACCGCACTGATGTTCTCCGGCGGACTGTGCCCGGGAGTGACCACGGCAACATTCACCGGCGCCTTCACCATGTTCTGACGTGATCGGCGGGCACTCGTCCGCGGTACTGCACTACCTTCTCACCGCCCCGCGACCACGTCGAGCAGCGTCAGTCCCGAGTGCCGCAGTTCGGGCAGATCCCAACCGGCTCCGTCGCCGGCACCCGGCCGTGAACGCGTAACTCCAACCGTCGGTAGGGAATTGAGACGTCAGTGCGAAAAGTACGGAAATACAGTGCCGTGCAATCCTCGAACGAGTTGTATCCGCCGCCGTCGGGTAGTAGTCCGCCGTGCTCAACCAGCAGCGAAGTTACCTCCGCGACGATCACGTCGTCGGTCGTGTCGAGCTGCAGCGCAATATGCGACTCGTTGCGCCCCAACCGCTCACGTGCGGCGATCGGGGCCAGTTCCCCACCCGCGGCCATGGGCAGGGCGAACAGTTCGACCGTTGGAGAGTCGGTGTTGTCCGCGTGGTCGCGCACGTGAACCAGGGTGACGTCCAGGGCGTCGGCGTCCAGACCGTAACGGCGGCCGAGCCGGTCGCGTACCACCACGCTCGGGACCGGCTCGCCGACGGCCAGGCCCCGGCTGCGCAGCTCGGCAACCAAACCCTCGATCGACGCGGGGAAGACCAGAGCAGCCGCGTGCGCAACAACGGTATGCGCCGCCACCTCGGTCCGTTGCCGTTCGGTCAGCCTCGGAACCACAGCGGCGAGAACGGCCTCGACCACGGCACTCCGCGCGAACGACAGCGCATCATCGAGCAATGCCCGATCGGTTCGGTCGAGCTGCGTCGACGCCACCTGCGGGATTCCCATACCACTCCTCTGTTCGGATGCGAGCGGAACCTGTGCACGCACGCGGTCCCTGCGGATGCCCAGCCCATCGATCTGCGACTGTCCGCACTGCGCGACCCCGGATCGACGACCAGGGGTCCGCTCCGGCGACGATGGAATCACCGACGACCCCGGCCGAGCAATCACACGGAGCGGCCGGCCGAAAGCCGCTCACGGCCGCATCCTACGAGATCTATCACCACCGCGCCCGAATCGGAGGAGGCTCTTCGGAGCCCTCGACCTGTAGTAGGTTGACGGCATCGTTCGCCGGGGCACGGCCATCTCGCTACGTGCCGAGGACATGGACTGCCAAGGGTGGAAAACCGTTGAAGAACACCGACGAAAAGCTCGCCGTATAGGCGCCGGTATCAAGGATCCGCACGGGATCACCGGCTCGCAGCGTGGTCGGCAGAAGCACACGGGTGCGCTGATAGAGCACATCGTCTCCATGACAGGTTGGACCGGCGATCACCGTCTCGTCCGTGGGATCGCCGTCTCGACCCGTCTCTATTCGGTAAGCGATGTATTCGGTATCGATCATTCCGCTGTAGCGGCCGATATCCAGATACACCCAGCGCCGCCCGTCCGGCGCTGTGCGCACGTTCACGACCTCGGTGTGGATCACACCGGCGCTGCCCACCAGGGCGCGGCCGGGTTCCACCACCAGATCGGCGTGCTCCGGGAGGTGTTGCGCCGCCGCGGCGGCGATCACCGCACCCAGCTCGGTCAGCTCCGGAGCCGGGTCTGTATACGAAATCGGCAGGCCCCCACCGATATTCACAGAGCTAACCGGGATATCTTTGACGGCCGGTGCTTTCGCGATGCCGCCGGCCTGTTCGATGCCGATCCGCCAGGCGGCCGGATCCAACTGTTGCGAGCCTACATGGAAGCACGGTCCGGCCACCCGCAGCCCGAGATCGCGCGCCCGCACCAGCAGCCGCACCGCCTCACCGGGCGCACAACCGAATTTGGCGCCGAACGACACCCGCGACCGCGGCACCGAGGCCAGGAATCGGCATTCGACCTCCGCTCCCGGGGCGTGGGTGGCGATACGATCCAGCTCGTCCTCGGTGTCGAAGACATACCGGCGCACCCCCGCCGCGTATGCGGTGGCGATGTGGGACGCCTTCTTGATCGGATTGCCGTAGCACATGACGGCCGGGTCGACGCCCAGTCTCAGACACTGCTCGATCTCGCCGACGCCGGCGACATCGAACTCCGCACCCTCGTCGGCGAGCAGTCGTATGATCTCCGCTACCGGAGAGGCCTTGACCGCGAAACGGATTCGCGCCGCCGGCAAGGCGGATCGGAGTGCGTGGTAGTTGCTGCGCACCCGTTCGAGATCGATGACGAGGCAGGGCGACTCGGGTGCAGTGGAATCAATCGGAATCATGGTGGTTCACCATATGACCACCATGAGAAGCTGCCGGCGCGCGCTCGTGGTCGAAGCCGGTCGGTGTCGACGTCAGGGACCGATGGCTCCATGGCTCGTGCGACAATGGCGTCTGCCGTGAGAGAGGGTGCCGCCGATGGCTCACAGTGCGGGTAATGGTGACGGTTCCCGACAGGATCCGGTCGATAGAGCGCCGGAAATCGTATTGTGCGGGCTGTTCGCCGAGGTACTCGAGATCCCGAGTATCAGTCCATCCGACAGCTTCACCGAACTCGGAGGAGACAGTGTCCGAGCTATTGTGCTCACCGTGCGCGCCAGGGCTTTGGGCTTACCGCTCTGGACGGAGGATCTGGTAGCCGAGGGCACCCCTGAACGCCTCGCCGCCTTGGCGGCGGTCAGATCCTCGTGGCCTTCTTCGGCGCCTACGGATCGATCCGATCGACCGGCAGCAGGCGCGGGTCGGTCACGGACACTGTCGCCTCTGCAGCCGCACATGCTCGACGTTGTGGGGGTCTATGGCGCGGAGACCGAAGCCGTATTGCTCTACGTCGACATTTCGGGTGACCTCGACGTGCCGCGGCTGCGGGCGGCTGCGGAGCAGCTTCTTCAGCGACATCCGAACTGTCGCTCCGGATTTCACGTCGATTCGGGCGACGGCGGGTGGGTTCGCGAGGTCGACGCCGGAGTGCGACTGCCTTGGCGCTACTGCGACCTCGGCGAACAGGAAATCGATGAAGACGCCTTGCTGCGCAACGAACTGGTGTTGCGTTTCGATCCAACTCGCCCACCATTGTTCCGGATGATGCTCGTCAAGCGCGGGTACGCTCGATATCGCCTGGTCGTCACCCACAGCAACATTCTCTGGGACGGATGGTCCACCGGAATCCTCGCAGAAGAACTGGCAATGCTGTACGACGCTCCCGAAGGGACGACGACGGATGTCCATACCGATCCGTGCGACACCGATCCGTACGACGACTATCTACGCTGGCTTTCTCGACAGGATCATGAGAGCGCGGTCCGTGCATGGCAGCAAGTCCTGGCCGGGGTCGACCGGCCGACTATTCTCGCGAGCGCGGAACCGCCGGAATCCATCGGCTCGGCCGCCAAAATCGAGCTGACGCTACCGAATTCGGTCGGTCCCGATCTCGAGATCCGAGCACGCAACCTGGGAACTACGCTCAGTACGGCCGTCCAATGCGCCTGGGGTCTGACTATCGCGGAAACCGTTGGGAGCGACGACATCACTTTCGGATATACGACCTGCGGTCGTCCGGCGGCTGTTCCTTCGATCGATAGAGCGGTCGGACTGCTGATAAACGATGTTCCGATCCGTATGCGGATTTCCGATGGCGATACGACCGCAGGCCTGCTCGCGCAAATCCGAGATCAGCATGCCGAAATGCGCCGATACGAGTTCCTGGACTCGGACAGCATCCAGGGTGCCGCAGGATTTGTTCCACTGTTCGACACCCTGGTCGTCTTCCAGAACCTCATGCGGCCCACAGTATCCGCGAATCAACGATCGGGCATTCGGATCGACGACTATGGGATCATCGAGTCGATTCACTACGCGCTCGTACTCTACGCCTACTCAGGGGATCGCCTTTCCTTCGAGTTGTCCTATCATCCGAATGTTTTCAGCCGATCATTCGTCGACGATCTCTGCGAACGCTTCCGCCACTACATCGAATTGATCGCCGATCACGTCGACCGTTCCATTGCGTCGCCGGCCTCGGGAAATATCCACAGCCGTCGCTCCTATACTCAATAGTCGAGGAGTCCCGATGTGGCCGATCGAGTTCGCACAGTCCTACCGATCCGAAGGTTACTGGCGAGGAGAAACGTTCGGTGAGCTTCTCGCTCGACTGGCCGCTCGGCACGGTGATCGCACAGCCATCGTCGCCGATACCGTCCGTATCAGTTACGCCGAACTCGACGACCGGGCCGACCGATTGGCCGCGGGGTTGCTCGAATGCGGAGTTCGCCCCGGCGACCGAGTGGTCGTACAGCTGCCGAATGTCGTGGAGTTCTTCGACGTGATGTTCGCCCTGACCCGTCTCGGTGTAGTACCGGTCCTCGCGCTACCCGCGTATCGAGCAACCGAGATCGAGAACCTCTGCGAGGCGACGGCAGCGGTTGCCTACATAACGACAGATATCCCCGACGAATTCGAACATCGAATGTCGGCCCGTTCCGGCAGAACTGTTCTCGTTATCGTGGTGGGTGACCCCGGGGGAAATCTCGCGCTATCCGACCTCTACACGACCGCCCGCAAACTGCCCCCGGGGCCGGAGCCATGCGATATCGCGCTGCTGCTGTTGTCCGGTGGCAGCACCGGCGCACCGAAATTGATCCCACGCACACATGACGACTACCTGTACGGCGTTCGCGCCGGCGCACAGATCTGTGGCCTCGGATCCGACAGCGTTTATCTGTGCGTGCTTCCGGTGGCGCACAACTTTCCACTCGCATCACCGGGAGTTCTCGGCACGCTGTACTCCGGAGGGAAGGTCGTCCTCGCCGATCGTCCGGACCCGGACCTCGCGTTCGGCCTCATCCAGCGCGAACGCGTGACGATCACCGCTCTCGTGCCCTCGCTGGCTCTGGTCTGGCTCGAGGTCGCGGCCGCGATGGCGACAGATGTCTCCAGCCTGCAAATCCTGCAGGTCGGCGGCGCCAAGCTTTCGCCCGAAGTCGCACGGCGCATAGGCCCGACCTTCGACTGCCTGCTACAGCAGTCATACGGGATGTCCGAAGGACTTGTCTGCTATACGCGACTCGACGATTCGGACGAGATCATCACGACAACGCAGGGCAAGCCGATGTCACCGGCCGACGAAATCCGTATCGTCGACAGCCGCGACCTCGATGTACCACCAGGCGCCATAGGCCGGCTGCTGGCCAGAGGCCCGTCCACGATCAGGGAATACTGGAACGCCGACGAGCGGAATCGAACCGCGTTCACCCGCGACGGCTTCTACCGAACCGGAGACCTGGCACGCATCACAGCAGACGGCGATATCGTGGTCGAAGGCCGAGCCACGGACATGATCAACAGAGGGGGAGAGAAGATCGCCGCAGCCGAAATGGAACGCTATATCCGCGCCCACCCCGCTGTGTACGATGCGGCAGTCGTTGGCGTACCCGATCGATACCTCGGGGAACGCATCTGCGCATTCATCGCGACACATCCCGGTATCGAACCGCCCACCGCGGCGGAGCTGAACGGATTCCTTCGCGAACGTGGCCTCGCCGAGTTCAAGGTGCTGGATCGCGTCGAGTTCGTCGAAAGCCTGCCGACAACGGCGTTCGGCAAAATCGACAAAAAGCATCTTATGAGAATGCCCACGAATTCGTAGGAGGCATCGGTCATGCCGAACTGGTCAGCGCGTGGCAGTCACCGGCACGCGCGCCTGGCCAGATCTCTTTCACTCCGAACACGTTCCGACATGTGAACTCGCTGTCATCAGGAGCCCGAACTGTCGACAACCTCTGTCGGTTCATACCTGGGATGTCCTCGCTGATCCGGAGCGGGAGGACGTGCTCACGCCCGAGGGCCGACACGGCCTCACGCCGTTGCTCTGGTTCCGTGTCCTGCCGTATGGGGAGGTCAAGCCGAACATGAACGGCCGGCTTGCCCTCGGCGGCCGACGCGGTTCGGGGAGGCCGATTCCTTTTTGTGGTGGCCGGGGTCTACATGGTGAGAGGAGCGGCCCGCGCGGCGGGCCCCGTTCGCTCTCTCATGTCCGTCGAAAGTAAGAGAGGCTGATCGTCGATGAGCATTCCCGCGACCATGCGCGCGCTGCAGCAGACCTCCCTCGACGGCCCGCAGGATTCGCGGCTGATCACCGACGCGCCGGTGCCGAGCCCCGGCCCTGGCGAGGTCCTGATCCGGGTCACCGCCGCGGGCGTCAATTTCCGCGACATAATGCAGGCCCACGGCACGTCGCCGGATGGGCCGCGGCCACCGTATGTGGCGGGTTTCGAGGCCGCCGGTGAGATCGTCGCGGTGGGCGAGACGGTGACCGGCCCGCAACCGGGTGCTCACGTCGTCGGCGTCGGAGACGGTGCTTTCGCCGAGTACATGATCCTGCCCGCGGCCTCGGCGATGCCTGTGCCGCCCGGCTGGACCGATCAGCAGGCGCTGGGTCTGGTCGTGAACTGGCCCACCGCGCTGGCCGCGCTCAAGCCTCTCGGTGGCATCGCTGCAGGACAGACCGTACTGATCCACGCCGCGGCGGGCGGTACCGGCCAAGCCGCGGTCAGAATGGCCAAGCACTACGGTGCGACGGTCATCGCGACCGCCTCGCCGGCCGAGCACGACACGGTGCCGGCACTGGGAGCCGACCACGTCCTGGACTCCCTCGTCGGCGACCTCGCCGCCGAGGGGAGAAGGCTGACCGGCGGCAGCGGCGTCGACGTGGTCCTCGAGTCGGCCGACGGAACCACCTTCGCTGCCGGCCCTGCCGCAGCCAAACCGGTCACCGGCCGAGTCGTCGTCTACGGCGTGGCAGGCGGCGAAGCCCCGGTCACCAACTGGGAGCTGGTGTATAAGCACCAGGCCCACATCATCGGCCTCAACATCGGCGTGCTGATCCAGACCGCACCGCAGATCTTCGGTGAGCTCATGGACGAGCTGTCCGCGCTGATCGCGGCCGGCGTGCTCGCCCCGAGCGTGCCCACCGTGTACGACCTGGCCGACGGTCGGAAAGCGCTGATGGAACTGGAAGCCAGGTCCACCGTCGGCAAACTGGCCCTGCTGCCCTGAGACAAAGCCCTCGGTGTCGATGCGATGACACCGCGCACGAAGGTTCCCATGACAGGAGTTGAACAGACGAGGTTTGATTGCGCCCGCCGCCTCTGTGGAGCGGGTACCCGCATCGTCGATGGTGGCTGCGGCGGGGCCGGCGGCGTCGGCGCGCGGACCGCACCCGGACGTTTAGGCTCGCGACGTGACATCACATCTGCGGGCGGTACCGAATCGAGACCGGTTCACCGCCGAGACCGAGCGGTTCCGTCGGGAGCTGTTGGCGCGCTGTTACCGTATGGTCGGCTCGGCGCACGACGCCGAGGATCTGGTGCAGGAGACGTATCTTCGGGCATGGCGTTCCTATGCCGGATTCGAGGGGCGGACGTCGATTCGGTCCTGGCTCTACAAGATCGCCACCAACGTCTGCCTGACAGCGTTGGAGCCGCGCCCGATTCGGGTGCTGCCCTCGGGTTTGGCCGGTCCGTACGACGGACCCGATCGTCCGCCGAGTCCCGTTGTGCCGGGCGAGGTCTCGTGGCTGGGAACCGCTGCCGGACGCATGGATCGCCCCGCCCACCGACGATCCGGCAGCGGTGGTGGTCGCGCGCGAGTCGCTGCGGTTGGCGCTCATCGCGAGCCTGCAGCACCTGCCCGCCCGTCAGCGTGCGATCCTCATCCTGCGCGAGGTGCTGGCATTCTCCGCTGCCGAGACAGCAGAGATCCTCGGCACCACCACGGCGGCGGTCAAGAGCGGCCTGCAGCGCGCCCGCGCCCGGCTGGACGAACTGGAGCCGGAGCCCGAGAAACTGCTCGAACCGACCGACCAACGGGCCCGCGCGCTGCTCGACGGCTACATCGCAGCCTTCGAGCGCTCCGACGCCGGCCTGCTGGAACAGGTGCTGCGCACGGACGCCACCCTCGAAGCGACGCCATTCCGCGAATGGCAGGCGGGCCGGACGAACTGTATCCATATGCTCGACGCGTACGTGTTGTGCACACCGGGCGACTGGCGGATGATCGCCACCACCGCCAATGGTCAGTCCGCCGCTGTCGTATACCGCCGGGACGCGGACGGCGCGCTCCGAGCCGACGGCGCCGTGGTGCTGGCCCCCACCATCACTGGCGTCTTCTGTGTGATCAAGTTCCACGATCCCGCGCTGGTCGCGACGTTAGGCTTCCCGGACGTGTTCACGCACTGACCCGCCTACCGGTACAGCCCGAGCCTGGCCTGCTCGAAGCTTCAGACTCCCGACGCTGACCCGTGCGATGTGTGGATCGGCGCCCGTGGTCCAGCCGAAGGCGTACGACGCGAGTTCGCTATGGGGACCGATGAACTCGCCGAACGCCCGGCGGTCGATGCCGATCGCATCCGGTGTGGGAGCCTCGACGAGCTTGCCGGGGATGACTTGCACATTCACGTTGGCGGTCGCCTACCGCAGGAGCAGCCGATGATTCGTGCTGTGACCACCCACGCGTGGTCCCCGTTTGATGATCAGTACGGGCATTGTTACCCTTCGGCCGAGACGCAGTAATGGTTTTCGGGGGGATAACAGTTGGCAGTGACGACAGTGCGCCTCGTCCGATCGGACGGTTGCTCTCGAATGAAGTCCGGTGTGTACCTCCATGGGCTCCGTTCCCTGCACCGCGAGACAGATAGTGCCCACCCACACCGAAGTGCTCCGGGCCGGTGAGTGACCGGTCGAACCGGCCGCTACACGGCCGGACGGCAACAGCCGCCGTGCGCCTCGGGGCTGCCATGGCGACGATCACGGTTGCCATGGCCACGCTGATCTCCGTGAGTGTTCTGTCCGACCGTTCCGAATCAGAGGCAGAACTGCCGGTATCGAGCACTCCCGAGTCGCTACCGGTGATGACGACCCCGAGTCCGACACCGCCACTGGGTCTGCCGCAGATCGACTGGCCACCGCCGAAAATCGATGTGCCGCCCGGATCACCGCAGCCCATCGCCACAAAATATGGAATCACCTATGACATCCCGGCGGACTGGCTCAATATGCACAAGTTCATCGCCGGTTGGGAGAACAAGCGCGGCGAGATCGCTCGGTACAGCTCTATCGGTCAGTTCGGCAAGGGCTACTGCTCCGATGCGCCCCACGAGCCGCTGGCGATGACCGGGGTAACCGAGCGGAACGGGGCCGATCTCGAGACAGCTGCTCGTGACCAGGCCCACCTCGCGAAGCGGGTTTTCGCCTCGCGCAGCGGAATGTACGAGCCCGAGGCCGATTACACCGGGCCCACGCCGATCGTCGTGGCGGGCCGTGCCGCTGTGCGATACACCGCCATCGTCACCGACATACCGGTGGACGATTCCTGCAGGCCGCCCGCCGCACGGTTCGATGTCATCGCTGTCCCGGCGTATGCCACGGCAGCGGTAATGATCTTTATGATCGAACTACATCAAGGATTGCCGAACTCCCCCCACTCGGCAGTTGCCGATCAGATAGTCGCCTCCTTGCGACCGAGTGAAGGCTTCGGTTCGTGATGAGCTTCGGAAGGGAATGTTTCTAGGATATGACGTTTCAGGTTTCGGTCGAAGACCTGTTCGGCATGGGTAATTTGGCTAGCACACTGGCGCAGGTCGAGCGTGAAGCAAAAACCGTGGCGAATTCCCCGTCGAATTTCCCGTACACGGAATCCTACAAAACCAGCGGGGGAATCAATGTCCCGGGGTTGATCGAAGTTGCCCGTATCGACGAGGTGGTTTCCATGTTCGCCACCAAGATGGCGTCACGACTGACGAGCCGTTCCGGTGGTCTGGACCATATTGCATTCGAGCTGAAACGCGCTGCCTGGCGCTACAGTTCGACGGATCGCACGACTGCCGACCAGCTTGCGGATGCGCACTCTGGTATCGAGAACTACGGTGGCCACACCGGCTATAACGTCGACCCCATGGCGAATGCCACGGAATTCCCTGCGGCAGATGTACCGGATACCTCGCTACCGGCTCATAAGGAAACCGATGTACGTGCGATAATCAGCGCGAGCGAAGGGATTCTCACCGACCTCGATACGTATATCCAGCAGGGTACCAAGTGGCTCCACGATAACGTCACGCATAGTGGTAACAAGGATGGATGGAGCCCGCTCGAGCAGGTCGTCGGGCCGCTGCTCGGGAACTGGGCAGAATTGGAGCGGGCCGGTGAATGTTTCAGCAAGGCCGGGACCGCCTCGGAGGCCGTAGCCGCCACGTTCACCGCCGGAAACGGGCAACTGGGCCGTAGCTGGCAAGGCGAAGCTGCCGACGGCTATCACGACTATGGTGACCGCTTGGCAAAGGCTATGGACTGGGAAGGGCCCATAGGCCGCATCGCCGAAGCTGTTCTGGTAGCGACTTCGGAGCAAGCGCAGGCCGCCGCGACTTCCCTGTTGACCTATCTCAATACAAAATTCCAGGAAGTCATCATCGACCGGGGACTGCGGACCCTGCTGGAGACAGCGGTGACAAAGCTGGCTCCCGGAATAGGCTGGTTCAGTCTGATTCGAGATATCGGTAAATGGTACGACCTCGGCACGGACATCTGGAATATATGAAGAAGCCATGGCCATGATCGAGGATATCCAGCGACTGCTGGAAGATGCGAACGCTGTTCTCGAAGCCCTGCAGAACCCGAAAGACGCTGCGGCAAACGAAATCCAGCAACGGATAGACACGATAAAAGAGAAGATCGATCAGAACAAAGAACGCCTGGATCTCGCTGTCGATGTCGCCGAGGCTTCCGATGTCACGGCAATCACCGATGCTCCGGACGAGAACTACACCGCACCTACCGGTGCTGCGGCTTGGGAGGCCTGATGAGAATCGACAGGGGCGATATTCCGCCGGGGGCAGAAGCCGCCGTCCGGCGCTTCCAGAACTCTTTGGCAAATGTAGGTACCAGAGCAGCGCACCTCGAGCGTCTTGCCCGCGAGCCGATAGAGCCGTTCGCCGGATTCGATGAGGGCCGTTTGAACCAGTTGGCTCGTGGAGCGCGTGCTTCGCACGACCTGGTGGATGCAGCGGCGGCTGTCGCCCGGGGTGAGTGCACCTGGCGGGATATCGTAGAGGGACATCGCCGCCAGCCGCCGGAGATCATCACCTTGATCCGCGAGGGAATACCGTTCGCGTTCGCGACCGCACGGCTTGCCCCGCCGAATGCGTTACTGCCCGGCCGCGCGCCCGAAGTCGATACCCACCCCGCGAGCCGGCCACCATATGATGACGACGACGAGGACTATCCGCCCCGGAGCTGGTTGGTATGAGCATTATGAATAGCCGTCGACCGTATTACGCCTTACTGATGACAGCGCTCGTTGCGACGTTCGTAACGGGGTGCGGCGAGTCCGGGGGAACCGAATCCGGTGATACGCAGAATTGGCGTGCCATCGACCTGTGTACGCTTGCGGACCCGGACCAGGTGGTGCAGCTGGACAACAGCAGAACCGGCGAGGAAGCTGTGCAGCCGGAGCGATCGGACAATGACGTCAGTAACGGTTGCGCTTGGAGTGATCATTGGCGAGACTTCCTGTCCATCTCTATGAAGGATCGAACCGTTCCAGACCATGAGTCGCCCACGCACGTGCGCTATGTGGAGATCGCCGGGCGACAGGCCTCTGTCACCAATGAGAAGGGCGGAAAGTGCAGTGTGTGGCTGAAATACCGCGATGCGGAGATGGTGATCAACATCGATCCCGCCCCGAGCAAGACGGACGTGGACCTCGATGACCGTTCCCCGATCAGCTGCGATACGCAGATGCCACTGCTCAGCTCTATTGTCGGTCGAGTTGATCTTCCCTGATCCGTAGAATCCGATCGGCGCGTCGTGGAACTGGCAGAGATGATCGAGAACCTTCGGCGCTGACAAGACGCGTGCTCACCCGCAATCCCCGCCGGGCCGCCCAGCGATCCGGACAGCTCCGGCGAGTACCGGTGCCAGGACGACCGAGCCGATGAAATGGGTGGTCTCGATATCGGCGGTCCGGTCCTCGGCCAGTTGGGTGATATCACGCCACAGTTCCTTGAAGTTGTCCGATCCCCCACTGGTAGGGCCGTTGATAGAGCGGCACCAGATACTGGCTGGTGCCTTCGAGAATCTCCTGGAGACTGGTTTCCTGCGCGGCGACCACGGCCTGTTCTCCTCGATGAGCAGGCCGAGGCAGTGCCGGCCGGGTAGGTGATGGGATGCCCTCCACGGACATCGATTCAGGCGCATATCGGCGTTGCGTATCACTATGTTTCATGTCGGCCGACTCGGTATCGGAATCACCGGCATGCCCTGATTCCGGTGGGGGAGAGCGAGCCGAGACGGGTGCCGGTGGCGTTCGTGAGCGCCTCGAGGTCGTGGGCCCCGACCCGGCCGGCGATGGCGAGGGCGATATCGGCAGCCGCGGCGGCGTCGGCACCGGCCTGGTGGTGGGCGTCCAGGTGGGCACTGAGTGCGGTACTCACATCCGGCAACCGGTGCCGGGACAGATGCGGTGAGATTCGCATTGGTGGGGGCGCCTTGGCTGAACTTGTCGAGCTCCTTGACCGCCTGCTCCGCGGAAGGCGCGATCGGTTCGTAGCGCCGGTCGAGGCTCGGGTCTCGGTCGGCCGGCCATTCGTCGAGGCCGAGCCGGGTCTCCCCGACGAGCGCGTCCCCGGGGAACACCTCACCGAACACGGTGTGCACGAACTCGAGCATGGCGGTGGGTTCGCCCTGACCGCCGAGCGTCGCGGAGGTGGCGACCGGCGTGATCCGGCCCAACGGCCGGGCCCGGTCCTCGTCGGTGACCGGCGACGACTCCGACCAGTACGACTTCACGGCCGGCCCGAGTCGGCGCAACAGCATGGCGACATCGGTGCCCTGCGCGCCGTCGTAGGTGTGGAACTCGTCGAGCACCACATACTGCAGTGATTCCGCCGACTGCCGCCACATCGCCGCCCGATCGGGACGCAGCAGCAGATGGTCCAGCATCTTGTAGTTGGTGAGCAGGATGTCCGGCGGCGAATCGTGCATCAGCCGGCGGTCGGTGATCAGCCCCTCGGCCGATACCAGCGTCCGCCCACCAGAGCCCTGTTCACCGGTGTAGGGGCCGGCGGTGACACCCGCTAGCTCCGCATGGGTGCTGATCAGCTTCGCCGGCCGCTGTTCCTGATCGTTGGCCAGGGCGTTCATCGGGTAGATGATCAGCGCCTTCATTCCCGCCACACCCTGCTTCTTGGCGCGGACGACGTGGTCGAGGATCGGGATGAGGATCGACTCGGTCTTACCGGAGCCGGTGCCGGTGGTGACGAGGGTGGGCTGGGGGCGCTGCCGGAACTTGGTCGACAGCCGCTCGAACGCCTTGGCCTGATGCCCGTAGGGCGCGAACCCGTCCGGCAGCCAATCCAAGTGCATGCCCCAGTTGCCGCGGGCCGGGGCGAAGGGGAGGCGTAACCGGACGTAGGGGCCCTTGAACATGCCCTCCCGAGGATGGCCGACGAAATCGGTCAGCGCGGCCTGGGTGTCCGGGTCGGTGAGCGCGAAGGTGGTGGTGAGGTAGTCGGTCAGTCCTTCGCGCAGGCGATCGGCCTGCAGGGTCGGCAGTAGGACCCCCACATGCTCCTCCCTTGTCGGCCGACTCGGCGGGTCGGGCGGATACCTCGCCCGCTGACCCCATTCGTTCGCCGGTCGGGCACCCCTTCGGATGCTAGCCGACCGCGGAACGGGTCACAGGTGATCGGCTGTGAGGACTGCTGCCATCCGTGCCCTTCTACCCGTACACCACGAGTTCTACTGGCGAGCAGGCCCTCACCTCGAGTGAATAGCTACCTTGTTACTTCCTGAAGAAGCCCCCAGGAGAACCTCAAAAAAATCTGGTCGCCCATCCTGGGGTCTCGAGCGGTGTAGCTATTGTATGTGCCCCAGGAGTCGACCTCGCGAACTTCATCGAACATTTCTTTTACATCGAGCTCGAGAAGTTTCCAGGGCGCTATCTCCTCTTTGAAGTCTGTATAGCGAACGAACTCCACTCTCTTCATGAAGGGTAGGTCATCCAGCTCCAGCCTGAATGTGAGTTCTTTCCATAGGGGGAGGCGGTACAGAAAAACATCGGATTCCGTCCCGTGGGAATGCTCTATGAGAGCGTCATTCAGTATCGTTTTGAGAGCGTGCGCCGAACCTCCTTTGCCCGGCATGATCGACTTCGATACGGCCTCCGCGTCGGCGAGCATCTGATCCTTACCACAATTCAGAGCGGCCAGGGCAGGATCAAGGAGGGATTGGATAGGCTGCATCGTCTTCAACAGGTAAAGTTGAAATTCGGTTACACCTAGATTGTCCGATGTCATGGATTCCTTCCCGAGGCAGAGATCAGCGCGGACCCGTGGTGGTTACGTCGAGATCGGAACCGGGACCACCAATAGTTCCACGTTTGAAGACTACTTCACCGTCAGGGGTCACTTCGATCCACGCCATTACCTGCGGCTGCGTGGGAAGAACGACAAGATTTCCGTTGGGTAGGCTTGCTACCCCTGCGGTTTCTCCGAACGCTCGTTCTGCTGCCGCCTCAGCGGCTGTTGCGGCTTCCTGTTGGCCGAGTCCGAGTTTGGTAACTTCAGTAGCAATATGCTGTCCCTGGCCGGACCCCTTCGGAATCTGCGCGGCAGCTTCGCCCACGGCTCGACCCAATTCTGCGGGATCACCGCCGGCTCGGGACTGATCTGGACCACCGTTCGGTCCTTCTTCCCCGTCGGTGGCTATGCGGACGCTCAGTGCGGCGATGGAGGCCAAGGCGGTGTTGATGCCGTTGGTGGTGAGGTCGGGGATCGCGGTGAAAGCACCGGAGGCGGTTCCGGCTGCGACCACCGAGCCGAAGATCACCAGTAGCCGGCTGACGGTGATGGTGTTCTTGATGATGGTGGCCGCGCCGGCGACGATTTCGACGGTGACCGCGGCGCCGCCGCCGGCTACTGCGGGGGCGGCGAGTCCGGCGCTGAGGGCGGCGGTGATCGCGACGATGCCGGCGGTGATGACAATGGCGGCGATGAGTTCATTCTCCGCGGCAGCGATATCGGCTTGGACCTTGTCGCGCATCTCCTGGAGCGCATCGCGGTGCTCGGCTACCGGGGTGGTCAGGGCTTTGGCTGCCTGGGCCAGTATTTCGGCGGCCTGGGTCAATGTGGTGAGCTTGGTTTCGATTTCGGTGATGTTGGGGTCGCCGCTGCCGGTGAACACGGCGTTGATGCCTTTGATCCGGTCTGCCGCCCCGGTGATGGTGGCGTGTTCTGCAAAGGCCTGCCAGGCGTCTTCGGCTTTGCCGAGTTTGGTGACGTCGCCGTTGGGGATTCTGCCGACCCGTTCGAGTAGTCCGGTGATCGCGCCCTCGTCGAGACCTGGGCCGTTGTCGCCTTTGGCGGTGGTGGGCAGTGCCATCCCGGAGTCGTAGAGCGGTTCGGAGGCGGTGGGCCGGTCGGGTTCGGGTCCGCTGGCTTTGGCGCGGTTGGAATGCCACCAGTTGTATCCGTTGGCGGTCAGCACGTCGCCGAACCGTTGCAGGGCATTGGCCAGGGTCGCGGCGAGGGTGACGATATCGGCGGCGTGGCGGTCGTAGACGGTGGTCCAGGCCGCGGATTTCTCGTGGTCGCCGGCCATGCCACCGCATTCGTGTACCAGGGTGCTGTGCAGCGGCCCCAACGCCAGGCAGATATCTCCGGCCGGCAGGTGACATTTGTCGGCGGCGGCGAAGTACATGCCCGAGTCGATGACCCAGGTCGCGGGATCACCCACCCTGCAGCATCTTTCTGTTGACCTCGGCCGCCGTGGTGTAGCGGTTGTGCGCTGTGCGGGCGGCGTCGCTGATATCGGCCAGACCGGTGGCGAATTCGCGTGCGCCGGTCGACCACAGTCGATGGGCGTCGCGGTAGGCGTTCGCGGCCAGGGTTTCCCAGGCGCCGTCGAGGCCGGCGACCTTGTCGTCGATGAGGTCGAGTTGCTCGGTGAGATATCCGGCCAGGCCGGCCAGGCGGGTCACGATATCGTCGAGCCGTTCGAGGTTGACGGTGAATTCGGGATTGTTCACAGATTCAGGCTCGGGAATTGCTGAGAGGTGGCGTCGTCGGTGGTTTCGTAGCTGCCGGCCTGGAGCCCGAGTTGGGCGGCCATCCCGTCGAGTGCCTGCAGGATCTTGATGCCTCCGTTGCGGAGTTCGGTCCAGCCGCCGCCGAATTCGTCGGAGGCGTCTCCGCGCCATCCGTCGGCGAGTAGGGCGTCGACGTCCGCGCTCGCCGAATCCAGACCCGATCGCAGATTCCGGGCGATATCGGCGATGAACTGTCCGACGGCCCGGACCTCTTCGGGCACAACGACAATGTCACCGGTTGGGTTCGGATGTCCCCCTGAATCGACCACGGCTACGAAGCTAGCAGAGATCGTATGGCCGGTCCTGGCAGTGCGGCGAGCTCGTTCTCGATGTGGTGTCGTTGCGGCTGGGTACCACGGGAGCTGCCGCGCATGAGACGACCTCCGAGTAACCCGGCGTCGGTGCGCCTTCGGTGGAAGGCCGGTGAGGCACCACCGCCGGATCGTTCGCGAAAGTTCGGCTATGCGGAGGTGTGCGCTGTCTCGGCTTCCGGACCGGCGAGAATGCGTTGGAATTCGGGGCAGTCGACCAGCGGTTTATGGGTGCAGGTCGCGGTGTGGCGCAGGCCGTCCCGCATTCTGGTCAGGCGGGCGATGTCCTCGTCCAGTTGCTTGGCTCTGTCGACCAGGTGGGTGCGGAGTTCGGCGTCCTGGGGGGTGGCCGTCAGGAACCCGGCGATCTGCGCGATGGTGAATCCGGCCGAGCGGGCGCAGGTCACCAGAGCCAGTCGTGCGAGCACATCCGGGTGATAGGTACGGCGTAAACCGTTGCGACCGTTGGGTTCTATGAGGCCCCGTTTCTCGTAGAACCGCAACGCGGACGGGGTCAGCCCGGCCTGCTCGGCGACTTCGGCGATATCCAATGACGTCATGCCCGATCACTCCTTGACTTGAACTGCGCTTCAAGTTGCACGATAGGCGCATGACCGAAGAAACAGAAGACCGGATCTCGTTGCATCCGCAGGTCGAGGCGTATTTGGATCGACTCGCCCAATTCGATTTCGGTGAGCTGCACACGTTCCCCGTCGAGCAGGCACGCGAAGGGGTGCGCAGGGGGGTCGCTCTCCTGGGCGAACCCGAAGCCATTGCCGACGTCGAAGACCGCACGATCCCGCGGGCGGAGGGGGATATTCGAATCCGGATCTACACTCCGGCGGGTGAGGGCCCCTTCCCGCTGTTGGTGTTCTTCCACGGTGGCGGGTTCATGCTCGGCGATCTGGACACCCACGATGGTCTGTGCCGAAGTATCGCGAACGGGGCCGAGTCGATCGTGGTTTCCGTCGACTACCCGAGGGCACCGGAACACAAGTTTCCGGCAGCACCCGATGCCTGCTTCGCCGCGACGCGGTGGGTTGCCGATAACGCGGCCGGCATCGGCGGGGATCCCGCTCGGATCGCTGTCGGTGGCGACAGTGCCGGAGGCAACCTGGCGGCGGTTGTCGCGCGGACGGCACGGGATCACGGCGGGCCTGCCCTGGTCTTCCAACTGCTGATCTATCCCGACCTCGATTTCCGGAGAACGAATTACTCCATCCGCGAGTACGCGGGTAAGTACGGCAATATCAGCAGGGCCACCCAGCACTGGTTCATGGACAACTACCTGACCACCGAAGAGGAGAAGCTCGATCCCCGAGTCTCACCCCTGCTCGCCCCCGACTTGGCGGGGCTCCCACCGACACTCATCATCACCGCTCAGTACGACGCCCTGCGGGACGAGGGCGAACAGTACGGCCGGCGGCTGGAAGCGGCCGGCGTCACGGTCACCGTCAGCCGCTACCCCGGCATGATCCACGAATTCGTCCGGCACACCTTCGACGAGAGCGCGAAAGCGCGAGCCGAGGCGGCGACAGCCCTCCGGAAGGCGTTCACCCGCTGACCGCCACTCCACGCGGGCACCCAACGGGCGCGCTCGAGATGGGCGTCGACGGGTGCCTCATGGGCGTCGTCGAGGTCCCGGACGGATCACAGGGCAGTCGGCGCGGAGGTTGTGCCGGAGCGCCGCCTGCCGGTGCCCGCCGATGACCAGGTGCGAGCCATCCGGTGACCACGCACAGTTCCATTGCGGTCGGCCCGCTCAGCTGGACGTGTGGGGTGCCGGATCGGCCGCGGCGGGAAATCGCTTCAGGAAACGCTCGGTCTCTTCCTCGTCGAGCTCCTCCGAAGAACTGCCCCAGGGAATGGAGGCCGGATCGCCCATTTCTGGATTCCCGCCGCCACGATAGAATTCGGCCAACACCGCATCGATAGTATTCTCGATGAATCGATCCGGCTCCGACTCTTTCGGCACCTCGGATATGCAGCTGATCTCCAGAACCTTCCGTTGCTCGGGCAGATCATCCGAAGTGAGTTCCTCGTTGTATTGCAGCCACTGCTCCACGAGCTTGAAAGAATCGAACCAGTCTTCTTTTATGGAGAAGCACGTGGGCTCGTCCCCGACTTCGAGCGCCATTCGCTTTGCGTAGATCGAGACGAGTCGGACCGCGTCGTCCATTGTGCCGTAGATGTGCACGCTTCCCCGGAACATGGTCATGAGAGTACGGTCGCGGGCCACCGTCGCCACCTTCGCCGAATCGGGTGAGCAGGCCACCCTCGTGACCATGTCCGATGCCCCTCGAGCGTTCGAGCGCACTGTCGTGAGTGAATCCGCCGACCACAGGCGTGCGGTGCCGTCTCGTGAGGCTGTCGCGATCAATCGGCCGTCCGGCGACCAGGCGACGTTGCGAACGGCGTCGATGTGCTGGTCGAGCACACCGACGAGCTGATGGTGCGCCGGCACCGCCATCAGCGCCCGAGTAGCGCTTCGGCTGCTTCGCCGACCCGGCCCAATCTCCCTGCCAGGCGATACTCGACCGCAGGGTCCCGACCGCGATCTGCTGGGCCGGCTCAGGTCGGCGCCCAGGTCGCGGCATCCCAGGAGGAAGTAAAGAGGTGACGGACCGGTCGTGCCGGCCCGGATCGAGCGATTCACCGGTAAGGACGTCGACTCGCCCCACGGAGGCGGCTCGGAGGCGGAGACGGTTCCGGATTCCGAACGGGCCATCGACCGAGCGGGTGGTTGAATACCCCGCGAGCGGGCATACGCGCTACATGACCGACCGGTCCTCCGATATCTCCAGGCAGGTACTGCTCGCGGTGGCTGCCGTGATAGCGGCGATCGCCGCCGTGATCGGTTCGGGCGCGCTGGGCGGTACACCGATCGCCGAGGCCGCCGACGGGGCGCTCGCGGCCGACGCCACCTTCGTCGCGCCCGGCGGGCCGGCCTTCGCCATCTGGTCGCTGCTGTACATCGGTTTCCTCGCGCTCGCGGTCTGGCAGCTTCTCCCGGCGCAACGCGGGAACCCGCGGGTACGGGACGTGTGGTGGCCGATCGCCCTGTCGCTGCTGCTGAACGCGCTGTGGATCGCCACAGTGCAACTCGGCTGGGTCTACGTCAGTGCCGTGGTGATCCTCGCACTGCTCGCGACGCTGGCGGTGATCTTCGCCCGCTGCCTGCGCTCGCGTCCCGCGGACTGGGTCGAAGCCGTGCTGCTCGACGGCGTGATGGGGCTTTATTTCGGGTGGGTCTTCGTCGCGACGGTGGCGAATATCGCCGCGGCGCTGAAAGCCGGGGGCGTCGACGACCTCGGTCTCGGCGCGGAGCCGTGGGCGGTGGTGGTGCTGGTGATCGCTGCCGTTGTCGGGGCGGGATTGGCGTTCATCAGCGGCGGGCGGGCCGCGTTCGCTCTCGCCATGATCTGGGGACTGGTGTGGATCGGGGTCGCCCGTCTCGCCGACGCGCCGGAATCGGCGGTGGTGGGAAGTGTCGCGGTCGCTGCCGCCGCGGTGGTCGCGCTCGCTACCGTCGCAGCCCGGATCGGGCGGGCGAACAACGTCCTGGTCTAGCTGTACTCATCAGGACGTGTTTCACAGTGGCGGCAAAGAGGCCGACAAGTTCGGCGCCTTGGATTTCGTTCCAGCTCAGGGAACTCACCGGTGCGCCGGCGGGCGCTCTCCGGGAATGTGGGCTTCGGCGGGCGGAATTCAGGCTCCATGCCCCGGGTTATCGGGATCATGAGAGCTTTGGTTTACGACCCGACCGCCAGGCATGGTCTCCGGTTGGGCGAAGCGCCGGATCCAGTACCTGGTCCTGGGCAGGCGTTGGTGCAGGTCGCGGCGACTTCACTCAACTTCGGTGAGGTTACGTATCTGAGCAAGAACTACGCGCCCGGCGGGGTGGCCGGCTGGGACGCCTCTGGGGTCGTCATGGCCGCAGCGGCGGATGGGAGCGGTCCAGCGGCCGGGACACGGGTGGTGACCTTCGGCTGGAATGGCGGGTGGGCCGAGTTGCGGGCTGTCGATACCGGTGAGCTTGCCGTGTTGCCGGAGGGCCTCGACCTCGGTGCGGCGGCAGCGCTGCCTGTGGCCGGAGTGACCGCGTTGCGCGCATTGCGTCGACTGGGTTCGATCCTCGGACAGCGTGTACTGATCACCGGGGCATCCGGTGGGGTCGGCCGGTTCGCCGTCCAGCTCGCCGCGCAGGCAGGCGCACATGTGGTTGCCGTTGTCGGTCGGCCGGAGCGCGGCATCGGGCTGGTGGAGCTGGGTGCGGCCGAGGTGGTCTCCGGTGGCCTGGCCGAGGTGCGGGAGCCTGTGTCCGCGGTGATCGACAATGTGGGCGGACAACTGTTGGCCGACGCGTTCACGCTGCTTGCCCCGGACGGCCTCGCCGTCAGCGTCGGCAAAGCATCGCTGGAACCTTCCACGATCGATTTCGAGCAGGCCCGACTGACCAATCCGGGCGCTCGTATCGAGGCGTTCACGGTCGGTCCCGGTTTCGGCCCGGACCTGGCCTACCTGGCTTCGCTCGTAGCCGCAGGTCGGCTCGACCCTCAGGTGGGTTGGCGCAGCGGCTGGGAACGCGCCGGCGACGCCGCCGAAGCGCTACTCACCCGCAAGGTCGCCGGTAAGGCAGTACTCGACGTGGGCTAGCTCGTCCTTTGCCGCCGAGGTTCGGTTGTTTCGAGTATGCGCCGGCCGGTTGGTTCGCAGGCCGGGAGACTCGGTTGCTGTGGACATGGGTATCTCTGGTTTCGATCCGTCCTTCTTGGTCGGAGTCGAGGCGGTTCGACAGGCGCACGGATCACGTCTGGTGATGCTCGTGGGTAGGCGGTTGACGGGGTTCGCTCTGGTGCGCTTCGTCGAGGACGGAGAATGGTTCGCCGACTGCCCGGTGGTGCTGGGCTTCGACGGCGTCCAGGTGGAGATCTGCCACGGGAAACTCGACGAACTCTCGATCGGCTGGGATACGATCGACACCGCTGTGACCATCATCGGGTGGGAGTGGTTCGAGCTCACGCCCGAGTGGTCGCACAGCGATGAACGCCTCGAACCGTTCGTCGGCCAGGAACTGCGAGAGGTCGCGCTGCTCGAGTGGCGGCCGGCAGGCCGTGACCTGGCAGCGGGAACAGTGGCGGTGGAGTTCGCCTTCGCCGGCGACCGTCTACGGATCGTCAACGGACTCGACGAGAACCGCATCGAGGTCGGTGCGGCCCATCCGGATTACATCCGGCACCGGCTGGGTTGCTGAGCGCTACTGATCTGTCGAATGCTGCCTGAGCCCCATGACAGGCAGCTGGGTGGCCTGGGCAGGGGACGTGGTGGTGGTCTTCCCGATCCCGGCCGGGCGATCGCGATTCCGGACGCCCGTGGGTTCGAGCCCCGTGGGTTCGAGCGCTGACCTAGCCGGTGGGCACGGGAGGCCGATCTGCCGAGGAGTCACGGTATCAGATGTCCTGTGCCGGCAAAGTTGGCCCAGCAGTGGGGCTCTGGGCCCCCGGATGACTCGGGGCGGAGCGGCAGAGCGGCAGAGCGAAACAAGGCTTCTGACGTCCGCGCAATGATGACGCCGTGGTCCCCTGGCGCGGCTTCGTCATGGAAAGTGGGCCGGATTCCCGGCGGCGAAGGCAGGCAATGTGGGCACGAGCAGCTCCACAGGTGGCGCATCACTGTATCCCTGCTCGAGCCTGCGAAGCTCGGTCGGCTACAACGCTCGTCCGCGTGCCGACAGCAGACAATGACTACCGTCGGGAATTGCTTCCGCTGAGAATTCGGCTCTGATATGCATAAGATTTCGGGAATTGTGCTGCAGTGCAGCGAAAGAGAGGAACTCGGTGTTCATCCTCGAGAGAAGTGCCCGGCGGCTATCGATCGTGGGCGCGGTGATATCCGGTCTCGCGGCCGTGGCGGTATCGACGACCGTCGGCGCGGGGCCTGCTCGGGCGCTGCCGCCCGGTGACGCGTTCTGCTCATCGGTTCCGGTCGACAGCCGGCTCGATATCGAATGCACGAATACTGATGTGGGCCCGGCAACCGTCGGAGTAATAGTAACGTGCAGCAACCTCCGCCCGCTGGTCCAGGAGGTACGGATGCGCCCAGAATCGACGATCCAGTTCAGCGAGGACTGCGGCCCCGGCGCACACCCGATCTCGTGGAACGTGGGCGCCAAAACCGACTATCAGCGCGACCGCGAACGCGACTACGAAATCGACCACGAACGCAACTCTGGCCACGAACACATCTGAGGCTGCGATTCGGTCACCGAGCGCCCGAACCGACTACCATCGCTCCCGCGATGGCGATTACCGACGTGATGTGCCCCCGGTTCTACGGAGTCGGTTTGCTTGACTCTTGGTCACGAAGTCATCGAAGGAGACTTGTTCGTGCCAAGGCGTTACCCCGAAGAGTTCCGTCGCAAGATCCTGGACCTGGTCGCTGCCGGCCGCCCGGTCGCGCAGGTAGCCGCGGACCTGGGCATCAGCGACCAGACGATCTATGTCCGGCGCAAACAAGAACTGATCGACACCGGCCAGACTCCGGGCGCCACCAGCGCCGAGCAGTCCGGACCGATCGCAGCCAAGCGCCGCATCGGACTTCGGAGCCCGGACGAAGCACGTCACCGGGTCTTGCCGGCTGCACATCCCGGCCTCTGACGGGCAGCCGGCCAGGTGACCGGCTTCTGAAACAGATTGGCCACCCTGCTCATGTGGCTTCGAGGACCGACCCCGGCCGGTGATACCGAGCGCTGCACGACGGTGTTCGAGGAACGTCTCGTACGATCCGGAGGGAGCGCCGGCGCCGGATTCCCAGGACCGGCAGGCTCTTTCTCCGAATGTCGGTGCCCCTTGCTAACTTGTCGCGTCCTGATCCGACAAAGCGACGAGGCGAACTATGGCAATCGGGAACAACATCGGTTTCGAACAGTCCGAGAATGTGAAGTCCGCGCCGGTGCTGTGGAGTTTTCGTTCCGGCGCCGCCGCTTCCGGTGTCGTCGTGGACGAACGGGGCTGCTGGGTGGGCACCGAGAGCGGTGACGTGTTCACCTTGACGCCGGAGGGCGTGGTCACCGGCCGATTCCGACTACCGAGCGCGGTCGAACACATTGTGGCCGATGGCTTCTGGATCTACGCCGCGTGCGCCGACAACCACGTCTACGACCTGTCCGGCACGGTGCCGAGAGTCGCCTACGAAATACCGGCCGAAATCGACATCTGCTCGCTCGACATCCATGAAGGCCGGCTCTGTGTCACCGACCGGAAAGGTGGCATCACCGCGATCGATTGGAACGGGGAATTGCTGTGGAGTACTCCCGGCGACGAGGGCGGGGTGATCCAGATCGACTCGCACGCCGTCTACCACGGGCATTCCGCCGGTGTCACCGGATATGACTTGGAAGCCGGATACCGCGTGTGTCACGAGGACACCGATGGCGCGGTCCTGTCCGCCTGCCAGGACTGGGACGCGTTCTACGCCGGCACCGATGACAACTGTGTCGAGGTGGTCGGCAAGAACGAATGGGCGGGGATCGGCTACCTGTGCGATGCGCCGGTACAGTCCTGCGCCACCTCCCCCGACGGCCGAGTCTTCGCCGGGGACGACTGCTCCTCGGTGTACTGCTGGGACATGTCGCGATGCGGTGCGTGGAAATGGGCCACCGGCTGCGGCTCAGCCTCTTGCATGCAGTACCACGACGACAAGCTGTACCTGGTCACCACCACCGGAACCCTCGCCTGTCTCGATGTCGGCGAAGCCGCCCTCCGCGATGCCGAGCAGGGTGTGCTGCCCGAGACGGTGTCGGTGACGGCTCCGGAGATCTCCGCCGTGGGCTCTGGTGATTTCTGCAGCCTGGCTGGTCGAGATACCGGCCAGTGCGTTTCTGCGGTCCTGGGAGCGGTCGCGGGAGATGCTGTCCACACTTCCGAGCTTCGAGGGGGCGGGTCGCGACGCGAGTATCTACGTCTCGGTGGCAGTCTCCGTGGACGCGGTCGGTGACGCGGCGCAGCGGCTGTTGCGCGTGCTGTCGATGCTGCCGGCCGGAGCCTCGAGTGACTTGATCGACGTCATACTGGGTGACCGTTCGCTTACCGCTACGGCCGAAGTGGTTCGGAAATCCTTGGTGGAACGGATGGGAACGCAGTTGAGAATGCTGGTGCCGATCCGTGAGTTCGTGCCGGCACGGAAGCACTGAGCCCGCTCGTGCGCACGGCGATCGCTGTCCATATCGATAAGCTTCGGCACCTCACCGGGTCGGCGTACCGGCTCGATGCGGGGGCCGAATGGGATTCGCTTCAGGACATGCTGGCGAATGTAGGTGCGTTGGTGGATCGCGGTCTCGGCGATCCGGCGACCACAGGAGCTGCCGTCGAACTCACGGTGGCCGCTGCACTCGCATTCCGCGCCACAGGTCGAATCGGTGAGGGGGTCGACCATCTGCAGAAGGCATTGGCACGGGTGCCGGTGAACAGTGAGACGGCGGGCAATCTTCAGGAAGAGAGCGGGCATGTCCTGCGTGCGGGGGCGCGTTTGCAGGAGGCCGCCGCGTGTTACGAGACGGCACTGACGACCTGGACAGAGCTGGGTTGGACGGATCGGGAAGCCGTATGCCGGCTGCGGCTCGGTGATGTGCAGCGACTGCTCGGGCGTTATCCCGCCGCTCAGGAGAACTACACAACCGCACTGGGTCTGTATCGGACCTTCGACGACCAACTCGGTCTCGCGGATGCCTACGAATGCGTTGGCGATGTGGAATGTATGACCGGCGACTTCGTGGCGGCTCTCTAGCATTACGAGCAGGCGCAGGATATGTTCCGGGCGATTCCCGACGGGACGGTCGGAATGGTCGACACAGCACACAGCCTCGGTGAAACCAGGCTGGCCATGGCGGATCCGGCCGGAGCGCGCGTCGACTACGACCAGGCCCTGTCGATCGCCACGCGAATCGGTGATCTGCAGGGCCGGGCGAATGCCCTGTTGGGTATCGCGAAAACGCACCTCCACGACGGCGAACTCGAGACGGCACGCGACCGGATCGACCAAGCCGACGGCCTGTACCGGCAGATCGATGACCGGCTCGGCCTCGCGAATACACAGATCGCCATCGGCGACCTCCACGCTGCCACCGGGGACTCAGCGGCTGCGGACGCGGCATACGAACGGGCAGAGGTAGCGTTGACCGCGATGGCCGGCCCGGCCAACCGGATCCTGACCTCGCTGCGGCGGGTACTCGGACGGCAGCTCGCCTGGGACAGCCCGCAGGTGGTGCGGATCCGGGACGAGTTCGCGCGGCTGGTCGACCGCACTGTCGATGTGGAGGAGTGTCGCCGATGGCCGTTGGAACGGAAGGGGAGCGTGTTCCACGGTGGGCTGGAGCTGTCGGGCTGAACCCGATACTCGCCACCGTCACGCCCTTCACGCGTGATCATCGCGTCGACACGGGGGTACTCGGCGACTATCTGGGATTTCTGCACGAGTCTGGAGTGCGGACGGTACTGGTCAACGGCACCACGGGGGAGTTTCCCGCGCTCACGGTTGCCGAGCGGAAAGCAGTTCTCGAATTCACCCGGTCCCACTGGTCCGGTCAGGTCGTCGCCCATATCGGCGCTTCTGCTATCGGCGATGCGATCGAATTGCTCGACCACGCGCACGACCATGCCGGCGCGGTGGCGGCCATCCCTCCCTATTACTTTGCCGAACCGCCCGAAGCCGGTCTCCGCGAATACTTCGGCCTCCTGCTCGGCCGGACGAAGCTGCCGCTACTGGTGTACAACTTCCCTCGCCATACCCAAGCGCTGATTCCGCCCGCGCTCATCGGCAGCCTCGCGGCGGAATATCCGATGCTTGCCGGGGTCAAGGACTCGGGGACCGATCGCGGAGTCACCCGGAACTATGCCGATACCGGAGTCTCGGTGTTCATCGGATCCGATGGTGCTGCCGCGCACATCGCCGAGCACGGCGCACTCGGGATCGTCTCGGGAGGCGGTAGCCCGGTGCCCGAGTTGCCGGTCCGGATCGCACAAGCCCTCCGTGCCGGCGACCACGACGAGGCAATCCGGTGGCAGAAGGTGTTCGACGAATGCCGTGCTCTGCGCCGCCGATCCGGTCTCACGGACACGGCGTTCGTGAAAGCCGCCCTTGCCGAGCGGGTCCCGGGCTTTCCGGTAGTGGTCCGGCCGCCGCTGGTGGCTGCGGACGATGCGCAAAGCCAGGAGATTCGCACTCGCCTCGGGACGAAGATCTTGCCGCAGATGGACCCGAGCCGATCATGACTCGACTCGGCGTGACCGGGCATATCCACCTCACGGCAGACACGGTCGATCTCATCAGGCGCGAGCTCTCGACCCGGTTACGGAGGTACGGCACCGGCCTTGTGGGGGTCAGTTGTCTCGCGCCTGGTGCGGACACGATATTCGCTGCGGCCGTCCTGGCAGCGGGGGGCCGGCTCGAGGTGGTTCTTCCGGCCCGCAAATACCGCGATCGTAGTGTCCCGGCCGAGGCGCTCGATGTCTTCGACGAGCTGCTCGCCCAGGCGGAGACGGTGCGGGTGATGTCGTATGAGGAGCCTGCGGCGGACGCCTACCGGGCGGCCAATGACGCCGTTCTCGGCGACATCGAACGGCTTCTCGCGGTGTGGGATGGCGGTGTGGGTGGGCCCGGTAGTACAGCCGATACGGTGAATTCCGCTCGCGATCGCGGCATCCCAGTGGATATCGTGTGGCCGGCAGGGGCGCGCCGGGCCTGAAATGATCCATTCGGCAATGGGTTTCGGCAATCTCGAATCACAAGCTGTGTTCCGGCCACCCTGCTACGGTGACATCATGATCGCCGTCGAATTCGGTCGATGCGATGCTCCGGAATGAAGACCTGCCCGGTCTGTTCCAAGCCGCCGATGAAGCGGCAGTAGGGGGACAGCGCTCGTACCTGCGCAGCTACGGTCTTCGACTGATACTCGCAATCGTCGCCGCTGTATGCGCTGCGCTGAGTTTTCGGGTGGGGACACAAGCCACCGACCTTGCTGCGCTCGGTACAGCACTCGCATTCGTATGCATCCTGACCTTGGATATCGGGCTGCTCAGCTCGCGCCCCAACCGGACATGGCACGAAGGTCGCGCGTTGGCCGAATCGGCGAAGACCCTGGCCTGGAAGTACGCGGTCGGCGGCGATCCGTTCGACCACACGCTGACAGAGCAAGAGGCCGATACTCGGCTCATCGACCGGACTTGGCGACTACAGCACAGCTTTCCGGAGGTTCAGCTCGAACCCACCACAGTGGCCACGATTACCGATCGTATGCGCGAACTACGCGGTTGCATGTTCGCCGAACACAGGCAGGCATACCTGGAACACCGGATCCAGGACCAGCAACGTTGGTATGCCGCCAAATCGAAACAACACCGTCGTCGCGGACGACGTCTCCGCGCGATTGCTCTGATGCTGGAGATCGCGGGTATAGCCGCAGCGCTGGCGAAGGCGTTCAATGCCATCAATTTCGACCTGGCCGGTGTGGTCGCCGCATCCATCGCCGGGATCGCGGCATGGACTTCTGCCCGGCAGGACGATCGGGTCTCCGCAGCCTATGCGACCACGTCGAATGAGCTGGCCCTGATCGCGGAAACCATCCGCAACTCCGGCGAAAGCGACTGGGGTGCTGCGGTATCCGATGCGGAGGAAGTGATCAACCGCGAGCATGCGCTGTGGCGGGCTTCCCACGTCGAGTAGGGGAGAGATGACGATAAACTCAGGAGCCAGTTGACATCAGGCGTTATCCGGTTCGGGCCCGACGTGCGTGCGGAGGTGTTCGCCGAATGTCGTGGTGGGTCGGCGAGATGGCGTTCTACGCACAGCAGGGGAGGGTCTGATGGCGGTATTCATCAGCTACCACAGCAGTAAGCGTCCGGTGGTCGAACATATCGCCCGGTATTTTCAGCGGCGGGGGATCTCGACCTGGTGGGCGCCGCGGGATATTCCGCCGGGGTCGAAGTGGGACGAGGCGATCTCCGCAGCGATCAAGCAGGCTTCGGCGCTGGTGCTGTTGTTCTGCGCTTCGGCCGACGCGAGTGTGCACGTCAAACGTGAGGTGGCGCTCGCGGATCGCGCTCGGATCCCCATCTACTGGGTGCGGTTGGAACAGGTCGAACCGGAAGGGCTGGGCTATTACCTCTCGCCGACTCAATGGGTGGACTGGCTGGATCAGCGGGACAGTACGCTCGACAATTTGGTCAACGACCTGAAGAATCCCGCCGTCGACGGCCAGGGGCTGGGCCCGGCTCAGGGGCCACCGGTGGCGAGGCAAGTTGTATCCGGCTGGCCTGCCGGTGTCGTGGCCTTCGAGAGTGAAGAGATGGCGGCAGAAGCGGCTGCGCACACGTATTTTCGATCCGCGCAGGCTGCGCCACACCGGAGCGTGGTCCTGCCGACGGGTCGTGCCGCGACACAGCTTTTCGGGGCGATGCTGCGGGTTGCGGACGAGTACGGGCCGCGGCCCTTCGGGTCCGCGCGAATACTGTCCGACACCGAAACCTTCGGTGTCCACAACCGGCACCTTTCGTCGCGTACCCGTCATGTGCTGGAGGCCCTGATCGAGCCGCTCACCGAGCGGGGACTGGGGCCGGAGCCGCATCAATTGCACCTGCTGTCGGGGCAGATCGGCGCGGACGCCGATCCCATGCAGTCGACGCAGCGGACGCTCAGGCTGTATCCCCCCGGTGTTCACGGTATTTCGATATCGCCCGACGGGGAGGTGCTCGGTTACGAGGTCGGCACCTACAGCGATGTCGATGAGATCGCCGGCGACGGATGCCGGATCGTGGAGCTCACCGAACACGGCCGCCGCTACATCGACCCGAACCAGCCGTCACGGTCCGTGCTCACCATCGGCTTGGCCGCCGCCATCGAATGCGCGGGCCTGATGGTGCTCGGGTTCGATCCCAGCAAGGCTCGGATCATTCGCCAGATGGTGAAGTTCCCGGAGACAGCGGGTGTGCCGGCGACTCTGCTCCGACGCAACACCAGAACGGTTATCGTCACCACGCGGCGCATCGCGGAGGAGGCGGAACTCGACGATGTCCACCATCCGGTCTCGGCTGAAGCGGGAAGTGAATGGATAGTCGGCAGGTTCTCTTGAAAACATCCCCTGCGGTGGCGGTCGCCGGTATGGCGACCATCGATTACCTCTATGTGCTGGACAGCCATCCGGTCGAGGACAGCGAGAATCCGGTGCGGCAGCACGATGTCGTCGTCGGCGGTCCGGCGGGGCGGGGTGCGATCGCGGCCGCACGGCTCGGGAACGGCGGCGTGAAGCTGTACCTGCTGTGCGGTACCGGCGTGCACGCCGAGGTGCTGCGAACCGAACTGGGCAAGGAGCCGCTCGAGGCGAAACTGTTCGAACGGAAACAGGTGAGTCAGCATTCGGCGGTGATCGTCACCGCGGACCGGGGCACCCGTTCGACGATATGGCTGCCGCAGCCCTATGCCGACGAGGAGTTCCTCACGGAACTGCCGTCGCTGTTCGACGGTGCCGACGTCGCGCTGCTCGACTGCACCGACCCGGTGTTGAGCATGGCAGCCATCGCCTCGTGCCGAGAGCGCAACGTACCGATCGTCATCGACACCGGCGGATACAAGGAGTCGAGCGAGGAGTACCTGCGCGGAATCGACTACATCGTCTCGCCGCAGAAGTTCTTCGGGAAACGGACCCCGGGGGTTTCGCTGGAACACGCGATGGAGCAAGCGTTCGACGACTTCAGGCCGCGCGTTCTGGTGGCAACCCAGGGGCAGCAGGGTGGAATTTTCCTGGACGAGACCGGCCGGCACAGGTACCGCGGCCATCCGGTGGAAACCAAGGACTCCTGCGGGGCGGGCGATACCTTCCACGGAGCCTTCGCATGGACTGTAGCGGCTGGTGCCGGTACGGCCGCGGCGCTGGATATCGCTTCATGGTCCGCGGCGCGGAAATGCGCAGTATTCGGAAATGCAGGTATCCCGGACAGTATTCAACTGCAACAGTTCCTCGCCGACGAGGCGTAGATCGGGGTCGCGGCGGGTGCCGAGGACGCCGGCGAGGACGTTGAGCTCGCCGTGCTCCTGCCGCCAGAACCAGTTCTCGACCGGGCCCGTCGGCTGGAGCAGCAGTTCGCGGCCATGCTCGCCGGGCGCGCAGTTCCAGCGTCCAGCGGTCGGCTCGACCACTCCTGCCCTGGTCCAGCGCGGCGTAGAATCGGCTGCGTCAGAGGTTGCCCCTATGCAACAGCGATGGTGGGTGTGGATTGCCGCGTTCCTGACGACTCTGGGAATGTGCGCTGTGTTCGCATGCAGTAGCGGCACCCGGCCCGAGCGCGCTGCTCCCGGCCCGGACACATTCTCACGGGTAGGGGTGCCCGTGCTGGTCGCGAAGATAGACAACAGTCCGCAGGCACGGCCACCGATAGGTCTCGCAGCCGCCGATGTGGTCTACGTCGAGCCGGTCGAGGGTGGTTTGAGCCGGTTGGCCGCGGTGTTCTCGACCGACAAACCCCCGGTGATCGGACCTGTCCGAAGCGCGCGGGAAACGGATCTGACGCTGTTGGACCAGTTCGGCAACCCGACGTTGGCCTCCTCTGGTGCCGCACCCGAGCTGGTTGCCGCCGTCGATCGCGCCTCGCTGCAGAACGCCTCGGCCGATCGGCAACCTGCGGCGTACTACCGCGACTACAGTCGCGCCGCTCCGCACAACCTGTTCGTCCGCTCGGATCAGTTGCCCGTAGGCGGCGGATGGCCGCCGGCTTCGCAACTGCCCTTCGGCCCTACGCCTGCCGGTGGCCGGCCCACGCAACATCAGGAAGCGCGGTATCCGGACACTGTGATCGGTTTCGACTGGTCACCCAGCCACCACCGATGGCTGGTGTCCATGGACGGTGCCGCCTACACCGAGGCCGATATCGGACAGCTCATGGCAAGTACGGTCGTGCTGCAGAGTGTGCAGGTGCACGACTCGGCCGTCAGCGATATCGCGGGCAGCGTCTCGCCTGTGGCCCAGACGACCGGTAGCGGTCGCGCACTCGTACTTCGCGACGGTCAAGCGTTCCCGGCCGCGTGGTCCCGGCCCTCCCCACAGGCAGGCACAACCTATACAACCCCCACCGCTACAGCCATCCCCTTCGCGCCGGGGCAAGTCTGGACTGTCCTGGTTCCAGCGCAGCTCTGGTAACCGAGACCGCGCTGCATCCACTTCTTACCGGACGTGCCGTCGAGGCCCATGTAGGGATCGGATGGAAGCCCGTCTCGCCGACGGTGATCATGTATGCCCGGTCGAAAACCCCGGCCTCGTACACCACCCTGCCGGACGCAACCTGCCCCTCCACGATTCGGTATGGACCTATCGCGACCGAGACGCATGCCCTCAGGCCGGCAGTCACTGGTGGTCCTCGATGTACTGTGCTGCGAGCCGGAATCGGGGGCAGCTGTGTTGGGCATGGTCGGCCATCAAGTGGATGGCGTGCGCTCGCCCGCGGATGGCGTCGGTACTCTTGCAGGCTGCCGGGTGATCGAGGTGGTGGAGGCCGGCGGCGACGCGCTCGAGCAGGTCACGGTTTCGGGTGTGCCAGAGCCGTATGGTGGCCGCCATCGATTGGTTGTGCGTGCGTCTGGTGGGGAGTTCCGGTAGTTCCTGACGCGGGTGGTCATCGACCGGGGCGATACCGGCCGGGGTTGGATCCACGCTGGCCGGCTCGCGGGCGCTGGTTTCGGCTGAGGGTACGGGCATAACGGTCGGCTCCGGGTTCTGTCGGGGCGAAAGTCGAGCGTGCGCCTCTGCGGATTGCGGTAATGATTGCTTTCAGCATTGCCGTGTTGTTGCGTCAGAAGGACACACCGAACCCGTATTGAGCCCGTACCCTGGCGGTACTACAGCGGAGGGGAGAACGCCGAGAGATGACGATCATCAAGTGGACCGGGCTCGAGGTCGCCGCGCTGCGTACGGCATTGCGGGACACCCAGGTTCAGTTCGCCGACCGAATCGGATGTTCGCTCGAGGCGGTCGGCAAATGGGAACGCAGAGGTGCCGACATCACCTTGGGTGCGAAGTATTCCGAGTGCATGGACACTACCCGCCGCAGGCTCGACGACGAGCAGCGGGCGCGCTTCGAAGCCGCACTACAGGATCTGGACGCACCTCTCCGAACCGCCTGGCGCGCAATGTCCCCCGGGTCGGACGTAGATGGTCACACACAGTTCGCCCAACACTCACCTTCCATCGTTGATATGGGTTCCATCACCAGCTCTGAGGCGTCAGTGGACGTCGACAGCGATTACGTCGACACACTCCGCAGCCGCATCCGTCAGCTTGTCGATCTCGATGCCACCTTCGGGGGTGACCAATCGTCGGAATTCGCGCTGCAACTGTTCCGATCGGTGCACCGGAAGCTGGGGAGCGTGCGCTGCGATCCGAGGATCGAGCGCGAACTGTATGCGGCGGCCGGCGAGATCGGTGAGGTCACGGGGTGGCTGCTCTACGACGCAGGCAAACACGAACTTGTGCGCCAGGTGAACAACGAAGCACTGCACCTGACCCGGATGGCGGGCGATCGGAGTATAGAGCTGCTGACCTTGCAGAACATGTCCATGCACGCCGGTTCCCTCGGCCGCCCGGCGGAAGCCTTGCGTATCGCCAACATGGTGTTGGAAACCAATACGCTCTCGCCCCGGCTGGAAGCGTTGTTCCGCATCCGCGAAGCCCGTGCTTTGGCGCAGGCGGGCGACGATACCTCAGCCAAACGTTCTTTCCGCCGAGCCCGATCCCTCTACCTCGACGGCACCCATGACAGCGACCCGGCGTGGGCCTGGTGGATCGACGACCGGGAATTGGCCTGGCACGAAGCCGTGATCCACAGCGACTGCGCCGACTGGAGTGCAGCGGTCGATACCTTCTACGCCTCTGTCGAGTTCACTCCCAACCGTGAGGTCCGCTCCCGATACCATCACCTCGCCGCACTATTCAACGCGCAAATCCGTGCGCATGCCTGGCGGGACGCGGTCGACACGCTGCGACGTGTGGTGCCCTTGATCGATGAGATTCGCTCTACCCGCACCGCCACCACCCTTCTGGAAGCTATCGGCTACCTCGATACTGTTGAGCCCGCTCCCTCAATGCGCGAAGAGACCAGGCAGCTTCGGGGTATCCTGGCCAGCGCGGGATACGGGCGGTAGGAAGTTGGCACCACGAGATGAGGTACTGACGGCCGAGCAGGTGAGTGAAAGGCTCGCTACTCTGGAGGGCTGGCGTGGCGATACCTCTGCCGTCAC
>NZ_BAFU01000246.1 GCF_000308495.1 Nocardia brevicatena NBRC 12119 | reverse complement strand
CCCTAGTGACCACCGCCGGCCGACGGGAGTCCGTTCGCCTTTCTCCGCAATGTCGGCGACCCGACCTCCATCTCGACCTCGTCCCGACGCACGTGCATATCCCACAATGCTTCCGCGAGCCGGTCCGGATCGACCCGGTCCATCACGAGTCCATCGGCCCCGTCCACCGGCAGCCCGCCGGGATCGGCATCCACCAGAGCCGCCGCCGCGCTCCGCTCGATCAGATCACCGATCAACAGCGCCCCGGCATACACTCCCCGCGGCGCCAATTCCCGGTGTAGCGCATGAAGGTGATTCCGCATCGCCGCCTGGGCCATTCCGACGCTGCCGGTCATGGGCTCCGGGTATTTCGATGCCATCCCCAGCGCATACAGTAGCGAGCCGGTGCCACTCTCGGCCATCACCGGCCATACGGCGCGCGCCACCGCCACCGGTGACAGCAGGGTGAACACCAACTGCTCTCGCAACAGTCCCGGCTCGATGTCCAATGTCGAAGACACACTGGTGCCCAGCCCGTCCGGACCGTAGTAGGCGACCTCGATCGGGCCGAGGTGTCGCGTAATCCGTTCGACCACATTTGCCACACCGGCGGGGTCCGCGAGATCGGCCGGAAAGGCCTGGGCCCGTATCCCCTCCGCGGCAAGTATTTCCACATATGCGTCCAGCTTCCGCTCGGTACGGGATACCAACGCGACCGGCAGCCCCGCACCCCCGAAGCGCCGTGCCACGGACAACCCGAGCGCCGGACCCGCGCCGAAGATCGCCACCACTCCCATCGACCCACCCTCCTAAGTTGAGACAACCCTCAACTTCTGGAGGGTACACTAAGTTGAGGATGTCCTCAAGTTGCCTAGAATGAGGACATGCCGACCCCCATCGACCCTCGAGGACTGCGCAGCGACGCGCGCCGCAACCGCGAGCAGCTCATCGCCGCAGCCCGAACCGTCTTCGCGGACAAGGGGATCGACGCTCCACTGGAAGCCGTCGCGCGCGCGGCGGGTGTATCCATCGGCACGCTCTACAACCGGTTCCCGCACCGCGACGAACTGGTCGCGGCGGCGTGCCTCGACCTGGTGGAAAACGGCGTCACAGTGGGCGAACGCGCGAGGGCGATGACCGACCCCTGGGAGGCGTTCACCTGGTTCATGACAACCGTCTGCGAACTACAAGTGACCGACCGGGGTTACGCCGACGTATGCGCTCGCGACTTCCCCGACGCACCGGCCATCGGCGAAGTGAAGCAGCGTGCGAGCCGGAACTTCGACGCGGTCCTGGCGCGGGCCAAGACGTCCGGCGACCTTCGCGCGGACTTCACCGCCGAAGACGCGGTGCTGGCGATGGCCGCGGTGGTCCGCACGGCGGAATTGTCCCGCCCTTCGGCCCCCGAGGCCTGGCGACGGCACCTGACGTTCCTTCTCGACGGCCTTCGGACCTCCCGCCGCCGACGGTGATCAGCCCCCACACCGTGGTCGCGGCGATCTTCCGTCCGCCCGCCGTGCGCACGGCCTCGCCGATCCGATCCTCGGGCCGGGGGTGGCCCGCGGCGGGAAGGGTATACCGCAATTCGGCGTGGTCGGGACCGAGGAGTTGGACATCGGTTATCTCGATGGTGGTGAGCGCGGTCCGGGTGGTGCGTGACATACCGCCGATCTCGTCCCCACGTTCGACGAGCGCGATCCGGTCGAGAGTGGCAGTCCGCGGGTCGAAGAGCGCAAGGTATGCGTTTCGACGGCCATGATCGGGGGGTGTCACGTCCGGACCGTCGATATCGATGTCGGCGGGGCGCCGCCATACCTGTTGTGGTGGGCGTGGCCGTCGGTGGAACGGTTCGCGGCGTCGGCTCCGGATAGCCGCATCCGGTAGGGTGATCGCCGAGATGGCGAGCCCGGCCAGGGCGGTGGATCCGAGGCGTCCACCACAAAAAGCCATAGGGTTTTCCTGTCGGGTGAGGGCGGTTCTCTGGAGTGGTGACGCACGACAGGATCGAGGCGGCGATGATACCCACACCCTGTGGGTTGAAGCTGTGGGACATCCGCTGCCTGGACAGCCCTTCCAGATGCACGTACCACTGCAGGACGGTGGCGTTGCGGCCATCGAATTCGAAGGGCATCCGGCAGCCTCCTGTCTGTCATGGGCCCGTCGCCCGGCAAATGAAGAATACAATTCTCTTTATAGGAAAGTAATAGTCCCCAAAAAGCGAAGTGAAGGTGGCTCAGGCGTCCGAAGGCGGGATCTTCTCCGGTACAGTGCACTCATGTTCTCCACACATGGGACCGAGTTGGTCGACCGGTGAGCAGCCCCAGCGAAGAGCCGGCCTGGAAGCAGCGCGCGGTCGAACGATCGATCAGAACCGCCAAACTGCGTGCGGAACAGCGTGTGCAGCGATTCCTCGACGCCGCCCAGGCGATCATCACCGAGAAGGGCACTACCGACTTCACGGTCCAAGAGGTCGTGGATCGGTCACGCCAGTCGCTGCGCAGCTTCTATCTACAGTTCGACGGAAAGCACGAACTGCTGCTGGCCCTGTTCGAGGACGCCCTCGGCCGCACCGCGGATCAGATTCGAGCTGCCGCGAGTGGTAAGGACGATCCGCTGGACCGACTGCAACTGGCCATAGAGTTGCTCTACGAGCTGTGCCGTCCCGACCCGACCGCACAGCGGCCGCTGTTCACCGACTTCGCCCCACAGCTGCTGGTCACCCATCCAGCCCAGGTCAAGGTGGCACACGCGCCGCTGGTGGGGCTGTTCACCGAGCTGATGACCGACGCCGCCGAGGCGAAGCTGCTGCGTTCCGACGTGAATCCGCGGCGTATGGCCGCCATGGTGATGCAGACGGTCATGTTCACCGCGCAGCCCAGCGGCGGGCTCGACGACGAGACCGGCAACCCGATCACGGCCGAGGAGGTCTGGAACTTCTGTTCACGGGGGTTCGCACGAAAGCCCTAGGAGAATAACGTTCCCATCCAGGGAGAGTTATGCTTGCATTGAGGTACGCTCGATATCTGGACCGATCTCCTCGCCTGCCCCGACAAGGCCGTCGAATCCATTCACATGATCTTCGCCCGCGAGGGCAAGAGCGACGCGCCCGTGGACTACGTGGTACACCCGCAGTATCGAGGCCGATACTGCGCCACGCTGACCATCGTCGCCCGCCGGCACGGCAACGGCACCGCGTTCACGCAACCACCTCACCCACGGTGTGTTTCCATCGCTTTTTCCGCACCGATGACCGGCTGCTGCTGCATCGCACCGGTCCGATCGTGGCATACGGACGCTGCTTCGGCCGCGGTGACATGCTCACCCGGGATGGCACCCTGGTCGCCTCCTTCGCCCGGGAAGCCCTGCTGCGCTTCCGTCCCTGAATCCACCCGGCCCGCCATCCACGGATCGAGACCGAGATGGAACCGAACCTCTTGCCCCACAACCTCGCCCAGTGCAGCGGCGGCCCGTATCGGGTGGCCCAGTGGGCCACCGGAACCATTCCCACTCGAACGGATGGCCCAGCTCCCCCCGAGCTACACCGCCAACCGCGCCGTCAACGCCCTCCCTCCCCTATCCTTGCACGGCCCTGCCCGGAAGCCGCACAACCCCGGACCTGCCACAGATCACCGCGACATCGAGCCGAGCGGCCGATCCGATACGGCGCGTTCCCTCGCGGACCTCGTTCAGATACCCATCGCCGTGAGCACATCCTCACGATGGCGGTTGACGTCTCCGAACAACGCCGCATCACTGGTGGCGCGACGGAAGTACAGATGGGCGGGATGTTCCCAGGTGAAGCCGATCCCACCGTGCAGTTGGATGTTCTCGCGAGCGCAGTCGAGGAACGCGCGTGAGCACACGACCGCGGCCATCGGCGCGGCCATCCGCAGCCGGTCGGGTTCCTCGTGCAGCGCCCAGATCGCGTGGGCGAGAGCGGAACGAGCGTCGTCGAGAAGGATCGCCAGGTCGGCGCACCGGTGCTTGACCGCCTGGAACGAGCCTATTTCGCGCCCGAACTGCACGCGGACCTTCGCGTACTCGACCGCCATCCGCAGCGCCTGCTCCGCCCCGCCCAGTTGTTCGCAGGCGACCGCGACGGTCAGCGCGGTCCGTAGCTCGGTGAGAACGGCATCGGCCGTGCCGGCTGCGCCGAGGGGACGCGCCACCGCGGCAGCGAGGTCGAGCCGGGCGAACGACCGAGTGAGATCCATCGAGTTCTGGACCGTGGTCGCCACGCCGCGGTCCTCGGTGTCGATCACGAACAATCGCGGGCCGTCGGGGGTACCCGCCCGAAGGAAAACCCAATCGGCGGTGGCGCCGTCGAGGACGAACGACGTCGATCCGGTGATCGTCCAGCGCCCCTCGACGTCCGCCACGGCTTCGAGATCCTCGGGTACGGTGCCGTCGTCGCGCAGGGCTCCGAGCGCCACTGTCGCCGTTCGGGAACCGTCCAGTAATGCCGGGAGCATCGCGGCCCTGGCCTCCGCGTCCCCCGCCCGCGCGAGCAGGCCCTGCCCGAGGACGACCGAACCGAGGATCGGCAACGGGGACAGCACCCGCCCGGCCTCTTCGAGCACGATCGCCAGTCCCGCGCCGCCGATACCGGCGCCGCCCAGCGCCTCCGGTTCGGCGACACCGGCGAGACCCAGTTCCGAGCACGCCCGGGACCAGCGCGCCGGGTCCCATCTCGGCCGGTCCTCGGAAGCCGCGGCGACCTCGCCCTCGTCCAGGAAATCACGGACCACCTCACGCAGGGTGGCCATATCCGGGTCGTCACGCAGAATCATCGCACCGCCTCCCGTGTCGGCGCGCCGGCCTCGAGTTCGTCACGTAGGACACGGCGGAGCAGTTTCCCGGTCTCGCTGAACGGCAACTCCGACCATGTGTGGATACGTGCCGGGACGCGGGTCGACCGCAGTCTTTCCCGAACCCATTCCCGCAGTTCCGTTTCCGCCGCGGCGCGGCCGGGGGCGGCGACGACCACCGCTTCCACCCGCTCGCCCCATTCGGTGTCGGCGATACCGACCACGGCGGCCTCGGCGACCGCCGGATGGGCGACGAGGACATCCTCGATCTCCCCGGGCGAGATGTTCTCGCCGCCGCGCACGATCACATCGTCGGCGCGACCGTCCAGGAACAGGTAGCCCTCGGCGTCGAGCCGACCGCGGTCGCGCGTGGGGTACCAGCCGTCGGGGTCCAGGGCACTGTGCGAGGTGTATTCGCCGGCGACCTGCTCGCCGCGGACGAACACCTCCCCCGTCACGCCGGCGGGCACCGGGGCGCCGGTATGGTCGCGGATCTGCACCTCCACGGAGGGCAATGGCCGTCCCACCGAGCCGAGCCGGGCCCGAACCTCGGGAATATCGCCGGCGAGTGCGGCGCGATGGTCGTCCGGACCGAGGACCGTGATGGTCGAGCTCGTCTCGGTGAGCCCGTAGGCGTTGACGAAGCCGACCTGCGGCAGCAACCGCATCGCCCGTTCCACGGTCTGCGGCGGCATCCGACCACCGCCGTAGGACAGCGCGCGCAGCGCGGGCAGACCGGTTCCGGTCGTTTCCAGCACATCGAGGATCCGACCGAGCATGGTCGGGACGACCATCGCCTGGGTGATGCGTTCGGCGGCAGCCACTTCCACCCACGCCCGCGGTGAGAACGAGGGCAGCTGTACCATCCGGCGGCCCGCGTAAACGGAACTGAGGATCGAACTGACCCCGGCGATATGGTAATTCGGCACCGACACCAGGATCGCCTCGTCCTCGTCGGCGTTCCAGAACTCGACGCTACCGACGATATAGTTCGTCAGATGCCGGTGGCGCAGGATCGCGGCCTTCGGCGCACCGGTGGTGCCGCTGGTGAACAGGAGAACCGCGGGATCGTCGGGATCCACGAACGGCAGCTCTGTATCCGCGGCGGTCGGCACCTGCGCAACGAGCCGGTCGGTGCGGTGGAACGCGATATCGTCGCGCGGTGTGAGCCGACCATTGAAGTCGGCCCCGGTCACGACCGTCGCGGGCGTGAGCCGGCCGACCGCCGCATCGAGTTGCGCATCGGTAAGCCGGTAGTTCAACGGCGCGAACGGCAGCCCGGCCATCGCCGCACCGAACAGCAGGACCGGAACCGCCTCGGTGTTGAGGTCGAGTAACGCCACGTGCTCATGCCTCGCCGCCGCGAGCCGACGGGCCAGCGCACGGGACCGGTCGAACAGGCCGCGGTAGGTGAGGCCGCCCGCACGGGATCCGACGGCGATTCGGTCCGGACCGGTGTCGGCGGCCATTTCGAGGAGCATGCCGAGGTTCATCGGTCCACCTCAGTCCGAGGACGGCAGCGGCTTCGCGGTCTTGACCGTGAGCGGACGGCCCTCGACCGCGAGTGTTCCCGCACCCGCCTTGACACACAGCACTTCCAGTCCGGTGTCCTGGTCTTCGTATCGCTTGCCGACCTGCGTTCCCCCGGCCGGTCCGACACCGGGCCGGCCGCCGGCCTCGGCGGGCGCGGCGGCGTCCACCATCGGCCGGCCGCCGCATTCGATGACGAGATCGCCTACCGGCCGCACGACGACGATGGAGGTATCACACACAGTGCTGCGGAGTCTGGTTCCGGGTTTCATATGTCTGCTTCCTGAGCTGTCCCCGGGATGGGGAGAAGTCGAATGGTTCGGTCAGCCGAGTTCGTCGAGGGCGAGCAGATCGCGGAATTTCTCCCGCGCCTGTTCGCGACGGGCCGGCAGATGCCCCGAGGGGAAGAGCCCGGCCGCGGGTTCGACGCCACGCAGCAACTGCTTGGCGACCTGGATCTTGTGCAGTTCCGTCGCACCGTCGGCGAGGCCCATGTGAAAGCTCTCCATCACCCAGGCGCCGAACGGCATTTCGGTGGAGATACCGAGTGATCCGTGCAGTTGGATGGCACGGCCGGCGACGTCGAGCAGCACCTTCGGCATTGCCGCCTTCACCGCGGAGATATCGGTGATCACCTTGCGGTAGTCGTTGTACTTGTCGATCTTCCACGCGGTCTGCAGCACCAGCAGGCGGAACTGTTGCAACTGGATCCAGGAGTCGGCGATCATCTCCTGGACCAACTGGTGGTCGGCGAGCGTGCCGCCCCGGCTCGGGCGTGATACCGCGCGCTCTAGCATCATGTCCAAGGACTGCTGAACCAGCCCCACGGTGCGCATCGCATGGTGGATCCGCCCGCCGCCGAGCCGGGTTTGCGCCACCGCGAAGCCCTGGCCGCGTTCGCCGAGCAGATGGTCCTTCGGGATGCGAACGTCGGTGTAGCGAATGTAGGCATGGGTGCCGCCGAGGTTTTCGTGTCCGCACACCTCGACATTGCGGATGATCTCGATTCCCGGTGTGTCGGCCGGTACGACGAACATCGAGGCACGGTGGTGGCGATCGGCCTCGGGATCGGTGACCGCCATGACGATCAGGAACGAGGCGAAGTTCGCGTGCGAGGAGAACCACTTCTCGCCGTTGATGACCCACTCGTCGCCATCCAACTCGGCTCGGGTGACGAACGCGGTGGGATCGGAGCCGCCCTGCGGTTCGGTCATCGAGTAGGCGGAGACGATCTCGTTTTCCAGTAGCGGCTCGAGGTAGCGGCGCTCGAGTTCCGGGCTGCCGTAATGGGCCAGGATTTCGGCGTTGCCCGAATCGGGCGCCTGACAGCCGAAGACGACCGGACCGCTGTGCGTGCGACCGAGTTGCTCGTTCAACAGTGCGAGTTTCAGCTGCCCGTAACCGGGGCCGCCGAGTTCGGGCCCGAGGTGGCAGGCCCACAGTTTGCGCTCGCGGACCTGCTGCTGCAGCGGCTTGATGAGCGCGTTGCGTACCGGGTCATTGACATTCCAGGCGTGATCGACGACACGGTCGACGGGCTCGATCTCGTCGACGACGAAATCCGCTACCCACTCCAGGTCCTCGCGGTAGTCGTCGTCGGGTTCGAATCCCCAGCTCATAATGGTCTCTTTCGTTCGGCTCAACGGGTGAGCACGGTGCACGCGCTGATCCCGGGCGCACCGTAGACATGGGTGAACGCGGCTCGTGGCGCGCCGGGAACCTGCCGCGGCCCGGCGGCGCCCCGCAACTGCAGGACGTTCTCGTACACCTGGCGCAGTCCGGTCGCCCCGATGGGCTCGCCGTTGGCGAGGACACCGCCGTCGGTGTTGATCGGCAGCCGCCCGCCGATCTCGGTGGCGCCGGACTCGATCAGGGCGGCCTGCTCACCGTGTCCGCACAGACCGGTTTCGGCCATATGCATGATCTCGGCACCGGACTCGGTGTCCTGTATCTGCGCCAGGTCCATGTCCTCCGGGCCGATACCGGCGGACTCGAATGCCGCCGCGGCGGCCTCGACCGTCGGGCCGTCGGCGATATCCGGTGCGACCCAGGGGCTGTATACCTCGAAGGAGCCGAACCGGCGCGAACGGAACTCGCACGAACGCAGGTAGATCGGGGTGGACGCGTACCGCTTCGCGTGGTCGGCCCGGGCGAGGACGAGAGCCACGGCCCCTTCGCCCGGCGAGCAGAACATGTACTGGGTGAGCGGGTAGCTGATCATGGGGGCGGCGGCGATCTCCTCGACGGACAAAGCCTTGCGCCGCCAGGCATTCGGGTTTCGGGAGCCGTTGCGGAACGCCTTGGCCGCCACGTGCGCGAGCGTCGAGGACGCAATCCCGTACCTGCGCATATAGCGTTGGATCTTCATCGCGAAGAACTGGGTGGTGACCATCATGCCGGTCTCGCCGTACCAGGAGCCGAGGCCCAGGTTCGCCGGGTCCTCGTTGAACGCGCCCGGTGGATGCTTGTCGAAACCGACCACCATGCCGATGTCGTAGGCACCGGAGGCGATGGCGTGCCGGGCGCACGTCAACGCCGAGCCCCCGGTACCGCATCCATTCGAGACATTGATGAAGGGAAGGCCGATCATGCCGAGGTCCGACACCAGGGAGTCCGCGTCGCCGGCGGAATAGCTCCCCCCGAAGGCGAACTGCATATCCTGCCAGGTCAGACCGGCGTCGGCCACGGCCCGGCGGGCCGCGTAGGCGCCTTGTTCCCGGCCGCTGAGCCCCGGTGTCCGGCCGAACGGGTGGATGCCGATGCCGACGATGGCCACATCACTCGTATTCATCGGAGCTCCTGACCGTCGGTATCGCTACCGGTGCCCGCGATCGGGGCGAAAGCGAAGGTGAGCACGGTCGTGCCGTCCGGGTCGGTGAACGCGGGAACGAGTTGGAGCTCGACCCGGTCGGTGTCGTGCAGCCGCTGCGGGTCGTTCTCGGTCAACCGCGATTCGACGAGGACATCGCCCAGGTCGATATAGCCGACACCATAGGGGGTGAAGGGGCCGTCGGTTCGGTAGGGCGGTTTGGGTTCGAATCCCTGCACCGTGAAGGTCCACAGGGTGCCTTCCCGGGGCAGCTCATATGTCCTCATCTCGGCATGGCCGCAACGGGGGCAGGCGGTCTGGGCGGGAAACGTCACCGTCGCGCATTCGCCGCACCGACTACCGCACAGGGCGGGCGCGGTACCGGAGCCGGGGTCGATATCGCCGACAAACAACGTCGGGTCGACCAATCGCTGGGGCATCGCTGTCAATCTCCTTGTCCGGTATCGGCATGGGGGTATTTGCGGCACCGGCCCAGCGGTCGCCGCTGCCGACTCTCGAGCGACGGGGTTCGGGAAACCGGCCGAAAAAGACGGGATGAGGTGGATCGCATCCGCCTACATCCACTTTATTCATCATGATGAAATTCGGCAAGAGGTGGAACCGTATTCTGCCGATTCTCCGACGCACTCCTGGTCAGCGTCGGATTTCCCGCCACGGGATACCGCGGTCGATCCGCGGCTCCGCGGGAAGGCCGAGCATGCGCTCGGCGATGATATTGCGCTGGATCTCGTCGGACCCGCCCGCGATCCGGTAGCCCGGCACCCCCAGGACGTGCCGGCCCCAGGCGAACGTTCCCCATTCGCCGGAGTCCACCACCAGCCGCGGACCCAACGCCGCGGTGACGAAGTCGGATATGCCCGACATCCGCCGGACCCACTGCATCTTGCGGATCGACCCGAGGGCGCCGAGCGGCTCCCCACGCTCGGTGGCGTCCTTGTCGCGCAACCGGGCGATCTCACCCAGCTTGTGCGCGATGACCACGTCGGCGAGCTGCTGCCGCAACACCGGATCACGGTCCGCTCCGGTGAACTTCGCCAGACCGACGGTCTGCAGCCAGCTACCTCCCACACCGGTATTCGCCGAACTGGCGCCGCGTTCGAATCCCAGAGTGGTCAACGCCACCCGCCACCCGGCGCCGACGTCACCGAGACGCAGCGCGTCGGGTATCCGGACATTGTCGAGGAATACCTCGTTGAAACTCGTCCCACCCGACATCTGCCGCAGCGGACGGACCCGGAGACCGGGTAGGTCCATCGGAATGAGAAAGGCCGTCATGCCCTGGTGTTTGGGGACGTCGGGGTCGGTGCGCGCGATCAGCTCACCCCACTGCGCGAATTGCGCGCCCGAAGTCCACACCTTCTGTCCGCTGACCACCCACTCGTCACCCTCGCGTGCGGCGCGGGTGCCGAGCGCGGCCAGGTCGGAACCGGCGCCGGGCTCGGAGAAGAGCTGGCAGGCCAGTTCCCGGCCGCTCAGGAAGGGACGGACGAACCGTTGCCGCTGTTCCTCGGTGCCGAACAACCGGATCGTCGGCGCTATCAGGTGAAGCGTGACCGAGAGAAGTTCATGTGCGCCGCCGGTATCGAAAGCGCGTTCCTCCGTGGCGAAGACCTCTTCGAACTCCGGTCCGAGTTCCTGCCCACCGAACTCGGCCGGCCAGGTCAGCGCCCCGTAACCGGCCTCGTACTTACGGCGTTGCCAGGCCCGCAATCGGTCCAACAGTCGCCCTTCTGCTTCGAAGGACAGGTCGTGGAACACCGAAACATCGTCGGAGCCCTCCCCCCAGGTGGGAAAGCCCTCCTCGGCCTCGGCCCGCCGCGGCACACCCGTCTCGGCCAACCATCGGCGTGCGCGCCGGCGGAATTCCTCGAGTTCTCGATCCTGCACGTGGCACCTTCTCTCTTCGCCGGCCCGATTCGGACGCGGCGTATTTCACGAATACGAGTACGCGTGTCGCCCCCGCGGACCGAGGCGAATCGGAGGGAACGGGAAGCGGTCAGCCCAATAGGCCGAGCGCCCGGCGAGCGAGCGGCGCCACCGCCGCGCCGCGTTCACCCATACGCGCGTCGGACGTTTCGCCCCGCACGTACCTGGCGTACAACTGCTGCAGGATGATCGCCGTCTTCCAACAGCCGAAGGCCTCATACCAGTGGATATCCGTCAGGTCCACGGTGCTGCGCCGCGCGTAGCGCTCGATCACCTCGCGCCGGGGAGGCAGGCCGAGTGCGCGCATTCCCGGCACCGCGGTGAACGCCGCATCCGAGTCCGGGTCGACGGTGCTGTCCGGCCAATAGTTCAGCAGCGTTCCCAGGTCGACGAGCGGGTCACCGAGAGTGGCCATATCCCAGTCGAACACCGAGACGACGCGGTCGGGGGCGCACGGGGCGAACTGGCAGTTGTCGACCTTGTAGTCGTTGTGCACGATACCGCCGCGCCGGGTCCGCGGTTGTGTCGCGACGAGACGGTCGGCCACCGCACACACGATCTCGGCGGTATCGTCGCCGGTCGCTTCCGCCTCGACCGCGGCCCAGCGCCGCTGCCACCCGCGCAGCTGCCGATCCAGATACCCGACCGGCCGGCCCAGATCCGCCAGCCCCACCGATTCCGGATCGACCTCGTGCAGATCGGCGAGCGCGTCGATGACCGCCAGACCGATCCGGGTACCGGCATCGCCGACGGACCGCATCGATTCCGGGATCCCGTCCCACACCACGATCCCCGTGCGGTACTCGCTGACGAGGAATTCGGCGCCGATCACGTCCGGATCCGCGCAGTGCAGCAGCGCCCGCGGTGCGCGCGGGTATCGCGTGTGCAGCCGTGACAGCACCTTGTACTCGCGACCCATATCGTGCGCGCCGGGCGCCAGCCGGCCGAAGGGCGGCCGCCGCACGACCAGGGCGGTGTCGCCGATCATCACCCGATAGGTCAGGTTCGCCGACCCGCGGGGAAATTGCAGTACCGAGAACTCGCCGTCGAGCTCCGGCAGCTGCCTGCGCAGGTATTCGGCCAGCTTCTCCCAGTCGAGATCCTCACCCGCGCGGACCGGAGCCAGCTCGGTGCGCGCCTCCTGGCGATCGGTCGAGGTCATCGATGCTCCTCCGGGGTCCAGCGCGGCAGAACCGTCGGATTGCCCTGCGGATCCGGCCCCAGATCCTCGAAACCGGCCACCAGCCAGGTGTTCTGGTCGACCTCGGCACGGCCGGGCAGGTAGCCGATCATGCGCACGTCCGGACAGTCCTCGATATCGATGACCACGACCGTGTACGGCGTGGGAAACCACGGATGCACCTGGTGCTCGACAACGGTCCAGGACCGCACTCGGCCGCGGCGCGGCACATCGCGCCAGGTGAGCGTGTCACCGCCACAGTGCACGCAGTATGGGCGCGGCAGATGGGTGTGTCCGCCGCAGTCGCCGCAGGTCGACACCGCGAGCCGGCCCTCGGCCGCGGCCTGGAAGAAGCCCCTCGTGCCCGGATCGACGACAGTGGGAGCCAGGCGGGCGCTCATGCCGCCACCAGGATCAGCGCCGAAGTCGACGGCGGCGGCGCCGACGTCACCAACGACACCGCGGCGTCGGGTACCTGGTTGGTCGAGGTGCCGCGAATCTGGCGTACCCCCTCGACAATATGGTTCATGCCGTGGATATAGCCCTCGGACATATGACCTCCACTGGTGTTGAACGGCAACGCTCCCCCGATCTCGAGTTCACCCGCCGCCGCGAACTCACCCGCTTCTCCCGCACCGCAGAATCCGTAGTCCGGTAGCTGCAACAGGGCGGTGATGGTGAAGCAGTCGTACAGTTGCGCCACGTCGATATCGGCCGGACCGAGTCCCGCCCGGCGGTACAGCGTCTGCGCGCAATAGCGCGACGGCAGCGATAGCGGGTCGGACCGCATCAGCACCGGGTACATCTGGCCCGGCTGCGGCCGCGGCCCACTCGCCATCGCGGCCGCCCGGATGAGCGCGGGCCGTTGCTGCAGGTCCCGGGCGCGTTCGGTGGTGGTGACCACGACGGCGGCCGCCCCGTCCGTTTCCAGGCAGTAGTCGAACAGTCGCAGCGGCGACGAGAGCATCCGAGAGTTCAGATAGTCGTCGAGGGTCATCTTCCGGGAGTACATCTGCGCCCGCGGGTTGTTGTTCGCGTGCCTGCGCGCGGCGAGGGCGACATGGCCGAGTTGCTCGGAGGTCAGTCCCGTCCTGAGCATGTACTCCCGCGCCAGCAGTGCGAAGAACTGCCCCGGTGCCAGCAACCCGTAGGGTCCGAAGAACTCGGTCATGGACTCACCGCCGCCGACGGTCCGTTCCAGCTCCGACGAGACTCCGAAGCGGTTACCGGAACGTCCGTTCAAGGAGCGGAACACGACCACGGTGCGGGCCTGTCCACTGAGGATCGCGCCGACCGCTTGGGCAACCATCGCGCACGGGCCCGAGCCGCCGGGCCCGGCTTCGCCGTAATAGGTCAGGTCGCGGGCCCCGATCGCGTCGGCGAGCGCGGCGCAGGAGACCAGATCCATATCGTTGCGGACGATCCCGTCGACGTCGGCCGGGTCCAGCCCGGCATCGGCGAGCGCGGCGAACGCGGCCCGTGCGGCGAGCGCGGTGACGCTGGTACCCGAACTCTTCGAGTAGGCGGTTTCGCCGACCCCGACGATGGCGCAGCGGTCCCGCTGCCATGCCTCAACCATGGGACAGCACCTGTTGGGTGTGTTCGCCCAGCAGCGGCGGCCGACGCGGGGCAGCGTATCCGTCGGAGAACCGGTAGGGCGCTCCGGGGAATGTGGCGGTGGTGCCGTCGGCCAGTTCGACGTCGGCGAAGAACCCGCGGGCGGCGAGGTGTTCGTCGCGCAGGACTTCCTCCGGGGCGCGCAACGGTCCGATCGGCAGGCCCCAGCGTTGACCGTCCCGGTATACCGCCTCCGAGTCCTGGATGAGGAAGAACGCCTCGAGCATGCCCTGGATGTGCGCGAAGTTGTCCTGCCGGTAGGCCAACGAGTCGTATTCCGTCTCGGTCAGGTCCGCCGCCACACCGACCTCCTCCATCCAGGAGGTCAGCGCCTTCCAGGCCACCTGATCGGCCAGAATGAGCGCGAAGTAGACCCATACCCCGTCGGCACACTGGAACAGCGCCGGCTGCGTGGGCATCGGTTGGGCGTGCCGGCAGGTCTGCCGCTGCACGATCGCCTTCGGGTAGAACCAGTACGGGTTGGCGAGTTCGCCGGTGACGGCGATGGATTCGTGCATCGACACGTCCACCACCTGGCCGCGTCCCGTCTGTTGCCGTTCGATCAGCGCCAACAGCACACCACAGAGCGCGAAGCCGGCCGCCGTCATATACCCCTGGTTCCCACCGGGGCGGATCGGCGGGATCGAATGGTCGTCATAACCGCAACTGTTGAGCAGGCCCCCGGCAGCCAGCCCGACGAGATCGCTGCTCAGATAATTCGCCCACGGTCCGGTGAGGCCGAACGGGGACACCGACAACGCGACGAGCCCCGCGTGTTCTGCGCACAGGGCATCCAGGTCCAGGCCGGCACGCTCGAGGTCGACGGGGCGTCCGGTGGTCAGCAGGATGTCCGCCTCGGCGATCAGCGCGGCCCGGGCGGCTCGCCCGGCCGCGTCGTCGGCCAGGACCACCGACTGCTTCGAGGTGTTGTAGGTCCAGAAGTTCAGGCTGTGGTCGGCATCTCGCACACCACCCGCCCACGGCCCGATATGCCGGCTCGCCGCGCCGCCCTCCGGCTCGATCTTGACCACCGTCGCCCCTTGGTCGGCCAGCAGCTTCCCGGTGTATTCACCGGCGGGGTCGTCGGCGATCTCGACGACCCGGATTCCATCGAATACCAGTTCCATCAGATGACGCCCTCCGCGGTCAGTTCGGCGATCTCGGCGCGGTCCAGGCCGAGGATGTCGCCGAATACGTAGTCGTTGTCCTCGCCCAACAGCGGCGCCGAGCGCCAGTTCTGCTGGACGGTCCGGGTGAACCGAATCGGTGTGCCTTCGAACTTCGCGACCCCGATCACCGGATGATCCAGTTCGAAAAACGTTCCGCGATGGGCGATTTGCGGATCGGTTTCCGCCAGGTCGCGAGCATTCTGCACGGTGCCGGCCGGTACCCCGGCTCGCTGCAGCAGGTCCATGGTCTCGTGCGCGGTGCGCACCGAGGTCCAGCGCGACAGATGCGCGTCGAGTTCGTCCTGATGCGCATGGCGCCCCGCTACGGACGAGAACTCGGGCGCGGCCGCCCAGTCCGGTCGCCCGAGTACGGTCACCAGCCGTTCCCACTGGTCGTCGTCGAAGACCGCGACGGCGACCCAGGTGTCCTCGCCTTCGGCCGGGTACACCCCGTGCGGGGCGGCCGGCGGTTCGACCAGGCGATTGCCTGTCGGGAAACCCGGGCGGCGGGTGGCGACACCGTTGACGGACACATCGAGCAGGTCCGGGCCGATCAGATTGATCCCGGCCTCCACCGCGGAAACGTCGATCTCTTGTCCCCTACCGGTGATGTTGCGCCGCATGATGGCCATGAGCACGGCGGCCGAGTTGTAGTAGGCCGCCTGGTTGTCCATGTACGACAGTCCCCATCCGGACGGCTCGCGATCGGGCAGTCCCGAAATGAAGGACAGGCCGGATACCGCCTGCACGACCGGGCCGTAACTCTTGTACCGGTGATGCGGCCCGCTGTGGCCGTAGCCGCTCATCCGGGCGAGAATGACCTCGGGAGTGATCTTCCTCAGCTCCTCGTAGGTCAGACCCCACTTCTCCATGACTCCCGGCGCGAAGTTCTCGGTGACGACCGAGCTCGCCGCGATGAGCCGGCGCACCAGCTGTTGGCCGCGCTCGGTTTTCATATTGACGGTCACACCGAGCTTGTTGCGGCTGTAGTTGTTGAACAGGCCGCCCTTGTTCGGATCCGGATTCGGGTCCTCCTCGCCATAGGAACGGACCTCGCCCTTGTAGATCGGCAGCCGCCGCGGCATGTCCAGGCGGTCGCGCGCCTCGATTTTGATGACCTCGGCGCCGAAGTCGGCGAGCATCCGCGTCGCGACCGCACCCACACCCATCCAGCAGAAGTCGGCCACTCGGATACCGGCCAGCGGACCGATCCGCGGGCCCGGCCGTCGTTCGGCGGTCGTCGGTGAAAAATCCTCGATCGCAGTCACCACATGACTCCTGTTCCAGTTCTGTGCGTCGGTGTCATCCCACGGCCATCCGCCCGCCATCGACGGGCAGCACCGTTCCGGTGGTGAAACTCGCCGCGTCTCCGGCGAAATAAATTGCGGCGCCGACGATCTCGCTCGGCTTTCCACCGCGTGGGATGGGCCAGGACGAGGCCAGTTCCTCGAACGCCTCGAGATCCCAGGCCTTGCTGATATCGGTGAAGAACGCCCCGGCCATGATCGTGTTCACCCGAACCTCGGGTCCGTAGGCCGCGGCGAACCCTTTCGTCAGCGAATTCAGGCCGGCCTTCGCCGCCCCGTACGGCACGTACTCCGGGGCGGGTCGCTCCGAGGCATTGCTGCTGATATTGATGATCGCGCCCCGGCCCGCGGCCCGCATTCGCTCGGCGACCAGAGCGCTCAGCCGGAACGGTCCTTTGAGGTTGACTTCGATGATCTTGTCGAAAAGTTGCTCACTCACCGCCGTCAGGCCGTCGTACAGCGGTGCTATTCCGGCATTGTTGATCAGCACGTCGAGGCGGCCGAACCGCTCGTATACCGCGTCCACCAGCCCGGGCAGTGAATCCCAGTCGCCCACGTGCGCACCGATGCCCATGGTTTGTACCTGTGTTTTCGCCGCGATCCGCGCGGCGAGGTCGACGCAGGGTTGGGCTTTCCGGCTCGCGATGGCCACGTGTGCACCCTCCTCGGCGAACGCCCAGGCCATCTCGGCTCCCAGACCCCGGCTGCCGCCGGTGATCAGGACCACCTTGTCGTGCAGGTTGTTTCGATCGGTTCCCATGTCTCTCCGTTCCCGCCGGGTGCCGGCCTGGCGGACCAACGACTCAGTAGAGCGATTCGCCGCCGTCGACGATGTGATTCACGCCGGTCACGAAACCCGCCGACGGGCCGGTCAGATACACCGCGGCCGCGCCCATATCCGCCACGGTGCCCGCGCGGCCCATGGGAACCGTCGCCGTCATCTTGGCGAAGGTCTCGGGATTGCGTTCCAGCGCCATGGGGGTCGCGGTGATACCCGGTGACAGCGCGTTCACCCGAACACCCTTTTCGGCGAGTTCGTAGGCGGCGACGCGGACGAACTGGTTGAGCCCCGCTTTGGTCGTCGCATAGTGGATGGTGCCCGGGCGGGTACCCAGCGCCCGAATGGACGATACGACCAGGATCGCGGCGTTACTGTTCGGATCGGTGCGGGCCACCATGCGGGTCGCCGCCTGATGACAGCACCGGAAGGTGCCGTTGAGATTCAGGTCGAGTGTCGACTGCCAGACCTCCTCGGTCATCTCGAGGAAAGGCACCATCGAGCCGGCGCCGGCATTGGCGACGAAGATGTTCAACTCCCCGAATTCCCTGTCCGCCGTGGCGAACAGGGCCGCCGCCGACTCCGGGCTACGCACGTCGACCTCGGCGATCTCGACCCGCTGCCCGTCTCCGGCCAGTGCGCGCAAGGTCTGCTGCGCGAGTTCCAATTGCGGGCGGCGACGCGCCGCGATCATCACATCGGCGCCGGCGGCGACCATCGCCTCCGCGATACCGAGTCCGATCCCTTCGCTGGCTCCGGTGATCAGCGCCCGCTGCCCGGCGAGCGGGGCTGCATTGTTGTCGTTGTTCATGGCTCTTCCTGGTGGAGGGGTGGCATCGGGTAATGATCCGCACGACGTGTCAGGCGTCGAGCACCAATCGGGTGCCCTTCGCACGTGACACGCAGGGCATCATCGTGGCGCCGCTCGCGCGTTCGTCGTCGGTGAGCACCGAGTCACGGTGGTCGGGGACGCCGTCCAGTACGGAGGTCTCGCAGGTGCCGCAGGTGCCTTCGCCGCACGAGGAAAGGATGTCGATCCCGGCCTCCTCCGCGGCCTCGAGGATCGAGCGGTCCGCCGCCACGGTGAGCGTGATACCGCTGCGGGCGAATTCGACATCGAACGCGGCGTCCGGTTGGTCACGCTCGACGGGTTTGGGCACGAACCGCTCCAGCCGTAGCGTGCGGGTGTGCGCCGGATCGGCACAGCAGGATTCCAGCGCGGACAGCATGCCTTCGGGCCCGCACGAGTGGACGACCGTTGCGGGATCGGTGGCCGAGACCAGCGCGGCCAGATCCGGGATGCCGTATTCGTCATCGGGCCGGATCCGTACCCGGTCACCGAACTTCGCGAGTTCGTCGAGATAGGCCATGCTCGTTCGGGACCGACCGCAGTAGAACAGGCCCCACGGCGTGCCTGCCCGCTCGAGCGCGACGATCATCGGCAGCAGCGGGGTGATCCCGATGCCACCGGCCACGAACAGCACCGCGGGAGCATCCGTATCCAGTCGGAAGTGGTTGCGCGGCAGCGAAACTCGGACGGAACCACCCTCGGCCACGAAGGTATGGGCATAGCGGGACCCGCCGCGACCGTCGGGTTCGAGCAGAATCGATACCGTCCAGCGATCGTCCGTGGCCGCCAATCCGGTCAGGGAGTACTGGCGCACCAGGTCGCCGAGTTCGAGATCGATATGTGCGCCCGCATCCCACGGGGGGAGAACGCCGCCGTCCGGGCGCGCGAGGGTCAGCTCGACGATGCCGTCGGCGATGATGCGTCGTTGCACGACACGCAGTTCGAGGTCCATGGTCACTTCCGAGGGGCGGATCCGAGGAGAATGCGCCCGGGGCGCCGACGAGCCGTCGACGCCCCGGGCACCGGGACTGTCATCCGTAGTCGCACCACTCGGTCAACCGGCCGTTGTCGAAGCTCATGATCGACAGCACGTTGAGCTTGCAGAACTCACCGGCCTTGCCGAAGCCCGGTACGTCGGCCGTCGCGGTCCCCTGCCAGGTGGTCTCGCGCATGACCGAGTTGCCGGTGGTCGCCCACCGGGTCGTTTCCCCGATGTGCCGGTCGGGGAACACCTCGCTCATCTGTTGCACGGTCTGCAGCATCAGATCGCGTCCTTTGGCCGCGACGCCCCGGTTCTGGTGGACGACCACGACGTTCTCGTCGACCAGGTCGCGCAGCGCATCGATATCGAGGCGGTTCCAGGCGTCGACGACGCGAAGGGCCAGCGACAGCAGTTCTTCGGGATCGGTATTGCTCATTGTCGGTTCCTTGACGGCTTGGGCGAGGACTCGCTAGGGCAGGACGGTGACGACGAATTCGTGGATGCCGCGAGTGGGCATCGAGTGGTGCTGCACCTGCTGTCCCTCGGCCAGGGCGAACCGCGGCATCTTCTCGACGATTCGCTCCAGGACCGTGATCATCATGACGCGGGCGAAGTTCGACCCGAGGCAGCGGTGGGGTCCGATGCTGAACGCGAGATGGTTCTTGTCCTTGCGGTGCAGGTCCCAGCTGTGCGGGTCCGCGAACTTAGCGGGGTCGCGGTTGGCGCCGTTGTAGGAGGTCCAGACTTTGGCGCCGGCGTCGAGCTCGGTACTACCGAGGGAGACGGGACAGGTCGTGGTGCGCTGCAGCACCGTGACGTTGGCGAACATGCGCAGGCCCTCTTCCACCGCGTTCGGGATCAGCGAGGGATCGGCGACGAGTTCGGCGAGATCGTCGGGGTGGGTCGCGAGATGGTGCAGCGTGCCACCCAGTACGGTGCCGGTCGACTCCAGGCCGGCGATCGAGAGGGGGAGCACCACCGCGACACGTTCGGCCAGGGTGGGTTCGCGGCCGGCGATCTCCTTCACCTGGCACACCATGCTCGCCAGGTCGTCGTCGAGCGGGTGCTCGGTCCGTTCCCGCACCAGTTCCTCGATCGCGGAATAGAGGCTCACATACGCCGTCTCGGATTCCTCCGCGGTTTCGCCGACGAAGATGTCGTGCGCCCACTTCATCCAGACATCAATACGGTCGCCCTCGAGGTTGAGCAGGTTCGAGAACACCGCGCGCAGCTGCAGCGGACGTAGGAAGTCTTCCATGACCCGGAAGCTGCCCGCCGCGATTCCGGCGTCGAGGAATTCATCGATTTCCCGGGTGATCGCCGGCACGAACCGGCGCATCTTCTCCTCGGTAAGTTCCGGGTTGAGGAGTTTGCGCCAGTCGGTCTGGGCGGGCGGGTCCAGGTCTTCCGGAAGGAAACGCCCTTCGTTCTTCGGCGGCTCGGCGCGATTGTCGTGTCCGAGGATCGCGACCCCGCCCTCGGAGGAGAAGCGCTTCCAGTCCCGCAGGATCTTGAAGACGTCCTCGTAACGGGTGGCGACATAGCAGGGGGTTTCGCCCTGGGTATGCACCGCCAGTGTGTCGCGGGCCTGCATCCGGTTGATCTCCGTCCAGAAGTTCTGGTTGAACTCCTCGGACCACATATCGATCGGGCAGCCGGTGGATTCGGGCGCCGACGTCTGCAGTTGCTCGGTCATTTTCGGTCCTCTTCTCTCACGCCTCGGTGATGGCGGCTTCAGGGCAGATACCGGTCACCTCGGTGCCGTCGATACCGTTGGGTAGCGTGCCGTTCCCCGTGACAACGGCGTATCCCCCCTCGTCCGCGCGGAACAGCTCCGGGAACCGCGCATAGCAGCGTCCGTGCGCCTGGCAGTAGTCGTTGTCGACCGAGATCTTCGTCATCGTGTTTCTCCTAGGCCCGCGCCAACTGCCCGCCGTCGACCGGGATGGCCACACCGTGGATGTATCGAGCCTCGTCGGAGGCCAGCCACGCGACGGCGTTGCTGACGTCCTCGGGTTCGACCCACGGAATCGGCAGAAGGGTCAACTGTGCGAACAGTTCGGCGGCATCTTCGGGGGTCGGGTTGTCCAGATGCGGGAGGAACATCCGGAGCAGGCTTTCATTGATCGCCATGGGGGTGTTCACCGCGCCCGGGTTGACCGAATTGACGCGGATATTGTGCGGACCGACTTCGTTCGCCAGCGACAGCATCAACCCCTGCAGTCCGTGCTTGGACGCCGCGTAATGGGACTGGCCCGGCGCGCCGCGCAGGCCGACGGTGGAACTGACGAAGATGACGGAGCCGCCTTCACCGCGCTCGATCATCGAGGGCAGGACAGCGCGGCAGGCATGCCATGCGCCGATCAGATTCGTATCGACGATATCGGTCCATTGCCGGTCGGTCAGGCCGACGACCTGTCCCTGATTCGAGATACCCGCGTTCGATACGAGGATATCGATTCGACCGAATTCGGTGAGCGCTTCGTCGACGACCGACTGTAGCGAGGTGAGATCGCGAACGTCGGCGGCCCGGGCGAGGATACGGCGGCCCTCCTGCTCGACCAGCCGGACGGTTTTCGCCAGATCATCGGGGGTGCCCTGCGAATAGTCGAGGTTGGGCTGCTGCCGGCACAGGTCCACCGCGACGATGTCGGCACCGTCCTGCGCGAGTCGTACGGCGTGCGTTCGTCCCTGACCGCGTGCGGCTCCGGTGATGAATGCGACCTTGCCGTCCAACCGCTTCATATGCGCCTCCTGCGCTGATCGGGCATGTGTGTACGACTGCGCCGGAAAAGGCGTCCGGGCAGACATGTGTTCGGTGGAGTTGTCCCGTATCAATGCGGGAATCGACCGGGCGGTCGGCTTGTGATCGGTGTCACTCGCTCTCGCCTGCAGACCATATTGCTCATGATGAACTTGAAAGTCAAGCGCTTGGTGCAATATTCTTTATGAGGTTTATGGCGAGATGTTCACCCGGGCCGAGCCGGTCGGCACGATCGCCGGAAACCGGCCATGACCAGGCATGAAAAAGCCGGTGGCGCGGAAACGCCACCGGCTGCGAGAGACGAACGCGACACCTCGGGCCGCAAGCGACAGCCCTACGAGCGGGCTACAACCATTCGATCGGCGAGTCCAGCGGAATCTCCAGTCGGTCCCGGCAGTAGTCCGCGACACCGCGCAGATGACTGCCCATCCGGTCACGTGCCTGTCGGGGACGACCCAGCATGACCGCCTTCGCTATGTGCAGATGGTCGTCGACGAGGACATCGCGCAACTGACGCGGATCGGTGAGAACCGCGACATGGTGCGCCACGATCTGGCCGTAGGTCTGCAGGCTCAACGCGAGCACTCGATTGCCCGCCAACCCCGCGACCGCGTGATGGAACCCCGCATGCCGCTCGAGATACGAGCCAAGCCCATCCGGGGTGTGATCGTGCTCGTGCAGGAAAGGTTCCATGCGTGCGGCCCGCAGCTCGGCATCGGGATTGCGGGCCGCACGCTCGGCCAGCTCCGCCTCCGCCCAGACCCACGATCCCAACAGCTCCTCGTAGGTCGCTCCGGCCATGTTGTAGAACAGCGCCGAAACCCTACCCAGGTGTGCGGCATCCACCGATCCGACGAACGGACCGCCGCCGGGCCCGCGGCGAATGGTGATCATTCCCTGCACCTCGAGCAGCCGCAGTCCCTCCCGGAGGGACTCGCGGCTGACCCCGTACTTCTCCAGCATCGCAGCTTCGGACGGCAGGCCTGCGCCCGGCGGCAGCCGTTGACTCTGGATTTCGCCCACGATGGTGCGCGCTACGGCTTCCGCGGCCTTGAGCGGACGCAGCAGTGACACTTCGCCCCGGGAATTCGATCCACTCCCGTCCATATCCTGCCGGCGCGCGTCCCGCGCACCGTCGTCCCGCCGAGACGAACGCCCTTCGGAATTCCGCACCTTCACCCTCCCACGTCTCACCGGCGCATCACCGGCTCCCGTGACGCGACCACAACCCTACGAACGGGTTTCACGTCACTACCCCGCCACTCGGGAGGAGGCTACCGGAACGAGACCGGCGCTTCCGGCGAATGCGGCCAGGTTGTCGCGACGCTCGTCGAGGGTGCGGCCCCGCCACACCGTGTCGGCCCACAGTACGAGATCGTCCATGCCGTGGTCCCGATAACGCCGTAATTCGGCGATATCGGGGGCGGCGGCGCGAACATAGCAGGTGAACGCACCCGTCGCCCCCGCGTCCGCGCGATGCCGGTGAACCTCACGCACCAGTTGCCGCGCCTCGTCGAACGAGGGGGTTCCCGAGGTGAACCACCCGTCCCCGAGACGAGCGGCACGGGTCAGGGCGGCCGGGCCGTTGCCGCCGAGTATCGCCGGGATATCGACCCGACGCGGATGCACCTGCACCGCGTCGAAACGGAAGTGCCGCCCCTCGTACGAGAAAACGGTCCCGGACCACGCCGCACGCAGAACCTCGAGACACTCCTCGGTCCGCGATACGCGGGTACGGAACGGTACGCCGAACGCGTCGAACTCCTCCTCGAGCCAGCCGGCTCCCACCCCGAGGAGCAGTCGGCCACCGCTGAGCTCCTGCAGGGTGATCGTGCTCCGCGCCGTATGCAGCGGATGCCGCAACGGCGCCAGGTAGACGGCCGTGCCCAGCTTGATCCGATGGGTGCGCGCGGTGATCGCCGCGTGCACGACCAGCGGGTCGGTCAGCTCCGTCTCGGGAGCGATGAGCGGACCCGAATGGTGCTGGACCGTCCCGGTCGAGGGGTGTCCGCTCGCTTGGGCCACCGGCCTGAGCACATGCTCACCGACCCAGAGCGCGTCGAACCCGACCGCGTCCGCGGCCACGGCGAGTTCGACGAGCTCCGCCCCGGTCATCCCGTAGGCGCTCAAACCAATGGACGCCACTGACACTCCTGTCTCCACGCATGAGCCGGCACCAACCGCTCGATACGACACGATAGTCGGAATTGCTCATGATATAAAGGCTTCTTTATGGTGCGCGGTGATATCGCCCGAGCGCGGTTACCATGCGTTTCCCCCCGATCCCCGGCCGCGCTCCGAGAACCGATGGCGATCTCATCAGGTGGAAGCTCCGTCGATGACGACAGCGTCTCGGCCGCGGTACAGGGATCGCAGTGCCCTGCGGCGACCGCGGCGGCGAGCGCGTCCAGGCCCGGGTGCGCGCGGAGCCCGGTATAGGACGGTGAGAGGATCACCGACCGTAGGCCCAGCAGCCGTAGCTCCGCCGCGCATTCGGCCCACCGTGACACCTCGTGCAGATCGCCCACCTCGAGGAACCTGCCGGAGACGAGGGCGTCCCGGTTCGGGGAGACACCCGCGATGATCTGGGCTTCCTCGGCCAATTTTGGCACTGAGCGAGGTCCAGGCGGCCACCCGGAGTTCCTCCCCGGTCCACACGGTCACACCGACCATGACATCCGTCGGGAGCCGTTCGGTGAGTGCGGCCACGAGATCGGGCAACTCGGCCTCCCAGGCGAGCCCCGCACCGTGGGAAACACCGTCGTTCCCGTCCCTCGCCACCGGCGCGTCGGTCATCCCAACACCTCCATCCCGGTCGACCCTGTTTCACCCGGCCGGGCAGCCGGTGGCGGACATCGGCTACGCCACGCTCATATACCCAGCCTTACTGTCGTTTGCCGCTTCCACAGCACAGTCGGCGAAGACTTCGGCCTGCCGCCATCCGAAAAACGAAACCGGGCCGCTTCGGGTCGGTGGCAACGGTACACCGTCGCGTCGGCGCAACCGACCCACACGCCGTCGCCCGGCCCGACCTCCGTCGGGTCGCGGCATGGCCCACTCCACCGGATCGCGCACTCGGGCGTGGTCAGGCCGCGGGAGTGAGGGTGTAGTCGTCCGGATCGAGGGTGCGAACGCGGCGACGGTAGCTCGTGACCGTGCCCGGCCAGTTGTTGGTGATCCGCCCGGCCGCGGTGCGGTACCAGCTGGTGCAGAAATTCCACACGCTGCGGCCGAGCCGCCGCTGCAATGCCTCGTTGAACTCGTGCTCGATGTCGGCACGGACCTCGAGCACATGACCGGGGTTGTCGACGAGCAGGCGCAGGGCCTGGCGGATATATCGGGACTGGGATTCGATCATGTAGATGATGGAGCCCACGCCGAGATTGGTGTTCGGCCCGTACACCAGGAACAGGTTCGGGAATTCCGGTACCGCCATCCCGTAGTAGGCGTGCGCGCCCTCGGACCAGACATCGGCGAGTTCCCGACCACCGCGGCCGCGGACGCGCATCGGCCACAGGAATTCGGTGCCCTTGAACCCGGTGCCGTAGATGATCGCATCGGCCTCGTACAGCCGGCCGTCGGCGGTGCGCACACCCCTGGGGGTGATCTCGGCGATCGGCGCGGTTTCCACGGTCACATTCGGCCGGGTGAGTGCCGGGTAGTAGTCGCTGGAGAACAGGATGCGTTTACAGGCCACCGGATAGTCGGGGGTGAGTTCGGCGCGCAATTGCGGGTCCTCGACGGTCCTGCGCAGGTGCTCTGCGCAGATCCGGGACACCACCTTGGCGATCCACGGGGCGTCGACGAGTCCGAGGGAGGAAACCTCCGCGATCGACCACCAGCCGAGACGCTCCAGCAACAGCGTGCCGGGAATCCTGGCGAACAATTTGTGCTGGATCGGCGAATAGTCGGTATCGAACTTCGGCAGGATCCAGGGCGCGGTGCGCTGGAATACGGTCAACCGCGCGACCCGCGGCTGGATGGCCGGAATGTATTGGATGGCGCTGGCCCCGGTGCCGATGTTCGCCACCCGTTTACCGGTGAGATCCACATCGTGATCCCAGAGCGCGGAGTGGAAGGAGGGTCCGGCGAACGTCTCGACGCCGGGAATGGTGGGCATGGCGGGACGCGACAGCTGTCCCACCGCGGAGATCAGCACCTCCGCGGTACGGGTGACACCGTCGGCGGTGCGGATACTCCATCGTCCGGCCTTCTCGTCGAACTCGGCCTCGGTGACCTCTGTGCCGAACTCGATTCGCTCGAGCAGCCCGTGCCGCCGGGCCACGCCCCTGAGGTAGTCGTGGATGGCGGCCTGTCCGGAGTAGCGCTGCGGCCAGTCCGGCTTCGGTTCGAAGGAATAGGAGTACAACGGAGACGGGACATCGCAGGCGGCACCGGGGTAGGTGTTCTCCCGCCACACCCCGCCCAGGTCGTCCGCCTTCTCCAGGATGGTGATGTCGTCGAACCCGTCGCGGCGTAGCTCGATCGCCACCCCGATCCCGCCGAAACCGGCACCGATCACGAGAACCGAAAGCCGGCCGTTCCCACCCATGCGAAGCTCCTCACTTCTGCCCCTGTCTCCACTGTAGGGCGGTACCGACCCAGCGGACCGCGATATTCGGCCATACTCGCCACCGGATCGGCGGTGGTGCGACGCGTCCCGCGCGGCCGAGTCCCGGCTCAGCGCGGTTCCCGGTCCTCGGTGGGTTCGATACGCGGATCCGCGAAAACCGTCGCCGCGGTGTCCCCCGTGAGCCGGTTCGCCGCCGCGTCGCTGACCCGCAGCGCGAACAGACCCGAATCGGGATCGACCTCGATCAGCCCGTAGTCGCGGTCCACCTCGTCCTCGGCGAGCCGTAGCTTTTGCAGTGCGTCGGCAAACCCGGAGCCCTGGGGGAGCCTGATGGTGAGCAGTGGCATATCTCCACGCTACGCGCGTCTGCCGACTCTCTCGAGCTCGGTGAGGATGGCGCCGGCGTCGGCGATACCGTGTCCGTAATCGTAGTCGAACCCGTTGCCACCCTTGTCGGCCGCCGTGCGGAAGAGAAGCTCCCGAAGCTTCGCCGGCGGCAGCGCGGTCGCCGACCATTTCGTGCGGATCGCGCCCACCAGACCGGCCAGCACCGGGCAGGACGCCGAGGTGCCGGTATCGGGTTCGTTCGCACCGAACGCGGTAGAACCGAGGAAATGCGTATAGGAGCAGATGTCCGGTTTGTGTTCCGAGAGCCGGCCCGGCCCCTGGGACGAATAGCCCACCCGCCGCCCTATGGTGTCGACGCCGCCCACCGACAGCACGCTCGGATGCGAGTTGGCTCCGGATATCGGCCGGTCCGGGTAGGCGCACCGCCCGTCGGGGCAGTCACGTCCGCAGTTGCCGGCGGCGAAGAGGATATCGGCACCCGCCGCGTCCAGGGAACCGACGATCACATTGAACGGGTGGTCCGGGTTGTCGGAGTAGTTGCCGGGCTGCCCCACCGGGAAATCCCATTGCGGCGAGAACGATCCCCAGCTGTTGCTGATCACCAGCGCCCGTCGGTCGGCGGGCTGATCGGTGAGCACCCGGCGCAGATGGGCGAACGCGGCGAGCGCGTCGGACAGCAGGCCGTCCATTCGGCTACTGCCCGCACGGGTGCTGCGCAGCAGCGGGATATCGAGGAACACCGCCTCCGGGGCGGCGATGAGCGCGTCGAACGCGCACATGGTGCCGTGGTCGACCTCGAATTCACCGGCGGTTCCGGGGATCCCGGCCGGATTCCAACTGCGCGCGACATCAATATCGATCCGCTCACCACTGACCCCGTTCACCTTGGCCGCGTTGATCCCGGTGTCCAGAATGGCCACCGCCACCCCTTCCCCGGTGAGCCCGGCCGCACCCAGATCCTCCCGACGCAGCAGGGCGCCGACCTCCTTCCAGTCACCGACCGCGGCGTCACCGCCGCAGGTGAGCACCGGCTGGATGATCGGATCGGAGAACACCCCCACGACTCCCCGCGCATCGGACAGCGCCGTAAAGGTAGTGGAATCGTCATCGGGGATCTCCCCGCGAACCAGCAGCGACGAGCCGCCCGGATGCGGCGACTCGCTCATCTCTCTCGCGCCCGCGTCCGGTATCAGAACCGGGGAAAAGGCGTTGTCGAGCGCGAATCCGGGCAGTTCACCGGTCACATCGGACGCGGCGACGGCGGAATCGGCCACGGCAGAAATCAGATCGGCGGCGGGGCGGAGCTGGATCACGACTCGCATGTCCGCCATCCTGCCCTCCCGAAGCGGAAACGATCAATGGGGCAGGCGAATTCGGTGGGACCGCTACCCTGGTCGGCCGTCGGACGGCCCGGCCGCGGGCTCGGTCGACGCGGTGGACTCCTTGCGGTCCACCTGGACTCGGATACCGTCGAGCACGATTTCCGGGCCGAGGTCGAAACCGGCGTCGAAATCCGCATAGTCCAGTTGTGCGTGCCGGTGCAGTATCGGATGGCGTTCGGCGAGACATTGCTGCGCCTCCCGTCGCAATTCGGCCTCGTCGTCCGGATCGCGGACCCGGGAGCGCCATGCGTTCTCGGCGCTCACGAACCCGTGGGTGTAATCGGTCACCGCGCTCACGGCGGCGATGAGCAGCGGACCTGTCAGCCCGGCCCGAACGAGGGCCGCATAGGTGCCTTCCGAACGTTCCAGAGCATTGGGTCCGAGCAGCGGCCGGGTGCCGAGGAGTGCGGAAACCCAGCGGTGGCATCGCATCAGCCGGCGGAATTCGCGCTGCCGGCACTGCGCTTCGACCGAGTGAGCCGCGATACGACCACCACTGCCGGTGCTCGGCTATCGCGGCCTACGGGAATGGCGCACCGGGTCGATGCCGAGGAGCCCGGCCGACCGGTCGACGATGCCGACCGACTGCTGGACGGCTTCCCCTTCGGCCCCGGTCGCGCCGCCTATCCGAGGGCCCCGACCCGGGCCATGCGGACCGTGGCGAGCCGACCCGCCGGCACCGACCTGCCGCTGCGCGACTACGCCCGCCAATGCCTGGGCTGCCGATCGACCGATTACCCGAATCGGTGTTCGAAACCGCCCACGCCCGGCTCTGCCGAGCCGCGGCGGTACTCACCCTGGTGAAGGAGCCGAACCCCTACGTATTCGCCTACTACCACGGATGGCGGCCGGTACGGGCCTGGCTCGACGGTCCCGCCCATCGCGAACGACTGTGACGCCTGCTCACCGAACAACTACGCCCGGCCGCGCTCCCGGAACCGATACCGGCGACCGCCGAAGACCGACTCCCAACGTTCGATGCCACCAGATCGCAAAGACCTGGTGGCATCGACTTCGCAGCATTACCGAACGGAAGTTCGATATGGCCGCACCTACCGCATCTGCATCTGCTGACGCATCTGGTGCATCTGCAACTCCCACTGCATGATGCGATCCTGGGAGCGGTTGGCCTGATCCTCCGCCTGCTGAGCCAGCTGGGCGGCCTGATCGGCCTGGTCCTGCGACGACTGGGCACGCTGATTGGCCTGGTTGGCCTCGCCCTGCGCCTGCTGCGCCTGGTTCTGCGCCCGATCGGCCTCGCTCTGCGCCTGCTGGGCCTGGTTCTGCGACTGAATCGCCTGCTGACGCGCCTGCTGGGCCTGCTGAACGGCCTGGTTGGCATCGTTCTGCGCGATCTGGGCCTGGTATTGGACCTGACGCGCCTGCTGTTGCGCCTGACGGGCAAGGTTCTGCGCCTGCTGGGCGTACTGCCGAGCGCTCTGCAACTCCTGTCGCGCCTCGTCGAGGCCCATCCGCAGCACCTCGTAGCCCTGCGGCTCCTGGATGTTGTTGCGGTTGGCGACAGCGGTGGATTCTTGTGCCATCTGAGCTTCCCTTCATGCGATGTGAACGGACAAACTCTGGATGAACCGGATGGAGCAGGAGCCATACTCGCACACCCGCGACCGCCCACGGCCACTTCCCGGTCGCGCACCCGTTACGGAATGACAACAGCGTGAAATCTCGGGTTTCGAAGAACATCGAGCCGGGCGGCGGAACCGGGTTCAGGGGGTTTCCCGCGGCTTCCCGACAGCCCGAAACGGGCGGTGTCACCGGACTCGGGGGGGAGGAGTCCGGTGACACCTGTTCAGGTTCGGACCGGCAGGGGGATGACGATCCGAACGGGGCCGGCTCGCATGGGGGGATGTGCGGCCGGCCGCGCTCGAGATACTACGTCATAGTAGATTTCGGCGTCGACCGGTAGACCCTACTTTCCGGGGCCGGATAGCACGGCGTCACAGCAGGCAGGCCGATCCTGAAACATCCCGACCGTCGCGTGGCGAGGTTCTGCGTCGATAACGGTGTACCGTACCGCTGGTATCACCAGGGACGGATTGATACCTGGACCACGGGAGTTCCAGGAGGAAAGCGGTGAAATCCGAAGGGCATCACCGAGATGGACCGCACCCCTCGCCCCCGATCCTCCGGTGCGTCTCGTCCGTTCGCCTCTGCACGCCGTTGCCGTCGTGCTCGAACGAACCGCCCTGCCGGCGGGAACCGCCGCACCTACCGCGTCCCCTCGGCAGCGATTCGAAAGGGACGAAGCCGGCGCCACGTATACGCCGCAAGGGCATGGTCGGCCGTGTAAGCGGTTGTGTGCGTATGGACATCGGTCCCCTATCGGGCGTGACACCGCGCGAGTGCGCTCGGCCGCGCTTGCCCACGGCTACACGCTCGCCCGTATCGTCGAACTGCCCGCGATAAACCTCACCCCGCATGTGATGGCTCCGCTCATTGCCGTCGACGGGCGCCGTCGCCCGGTCGACAGCTCGCGACCAGGGTATTTTCCGGATCGCCCGGATGCGGGCAGGATATCCGGGGAACGCGGGCTCAGCGGGCGGAAGTGCGCCGGAAGAAGTTTTGCTCTCGGTGGAACCGGTCGGCGGATCGCCGCGTCGAATACGTGTGATGGCACCGAACTCGACACGGGGGAGCATGATGACCGATACCCGACACGCGGTCGCGCGCATCGCCATGCGTTGGGGCGAGGCCTCACGGGGGCACCGTGGGCGGGGTGGGTGCTGATGGGTATCGAGATCCCCGAATCCCTGCAGTGGGTGGCCAAATACGTCGTCGGTGCCGGGGACTGGCCCGAGGGTGACGAAACCGCCATGCGGCGCATCGAGACCGCCTGGACCACGCTGGCCGGGGACCTGCGTGAACTGGACGGCGAGGCCACTCACGCCATCGAACTGGTGTTGGGCGGCTTGGACGCGCAGACCGGGCAGGCCTTGGCCCAACACTGGGACAAACTCGGTGGCGGTAAAGGCGCGTTCGAAGGCCTGATCGCCCATATCGAGTCGCTCGCCGACGAAATCGGCGACGGCGCCGCCGATATCGAACATGCCAAACTCATGGTGATCGGCGCACTGGTGATCTTCGCCATCGAGATGACCGCCGCCCTGGCGGCCATGGCCACCGGCCTCGGCGCCCCCGCCGGCGCCGCCGAGGCCGCCGCCGCCCAGGTCGCCACGCGGATCACTATCCGCATGCTGATCAAACAACTGTTGACCCGGCTCATGTCACGTGCCGCGGCCACCGCCGCCGCTCGTGCCGCCGTGCGCGGCGCCTGGGCGGCGGTGCTCGAAGAGGCCGGGCTCGAGATCGGGCTCGAGGCGGTGCAGGTGGCCGCCGGCCGCCGCGACGACCTGACCGCCGAGGACTGGAAAGAGGCCGGGAAGACCGCTTTGACCGCCGCGGCGACGGGTGCGGTGACCGGTGCTCTGGGACCGGACGGGTTGGCACAGAACAATATCGGCAACACCGTCGGCAAGGCGGCCACCGACGCAGCGACCGAAACCGCGGCCTCCATCGCAGGAAACGTGGCCGGTGAGGCCACCGACGCGGCGTTGAACGATCGCCCGTTCAGCCTCTCCAACGCGTTGAGCCCGGAGAATTTGACCTCCTCGGCCGTAGGCGGTGCGCAGCGGGGTATCGAATCGGCCGGACACCACGGCACCGATACCGGCGACGACAGCGAGGACAGCGGAGACGAACAGCAGAATCGAGGCGATGCCCAGGACCAGGGCAGTCGAAACCAAGAGCAGGACCGCTCGGGGACTCGGTCGGGCGACATCGAGAACCGGCAAAACCAGAATCAGGGCGAGGGTTCCCCGCAGGGCACCGGTACCGAAGCATCGGACGCATCGACCCACTCCGACAACACCTCCCAAGCACAGCCGACACAGACCGCTTCTGCGCAGACCCCGCCCCCACAGTCCGCGGGGCCCGCCGGTACGGAGAACGGTCGGTCGCAGCCCTCGACACAGTCCGGCCCCGGAAACGGCCCGGATACCTCGACCCCGCCGCAGCAGTCGTCTACCGGAACCTCGGACACCACTCCGCCGCAGCAGACTCCTGCCACCACGGAGAACACGCCCTCACAGCAGGCCACGCCGGCAGAAAGCACTTCCCCTCAGCAACCCGCCCCAACCGAGACCATCGAGGACGGCCCCCCACCGTCGACAGGACAAACCTCCCCCACCGACACCTCGTCACCGTCTTCCACCGGCGACCCTGGCAGCTCTGGTGATCAGAGCGGCCCTGCCACCACCCCGAACGGCCACCCCACCGGTCAGCCTTCCACGGCGCCGAGCGACAACCCCGCAGATCGGCCTACCCCCACCGGCCCGACCACCACCGACAACCCGGATACCACAAACACACCGCCGGAAGAGCAACAACCGACCACCAGCGTCCCACAGACCCCGCCGCTGAGCTCGCTACGCCTGTTCACCGATCCGGGCGACACACCAGCCACCCCTGAAATGCCGGCCATGCAACAAAACCCGACCACCCCTGGCCCGCATCACACCACGCCGACCACCCCCGCGACCCCCTCCACACCTACCTCGCAGGACGCGGGGCCGACCACTCAATCCCCATCGGCAGCCACCTCCTCCACCCCTCCGGCTACCAGCGGAACGGACACCGGCGGCACGAACCGACCGAACCAGCCCGTTCCACCGGACCATCCCGAAACCCCTTCGTCTCCAACAGAAAGCACGACCACGTCGGCAGCCACAGCCACCGACACCACGTCGGCAGGAACTCCCGCCCTTACCCCGTCGACAACCCCACCGTCCTCCGAAACCACCCTCCGCCCAATCACATCCGGTGCCCCCGGCGACCCATCCACCACCACACCTGCCACCATTCACCCCACCTCGGCGAACGCGAGTACCGCGACCAGGCCGGATAACCGCCGTCCCTCGCATACTCCCGATCGAGCACCGAGCTTTGACACAAGCTCGAGAAATGACGGCAGTACCGACTCCACACCGTCGGCCCCGAGACATACCGAACCCACCTCGAACCGCTCCCCCGCCGCTCCCCCGGCATCAGAGAACCGAAACGCACCTCATCACCCCACCACTGCGGCAACACCGACAGCCGGAACCGCTCCCAATGCCCGGACCAACCCGATGCGCCCGGATATCGACCTCAATTCCCCGAGCGCTCATATCGACATCCTCCGCCCACCTGCGTGGATGAATCGCCCCCTCAACCTTCTCGACACCACTGCAGCGAACCGCACCCCGCCTGCCGTCGACGCTCCTCTCACTCCGTTCGGCACGAGTCGACCTTTTCCGGACAACCGCGCCCCAGAATCGGTGCCGCCTCTGCTCAATAATCGAGCCACGCCCGGTCCGCACGGCGATACCCGGCCCACCATCACTTCGGGCGTATCGACTCCCTCTCAACCGCAGGCCAATCACCATGTCCCCCGCTCAATACAACCGCAACACCCAAACGACTTCCCACCCGGCACAACACCACTGGCGAGGCCCGACAACACCCCCGCCACCCCCGAGCACCGTGATACTCGCCCGTCGAACAGTCTGCACCAGCAAACACCAGGGAACCCGCCACACCGCGACCCTGGGACGCCACCTCAACGTCAGGGCCCGCCGCGCACGAGCACGCCCACACCGAACACCGCGCAACGGACCAATTGGAGCAGGCCCCCAGGAACGCCTCATTCCGATCCTCGGGACTTCCGGGCGCCGCTATCCGAACCACCGCCTCATCGGAGCTTCCCCTCGCCCCCGATCCCGCAGCTGCCCATCGCTACAAATGCCGCCGGCCACCCACAGGGATCACCGCCGAGTGTCGGAACTCCTCCGGGGTGGCCGCCACATCAGCAGTCGTGGGGCGTACCCAGCCCCGAACGCCCCAGGGGTTGGCGGCGTTTCTTCCCATGGACCAGGTCAAGCGCCCCCTCCCACCCGCTCCCCCCGGCTGCGCCAGTACCGCCGCAGCACATGTCAACTCCGGCACCACATATTCCGCCGAGTAATCCGGACCAGGTGGAACAGCATGTCGAGGGCGCGTTCCCGGAAAGTCCTTTTGGATCGACCCCACCGTTCCATGCCACCCCTATGATCGAGTCCTATCGGGGAGAACACATACCTGGGAACAGCGTATGGACGGAACCTCGACCCAGTACCGTAGAATACTTCGATGTCAACGGAAGACAGCAGTTCCGACTAATAGTGCACAATGGGCGCCTGTATGACGCCAATGGAGAACTATTCGATACGCGAGGGGGCCATTCTGCATGGGGAGGGCAAGGACGAGCAATTTTCGTCATGGACCAGCAGGGTAACTTGTATGCGTCGAACCACCATGAGCCGGGAGTCTTTCATCACTCCAGCTTCCTCGCCGGTGAACCTGTTGCGGCCGCCGGAGAATTGGTGGTAGTCGATGGCGAGTTGCAATTCTTCACCGACTCCAGCGGACATTACCGGCCTGAACGGATATATACACTCCAGGCTATCCACCACCTACGGAATCTCGGGATCGCTATCAGCCCGAGGCAAGTAAACCTTCAAGCGATGGGCTGATGGAAGGAATGCACTGATGATCGACACATGGCCGGGAGTCGTCAATACAATTTTGTATCACATTCGGTTCGAAAACGAACTGAACCAAGATATTGTCGATAGAATATCCAATGCTCTGTTGACAGAGCCCGTCTTCGATCTCACGCCCGATGAGGAATACTCTGCACTGCGGTATGGGTTGCTCCACGTAGAACCGCTGCCTACGGCGATTGAAGTCAAGTGGCCCGCCACAGAGATTCGAGAGTTTTTGACCAGAGTGGTGCATCGCATGGATGAACTGCGCCCCTGGCCGGAGCTCCCGTATCTCAGATTATCCAAGGAAAGGATGGGCGATTTTATGGCATCCGCACGGCCTATCGCGCGGATACACACTTCCTTTCCGAATGTAGAATCCAGGGTGAAAAGAAACTTCTACTACAATCCGGCGAACGGAGCATTTCTTCTACTACGGATGAAATCCGGTGTCGAGCTCGGTTTTTTCTCCCCCTACTGGGACGAAAGCTACGATACAATGCTCGCCACCAACGATGAAAGTGTTTCTTTTTCAGACGTGGTTAACGAACTGGTACCGAACACCGACCTCACCGAAGACATGCTCACACCACTCCTCGACCCCAACCGGCCTACCCATCTCCATCCGCTGTACAGAACAACAGAGCTACAACCGGAGTTCCAAGGTGAAAACCTTCCTGGAAACCCGGTGTGGAATGGAAAGCAAGTCAGGTATCTTAACGCCGAAGAACGGCTATCGTTCCGCATCCATGTGCATAACGGAATTCTCTATAACAACGATGGGCAACCGATCGACACAATGAATTCCCGCACGCTATGGACCCCTGGCGGTGGACGGGCGATCTTTGTCATGGATTCCGTGGGAAATATCTATTCGTCGCCATACCATATCCTGGGCGAGTTCCACCACTCCAGCTTTCTGGCGGGCATGCCCGTGGCAGGCGCCGGTGAACTACAGGTCGCGCAGGGAAGGGTCCAACTGATCTCGGACCACAGCACCCACTATCGACCGGCACGTTATTTCACGCGCCAGGTGGTCGACAATCTACGCCGACAGGGTGTGCACATTGATGATAGGCAAGTCGAATACCACTCACCGCCGGACATTCCGTAGGCGCAGCGGGTTCCAGCCGTCACACGCACCGACAACACCACTGATACCGGTCCCGTGCCCACTCCTGCCCGTCATGCCGAGGGATTATCACCCGGCACGGTTTCAAACCATCCCACGTTCTCCAAGCGGCACGGGATACTCGGCGGCCGAAGCGCGGGCGCTGATCGGCACAACAACCACTCGGAAAGTACCTCCCATGCATGATAAGCGCGAGCCCGGCCACGGCCTCTCACCAGAATCGTCGAATCGCCCCACCGGCATCGAGTGGTGGTTACAAGACGAGCTGCCCCACACACAGCCGAGCTCACACCCCAGACCCCCCGCAATCAACCATCTCCGCCCCCACTTCCCTCCATACCTGAGGAATACTCGCCTTGGACGCGACGACCGGTCCGTTATCTCCCGGTCGTGCGCGGCGGCCAACTGATCGGAGCCCTCTGGGGAGCCACCAGCGGCAAAGCCGCCGGATACAAACGCACACTTGCAGCCGACTCGGACAACCTCATCTGCCCAGAGTTCTGGTATGACCGACTCACTCTGAACTATCGGCAAGGCCACACTCCGGTCCAAGCGATCAGAAGCCGGATCGGCGTCCCCGAAGACCCCACAGTGCGGCGGTACACCCGCCGACGCCGTCGAATCCGAAGCCTCTACTCTCCACGAGCTCTGGGATCGGATCAACCCAGAAGGACCACCCCTGGACGACGGTCCCTGGCTACAGGACGGCGAGCTGCCCGACGGAAGTCTCTGGGACCGTTCACAAGGCTGGAGCACTCCATACTCGGTCGTGCCCCCACCTACGCCCAACACACCGACACCACCGTCCATTACTATCCCATCACCCTCAACGAAACAGTCGTCGGTTACCTGTGGGCCTCACCCGTCGACCAAGCAGCCCAGTACCTTCCCCGCGCCGCCGCAGGAAGACAAGGCACTATCGCCACCGTCCTCTGGCAGCTTCGCCTCAGCAACGCCTACGCCGCCGGCTTCCTCGCCCTCGAAGCCATTCGACACTGTCGCAACCACCCGTACGACTTCCTCTCCGGCGACATCGGCCCCAACACACCAGCATTCGTCGCACCCGCCCTTGCCGAGCTGCAATAATTCGCGCAGACGCGGTAGTGCGACAGCTGCATATCCCGCGCCGCCGAGAACAGCCCGAACGACAACTTTCGAACCTGACCCACCTGATCGATCTGGCACGTAATAAGTGACCGGCCTTCCGCGCAAGCGGTGCATCCCCTTTCTCGGATGAGCGGGACAGCGGCCCGAGGCGCGGGAGGCACTACATGACTATCGAGCTCATCTTCGAAACACATTCGGTCACCGTCGACAACGAGCGGGGTATCGCCACCGGTTGGCTGCCCGGCGAGTTGTCCGAGCGGGGCCGCGACCTGGCCCGTGATCTCGGCAGGCGATACCGGAATACCGAGCTTTCCGAGGTCTGCGTCTCGGACCTGCGGCGGGCTGTCCACACTGCCGAGACCGCCTTCGCCGATGCCGGGATACCCATCCGCCTCGATGCCAGGCTTCGGGAATGCGACTACGGCACGCTCAACGGAATGCCGGTCGAACGGTTGGCCGCGCTGCGACGCCGACACATCGAAACGCCGTTCCCCGGCGGGCAGAGCTACCGGGAGGTCGTCGACCGGACACGATCGTTCCTGCGTGATCTGATCGCCGCCGGGGATGGTCGAACAGTTCTCGTGGTCGCCCATTCGGCCAACAAGTGGGCTCTGGACCACCTCCTCAGGGGAAAGCGTCTGGAAGATCTGGTCGATGCCCCGTTCGATTGGCAGGAGGGGTGGCGCTATCTCGTGCCTTCCGACCGGATCGACGACGTCCGATGTGATCGTTGGTTGCGCGCCGAGACGACGGCGGCGAGGCTGCTCAGTGTTTCGTCGAGTAGCGCGGTGAAATCGACCCGGGGATCGTCCTGCGCGGCAAGGACTGCCGAGAAACCCGCACCGACGACGGCTCCGACCACCGCACGCACCGCCGGGTCCGCGGCCTCGACGCCGGACCTCTCGGCCACCAGCTCCGACATCACCCGGGTCGCGTCGATCAACTGGTCCAGAAGCGATGCGCGCAGTGGTGGCACGGACATCATCAGGCCGATTCGTTCCTGTAGCTGCTGCCGTTGCCCGGCGGGCAGCCCGGCGAAGGTGTCGCGCATGGTCACCCGCATGGCCTCGAACGAGTCCAGCGCCGTTGGCTGAGCCCGGAACCGTGTGGCGAACGACAGGTCGAATTCGTCCCAGAGAACGACTTCTTCCTTGGTGGGGAAGTAGCGGAAGAAGGTGCTTTCGGAGACCTCCGCCGCGTCGGCGATCTGTCGGACCGTGGTGTTCTCGTATCCCTGTTCCCGAAACAGTCGCAAGGCGTGTCGCTGAATCGCCAGGCGGGTCCGCGTTTTCTTCCGCTCCCGCAGTCCGCTCATCGGTCACATCCCCAGCAGGCGTTCGGCATTGCCGTGGGCGATGCGCTCCCTGTCGGACGGAGCGACGGGTAACCGATCCAGGAAGGAGCGCGCGTCGTCCATCGACCCGTAGGGGTGGTCGGTGGCGAACAGGATCCGGTCGACGCCGACCTGCAGGAGCAGGTTGAGGAAGGTCGGTACCCAGTTGAACGCGGCGAACGTGTAGTGCAGGTTGTCCGAGAAGTACGCGCCGATCGGACGGTCCAGTTTCACGACGTGCGACATGATCTGTTCGAATCGCGGCATCATGAACGAGAGCCCTTCGCCCATGTGGCCGACCACGACCTGCAACCCGGGATAGCGGTCGAAGGCGCCACTGAGTACGAGGCGAAGTACGTGGGTCGCGGTCTCGATATGCCACCCCCACGCGGTGGTCGCGAGGGCGTCGGCCACCTCGCGGGGATAGTTGCCGGTATAAGAGGTCTCCATAACCTGTTGTGGCGGTGGTGTCGGGTGCAGATAGACCGGCACTCCCAGCGCTTCTGCCCGTTCCAGGATCGGCCAGAAGAACTCGTCGTCCAGGTAGCGACCGCGGGTATGACCGTTGATCACCACTCCCTTGAATCCGTAGGCACCGACCACCCGTTCCACTTCCTCGGCGGCGGCTGCGGGCGCGGCGGTCGCCGCGGTGGCGAACGCGGCGAACCGATCGGGATATCGGCGAACCGACTCGGCCAGGAAATCGTTGGTGTCACGGGCCAACGCGACGGCCTCGCGTGGTTCCATCTGTTCGACACCGGGTGCGGTCAATGACAACACCTGCACATCTATTCCGGCCCGGTCCATCGCCTCGATCCGCTCCGCACCGAGATCTTCCAGCATATCGATGACCCGACCGCTGCCGACGGCCCGCGCCTGCTCGGCCATCGCTCTTCCGGGACCGGACAGGAACGCCGGTGTCGCGAAATGCTCCTCGAGTGCGATCGTGCGCATTTGCCCTCCTGTATGAGAGTTCGCCTTCAATTGAAGGCTTACTGTCATATTATTCTCCCTTGGCACCATGGATGCGCGGAACCACCGCCTCCGGGCGGTGACGCGGCGACTACCTCGGCGGGCGAAACGAGCATCGCCGTCTCGGCTCCCAGCAGGTGTGGACGAGCGGTGGAGCGTGATCGGTGCCCATCTCACGGGCTCGCGCCGCCGATGGCCTCACCGGCCCCGCGTGTCGAAGCGAGCTCCGGGGCATGGGCAGACCGGCACGGCGCCGTCTTCGAATCCCAGAGATTCGACAGGGACCCCGCACCGTGTCGCCGGCCGGTCCGGCGCCCGGCTGCGGCACGAGCGCGGGGTCCGGCCCAGAGCGAACCGCGGGCACCTCGAGCCGACCTGTTCGGGCGGTGAACCGGCGGCCGCTGCGGCGGTATCGCGTCGTGGGGCCGGGTCAGTCGGATATGCGGGCGAGGATGTCGAGTGCGATGCGGGCGGCGGCGGTGTTGCTTTCCTCGTCGTCGAGGTCCAGGTCGCCCATCATCGACAGGCTCCAGCTGATGGTCGGCAGCGCTTGGCGGCGTGGAAGACATCGAGGGGGTGTGGTCGGGGCCGACCATGAGGTCGGCCGGCACACGGAACTGATAACGCAGGCCGGCACCGACACCGAGATCACGGAAGGCCGGCCGGTTCTCGGTCCAGAAGCGGACCATGTCCTTGCCCAGGCCGTGCAGCAGTGCTCCGTAGCGGAGGACGATCTGCTCGGCCCGCTCCCGGCCCGGCGGGGTGGCCTGCGCCCACTGCACGATGTCGTCGATACCGCGGCGCAGATCCTCCGACAGGCCGACCACGATGTCTTCCTCGGTCCGGAAGTGGTAGTACAGCGCGGCCTTGGTCACGCGCAGCCGTTCGGCAATCTCGCGCAGGGAGGTCTTTGTCGTAGCCGCGCTCGCTGAACAGCTCCATCACCACCGAGCGGATCCGATGCCTCGTATCGCTGCGGCGCCCGTCCGTTCGAAGCCTCCCAATCCTGCCCGACGACCGGCGAGGAGAAGCCCAGCGCGCCGATCGACGGTGCCGTACACGCCGGAGAGTGACTCGGGGGCTATAGCCCGGCAGGTCCGCACCGCGGCTCGCGGCTATCACGGCCACTGCCATCCCCAGCGGCCCCGGATGAGCGGGGACAAGCACCCGCGGCTCGATGACCGGGATGGGATCCGCGGCGGATGTGGCGGATCCGCCGTGCGAGTACCGGTTCGTTCGGTCGCTCATCGGCAGGGTTGTTCCGCCACGCCGGCCACGCAGTCGCGGGCATAGGCGATGGCGTCGGGGGTGTGTTCGAAGAGGTGCTGCGCACCGCCGCCGGGCAGGGCTCCGATCGCCTCCAGGCGGCGGCGATGGTCGTCGCGCAGTCCGGACATGAGCACGGTGACGTGACGGTGTTCGAGTTTTCGGATGGCGTCCTCGAGCACGAGTGCGCCGGTGGTGTCGAGGGCGGTGACGTGCGACATGCGCAGGATGACGACGTGCACATCCGATACCTCGGCCAGTTCGAGCAGGAACCGGTGTGCGGCGGCGAAGAACAGGGGACCGTCGAGACGGTAGGCGACGATGTGGTCGGGTAGCAATTCGCGCTCCTCGGCCACGTGATCGGTGTCGTCGATCGGCAATCGAAGCGGAATCCGCTGCAGCCGAGCCTCTTTTGCGACAGACCGCAGTGCGAGCACGACGGCGATGCCGACACCGACGGCCACCGCGGTCACCAGGTCCATCGCGACCGTCACGGCGAAGGTGACCACCATGATCGCGGCGTCCCCTCGCGAGGCTCGGGCGATGGCGGATAGCGACGCGGTCTCCACCATCCGCACGGTGGTGGCCAACAGCACCCCGGCCGGCGCCGCGACGGGGATGTCGGCGACGAGCGGTGCGGCGAGGTAGATGATCACCGCGAGCACGACCGCGTGGGTGAGTGCCGCGAGCCGGGTGCGGGCGCCGGAGCGCACATTCACCGCGGTACGGGCGATGGCGCCCGTGGCCGGGACACCGCCGAACAATGGTGCGGCAATATTGGCCAGTCCTTGACCGAGCAGTTCGCGGTCGGGGTTGTGGCGGGTGCCCACCGCCATCGCATCGGCGGCGGTGGCCGACAGCAGCGATTCGAGTGCGGCGAGGGCGGCCACCGCCAGGGCGGGCGCCACCAGTGAGCCGAGCTGGTCGGGATGGAGGAATCCGAGGGTGGGGGCCGGCAATCCTGACGGAATGGTGCCGACGGGGGTGAGGTCGAGATCGAATACCTGCGCCACGACCGTCGCGGTGGCCACTGTGATCAGCGCGAACGGCAGCTTCGGCAGATACCGGCCGCCGGCGAGTACGACGGCGGCGACCAGCAGTGCGGTCACGAGCGTCATGTGATGCGGGTGCGACACGTATTGCCGCACCGCATCGTAGGCCGCCCGCCATACCTTGTCGCCCTCGGCGTGAGCGATACCGAGGGCGGTCGGGAACTGTTGTAGCGCAATAACGACCGCGATGCCGGCGGTGAAGCCCTCGATCACCGGCACCGGCATATATCGCACAGCCCGTCCGATTCCGGCGACCGCGAGCACCACCAGCACGATACCGGCCAGCAGCCCTACGGCCAGTACCCCGCTCGCGCCGTGCCGATCGACGATCGGCACCAAGACCACGGTCATCGCTCCGGTGGGTCCGGACACCTGGAACCGGGACCCGCCGAAGACCGCCGCCACCATACCCGCCACGACCGCGGTCGCGAGACCCGCAGCCGCACCCAGTCCCGAGGAGATCCCGAAACCCAGCGCCAACGGCAGTGCCACCAACGCGACCATCACGCCCGCGAGCAGGTCGTTGCCAGGGGCGCGAACCGCGGACCTCCAGTCCGACCAGCGGGGCAGTAAGGCGAGCACGTTCACCGGGCTTTCGCCGGACGTAGCTGCGATGCCGCGAACTCGGAGATCTCGGCCCCTCGGGCCGGGATGCCTTCGTGGTCGGTCGGGGCCTGCACAGTTCCGGTGAGAGGGTCGATCACTACGATATTTCCCTTCGCGAAAGTTATGAGATACTTATTTTAGAAAAATTGCAATCAGCATCATGGCACACCCCGACTCGGTGCGCGGATCCGGTTACGCGGGCTGTTCCAGCGCCTCGACCTGGCCGGCGACGACGCCGGTGAGGATGGCGCGGGCGGTCGCGAGCAGTTGGGCGACCTCGGGGGTGGTGAGCTCGTAGATGACCGACAACCCTTCCCGGCGGGCGGTGACCAGACCGGCTCGACGCAGGATGGATAGTTGCTGTGACAGATTGGCCGCCTCGATACCGATCTCGGTGAGCATTTCGGAGACAGCGTGCTCACGTTGACTGAGCAGTTCGAGGACCCTGATCCGCACCGGGTGACCGAGTGTTTTGAAGAAGTCGGCCTTCATCTGATAGAGCGGCTGCGACAGTCCCGGCATGCGAGCCACTCCCTTCCACCGGCACCCGGTATCGACACCGACCTATTGATTGCAGAGTTTAGCAAACAGCGCAAATGGTGGGGTGATCGCGCTCGCACAATCGAGTCCTTCGGCCCTATCCGCGCCTCTGCTCGTTGTCGGATACTGCGTGCCGCGGAGTGGCCGGGCCGGAACCAGAGGCAGGAGGAGGTCGTAGTGCGGTGCGAATCGGAGGTGTGGCCGTCGACGGGTTGCCCGGAAGTGGTCGTGTGCCCCGCGGCCAACTCCACGTGGCGGGTCGGCGCCGGTTCGGCCCCGCACTGCGTCGGACCCGCTGATTGCGAAACAATGAAATGGTTGAATTGCGCATTTCTGTGACTTTCGGCCCTGGTTCGATGCCCCACGCAGCGAACACAGTGGTGTGGCCGCCGACGATGGATCGGTGGACCGAGAACAGTGGAGGGCGCGGTGTTACAGGCGTCGCAGGCATGGTCGTCGATATCGTTTCCCGATGTGACCGTGTTCGCCGGCGGCCGAGTGCCGGCGCTCGAGGGCGAGCGGTTCGCCGGCGCGGTCGGTCGACTACTGCAGCGAGACCATGTCCCCGGCGGCGCCCGACTGCGGATCACCGGGCCGAATCACGACAGTGGCCCGCTGCTGATCCAGGTGAATCTGCACCTCGGCGATATACCGGCCCGGGTCCAGACGTTGACGCATGGCCACGGTGATGCGCTCCCGGCCGTGGTGCGGCTGGAACGGCAGATCAAGGCGTTGCGGACGTCGTGGCAGCCGCGGTCGTGGCCGGATCCGACTCGCCCGCCCCTCGATTCTCCCGGGCCGGGAGGACTGGCCCGCCGTAAGTCGGTCTCCTTGACGGTCAGCCGGCCGTTGGCGGCCGCGGCGGTAATGGATGCGATGGATTACGACGTGCATCTGTTCATCGATGCCGACACCGGCGAGGACGCCGTCATCTACCGTGCCGGCCCCCGCGGGCTGCGGTTGGCCCGCCGGTACAGCGTCCATCCGCCGCGTTCGGCCACGGACGGGCCGGGACCGTTGACGATCAATCCCCGTCCCGCACCGACAATCACCGAAACCCGGGCCGCGGCTCGGGTGTGCGAGTACGGACTGCCGTTCCTGTTCTACACCGACCCGAATTCGGGCCGCGGCCATCTGATGTACCGCCGCTACGACGCCGACCTCACCCTCATCACACCCACCGACCGCGACACCGACGCCACCGCTCCGTCGCCGGCACCTGCCCTCGGCGCACCTGCCCGGTAGCGGTCGCTGCCGACTGCCCCGGATAAGGCCGCCATCGAACACCTTCGGTCCCCCCGTTTCTTCTCGAGAGAGTAGACAACAACATTGGCGCGCGATCTGACACAGCTGGAGATCCTCACCGAGCTCGAGCCCGTCGCGGGGCAGGCTCTCGACCGGCACCTGTCCATGGTCAAGGAGTGGCACCCCCACGACTATGTGCCGTGGGACGAGGGCCGCAATTTCGCGCTGCTCGGCGGTGTCGACTGGAAGCCCGAGCAATCCCGGTTGTCGGAGGTGGCGAAGGCGGCGTTGATCACGAACCTTCTCACCGAGGACAATCTGCCCTCCTATCACCGCGAGATCAGTGAGAACTTCTCCCCCGACGGCGCCTGGGGTTCGTGGGTCGGCCGCTGGACCGCCGAAGAAGCTCGCCACAGCATCGTCCTCCGCGACTATCTCGTCGTCACCCGCGGCGTCGATCCCGTCGCCCTGGAGAACGACCGCATGATTCACATGACCAACGGCTTCGCCGCGCCGGGTGACCAGTTGACCGCGGCCGATCAGGCCGGGTTTCTGTACTCGGTCGCGTACGTGTCCCTCCAAGAGCCGGCCACCCGGATCAGCCACCGCAATACCGACGCCGTGTGTGAGGACCCGATCGCCGACCGCATGCTGCAACGCATCGCCGCCGATGAGAACCTGCACATGATCTTCTACCGGACCATGTGCGGTGCCGCCCTCGACCTGGTGCCCGATCAGGCCATCGAAGCGATCGACCTGATCGTGGAGAACTTCCGTATGCCCGGCACCGGCATGCCGAACTTCCGCCGCAACGGGGTCCTCATGGCCAAACACGGCATTTACGACCTGCGCCAACACCTCGAAGAAGTCCTCCAACCCGTCATCCGGCAGTGGAACATCTTCGGCCGCGCCGACTTCGGTTCCCGCGGCGAACAAGCCCGCGAACGACTCGCCGCCTACCTGGACAACCTCGAACACGTGCGGATACCCCGGTTCGAAGAACAACGCGACCGCGTCCGGGCCCGCGAACACGCCCGGCTCTGATCAAACATCGAAATATCCCGCTGCCGAACATGGTTCACGACCGAGATATATCTCGACGACCTCGATGGGCTCGGCTATCGGGGGCCGATGCGGGGAACCTCCGCCCATCGACGAAGACATCCCGGCCGAATACCGAGCCGGGCCCCGCGACCGATGCGCGGTTCAGGCCGCGCGGACGGCTATCCCCGGATAGGACAGGATCAGACCGGACCGGTCGTAGACCAGATGGCAGGTGAAGTCGAATGCCGGTGCGTTGTAGTCGTACCGCTGGTCCGCGCCGCGGTCCGGGATGCGGCGGTACTCCTGCTCCAATCGGTGGACGGTGAGATCCGATGCCCGCACATAGGCGGCGGGCGCCGCGGCTCGTTCGGCGACGGGAAGCCCGAGACGGTGGACGGGCAGGGTATTGGTCATCGCCGACGATTCCAGGTCCACATCACGACAGCCGTCCAGGTGGGGAGCCGGCCGCCCGTCGAGCAGCCAGTGCCCGGCACCGTCGCCCTCGAGCGTTATCGATCGTCGTCCGAATGACGAGTGGCCGGTCACTCTGGCGGTGCAGGTGGTCCAGTCGGCGTTCAGAGTGATCGCGTATTCGACGAACCAGGTCTCGCCGTCCTCGACAGCTGTGGTGCAGCCTTCGATACTCCGCCCCCTGTCGAGTGTGGCGAAATAGGCGACCTCGAAACCGGAGCGGCCACCCTCGTGCGCCCATGCCGCGGTCGTGGGCAACTCGGCGAATCCCATGCCGTCCATTCTCCTGGAACCGGGCAGTACCGGTCGACTGTGGAGCGGTGTCACGACGATTGCTCGGACGTCGCCGATCACCGCTGCCGAGCCGGTGTCGTCTCCGCCGCTCCGCTACGACCGTTCAGTCCTTCTGGGAGGGCGGGTGGCGACCTGGATGCGATCGGTGGCGGTGCGGCCCAGGACATCGCGCCAGTGCCCGACGGCAGCGGTGATCGAGGCGTGGGTATGCCGCACAGTCTTCGGGAACTCGTTGTGCCGGAAGCGGATACGAGGACAGCGTCGGCGTTCGGGTCGGGTGTTCCGAAGGTGCTGTCGGTCGACGGTATCTCGTCGTCCAGCGACAGCATGGGTGTCGGTTCGGCCGGCACGGGGTGATCGCCCACGGCGTGCTCCGCGCCGGATATGCTCAGTGCGTGCCGGACCTCGTCGTGTTTCCAGGCCGGACCGATCAACACCACCGCCGCGCCCAACCGTCATACCGCCGACATCGTCACCACGAATTCGGGACGGTTCGACGACATCAGCGCCACCCGCTGTCCGGCTCGCACGCCGCGGTCGGCGAGTACCGCGGCCGGGCCGTCGGCCGGCTCGTCCAGGCGGGAGCGGCCGAATTCCCGCTCCTCGAAAGCGAGCACTATCGGTTCACCCACCGGTCTTCCTCATCCAACACTCGGGCACGACCGATCATATCCGAATTTGATAATAATATTCTCCCAAGAAGAGAATATAGATACCAAGGAGGTGGTCGTGGCGAAACCACTGTTCCGCCGAGCGACCGTGACCCGGATCGTCAAGGAGACTCCGGATACTCGCACCTATGTGCTGGAACCGCACGACGGGCCGTTCTTCTACCGGGCCGGACAGTTCTGTACGTTCAAGATCCCGGTGGACGGGCGCGAGCTGCTCCGCTCGTACTCGATGTCCAGCGCTCCCGAGACCGACACCGAGTTCACGACCACGGTCAAACGGGTACCGGGTGGCAAGGTCTCCACCTGGATGCACGACAACCTCACCGAAGGCGACGTGGTGGAACTGTCCCCACCCACCGGACGCTTCCTATTGCGCCCCGCCCTGGGACCGATGCTCGGATTCTCCGGAGGCAGCGGCATCACTCCGATCATGTCGCTCACCAAGAGCGTCCTGGCGAGCACCAACCGCACCGTACGGCTACTGTGCGCCGACCGTGACCGCACCTCGGCCATCTTCGAATCGGCACTGGCCGAACTGACCGACCGATACCCGGGACGGTTGACGGTGATCCGGCACCTCGACGACGAACGCGGCTTCGTGACGACCGCGACGGTGCGGGAATTCGTGGGCGCCGACACGGGAACGGATTCCTATGTGTGCGGGCCGGATCCGTTCATGGAGCTGGTGGAATCGGCGCTGACCGGCCCCGGCCGGGTGTTCTCCGAACGCTTCGACACCGGTACGCCCTCTTCCCCGCCGGTCCGAGCCGCCGCACCCACGACCACTCCCGCAGATACGCCGGCGGCACCCGAAAAGGGTACGGTAACCATCGTTCTGGGCCGGAAAAAGAGGTCGGTACCCCGCCGCAATGGCGAAACCCTGCTGGAAAGCGCCCGCCGGGCCGGGCTGGCTCCCCCGTTCTCCTGCGAATCCGGCAGCTGCGCCACCTGCATGGCCAAACTGACCGAGGGCAAGGTCACCATGCGGGTGAACGACGCACTCACCGACGACGAGGTCGCCGGCGGCTACGTCCTCACCTGCCAGGCGGTACCGGATACTCCATCGGTAACGGTCGACTACGATGCATAGACGAACGAGCGCACCTCACCGAGTCACCGAAACGGGCCGGGACGTACCTGCGCGCTCCCGCAGTCGCTCGATCCGCATCTCGGTCGGAGCGTCCTCCGCGGAGTCGGTCCCACGGCTGTGTCCCTGTGCCGCTGCGCTCTCTTCGGTACACCTCCGCCCCGTCGCCCGGGCAATCCCCTCCGCAAGAAAGCGATCTCGGAACAGCCGCTACCGGTTGGCGTCTGCCAACCGGTGCCGAAGGTGCCCTCACGGCATCTTCACTACTATGCCGTGCGGCCCGGGCGCAGTGCGAGAGCGCGTGCTTCGCGCTCGATAGCTCCGATCCCGGCCGAGCGCACCGGTCAACACTGGGAGCGGCGTCCGGGTCCACCACCGAGGACGCTCCCAGAACACCACTCGGCCGGTACTCCGGCTGCGCTTCGTGATGTAGCACGCGCCTGCACTGGTAGTGCGCCTGCTGGGGCGCGGTATTGGTGTCGGCGTCGCCAGATCGATCACTGCCGGATCCGTTCCGGGTCCCGGCGGATCGATCGAATGCGCCAGAAGGCAGTCGGTTTCGCCAGGAGATCAGCACAGGACACGCAGGCTACCGCCCACCCGTTCGGCCGGCAGCAAAATCGGCGACACCGTATTACGAGGTACAGCCGGAGTACTGGTCGTCCTCGGCGTGTGCGTTTATCCTGACCGCCATATTTCCCGGCGGATGCGCGTTGTCGTGCATCAGTTGATGAGCCATACCTATTTCCTCGAAGGAACCTACATAGCTCAGGCACGGATCGATATATCCTCGTGCGACGAGCTGGGTGACCTCATGGCATTGTCGGAGATTGGCAAAATGCGAACCCTGCAACCGTTTCTGACGCATCCACAAAAATCTCAGATCGACATCACCATGGTAACCTGACGTGCCGCCGCAGAGCACGACCATCCCAGCGTTGTCGCAAAGATAGATGGATGTAGGAATGGTGTCCTGACCTACATGCTCCAGCACAATTGTTGGCGCCCGACGTTCTCCCAGTTTCTCCCAAAACCGAGTTCCGAATGACCTGACCCCCTGCAGCCACAGATCAAATGCATCCGAATCGCCGATGTCCGGAAGTCGTCCCCAATGACCGAAGTCGTTTCGGTTGATCACTCCCTGCGCGCCCAGTCGCAAGCTGTACTCACCGCGCTGCTCGCTCGATACCACAGTTATAGGGATTCCGCCGAGAGCCCTGGTAATTTGCGTGGCCATCGAGCCGAGGCCGCCGGATCCACCCCAGATCAAAACAGGCTCACCCGGACGAACAACGTTCGGATTCCAACCGGTAAGCTGACGGTAGGCCGTTGCGCCGGTAAGCATATATGCCGCGGCCTCAACCCAGGACAGGCGATCGGGTTTCGGAATACATTGATAGTCCTGGACCAGCGCGAACTGGGCAAAGGCGCCGAAGTTGGTTTCATATCCCCAGGCCTTCTGGGTGGACGAGGTAATCGGGTCCGCCCCGGCCCTGATGTCCGGTGCGGTCTCGTCCCAGAAGCCTGGAGACACTACTACATGGTCGCCCACCTTCACATCGCGCGCCCCGTCTCCGACCGCCCATACTATTCCCGACCCTTCGGACCCTCCTATATGAAAATCCTCGGCCTCGCCTTTGCGTCGCCTGGCACCGATCACATCGACCGGCTTTCCCAGAGCCGCCCATACATTATTGTAATTGACACCGGCCGCCATCATATAGACAAGCACTTGGCCACGCCCCAGGGGAGGGACGTCGATGATTTCGGTCCTGAATGCTTTGCCGGGCGGGCCGTACCGATCACTCCTGATGACAGAGGCATACATCTTATCCGGTACCACACCGGTAGGCGGCATCTCACCCAGGTCGTATATCTGCTTCACGATAGCAATTCCTTGGATCTCTCACGGTTACATCAGAGGTGCCGACCGTTGCTGTAGGATTGCCGTAGCCGACGTCTCAGAACCTTTCCACTGGGGTTGCGCGGGATACTGTCCGCGAACTCCCAACTGGTGGGAATCTTGAAATTGGCGAGCGACTTGCGCAGGCCGTCGGCAAGTTGTCGGTACGTGACCGCCTCCCCGTTGCGCCGGACAACGACTGCGTGAAGGCGTTCTCCCCATCGTTCGTCGGGTATTCCGATGACGGCCGCTTCCACAACGGCGGGTAGCTGTTCCAGAGCTCTCTCGATCTCCGCCGGATAGACGTTCTCACCTGCCACGATGACAACATCCTTGATACGGTCGCAGATGTAGATGTAACCGTCTGCGTCCAGGTACCCAGCGTCTCCGGTGTACACCCAGCCGTCCCGGAGCGTCTCCGCGGTGGCGGTGGGTTGTCCCCAGTACTCCGTCATGCATGCGGGGGATTTGATTTTGATCTCACCGATCCGACCCGCTTCGAGTTCGTTTCCTTGCTTGTCGACAACGGAAACTTCGACTCCCGGATACGGTAGGCCTGCCGCCCTGAGGAGATGGCCGCCTCTTGTATGCGCATATGGTGGCAGACATACCGCGGTATTTCCTGTTTCCGTGAGCCCGTATATCTGAGCGAATTCACAATCCATCAAGGTGCGACAGCGGGCCAGCAGCGCTTCCGAAATCGGCGATCCGCCGTATACGAGCTTGCGTAGGGTCGCGAAGTCGGCCGATGACGCACTCGGTTCCGCTGCGAGCATGTGCATCATTGCCGGGACCATGCAGGTGGTCGTCACACCCCATTGGCGTAGTGCGCGGAGAACTTCACCGCTGTTCAAGGTGCGAAGTATTATGTTGGTTACACCGGCAGCTATTCCTTGCACAGCCCACCACAACCCGCCGATATGAAAGCCGGGGAGGCCGACCAGGTTCCTGTCGTCGGTCCGCCAGTCTATCCAGTCGAGATTATTTCGTGCCAAAATATCGCGTACCGCGAAAAAAGTTCGATGCGCCAGTACTACGCCCTTCGGCAGGCCCGTCGTGCCGCTGGTATATATCTGAACGACTGGGTCTTCGGTATGCGCAACGGCGGTTACGGGCACATTTGAATTCCGACGCTTCCAATCCGCGAATCCAGTGTCAGGGTCATCGAGGACAACGGTCGAGTCCAGAGCCGGAAGAACATCGGATATGTCTTCGACCGCGCACATGAACTCTCGTTCGATAAAAATCAGCCGCACCGCGGAATCGGCAAGAATATGACTGATCTCCGCGGACGTGAGGCGCCAATTTATCGGTACGAGTACCGCACCGGACTTCGCGCAGCCGAAGAGGATTTCGTAGCAGATTTCCGACTCTTTGCCGAGGTACGCAATTCGGGATCCTTTACTAATTCCCTCCGCAACCAGCGCACTTGCCGTCAGATCACTTTCGGTATCCAGTTCCGCATAGGTCACGGAACGAGTACCGCAGACAATCGCGACTTTTTCCGGAAGGTCGGTCGCCTGTCTTTTGACTGTTCCAACCAGTGTATCCTGGACTCTGTAAGTTTCTGTCATCTCGGATCCGAATCACAAAGAGTACCGATGGTCGCCTTCGCGAGGAGAACCTCGGCAAGGTCGTCGATGGAGGGATTCTCGAAGATCGCGCGGGCTTCCAACCGTATTCGAAAAGCGTCTTCGACGGCGTTCTTTAGTTTGATGGCAATTATCGAGTCCATTCCGATCTCGAAAAATGTGGCGCCGGCCGGGAGTTCGTCCGGGTGTTGGAAGTGCAGTAGTTCTGCGATGCAGGACGCAAGAAACGCGCACACCGATCGGCGGCGTTGTTCGACAGGAAGACATTTCCAGGAACCGAGATCGAATGTCGCGGCCTCACCTCTGATCGCCTTGTTCGCTTCGAACTCACTCACGATGGGGGATCGTGAAGTGTTCACTTCGACGACGGCGGAATTCGTTGCCGAAATACGCTGCAAGACAAGCTTGTTCATACCGAACACCGGATCGCCGTTCTCATCGAGCAGTGCGAGATCAGCCGTGATCTTCTCTTCGTCGGCGTGAAGCACGTGCAGCACACTGCGAAGCACAGAGCCACGCGGTTTCCGGAAGAGACGGACCCGTTCGGCGCCAACCGATACGAAGGTGACGTTGTCTGCCAACTTATCTCCGAGCAAGCAGGCAATGCTCTGAAAAGCCCCTGCCAGGAGGGCTGGATGCAGGAAGTCCACCAGCGTCGCGGCCGGTACTTCGAGCTCGCCGATAACGGTAGCGCCGGCGTATCTGGTCGCCCGCCGCAATGTCCGAAGCATGGAGCCATGGTCGACGCCGCGTCGACGGTAGTACTCGGTCACATCCGCCGAATTCATTACCAATTCGGTTGCCGCATCCGCTGCCGAAATCGAACGCATCTCATCGATTGCCTTGTTGAAATCGAGAAGATCGGTATCCGCGCTCCCGCCGATCTGTGCGCTCACGTGCAGACGATCCGCCGCACCTCCACTCTCTCCGTCGCCGCTGAGAATTTTAACTTTCAGCGGGCCACCAAGGCACTGTTGAACGCTGATTCGGAGGGAGGTGGTTTCTTGTGAAAGAAATAGTGGTTCATGGAATCCGAGGTTTCCGATCGGACGTGTGGCTTCGCCGAACAAGATGTCCTGTACAGCGAGTAGCATCTCGACGAAGCCGGTGCCCGGAAAAACGGGCGTTCCACCGAGCGTGTGTCCGGCAAGATATGCCGGTCGAGACGAGCCGACCTGGGTTCGAAAGGTTCTTACACCCTTGGTTCGTTCCGATTCCGTAGAAATCTCGGCGCCGAGGAGCGGATGACTCGACATCAGGTCGTCGACATCCGTGTGCTCATGAGATGCGGGAATCCAGTACGGTTTCCGATGGAAGGAATAGGTTGGCAGGGCAGCTCGGTTACCGCGGACGCCGTCGTGCCAGGCAGTCCAAGAAATAGGAAGTCCAGCGTTGTACAATCGGGATACCGAGTGAAGTATCGTTTTTCCGCCGAGGTCGGCACGGTGCATGCTTCCGAGCCAGATGTGGTCGTCGCGGGTGGTGCACTGCCTACCCATGCCGATCATTTCCGCGCCGGGTCCGATCTCGAGGAACACCTGGCTTCCTCGGTTTTCAATGGAGCGAACGGCTTCGGCGAAGTTCACCGGGTTGCGGAGGTGGCGCATCCAGTATTCGACTGTCGTCATTTCTCCCGGTTTCGCGATGGCACCTGTCACTGTTGACGCTATCGGATATTCGGGATCACCGAACTCGATCGTCGCGAGGAAGGCTCGGTAGTCGGCGGCGATCTCATCCATCAGTGGCGAATGAGAAGCCACCGGGACGTGTAGGTGCGTTACCTTGAAACCTTTGCCCTCGAGAATCGATCCGATCTTTTTTACGGACCCGCTCTCGCCCGAAATAACGCACTGCGTGTGCCCGTTCACGGCGCCGAGTGATACATCCGGGAAGTCTTCGAGAATGCGTTGCACTTGCCGAGGCGCGGCTTCGACCGCAGCCATCGACCCGGGTGAGGTCTTGTCCAGGAGTGCACCGCGGAAGGAAATCAGGCGAGCGGCATCCTCGACATCGAAGATTCCCGCCACAGTGGCAGCGGCGATCTCACCGAGACTGTGGCCGACCAGAACGCCGGGTCGTACGCCGAGGGAAAGCCACAGCCGGGCCAGGGCATACTCCAATGTGAAAATGCTCGCCGAAAGTATCCCTGCCCCGCTTGGTAGGTCCTGCTCGCCGTTCCCGATGATCGCGTCTTTGATCGAGTAGTCGATATGACCGGAAAATAGCTCGCTGCACTGGTCGACGTGGTGCCTGAAGACCGGGAATCTCCGGTAGAAGCCCCGGCCCATACCACGGTATTGCGAACCTCCCCCGGGGAACATCGCCGCGACATTCGGCGAACCACCGTTCGCTCGCAGCCGGTGAAGCCGCTCCCGTTGATGCTCGATGAATTGGGTAAGTTCCGCGGTGGTACCGATGGGACTCGAGATTCGCCAGGTATGGTGCGCACGTCCCACATTCGACGTGTAGCAGATGTCGACCAGGTCCTGGTCCGTTGCACCCTTCAGGAATTCCGCATAGGAGTCGAGCGTCGACCTCAGAGAGGTCGGATCCTTGGCCGACAATGTGAAGATCGCAGGAATTTTGTCGTTACGTTCGGGCTGCTGCGGGAGGTGAGCTCTCGAGTAGGCTTCCTCGAGTACGAGGGAGGCAATCGTCCCTGTTGCACCGTACGAGTTCACTATGGCACGACGGGTAGCGGCCTCCCACGGTATCGCCTCGAGCGGAATCCTGATCGGAATTTTTTCCCAGGGGATTCGACGTGACATCGTACTGCAGTTCAGATGGGGATAGATGGTTTCGTCCTGGAACTGCAGGACTGTCTTGATGAGGCCGGCCATACCCGCCGCCGATTCGAGATGTCCGATGTTCGTTTTGACGGAACCCACGAATACAGAGTTGTCGACGGAACGGGTGCGGGAGAAGACCTCTGTGAGACCACTGATCTCGATCGGGTCACCCAGCGCAGTTCCCGTACCGTGCGCTTCGACGTACTGGATGTCGTCGGCCGTGAGACCTGCGTTCTCGAGGGCTGCCCGCATGAGCGATGCCTGAGCCTGGCCGTTCGGTGCCATGAGAGCGGCGCTCTCACCATCTTGACGCACGGCGGAACCGCGAATGATCGCGAGAACCCGGTCACCGTCGCGGCGTGCGTCATCGAGGCGTTTGAGCACTATCATGGCAACGCCCTCACCACGTACGTAGCCATCGGCGGCGTCGTCGAAGGTCTTGCAGCGGGCATCCTCGGCCAATACGCCCGCCCGGCCGGCCATGACAGGATAAGTCGGATCGCTTATGGTGTTGGCAGCGCCACACAGGGCCAGACTGCATTCACCCATGCGTAGGCCCTGTACGGCCAGGTGCACCGCCACGAGAGACGAAGAGCAAGCGGTGTCGACGCTCATGCTCGGTCCGCGAAGTCCGAGAAAGTACGACACTCGGCCCGAGGCACCGCAATGGAGCATGCCCGTGCCCGCGTACAATTCGACTTGCTCGACCGGAAGCCGGGCTATTTCCATGGCATAATCCATGCCGGCGACGGCGACATACACTCCCGTATCCCCGTGACGGAGCGTACGGGGGTCGATTCCCGCGTTCTCCAGGGCTTCCCATGAAGTCTCCAGCGTCAGCCGGTGTTGAGGGTCTACGAATGCCGCCTCTCTCGGGGAGATATTGAAGAAGTTCGCATCGAATCCCTGGATGTCATCGAGGTAGCCACCGTCCGTGCAGACATCGGGCGGAACGGATGGTAATCGCCCTGGAGGTATCTTCGTAATCCCGGATCGGCCATCCTTCAGGAACTGCGCGAATTCGGCCGGGGAGTTGTTTCCTCCTGGAAACCGGAGGCCGATCCCAACAATCGCGATGGGGTAATCATTGCAGATCATATTTCGTTCCAGTTCAGCCGGTTCCGACGATAATTTCGTTCAGATGCTCAACGAGGTGTGCAATAGTCGGATTGTTGAAGAGGTGAGTCGTCTCGATCTCGCATTCAAGAGTTAGTTCAATCTTTTCTTTTGCCTCTGTAAGCTGCAATGAGGTAAGACCCATGTCGAAGTAGTTCTCGTCGAATGGGAGTTCGTCGGACTTCTCCATGAACAACAGGCCCTTGAATATCTGGGTCACCAAGTCTTCGAGAACCACGTCGCGCTCCCACCGCGGCAGGCGGCGCAGAAGCTGCTTGTCTACAGGTCCGAATTCCACCGCAAGGACCCTATTGCCCACGTATCGGGGGGTTGGTGATGGCCAGTTTCACGGACCCCTCGGAGCTGCAGCCCGAATCGTCCGAGAACTGACATGTCGTGTCGATTGTCACGAGCGGTCGGTCACCATGCCGTTGGGCTACTTCGATGAACTCGAGAGATCCCAGGAAGGATGCGCTGAGCATAGGTCGTCGGAATCTACTCCGGAAGTCGTAGATAAGAATATTCGGAAGCTGGCGCTCCCAATAGTCTTCCATGTTCCACGAGTCGAATGGGGAGATCAACGATTCGCCGACGGCCTTTGCGATCAGGCAGTAGGCCATTTGATTGTAGCAGATATTGAACTCTACCGAATTGAAATGGCCGGTATCTGCTATGTAGCACGACTCCGGGATACCGAATGTACCGCTGATGCGCAGTCGATCGGTACGGCCATCCATATCCACCACAGCTGTTTTAATGTATCGACAGTTGGTCTTGTACGGCTCGAGAACTCGGTCCATAAAATTCTGGTCGCAGTCGATAGGAGCAAATTCCACGTGAGATATTCGGCTTTGCATAACTTGCTCTCATTTCCTCACCACGGGTGCTCGTCCATGACTGTCACCCTGAATGAAACTGCAGGTTCTGACTCACTGGTGTGTAGCGCTCGGTGCACCAGACTTCGGTTGTCCCAGATCAGCAAGTCTCCTTCTTCGAAGGTCTGCAGGTGGATGTTCTCGTGCGAAAAGGTGAGATCTCGCTGTCCAGTGGCCTCGAAGAGTTCCTGCAACAGTTTGTCATCCAGCGCCGTGCCGTTCCCGCCCAGCAACTCGTGGGTCAGAGCTTCGCTCACATAGAGTATCTCCTCGCCTGTCACCGGATGTGTGACGATGGTTGGGTGGAAGACGTCCGGACTTTCTTTCTCGATCTCTTCGAGTACCTCGCCGATAGGTCGAAACACATCCGTCGGTCGAATTTTGAAGTATCGACGTGCGCTGTGACGAGCCCTGGTTCCGGATACTGCGGACTTGAGGCATTCAGGAAGCAGCGCATATGCGTGTCCCATGTCGATGAAATACGTTCCACGGTTCTTTTCGGGTACTACCTGCGGGTAGACGAAGGTGATCGAGAAAGGACGCGGCATGAAGGAATAGTCCGAATGCCAGAATTTACCGGTCTGTGGAACACCCACTCTTTTACCGTCGTGATGCACGTTCGAAGATACAAAGATCTCCTCGACCTCGGGGTGATGATACATGGGCTGGTAATACACTTGGGGCACACCGAACCGCTGTCCCAAGGCAACAAACTGGTATGGGGTAAGCTTCTGATTCTTCAAAACAACGATCTTCTGTTCGTAGACGCTCCGTCTGAGAATGTCCACGTCTTCGTCGCTCGAAGACAAGGCATCAAAGCCCTCAACAGAAACACCGAACTTGGCATCTTGCTGTCGTCTGATATGCATATTTTTATTCCTCGGTATACTCCCGATCGAGTGCGTCATAGGCAACGGTCAACCACGCCCGCGATGCGGCCCACAGGGCGCGCTGTGAGTGGCGTGGACACGACGCGCGGCCCGCGTGGAGAGGGATCAGCGGTTGGCGGGCTCCAACCCGCCCTCCACGGCCCGGTCCAGGAGCTCGGCAGGACAGAACTATTACCGGGTCTTCCATCCCGGCGCGGCCGTCCCCCTTCGCCAAGCGGCGCAGTGAACCGCTTCGAAGGCCGCCACCGCGGTGTACGGCGATCTTCCCGCGCCACGCGATCGGCTCGGACACACGACGGATTATCGAGATGCGGAGGTGGTTCCCATCCCAGAGCGAACACAGCGTTAATCTTCCCCATGCCGGTTACCGAATCGGCGGTAACCGGCATGGCAGAACCCCAGTGCGACAAGCGTCAGTCGAGGTGGATGTCCTTACCGTGCTGATCCGACCGTTCAGCGTCATTGTTGGCGACCATCATATCTCCATGGCGGCCACGGGGATAGATGTCGACCTGCGATACCGGGAACAGGGCGGAGGCATTGACAGACAAGACATCTGAGCTGCGGTTTTGCTGTTCTGGGCAGTTTTGCGGTTTCCGAGTAGCAGCGGGCGCGTTGTGCTATGCATGCGGACCTGTCCGCAGTTCGTGGTAGCACTGCTCCCCGCCCAACGCTCACTCGTCGTCGGACCGTGGTGATCACGGGCTTGACGATACGTATTGTCCTCCAACCGCTTTCGATCGAAGAACCGACTCGATTCGTCACCGCGGCTCGCCGTACTACCGGACGGGCCATGCGTCTTCGCCAGAGACCATGGGCCCGAAGTGTTTTCGGGTATCTCGGCCGCGCCGGCGGAGGGCCGCAGTCCCACCCGGTATGGCCGGTCGCCGGTCATGGCTCGAGACGCACCGGCCCGTCGGCCGGCGGATACGTGCGTCGCGCGATAGGCACTCAGGATTCCCGATACTCCAGCGGTATTTCGTGATCACGGTCTTATTGGCGCAGTTGGAATAGGCTGCGGCGGTGGAGTCGAGGACGGCCGCGAGAAATGATGTCCCGCATAGCGTTCGGGTGACAGGCGATCGATACAACGCCGATCGAGGCCGACACCACCCGGACCGAGCGGTGAGCTCTTACGCGCGCACGGCCTGGCCGGCCAACGCACCGAAACCACCCGACCAGGCCCCGGATCGAAACCGGCCGGACCACGACCACGCCATCGAGATCAAACTCGGGGTAGCCGAACACGCGTCCTCCACCGAGCCACTGCCGCGTGCTCTACCGCGACCGTGTCCGACAAGGTCCGGCCTCTGTTCCTCGAGGGTCGGCAGTACGAGACCGCCGAGTCACTCGGCGGTCACATGTACCGAGGTCTTCTCGGCCTGCGTCTCCATCGGCGGCCCCTTCCCGCCGCTGCCCTTCACACCGGCCGCGCCTCGACCGCAAGAACGCCCGCGAGCACATCGCTTTCGGCAGCGGTGTGCACACCTGCGCCGGTGCGCCGCCGGCCCGGGTGGAGGGACAGGTCACGCTGAACCGGATGCTCGACCGGATGAGCGATATCGCCATCGACGAGAACGAATACGGCCCCACCGACGACCACCGCTACGAGTACGAACCGACTTTCCTGCTGCGCGGACTGCGCGACCTGCACATCACCTTCACCACCGGCCGGACATAGGCAACCACCGACTCGCACCGAACCGGGCGCGACCCCGTCCGCGGTGGCCGCGGCACGGACGGGCCGGTGAGACGTCCATCGTGACCGTTCACGCCACGCGGCCACGTCCCAGGCGTCGGATCGACTCGCCCCTCGCAAGGATCTCGCGGGCGGTTTCGGCGAGCCGCGCGGGACGCCGCGACAGCTCGTCCACGTCGACATCCTGCGCCCCCATCACCCCGGCGCGGAAGCGGGCCGCGACTCCCTCGGCGATGGCCGCCAGGCGCCACAGGGCGAAGGCCTGGTAGTAGGGCAGATCGTCGAGTGCCCGGCCCGTGGTGGCTGCGTAGCGGGACAGCACCGCGTCGACATCGAGGCAGCCGTCGGCGGGATCGGGGCCCAGCCGAACGGATCGGCCGAGGACCAGGCGGCGAGCCGGCCGACATCGGCCATGACGTCGCAGATGGTCCACAGTTCCCAGTCCGGGACCGCTCGAACGGTTCCGTCGGGCCCGATCAGCAGGTTGCCCGGGCGGAAGTCACCGTGGGCGATACCGGTCCAGCGTTCGGTGGGCATCCGACGGGTGAGCAGTTCGTGGACCTCCCAGAGGGGTCCGGGGCCGACACCGCCGGTGGGAGCCGGCGATGCCGGCGGCGCAACTGACGCTCCAGATAGCCACCGGGCTTGCGGAGTTCGGCCAAAGGGCCGGTCGTGGTGTCCACGGCGTGGTCGGTGCAGCAGCCCAGTACCGGCGGTACCGGAACCGGACTGTCGGCCGGCAGGTCGAGGATGCCGAACTCGCGCACGACGTCGTGTGCCGAGGCCAGGACATGTCCGGTGGGTGGACGGCGCAGGACCCAGCGGGTGCCGGTCTCGTCGTGGACGCGATAGGCGAGGTTCGAGCGGCCGCCGGTGTTCAGCTCGAAACGCAAGGGTGGCCGGACATTCGGGACGTTGTCGACGAACCAGGCGGTGACGCGTTCGGCATCGATACCGGCCGGCCCGGTCGAAGGCGTCGGAACGCTATTGTCCTCATACATCTATGTACCGTCCGGGCGGTGGGGTGCGGTTTCCGGGTCAGCGTGGTGGGTCGCTGTGAACACGCTCGCGGGTGAGCCGGTCGGCGCTGTAATCGGCGGTCCACACCGGTTGCAGCATGTGCCAGTCGGCCGGATGCGCGGCGATACCGGCGGCGAACCGATCGGCCAGCACCTGGGTCGTGCGCCGTACTCCGCCGGCGGTATCGATCGGCGCGCCGACATCGAAGCCCCAGCCGTCGGGGGTGAACCAGCAGTGCACCGGCAGCAGCGGGGCGCCGGTGTCGATGGCCAGCCGCGCCGGACCGGCCGGCATGCGAGCCGGTTCCCCGAAGAAAGTGACCGACACGCCCGTGCCGGACAGGTCGCGTTCGCCGAGCAGCCCGACCATCCGTCCCTGCCGCAGCCGCGCGGCCAGCTGCTGGAACGGTGGCGTCTCGGCGCCGGTGTGCGGGATGATCTCGAAACCCAGACGCTCACGGAAACGGACGAAACGCCGGAACAGAGATTCCGGTGCCAGCCGCTCGGCCACCACCGTCGGTGACCCCACCCGCTGTACCAGCCAGACCCCCGCCAGGTCCCAGTTGCCGCTGTGCGGCAATGCCAGCACCGCCCCCTTCCCGCGTTCGACCGCCTCGTGAATGTGTTCGAGCCCGGTGGCCGAGGATTCGATGCGCTCGGCCAGCCACACCGGATCCATCGACGGCAGCCGAAACGCCTCGCACCAGTACCGAGCGTAGGAGCGCAGGCTCGCGTGCACGAGTTCGTCGGGTACCTCCGCCGGCGCGACGGACAGTACCCGCGCCAGATTGCGCCGCAATTGGTCCGGTCCACCGTCGCGGGCCGCGCGATCGGCCGCGAGGTCGAACAGGCGCATCGCCCACCGCTGCGGCAGGGTCCGCACCAGCCGCCAACCGGCCGCGTACCCGAGATCCCGGGCCCATGCTGTCGGGTTCACCGATCACCCTCGTCCGGCACCGCGGCATCACCCGCCGCCGCGGCATACGATACGACGCTGCTGAACACCGGACGGCACACCACGCCCACACCGGCCGCGAAAGAGGTGACGACGGGTTCCTCGCGATGACTGAACAGGCTCGGCGGTGGCCGATATCCACGATTCATCCCTGAAGTGTCCTCTCTACCGAAAACAGGAGCAACGACCCGCCTGCCGTCGATGTCGACAACGGCATCTCATTCGTCGTCGCGGACGTCGGGATCACGCAACGACGGGCCTCGAGCCACCGTACCTTCGAAGACCGCCTTCGGCTCGTCACCGGTGATCCGCGCCTGATCCGCGGCCCACACAGCCGTCCACACCCCATCTCGAGGCGAGCGCTGCGCACGTCGTAGTTGCGATACCGTCGGAGCGTGGCCCGTACCCGATGGACAATTCACGGCGAGCGTGTCGTGGACGAGAATCGACACATCAAACTTTCAGCTGTGGATATAGAGCTCCCCGACGGTGTCGAGTTCACACAATATGTCGCGCGAATGCCGCGCTGCGCCATGGCCCTGGTCCTCAACAACAAACGGGCAGCCCTGCTCATGTATCGGCACCGATTCATCATGACCGGTGGGTGTGGGAACTACCCGGCGGCTATGTCGACAATGCCGAAGACGTCGCCGCTGCGGCGGCCCGTGAAGTGGAAGAGGAGACCGGGTGGCGGCCACGAACCATGCAACATCTGGTCACCTACCAACCTGCTATCGGCACACTCGACCACCCACAGGAAATCTATCCTGCTCGCGGCGCCGACTTCACCGACACAGCACCGGACATCAATGAAGCCGAGGACATTCGATGGATTCCGATCCTCGACGCAATCGGCATGATCGACCGCGGTGAGATCGTCGGCGCAGCAACAGTGGTCGCCCTATACCGAGCGCTCGGTCTGCCCGAGCTGTGATAGCGAAGACCCGGCGCCTGAACTCGGCGACATCGCCCATCTCACTGTAGGGCGCGAGCCGGTGCCGGATCTGCCGCAGGTAGGAGAAGCTTCGGCGCGACTCCAAGCCGACCGCGAGGTCGAGCGCTTCGAATCCGATCCTCACAGCTTCTCGTGGGTCCTCGTCGGCACGGGATGACGCCGGCAAACACAGATTGAACGTGCGCCCCCAGAGATAGCCGTCCGACATGTTCAGGGACTGCTCCGCGAACTCCGCGGCCTGCGTGTAGTCACCGAGATCTCGAAAGCAGTGCGCCGTCTTGGCCGACATGTAGGCGTCGTCGAAATAGGCCAACCAGGCGGGGCAGGTGGTATCGGCTCGACCGCACGCACGCCGCCCTGGCGGAGCGGGCGGCGTGTCCGTGCGCTCCAGCAGGTGACACTCTGATTCGAGCGCGGCCAATCCAGCGGTCCTCGCCGCTATCCGTGCTGCACATGCGAGGTCGATCGCATCGCCCGAACGGCCAACGTAGGTAGCCTGGTGGCTCATTGCCGCCAGGATCTCTCCGGCAAGCCCGGCATCGCTTGCGGCGCGTGCCATGCGCAGCGCCTGGATGAAGTACCGCTGCGCCAGACCACGTTCCTCCAAGTCGTACGCAGCCCAACCGGCAAGCTTGGTCAGCTCGGGCGTGGCCGCGAATAGTTGGCGCCCGATCGACTCGTTGTAGCTTCCGTGCAGTAAAGGGGCGACCGAGCTGTGCAGATAATGGACGATGGTCGGTCTGACCTTGCCTCCTCCCACCTGATTGTCCAGGTTGCGAAACGCCGTGGTCATGGTGCGAACAGCATCCACATCATCTTGACCGATCCGTCGGTAACCGGACGAGACAGGATGTTCCGGGCCTGGCATCGTCAACCATCGCATCGAGGCAGCCGGATACACGGCAACGGCGTATGACGCGTCCATGAGGAACCTCCTACGCTCCACATCACTCCTCCACAAGGCAATCGCAGCGGCGGTCGCCTCTGCGAGGCTCAGCGAGAACTCCAATCCGAGGTCGACCCCAATGGCTTTACCACGCTCAACCGCACGTCGCGCCAATCCTTTCCGACTGGCACCCGTTTCCTCGAACAGCTCAGCCAGCTGCCGGTTGGGTTGCTTGGCCCGACGTCCCATAGACGGAGTGCGGCAGGCCGCCCGGATGATCGCCACGTTCCCGCGATAGTGCACACCCCCGCTGCACACACCCACCCTCACTGCACACCTTCCGCAAAGCCACCTGCATGAAGTCCTCTGGTTGACAGCACCACACCAATTTCACACAACCACAACAGCCGAGGTCACCGATGACAGAGATCAGCGCCGACCCCGTCACCGAGATGCGGTCGGGCATATGGGCGCCGAATTGGCTCTCCAATGTGTTTGTCAAGCCGCCTCGGTGTGAGTGTGGGACGGGGCGGTGCGGTTCGGGTTGTAGGGCTGCCGGTTGCGGAGGATGGCGTGCAGGACGTTGACGCGGCGGCGGGCCAGGGCGAGCACGGCCTGGTGGTGATTTTTGCCTTCGGTGCGTTTGCGCCGGTAGTAGGCGTGGCTGGTGTCGTCGTATCTGACGGCGCTGAACGCCGATTGGTAGAACACCCGTTTGAGTGCCTTGTTTCCGGCTGTGGAGCGCTGGAGGTAGCGGGATTTGCCGGATTGTTTGAGCACCGGTGCCAGTCCGGCGACCGAGGCAAGCCGGTCGGGGCTCGGGAATCGGTCGATGCCGCCGGTGATGGCCAGGAATTCTGCCGTCAACGTCGCCCCCATCCCCGGCAGGCTGCGGATGAGGGCCGCGTCAGGGTGTGTGTGTGCAGCAGGGCCTCGATACGTTCGTCGATGCGGATCAGCTGGTCGCGGCCGTGCAGCGCTTCGCCGGCCAACTCGCCGATCAACTCGGCGGCCATCGCTTCGCCGGGTACCGTGATCTGCTGGTCGCGAGCGGAGTCCACCACCGCGGTGGCGAGAGCCTCCAGCCTGGTGTGTGCGACGTAGGGCACCTTGCTCAGGTGTTTGAGTATGCGGCGCCGGCCGGCGGTGCGGATCTGGGTCGGGGTCACGTAGCGGGTCAGCAGGTGCAGTCCGGTTTTGGTGGTGACATTGACGACCCGGTCGAGCCCGGGGTGGATGCTGGTCAGCAGGTCCCGGATACGGTTGGCGCGGCGGGTCTGGTCCTCGACGAGTTCACGCCGCCGAACCGTCAGCAGCCGCAGCTCGACATCGATGTCTCGGTCGGGCAGCACCGGCCGCAGATTGTCGTGCATCCGCACCTGGTCGGCGATCACGGCGGCGTCTTTGGGATCGCTTTTGTGCTCGCCGCCGACCGTGCCGCGCCGGGCCCGGTTCACCGCCAGTCCGGACACATGCACCACCGTGATCTCGGCGGCAACCAGCATCGCCACCAGCAGCGACGCGATCCCACCCAACACATCGACACCGACGGTCACCGGTCCGTGTCCGTTTGCGGCGGAACTGATTTCGTCGATCGGATCACCGATATCGGCCGGAGTGTTGTCGACCTTGTGACTGGCGATCACCTTCCCGGTCTCGGCCACCTTGACAGCTGCCCAGTGCACCTCCTTGGCCACATCGATACCAACAGCTACAGACACAGGCTCATCCTTTCTTCCCGGCTGTGTTCACTGCGTGCGCGTGCGGGCCGCTTCCCGCCGACATGGCCCTACACAGCGATCCGATGCCGCAGTCTCCAATCAGCGGTCGGGAAGAAGCAGCAGGTCAGGGGGCCGAGCCAATTTGGCCATCAACGGCAGCCACACGAAAACCATCCCTGCCCTGCTCGCACACTCCAGATCATTCCGGAAGACCAGGAGGCACAGTGGGAAATGTAGGGCCCCACGAAGCACCAGACGAACCGTTCACCAGGTACGAGGCCCACGCAGCCATGCAGGCCCATATCGACTGCGACACCTTGTCCTGCGCCCGTAAACGCGCCGCCTGGACAACCCTTGTCGACACCGGCCAGATCACCCCGGACCCGGGCAGGACACTATGACCCCCGTCGAGTCGGCCAACCGGTGGCGAACCGACGAGCGTTACGTTCCCATCACCTCGGCCGGTAGCGACCACACACGCCTCGTGCCCGGCTTTCCCGCGGCACCCGGCTGCCGTCGCTTCCTCGACGGATCGACATATGTATCGGCGGCGATGTGATGGCACTACCCCAGCGGATACGGTTCGCCCAATGGCCCGCGTTCGGCGAACCGCTGCTCGAGCATGTCCCCGACATCGAGATCCTGGAGAAGATCGCGCACCGACTGCGATCCCTCGACGACCCGGACACCGACAAGGACCGGTGACCCCACCGCCTACACCACTCGGACACCCACCGGAGCCACAGTTGACCGATAACCCTCGCATCCGCGGGCTGTTGATCTTCTCCGGCGGCACCATCGCCTACCTCGGCGACGACGGTTTCCCCATCGACCTCGCCGAGCTACACGGCGGGCTCCCCACCGACGGCGAGCAGAGCACGCTCGAACGGTTGATGACCGACGCCCCACCGGCCGAGGCCGATGACACCGAGAGCGAGCGGTGAACCGGCGGCGTCACTACGGTCGGACAAGCGGTTCGGCCGCGTATGCGTCGTGCAGAACGCCGACAAGGTCGGGCCGCACCGGCATCGATGTGTCGGCGATGCGGTGTACTGCTATGCCCGGTGTCCAGGAGTTCATGACCACCGCCGCGTCCAACCGGCTTGCTGCGGCCGTGGTGAGGGGGCGGATGTCCTGCGGCACGCCGAGCTCGGCCAGCCGGCGTCGAACGATGCCCATGGTGGTGCCGGTGAGGGTTTCGGCATCGGGCCGGACGACGGTGTCGCCGTCGAAGAATGCCAGGTTCCAGATGGATGCTTCGGTGAGCATGCCGCGGCGGTCTGTGAATGCGGCATCGCCGAACCCGGCGGCGCGGGCACGGCGCATGAAGAAGGTCTTGGCGCCCTCGCCGACATGCTTGATGTCGGGCATGAACCGCTCGTGTTCGAAGACCGCCAATGCCAATGGTCCGGTCGGTCCGGCGGAGGGAGGTCCGGTTCGTACCAGTGTGCGCAGAGACGGCGGCCGATCGTGGTTGGTGAATTCGCCGTTCGAATCGAAGATCGTCACCGTCAACGACAGATCCAACGGTGATGACGACAATGCACTCCGCAGATGGTCTCGAACCTGCTCGGTGGGCGCCTCCGCACCGAAGAGCTTCCGCGAGGCCGAACGCAGCCGATCGAAGTGCAGATCGAGGCCACGAATTCCGCCCTCGCGGACCTGCATCGCCGTGAAGTGCGCGAATCCGGCGAACGCGATTCCGGAAAGCGTGTCCGGGGCGGCCGGTGCGCCGTCCACCAGAGTCGTATACCGAGCAGTCATGTTCCCGAACGTAAACTGTGACACCGATGTCAATGCCAAACCGAAGTCGCTGCCGGGAGTAAGACGATGCAGATCGGTGAGTTGTCGAAACGAACAGAGGTCTCTCCTCGGCTGCTGCGCTATTACGAGGAACAGGGCCTCCTGAAGTCGACCCGCCGCTCCAACGGCTACCGCGACTACAGCGATGAAGCCGTCGATGTGGTCCGTAGAATCCGGCTGTTGCTCGCGGCGGGCCTGAACACCGAATCGATCAGATCCCTGCTGTCCTGCGTTCATGGCGACGAACCCCGCGTCGAACTCTGCGCAGAGGTCGACAGCATCCTTCGCCACGAAGTGCAGGCGATCGACGCCGAGGTCGACCGTCTCACCCGGCAGCGCGAGACACTACTGGGGCTTCTGCGCGCGCAATGAACAGCTCCCGGTTTCCGGGACCGGCGACGGGGACATGAGCGAGGCGCCCGCGTCCGAAGACGCCGGGATGGAGACACGCTCATGAGAATTCGGCTGGACCGCACGCTCTGCGACGGATTCGGGATTGCACCGAACACACCCCGAACCATTTCCCGCTCGACGACGGGGCTATGCGTCCCTCACCGGCGACGCCACGGTGGAGCCCGCCGACCGGGACACGGTCATCCGGGCGTTGCTGGACTGTCCGGCGCACGCCGGCACCGGACTGCCGGAATCCGGATCGGCGGCCGCCGCGACACCTGATGTGGTCCGAGCCAGGGCCGCTATCGCCGACATCCCCACCTAGAACGTCGGCGTCCACGGCGTCGGGCGTGGGACCCAGCGGGGAACGTGCGCCCGGTATGCGGAGTACTGATCCCTGAACCTGTCTGCCAGCCGGCGCTCCTCCTTGTGTGGCACGAATGTCACCACGACCGTGGCGAAAATGGCGAACCACGCCAGGATCGCCCAGGACCGGAAGAGCAAAACCTCGCCGGCAAGGATTGAGAAGACCCCTGCGTACATCGGGTTGCGCACGTGCCGGTACGGCCCTTCGACGACCAGCCTGGTCGGCGCGTCGAAGGGTGCGAGGGTCCCCTTCCCGTGCCGCGCGAACAACGCGACCGTCCATACGAACAGGCCGAGTCCGAGCGCGATCAGCAGTACCCCCGCGCCGATCGCGGACGCCCGCACAGCCGTCGGCAGGTTCCCGAGTCCGGCACTCGCACCGTTCGCACACAGGATCAGGGCCGGAACCACCACTGTGACCATGCCGGGAAAGGGCGCGATCGCCCTGATTTGGCGCCAGATCATTATCGACACCTCCCATCCGAGCGGAGTAATTCGTCCGATTGTCAGCCTAACGCAAGAAACGGATGATTTCCTCCGCTTACTTCGAGGGAGGATGTGGTGACGTACGAAATCCCGAGGAGATGAGATGCGCAGCGATGCCGTCCGCAACCGTGACCGGATACTCCAGGTCGGACGCGAGCTGTTCCTGGCGCGCGGCAGCCAGGTTCCGATGGAGGAGATCGCCGAGGCGGCCGGGGTGGGGGTCGGCACGCTCTACCGGCACTTCCCCGACCGGTTCGCCCTACTGAAAGCCGTCGCGATCCGGAACATGGGCCGCGTCGTGGCCGAGGTCGAGGCGGCGATGGCCGAGGAGCCGGACGGTCGTCGATGCCTGGCCAGAGTGCTCCGGCGGATATACGAACTGCGACTCGGCGACCCGGTGCCGATCCTGCTACCACACCTGCTCGAGGGAGCGCGTGATGATACGGAGTTCCAGGAGGCACGCCGGCATGCCGCCCGTGCCGTCGGGACGACGCTCGACCGGGCCAAGGCCGAAGGTGCCGTACGACCCGACCTGACGGTCGCGGATCTGCTCACACTCGCAACCGCTCGGCCGCAGCCGACCGCGATACTGAGCGGACCCGCCGCCGAACGCCTGAACGCACGCTATCTCCAGATCGTCCTCGACGGGCTGCGGCCGCACGCCGAATCCGAATCCATGGCACCCGCCGTGAGCGAGGCCGAGCTGGAGGCACATTTCACGGGAGCCGACCCGGAATCCCGGCAGTCAGAAGCCTTGCGCCGCAACAAGACGCTGTGACGAGCCACGGCTTGCAGAGGCGATCATCACCCGCACCCGGAGGCGGCGAGGGTTTCCGGTGGCCGCACGATTTATGTGATCGTCGGACCGCTCATACCGCTGTAGGGTCACGACGTGCTCCCCTTCGTCTACGAGGTGACCAAGTACGATCCGGCCGATCGTGACAAGCGCGGCTTCTATCGTGGCACCGAGGACAGTGTCAGTGACCACGGCGACGTGGAGGCGGCCTATCTCGCCGCCGCACGGAGCTTCGCGGAGGACACCGCGGTAACTCGACTCACGATTCGCGACCCCGAACTCGCAGGCCCGATCAACTTCGGCCTGGAAGCACCGATCGACGGCCACGGGTTGCGCGCGGTGTTCCCGCCGGATCTCGCCGGCTATCACGACGGCGCGTGGATCCCGCTCGACACGGGCCTCGAACTCGTGCGCACCATGCTGCGGGACAACGGTGCCTGGTGCCGATTGGAGGTGGAGGAAAGGTTCTTCGTCCATATCGGATACGACCAGTACATGTACATCGGCAGTGACCGATCCTGCGCTCGAGCGGTGGCGCGCACCAGTGCGCTCGGATTGTTCCAGCGCCGGCGCGAGATCTCACCGTACGACCCGTCTCTCGACGAGCCGGGCGAGCAGCGCCCCGCCGACAGTGCGTTCTGGGCCGAAGCGACCGACCTCGTCACCCGACGCGGATCGGTGCTACTGCAAGAGGTCTACGTCGCCAACGCCGCCCGCTGGCATCGCCTCGAAGCAGACACCATCGGTGCTGTCCGCGCCGGACTCACACCACGCGCCCGACTGTACGTATGGCCGGAGCTGTCCACCGACCTGGCGGCCGTCCTCGAAACACTTCCCCGGGAAGAGTCACTCGAACTCGTTTGGGAAGACCACGAGGGGCACATCACCGACCTCTGGATCAGCGAGGAAGACCACCCCCAACTGCCCGTGCGACTGGCGCGAGCTCGAGCGGCAATGGTCCTCCCGATGACGAGCGATGAGCAGAGCCCCCTGCTCGGGGGTGTGTTACCTGATGCCGACGGGGTCCTGCGCGCCCGCTGGTCCCTATGACCTCTTACCCACCGGAACGCCCCCGCCCATACCGGAAGCCCTGTGCGACGGCGTGCGGGCTCCGATGATCTCGGCGTCGAGCTCGGCAAACGGTTCGCCAACGTGCGGCCGGCAATCACGCTGTCATTGCCGACGACCCCAGTACAGCGGCACCGGTCGGTTCAACGGCCGTGGCTACCGAGTCGACGCCCATACCAAGGAGCCGGCGGCCGTCGGCGAACCCGGCGCTATCGAGCGTGCGGCGAGTCGATCGGCCCGCGGTCTGCGCCTGAGAACTCGATGGGCCCGGAACCATGCCAAGATCTTCACCACCAGGACCCACCGACCCGACGCATGGAGCGCACGGCAGGGACCGAAGAGAAAGAGAATCGCACATCGTGACGAATTACCTGCTGTACCCGATCGGACATGTCGAATCCGAGCTCACCGATCTCGGTACGGCACCGCGGCAGCCCGACGAAGGAGCCCCGGAGGCCTGGCTGGTTCTCGACGACCGCTATACCCGGGCACTGGACGGCATCACTTCCGGCATGGAACTCATATTGCTCACCTGGCTCGACCGCGCCGACCGCGACACCCTCATGATCCACCCACGCGGCGACGCGACCCGCGCGCTCACCGGGGTTTTCGCCACCCGGGCACCACATCGGCCCAACCCCATCGGCCTGCACCATATCCACGTCCTCGCCATCAGCGGAGCCCGCGTCCACGTCCGCAATCTCGAAGCCCTGAACGGCACCCCTATCCTCGATCTCAAACCTCTCCTCACTCCGAACCGGTGACCGGTCCTTCGATTACCGGCCTGCACGTGCCGCCCCGGCCGGGCCACGAAGTTGTGTGGGCTCTGCGCCACCGCACCTGCCTCTGACCCCCTCTGGCGTGGGCCGTGAGTACCACCGGAGACCATATGCGCCGGAGCCACGGGAGTTGACGACTACTCGACCGCCACAGCTATTGTAGGATTGTCGACAATATGCACGGTATGCGGTGAAACAGCTGATACCGACCGCCGCAGGAGGAATCGTCATGCTCACCGAAACCGCGCTCACACAGACCGAGTTGACCGCTGTCGCCAGTGTGCCCACGGGGCTTTACATCGACGGTCGGTGGCGCGCGGCGGCGAAAACCATGCCGGTGGTGGATCCGGCCACCGGGCAGCCGCTGTGCGAGGTGGCCGACGCGGGGCCGGACGACGGATTGGCCGCTCTCGAGGCGGCAGCGACCGCCCAGGACAACTGGGCGCGCACGCCGCCGCGTGAGCGCAGCGACATCCTGATGCGCGCGCATCGGATGCTGCTCGCCGACGCCGACCGGCTGGCGTTGATCGCAACCTTGGAGATGGGCAAACCGCTGGCCGAGGCACGGGGTGAGATCGCCTATGCCGCGGAGTTCTTCCGCTGGTTCGCCGAGGAGGCCGTACGCCTCGACGGCGGATACATGACCGCGCCGGGGGGAGGATCCCGGTTCCTGGTGACGCGGCAGCCGGTGGGCCCGAGCCTGCTGATCACCCCGTGGAACTTCCCGATGGCGATGGGCACCCGCAAGATCGGACCGGCACTGGCCGCCGGGTGTACCTGTGTGGTGAAGCCCGCCGAGCAGACACCACTGTGCACGCTGGCGCTGGCCGAGATCCTGCATGAGGCAGGAGTACCGGCGGGTGTGGTGAACGTCGTCACCACCTCCGACCCGGGCGCGCTGATGACCCCCGTGATCCTCGACGAGCGCTCGCGCAAACTGTCGTTCACCGGGTCCACGGCCGTCGGCAAGAAGCTGCTGGAACAGTGCGCGAGGACGGTTATGCGCACCTCCATGGAGCTGGGTGGCAACGCCCCGTTCCTCGTCTTCGACGACGCCGACCTCGACGCGGCCGTGGAGGGCGCGCTGGCAGCGAAGATGCGCAATATCGGGCAGGCGTGCACGGCGGCCAACCGGATCTTCGTGCAGCGCGGTGTGCTCGACGATTTCGCCGAACGGCTCACGGCGCGCATGGGAGCGCTGCCCCTGGGCCGAGGCACCGAACCGGGCGTCGTCGTGGGCCCGCTGATCGATGCGGATGCCGTGACGAAGGTGACCCACCTGGTGGCCGACGCCCGGGCGCGCGGGGCACGAGTGCTACTCGGCGGCGAGCCCATCGAGGGGCCCGGGAACTTCTATCCCGCGACAGTCCTCGTCGATGTGCCGGATGACGCGCGGATGTGCCGCACCGAGATCTTCGGCCCGGTCGCCTGTCTCACCGCCTTCGACACCGAGGACGAGGCCGTGACGCGCGCCAACGACACCCCCTATGGCCTGGTGGGCTATGTATTCACCGAAAGCCTGCGGCGCGGGCTGCGCGTGTGTGAGGCGCTCGAAACCGGCATGGTTGGGCTGAATCAGGGGGTGGTGTCCAACCCGGCCGCGCCGTTCGGGGGCGTCAAGGAATCCGGGCTCGGCCGCGAAGGCGGGCTCGCCGGCATCGACGAGTTCCTGGAAACCAAGTACATCGGAGTACGGCTGTGAGCACCTACCGCATAGCGACCATTCCCGGCGACGGCATCGGCGTCGATGTGACCGCCGAGGCGGTCACAGTGCTCGACGCGGTGCTAGCGGGTATCGAGTGGACCGAATTCGACTGGTCCTGCGAGCAGTACCTGCGCACCGGGACGATGATGCCGCCGGACGGAGCCGAACGGCTCGCCGGATTCGACGCGATCCTACTGGGCGCCGTGGGCTTTCCGGGTGTGCCCGACCATATCTCGCTGTGGGGTCTGTTGATTCCGCTACGGCGGGCGTTCGGCCAATACGTGAACCTGCGGCCGGTGCGGCTGCTGCCCGGCATCGAATCCGCGCTGCGCGGCCGCACAGCCGACGACCTCGACATTCTCATCGTGCGGGAGAACTCCGAGGGTGAATACTCCGAGATCGGCGGCATCCACAACCCGGGGCGGCCCGAGGAGTTCGTACTGCAGGAGTCGGTATTCACCCGGGCAGGCTGCGAGCGCATCATCCGCTACGCGTTCGAGCGGGCCCGGGAGCGCACCGGGCGGCTGTGCTCGGCCACCAAATCGAACGGCCTCATCCACTCGATGCCGTACTGGGACAGTGTCTTCGACCGGATAGCCGCCGACTACCCCGATGTGCGGACACGGCAGATGCACGTGGACGCGCTGGCCGCCGAGATCGTGCTGCACCCCGACCGGCTCGACGTGATCGTCGGTTCGAACCTGTTCGGCGATATCCTCTCCGACCTCGCCGCCGCCGTCACCGGTGGCCTCGGTCTCGCCCCTTCCGGCAATATCAACCCGCAGCGTGACGCCCCCTCGATGTTCGAGGCCGTGCACGGCAGCGCCCCCGATATCGCCGGCCAGGGCATCGCCAATCCCGTCGCCCAAATCCTCGCCGCCGCGATGATGCTCGAACATCTCGGCGAGTCCGACGCCGCCGCCGCGGTCGACCGCGCCGTCTGCGAGGTCCTCGCCGAAGGCGATATCCGCACTCCCGACCTCGGTGGCACCGGCACCACCGCCGAGCTCGGCACCGCCATCGCCGAACGCGCCACCGAACTCGCCGGCGGCAGAGGGGGTACGGCACTACGGTAGCGGGAACCCGACCGACTCCCGCACCGAGTACCCGGCCCGAAGGCGCCGCTCGGCACCGCGGCATCGTGTTCGTGCTCAGCCGCGCCCGGTCCTGCTCAGTTCGCCGAACAGTGCCCAGGTTCGTTCTTCGCCGCGCCGCGATCCCGACGCGGTGAGGCCGAAGATCAACTCGTCGACACCCGCCTCGGCATAGCGGGCCACCCCCTCGGCCATGACCTCCTCGTCACCGATGAGGGCCAGGTCCACCGGGTCGGACACGTTCTCTCGGTCCAGCAGCGCTCGATACGTCGGCACCGCGCCGTCGGCGAGTTCGGCCACGACGCGCAGGGTCAGCGGACCAGAGGTGGCCGGCAGTACCGGCGTGGTGCGGGACCGGGCACGTGGGCAGACTCCCTTGGCCGCACTGCACGCCGCGTTCCGAACCGGTCTGGACAACCGCGAACCCGACACCGGTCTATGCGAGCTACCCGAGGTGCTGGACTGCTACCGGTTGGTGCCGGACACGCCGACACTGAACGCGCGGCTGTCCCAATTCCTCACCGGTGGCGAGAGGTCGCTCGCCGAAGCACTCGGCCCGTCGGGGGATCTGGACGCGCGACCGGCGCCCGGGGCCATCATCGTGGTGCGGCGCAACCTCAGCGAGGCCAACCGGCGCGAACCGGTCGCCGGACGCAGTGCGGCACAGCGCTACCCGATCGCCGTCGCCGAGGCCGAACGCGCCTTCGATCTGCCGGCCAATGGTTTTCGCGATGGGCCCCGACCGTGAGCACGGCAGGTCATGGCAAGAGTGATAAATCGGTTGCCCGCAGGTCGCTTCCATTGGGAGAGTCGGGCGCTATGACCGCGCAGCCACCTTCCGTGACCCTCGTCCCGCTGACCACCGACAACCTGCCGTCGCTGCTCGAGGCAGCGGTAGCGGACGCCGATCCGCTCGAGGTGATGCCGGCCGTCGCGGGCCCACCGGGATGGACACCCGAACGCCGCCGGGCGTTCGTGGAATTCCATCGTGGCCGCGCCCTTCACCCCACTCGACCGATCGAGCACACGTACCTCATCACCGACGATGGCCGAGTCGTCGGCGCCGCTCGACTGCAACCCGACGGCGACGCCGTGGAAGCGGGTATATGGATCGGCCGTTCCCACCGCGGCCGAGGTATCGGCACAGTCGTCGCCGGGCAGCTGCGAGATATCGCCGCCCGCCTGGGCGCCCATCGCCTCACGGCCGTGACGACGGCCGACAACGCAGCGGCGCAACGGCTCGTCCACGCCGGTGCCCACCACACCCTGACCGAAGGCGACGAAGTGACCGGCACTACCGAACTTCGCTGAACACACGCGCGCCGTGGGCTCGGTGTCGCGCTCTCGGTTGACGGCCTCCCTGCCGTGAACGACCGGATTCCTCCCACGGCACGGTGCGCCGCTCCGGTGGGTTCCTGTGTAGCGGTTCGCAGGGCCTCGGCGGCGGGGCCGGGTGGGCCGGACCGCCGTGACCGACATCGAACGTGACCTTATTCGGCGGCGCGATCCACGCCATGAGTCCGGCCGCCGGATCGGGCGCGAACGCCGCGTTACGCGATGCGGAAGCCCTCGCCGGCGCATTGACCGAGGTGACCCGCTCTTGGAGGCGGTGCGCGACTACGAGCGGGCAATGGTCGAGGAGGGCTTCCGCCTGGTGCGGCTCTCGGCGGCGAATGAAATACGAACACTCGGAGCCGACCCGCTGCCTACCCGACCCACGATTCAGTGGTCCGGGAGCGGGAGTCACCGTGATACCGGAGTCACCACGGCACGCTGCCGGCGGCGTCGATGAAGGTCCCCGACGGCGCCGAATCGGGCAGGGTCGCCGCCCGGTGGATCACCTCGGCCGCCGACTCCGGGGACGTGGGCGCATTTTCACGGTTGCCCGGCGCGAGATCGGTCTGCACCCAGCCGGGGCAGATGGAGGTGACCTTGATCGGGGTGTCGGCGAGAGCCTTCGCCAAACGGAGCGGTTCCTTTCATGAAGTGCGGTTCTACGCCATCCATCACAACAAGGCCCGACGGCGGAATCCGGCGCGAATCGGACGTCGCGTTCAGAAATACCGAAACAGGATGTAGAGCCAGGCGAGCAGGGTGGACAGGACCGTGACGACGATGCCGTATTTCGTGAACTGCCAGAACGTGACCGGATGACCCGCGCGACGGGCGATTCCGAGTGCCACGACATTCGCCCCGGCGGCCACCGCGGTGCCGTTGCCGGAGAAGTCGGCGCCGAAGGCGAACGACCACCACAGCGCCTGGCCGGTCGTGGGATCCGGGGTCTGGGCGACGAGTTCCTCGACGACGGGCGCCATGGTCGTCGTATAGGGGATGTTGTCGATGAAAGCGGCGACCACCGCCGAGCCGAACACCAGTACGGCCGAGGTGAGCAGCGGACTGTCACCGAACGCGCGCACCGCGGCACCGCCGATGCGGTCGATGACCCCGGTGTGCACGAGGCCCGCGACCATGACGAACAGGCCCATGAAGAAGACCAGGGTGTTCCATTCGACTTCGCGCAGCACCTCTCCGACGTCCAGGTCGGACACCAACAGCATGGCCCCCGCGCCGAGGAGGGCGACGACGGACGGGGCGATGTGCAGTACGGTGTGGAACGCGAAGCCGATCACGACGGCGGTCAGGATGAGCAGGGAGCGGGTGAGCAGGCGCGGGTCGGTGATGGCGCGGCGTTCCTGGAGAGCCATGACGGTGTCGATATATTCGGCGTCGCCGCGCAGGTGCCGTCGGAACAGCAGCCGCGTGAACACCACGAACAGCACGAAGATGACGGCCACCGCCGGCGCCATGTGGACGAGGAAATCGTTGAAGCTCAGGCCGGCGCGGCTGCCGATGATGATATTCGGCGGATCCCCGACGAGGGTCGCGGCTCCGCCGATATTGGCGGCGAGCACCTCGGCGATGAGAAACGGCTGCGCCGGAATACGCAGCCGGTCGCAGACGACGATGGTGACGGGCGCGACCAGCAGGATGATGGTGACATTGTCGAGGATGGGCGAGGCGACCGCCGTGATGGTCATGAGCATGACCATCAGCCGGAACGAGTTGCCTTTCGAGCGTTTGGCGGCCCAGATGGCGAGATAGTCGAACAGTCCGGTCTGTTTGACCACGCCAACGATGATCATCATGCCCAGCAACAGGAAAATGACATTCCAGTCGATGCCCGCATGGGCGTTGTAGAAGACCTCTTCGCCGGGAATCAGCCCGGTCACGGCCATCAGCGCGGCCGCAATCAGGACCGTGGCGACCTTGTTCGCGCGTTCGGTGGCGATGAACCAGAACGCGCCGACGAAAATCGTCAGCGCGGCTATCTGGCTCGTCATCACCCGTCCGGTTCGGTCAGTCGTTGTTTCCGGCGATGGCCAGGCTGATGAGCAGACGTTCGAGGGTGACGGCGCCGAGCAGGCGACGGGTGGAGTCGACGACGGCGACGAGCGGACTGTGTTTCTGTGCCATGAGGGCGGCGATTTCGAGCAGCGTGGCCTCGGGTCCGATGGTGGCCGGTGTGGTGGCCCGTTCGGGCAGGCAGTCGCCGACCGTCCAGCGGCCGGGCCCGTGCCAGAACAGTTCGGCGTGGAGTTCGTCGATGGTACGCACCAGGGCGGGATCGTCCTGGTAGGAGCTGGGGATGGCCAGGCGCAGCACCTGGGTGCCGGGCAGCACGGCGACCGGACGGCCGGCGGCGTCGACGACGATCATCCCGGGCAGGCGGTTCACCACCATCAGCCGCATGGCCTTGGCGACAGGGTCGTCGACACAAACGGTCGGGAGTTGGATCGCGATATCGCGTGCTTGCATGACAGTATCTCGGTGGGCGTGCAGGAAACGGGGGGTGATGTTCATGGGCGGCCTCGTCTGTCGAGGAGGCGATCCAGGCGCCGTTCCAGACGGGTCACCCGGTCCCGTAGCGGGGCGCTGTACAGGAGTTCGGCCACCTGGTCGGCTTCGTCGGGTTCCAGGGCGATGGTCTGGGATGGTTCATCGCGCGGCTGCCCGTCGTAGACGAACAACTGTTTGCGGTTACCGGTGGTGAACAGGGCGAAGCGCCCGCCCGCGCGGGTCCGGAAGTGGTGTAGAACGCCCCGGCCGGGAACCGTCCTGCGGTCGATGTCCATCACTCGAACTCCTCCCGCGACCTGCTCGAACCGTTGCGATCACCAGTCTGGTTCGTGGCGGGGTCACCCACTATCGGCGCGAACACCCATTTCCGGCCGGGCGCGGTGTGTAGTGACCGGCTGTCCACATGGGTGACAGACCTCATGGACACCATCGGCTCCGGCGGCCAGACTGGCAGAATGGACCGTTCCGCGAGCGGTGGCGGGCTCCTTCGGCGGCACACCCGAACACCGGCCGATATGTTGTTCCGACGGATCTTCCTGATCAACGGATCGGTATTCACCCTGGGCACGCTGGTGTTGGCTCTCTCCCCGGCGACGGTGTCCGCCCGGGTCCGGGTCGCCGAGATCCCGGTGCTGGTGGTCGGTTTGGCGGTGATCCTGGCCGCGAACGCGCTGCTGCTGCGCTCGAGCCTGGCCCCGCTGGGCGCCCTGATCGCCTCGATGCAGCGGGTGGATCCGTTGCGCCGCAGCGGACGCCTGGACAGTCCCGCCCAGGGCGATCTCGCCCATCTGATCGATACTTTCAACGCGATGGTCGACCGGCTCGAATCCGAGCGGACCACCGCCAGCGCCTCGGCTCTGGCCGCTCAGGAAGGCGAACGCCGACGTATCGCCCGGGAACTGCACGATGAGATCGGCCAAAGCCTCACCGTGGCACTGCTGTCGATGAAGCGCGCCGTCGACAAGGCTCCCGCCGAGGTGATCGACGATCTGCGCAACGCCCAGGAAACCGTGCGGTCCTGTATGGACGAGGTTCGCGGTATCGCCCGCCGGCTGCGGCCCGATATCCTCGACGATCTCGGATTGCACAGCGCCCTGAGCGAGCTGTGCAGCGAATTCGCCGCCACGGGCGGCCTCGAGATCACCCGCGATATCGACCGCACCCTGCCCCGCCTGGCCCCGAATATCGAGCTGGTCTGTTACCGCGTCGCGCAGGAGGCGCTGACCAATATCGTCCGCCATGCCCAGGCCCGCCGCGCCCGGCTCGTTCTGCGCATCGACGAGAACCGTCTCGTCCTGCGGGTGAGTGACGACGGCCGCGGCGGTGTCGTCACCGATGGGGCCGGTATCCGCGGTATGCGGGAGCGTGCGCTACTCGTCGACGCCGTCCTCGCCATCGATTCGGCACCCGGTCGGGGCACCGTCGTCGAATTGACCGTTCCGCGAAAAGGCCCACGGAGCCGACCATGAGCAGTCCGGCATCGCCCGCGCGTATCCTGTTGGCCGACGATCACACGCTGGTCCGCGCGGGACTGCGGATGATCATCGACGCCGAACCCGATCTCACCGTGGTCGCCGAGGCCGCCAACGGTTACGACGCTGTCCAACAAGTGAACGAGACCCCGATCGATCTGGTGATTCTGGATATCGCCATGCCACGGATGACGGGTATCCAGGCAGCCCGGGAAATCAACCGGGCGCATCCCGATATACGGGTGCTGATGCTGTCGATGTATGACAACGAGCAGTATTTCTTCGAATCCCTCAGGGCCGGCGCCTCCGGCTATGTACTCAAATCCGTGGCCGACCGCGATCTGCTCGAGGCGTGCCGTGCGACGTTGCGGGGAGAGCCGTTCCTCTATCCGGGTGCGGTGACCTCGCTGATCCGGGAATGGCTGCACCGCGCCCAGGCCGGCGACACGCCGCCGGACAGTGTCCTCACTCCCCGCGAGGAAGAGGTGCTCAAGCTCATCGCCGAGGGGTACTCGGCGCGGGATATCGCCGACACCCTGTACATCAGCGTCAAGACCGTTGATCGGCATCGCGCCAATATCCTGCAGAAACTGGGCCTGCGCGACCGGTTGGCGCTGACGCGCTATGCCATTCGCGTCGGCCTGATCGAACCCTGATCGCTTCCTGTACCGCCTCGGCTTCCGAGCCGATCCCGATCGAAGCGGTCACCGCACACCGCGGGCCTGGGGGTCCGGACTGGTGAGGTCGCATATTCAACTGTCGTGTGTTCTCGCCGGGGTCCATCCGTCGGGTGATCGGAACCTGGGGGCGGCGACGTAACGGCTCCAGGTGGTGGCCGCTTCGGCGGCGAGCCTGGTGGTCGTGACGTGGTGACAGCCGAGGGCGTCGGCGACGACGGGGGCAGGCATCTGCTGGATGTGCTGACGCATTGCGGAGGTTCGGCCCGCGACGTTGGCGATGCCGAGGTCTCTGAGCAGGCCACCGAGCGTGGCTGCGTGCATGGGTTGGCCGGCTCGCCGGCCCGGAAACAGCCAGCGTGAGTCGCGGTTGGTCGCTGTGTTCATGTTGGTGCGGTTATCGATCCAGGCCAGGAGCAGATCGGCGGCAGGTTGCGGGATCGGTGACGGAGGTTCTCCGAGGCGGAGCAGCACGTGGTCGCCATCGTGAACGACGTCGTCGATCGTGAGCCGGACGATGCGGCTGAGTGGCTGAGCGTAGAGCAGGACGATGATGGCGGCGGCGCGTGAACGAAGCGGCTGATCATCGTCGGTCAACACCCGTCCGATCACCGCGATGCGGTCCTCGGGCGGCATCGGTGAGCGTCTGCGGGATTCGAACGTCGGCAGGCGGAGGCGACGCAGGAGTTTGCTCTCGATGCACCAGAGCAGAAAGCATCGCAGCGCTCGTCGGCGGTGCGTGCTGTTCTCGGCATGCCAGAGATCGATCTCGGCTTGGCCGCAGATTTCGAGTGTGACTCGGCGGGGGTCTGCAGAAAACAGTGTAACTCGGTGTGGTTCGGTTACTTTCGTCCGGCGGAGAGTCGGCCTTCGAAGGTGATGTCGAAGGCGTTGAGCGCGGCTTTCCACCTGGTGACCCAGCGTTTCTGCCCGGCGCCGGTGGGGTCGAGGCTCATGATCGCCATGTAGACGCATTTCAGGGCTGCTTGGGTTCAAGAGGTCAACGCAACACCCATCATGACGAGGGGTTTTGTGTTGGGGCGCCCTGCTATATCGGTCGAGGTCCAGCGCTCGTTCTGGGCATGGATCCGTAAAGGCGAGATCATCGACACCGCCGCGGCGGCAGTCGGCGTGTCGAAGGCCAGGAACGGAACGAACTCCGACCAGGAGTTCTCCCAGATCTTCACGTGGATGGCATCGAGGAAGATCACCGGGTACACCGAATCCAGCGGCCGGTTGCACCACTCGGCCATCCCGTCGATCACCTTGTCGGTAATGGTGGAAATCGTCTGCTTGGACACCTCGGCGCCATAAACCTCCCGCAGATGCGCCGAGATCTCCCCATGAGTCAAGCCCTTCGCCGACAGCGACAACACCATGTTCTCGACCCCGTTGAGCCGGCGCTGCCGCTTCCGCACGATTTGCGGCTCGATACTCGCCGCCCGGTCACGCGGGACGTCGATATCGACCGGCCCGACGTCGGTGACCACGGTTTCGGAGCGGGTGCCGTTGCGGGAGTTGCCGGTTCCACGTCCGGCCGGATCGCCGTGGTCATAGCCGAGATGGTCGGTGATCTCGCCCTCGAGGGCGGATTCGACCACCATCTTGGTCAGCTGCTGCAACAGCCCTCCTTCGCCACTGAGCTGCATCCCGCCGGCGCGGGCCTGTTCCACCGGCTTGCCCACCAGCTCGGCATCCACCGCCGAGGTTTTCGCTTCCTTACGCCCGGCCACCGCAGCAGTATCGGCTAGTTCGGCTGCCGCCACATCAGATGTCACAGTGCTACTCCTTGGTTCGGAGTTACACCGTTGTCTTTACAGTCCCCCTGTGTACGAACTGATCGTTCAGCGGTTCGGGGCGTGTGAGCTGGGTTGGATCGTTTGTCTGTCGTGGTGGCTGTGGGTGGCTTATCGTCGGATCGGGGGCGGGCCCCGTGCGGGAGGCAGCGATGGTGTCGTGGCGTGAGGAACTCGACCGGCGCGAGGCCGCGACCGTGCAGCAGGCGCAGCGGTTGCGTGAGCGGATCGGTGAGCTGGCCACGGAGCTCAAGGCGTGTGAGTGGCGGTTGTCGCGGTTGCAGATCACCCGAGAGACGATGGTCGAGCTCGTCGGTGAGGAAGATGGACCGGGCGCGGTAGCCGGGCGGGCCGGGGCCGGTGGTGGGGCGAATCCTGGTGAATCCGGTGAGGTTTCGGCTGGTAGGTCACCGATCGGAATGGTTGTCGTGCCGCAGCGGGTGGCGGGCACCCGGAAAAATATTGCCGCCGCCAGGTCCTCGACGCGATCACCTATGTCGTCGACAATGGCGTCAAGTGGCGGAACCTGCCGGTCGATTTCGGGATCGGATGGCGCACCGTGCACGCGATCTTCACCCGCTGGAACCGCAGCGGGTTCACCCTCGCGGTCCACAACGACCTGCGTGAACAACTCCGCCTCGCCGAAGGCCGCACCCGCGAACCGACCGCAGCGGTAATGGATTCGCAATCGGTGCGGGCCGCCGAAACCGTCGGCGCCGGCAGCCGCGGATTCGATGCGGGCAAGAAAATCGCCGGCCGCAAACGCCATGTCGTGGTGGACACGATCGGGTTGCTGCTGGTCGTGGTCGTGACCGCCGCCGACATCCAAGACCGTGACGGTGCCCGCACGGCCCTGGCCCTCCTGGGCGCCTGGTACGAAACCATCACCCGGATCTGGGCCGACGGCGCCTACGCCGGCAAGCTCGTGACCTGGGCACACCCGATTCGGATACATCATCGAGAGCGTCACACGCAGCACCACCGCCACCGGATTCGAAGTATTTCCCCGCCGGTGGGTCGTCGAACGCAGCCTGTCCTGGATCACCCAACGCCGCCGCTGCGTCCACGACTACGAACGACTACCCGAACACCACGAAGCCATGGTCTGGTGGGCCATGACCCTCGTGATGCGGCGGCGACTCGCCCGCATCACGACCCACCCGCTACCGAAATGATCGGTTCGTACGCAGCTACTTACATCCGGCTGGTCGGCCGATGGAAGCCGACTATTGCCTTGTCGAGGAGGAATGCCTCGGCGTATTCGGTCCCGCATTGGACGCCGCGGATACGTGCCAATCCGAGGAAGGTACGCTCGTCGAACCAGTGCCTACATCGTTGCGAGGGGTAGTGCTCGGTCAGCAATCTCGCCTTGGCGGCCGCTACCTCTGGTGTCAGCGGGTGAAACACCGTCGGGCGAGGGGTGTCGGTCTCCCATTTGACTATCTCGTACCGCAGTACCAAATGGTCGCGGAACTCGGTGGTTACCAGCTCGGCGAGGAGCCGGTGGTCGTGATGGGCGTCTTCGCGGTTCGGTGCCAGAACGAGCTGGGGTTCGCAACCGTGGCGAAACTCCCGTAGCGCGTGCTTGGTTCGTGCCCATTCGGCCGGGGCGCTTCCATCGGTGATGTCGGAGACGGTGACGCTGATCTGCGCCCCTGGGCAGAAGGCGGCCAGCGCGTGCCGCTCCTCTATTTCCCGATCGGACCCCCGGCCGCACAGGGTGAGGGCTTTGACCAGCAGTCCAGGATTCGCCTCGGCCAACGTCAGCAGCGTGCCACCGGCCGATCGCGACGTCGTCACAATGTGCGCCGAGGACAGCGATCTCGGTCAGGCTCTCGCCTGTCAACGACATCAAATCTGCACGCCCGCTTCATGGCCGGGTTCCTGTACCACCCGCGGTCGCCGACCGATCCCGGTGCGGTTGAGCGCATAGTCTTTGCCTTTGATGTGCTCCGTCCGGCGTATCGGCCACAGAACGTATTCCGTGTGGCCGAAATGCACATCGTGATACGGGACAAGACGCCGAACCTCCGAGGAGACTCGGGAACGATATGTCACGACCGTCCACTCCTCGATGCCATCACCGGACTGCTGTTGCGAGTCCGACACGAGCGAAACATATCGAGCACCGAAATGCATTCCCACGCATAAGAATCACCCGCGAGGATAAGACGGTAACCTGTTGACAGCACCAATGATTCGGCTGCCCACCGCACCCGTTCCGGGAGGATGTCTCATGATCATTGCTACATTGCTCGAGTTCGCCGGACACGCCTGGGAAACCCTCGGGGCGACTTCCCCGCAGCCGATCGCGGACGGGGTCGACCCGAACTGGACCACACTGCTGGATAACCACGCGGTGCGAGCCTTCGCAGTATTGCCGGTCGATATCATCTAGCAGCTTGCCACTGCATGACGAGAACGCAATCTCCCGCAGAGCGTAGCAACCGAGGCGTGGACGCTATCGTGGTGCCCGCTGCGCGTCCGGCCGGCCGGACGGCAGAACACCTCCATCTCGCAGAAGCCCTCGGTTGCACGCTTGTGGTCATGTGCAGCAAGGAGATCACTGCGCGCGATGTCGTCGACAAAGCTGCCTATTGCCGTGTACCGGTGGTGGCGATCGATTTCAACGGCAAAGTCTGTCCACCGGCCCCCGAAGCCTTCGCCACCACCGAAGTGCTTCGTCCAACCCGGTTCTGGCATCACGTCGAAGTCAGCGTGAAACGCAATACCGCACTCGTACTCGCCCACCTTGTCGGCTGGGAAAGGGTTTTCCTCCTCGACGACGATATACGGATCGAAGATCCCGGCCATGTCCAAGCCGCGTCCGACTTGCTCGGCGAGTACGCGGTGACCGGTTTGACCGTGCAGGGGTTTCCCGATCTATCCGTGGCCGGACATGCCTGCCGACGAATCGGGGAAACGCCCAACACCTTCCTCGCGGGCGGTGTGCTGATGACCGCCCCCAGACAACGACCGGCGTTCTTCCCCGAGATATACAATGATGACTGGCTGTATCTACTCGATGAGGATTCTTTTCCACGGCTCGCGTTGACCGGACGCGCCGTGAACGATGAGTACCGTCCCTTCGACGATCCGAACAGAGCCGCACGCGAGCAATTCGGCGAGGTGATCGCCCAGGGACTGCACAGCGGTCTACGTCACGGGATCGCCCCGGGCCAAGCGGATCGAACCTTCTGGCGGGCGTTCCTGTCGAGCAAACGCCGCTTCCTGGGCTCGCTGCTCGACACATTCGCCGATCGCATCGCCCACGGCCACGATGACGCCGCGATCCACACCGCGCTGCAGGCGGCGATCACCGCCCACGACGAGATCACACCCGCCTTCTGTGTCGCCTATACCGACGCCTGGAAACGCGATCGACACTGGTGGACAACCTATCTGGATCAACTACCCAGCGCGATGACACTGCCGGACGCGATCACGCACCTGGGCCTGCCCACCCTGATGTTGCAGCCGGGCCCGACACCGGCAACAATCCGCTGAGGATACCATGGACTTGAGCTTCCACGAGAAGGAAAACAGGCTCGCCGACCGCATCAGAGCGAACAAGCTCTTCGGCACATTCGACCTGGATGCCTGGATCGAGAAATTCGTCAGCACCCGACAGTGGGAGGCCGTGCTCGACCTCGGCTGCGGGGACGGCAACCACCTCGGAATCTATCTGCGCCACCTACATCCCGGTGGCCACGTGGTCGGACTCGACCGCGACAAGGCACTGCTCGACACCGCTCGCGCCGCCTACCCTGATGCACACGGACTCACCCTGGTCGAGCAGTCCATGGACGAGGTTCTCCCATTCCAGAACGGCACGTTCGACCTGGTGACATCGGTCTTCGCGATCTACAACGCCAAGGATCCGAACTTCACCATCAGCGAACTCACCCGAACCATGCGAGCCGACGGCCACCTGCTGCTCATCGGCTCGACGGCTGAAAACGCACTCGAACTCTACGAGTTCAACGAACGCCTCACCGGACGACGCATCGACGATCGCACACGCATCCGCGCCGCACGACTCGGCGAGGAAATCCTTCCCATCGTGCGAGAACGTTTCGATACCGTGCGAACCGAAACAATCGATGCCGGCCTCGTCTTTCCGAACCGGCATGAATTCCTGCGCTACTACACGTCGACGTTGCTGTTCGAAGAAACCGCCGAAGGCGCAGGGCTGACCTGTGAAGACATGGAAATCGCCTGCCCTGCCGACCGCGACCTACGGTTGACCAAGTCGATGTTGGTAGTTCACGCCGGCTCGCCCACTTCTCCGAGCCACCCGTGATTCTGTAATCCCTTACCCGCCATTCATCAGCACGGGGCGTGAGTACCGCTGCCGGAAACGCGAACAGATCATACCCAAGGACCGCGGTGTCCGGCGTTTCGCGGAGCCACCGTGGTCAGCTACGCCACCACCTCCCCGACACAGACCGAACCCCGATCCGACGATAAGCCACCAACAGCCGCCCCGGCAGCCGAACCGTACTTCCCGGCCCACACGCACGAAAACGCTAAACGATCAGTTCGTACACAGGCACTTACACACGTCGCAGAAGACGGCGCGTCGACACCGGTGTTGATGAAGTTATCAGGGCATACCTCGGTGCGCAGCCTCGCCAAATATGCGCGCGTGTCCGATGAGGGACTTCGCCGGTATCAGGCGGACAGCGATACGGCACGGCGTCGGACTGGCCGCTGAATCAGTCCAGCAGAACCATGCCCGACCGCCGGTGTGGTCGGAGGTCTGAGCACCCAGGCTCTTTGGAGCACGATATCGAGGACAGCCGCGTTCGATCGCGTCGCGGCATGCGCCCTCGATGAGATCGTCAGCGCTGCCGGTGGTCCGGCGTCACAGACGCGATGCCGGCGGCAATGACATCTGGGCGGACCATGGGCAGGTTCGCGTGCGATGCATCCGCAACCGTGATGCGCTCCACCCATGAGTACCTTTCGGCGATACTGTCGTAGAGCCGTTCACTCCCCTCCAGTTGCTGCCGTAGAAGGTCCGCGGGCACAAAAAGGCGTTGCTGTGCGTCTGTGCCGGTCGCGCTGATGAGTTGCGTCGGGACTTCGGCAGCGGACCTCCTTCCCGAAGCTCGTTGAGCAGGTGCGCCGCGTTCAGACCCTCCAGGAACCCGACGGGGAACCGTTCGGTGCTCATGTGCAGGTCCAGAGCTGCTTTGCCGATCTCGGCCGGGAATTCGCTGAAGGCTATTTCCATTGCGGTCCGTATCTGGTCGATCGCTTCCGCCGGAAGTTCGGGCATCTGCGCGTTGTCCGTGGCGGGTGCCGCGCCGAACTGCAGCTCGGGCGGCACGAAGTCGTCCCAGTCCTGGTGCAGTGGATCGATCAGCACGAGCCGGGCGACCCGATCAGGAAAGCGCTGCGCGAAGTGTTGGGCGTAGGCGCCCCCGAGGGAGTGACCGACCAGCGTCACGGTCGACTCGACTCCCAGGGCGGAGAGTAGATCGGCGATCTCGTCGGTGACTTCGTCCAGGGTGCGGGGAAGTGCTACGTCCTCGCTCCATCCAGTGCCCGCACGGTCGTACAGGATCGGGGTGCAGTGCTCCTCGACCAGGTTGTACACCCGGTAGTAGTCCAGTCCGAAACTGCCGGCGCCCGGAAGGAAGAGAACTGGATCGCCGGGGGGCTTGGCGCGCACGACCCACAGACTTCGTGCGTCGATCGCGACGCGCTCACCCATCGGCCACGTGATTGGTATCGACATATGAGAACAGTATCACTTCATGAGACCATTGGAATATGAAGCTGGTAGAGGTTCTTCGCAACCCTGTGCGAATCCGCATCATCAACACCGTCATGGATGGCCGCGAGTTCACGGCCGCTTCGTTGCTGGATTCGCTACCCGACGTCTCGCGGCCGACGCTGTATCGCCAGCTCGCCGTGCTGCTCGACGCCGGCATATTGATCGTGCATCGCGAAGAGCGGCGCCGCGGAGCAGTCGAACGGACCTACCGATTCGCACCCGGTGGCGCGGCGATGCCGCCCGCAGAGATGGCCGCATTGACCACCGACGATCATCAATCCTTATTCGCTGCCGCCATGAGTGTGCTGGCGTCGAGTTTTCAGCACTACCTGCAAACCACCGGTGCCGAGCCCTACCGCGACAACGTCTCCTACATCCAAATGCCGGTGTGGCTCACCGACGACGAACGCGCCCACCTCATAACTCAGCTCCAGAAAGTCCTCGAGTCGGTCGCCTCGAACTCACCGGAGGGTGACCGCCATAGATACCTCATCAGCCCGATCTTCTTTCCGCTACCGACGTGATGCGATGAAAAGGGCGTCGAGATCGACACCACGACAGGCGGCATACCGAAGCGTCTGCGCCGACCGACACTTTCGGTGTCGGCCTCATTCGTCGTCGCGGGCGTCGGGATCGCGTAACGGCCGGTGTGTTCCTCCGAGGTCGGGTAGACGGAAGCTGTAGTGCCCGTCGATGCCGATGTGGGTCCGAATGAACGGCGAGAGCCGCCCACATCCGCATCCAGCACCGGGTAGTCCTGGCCGCGCAGCTCGGCCGGCGCGCGATCCCTGTAGACGGTGTTCCACAGCACCACACAGTTGAGGACCAGACCCAGTGCCGAGAGCCGGTCTTCCATGCCTTCGTAATAGGTCCGCGTCATCTCACCCTTGCGACCGTGGAAGATCCGCCGCGCCAGGTCGTGGCGGCCCTCGGTGAGGTCGGCCTGGGCTTTGATCTCGCGGCGATAGGGTTCGTCGTCGGCCGGTCGCAGCACGTGCAGGGTCTTGAAGATCCGCCCGAAATGCGAAACAGCGTGCCCGAGTGAGGTCGGTTGTCCGTCGCGGGAGACCATGCGGGTGACCTCGTGCACGGACACTTCGCCGGTGTGGATCGAGACCGCGATCCGGCACATGTCCTCCCAATGCCGGCCGATCCGCTCGACATCGATCCATCCGCGTGCGGCCTTGTCCAGCGGTCCGTAGTCGGCGGCTGGGTCGATGCGCCACAACCGCTGATCCGGCAGATTCGCCGGCTGCGGGCGATACTGGCGACCCAGCAGATATAGGAGCCCGAACACGATATCGCTGTAGGAACCGGTATCGGTGATGATTGCCTCCGGCACCGTCCCACCCTGCTGACACAACACCACATCCACCGCGTGCAGCGAATCGCGCGGGGTGCCCGGAGAACTTGCGCGGCGAGGCCGGCGGCCTGGTCGTTGATCACGTTCAACCAGGTGATACCGCGTTTGCGTCCGAAGTACTCGGCGTTGGGTCGGGCATGGATGGTGCGGACCGGAACCACGAAACGCAGCCCGTCCACCGACGCGACCGGCCCACCGCCCCACGCTCTTGCCAGTGGGATCCGCGCCTGGGCCTCGATCAGGGCGGTGTCGGCGGCGGCGAGGGTGTCGAACCGGCAACTGGCTGATCTCATCCTTCGACCTGTCTGAGCGGCGGATCCATCCCGGTCTCATGGGTCTCTCCACTTCGTCCGGCAGACGGATTCGGACAGCGGTCCGCCCTTCTCGCGCGATGGAGAGCCGCCCCGCTCCACGCATCGCCGGAGCGGACCCGGTGCGTCACCGAAACAACAAACGATCAGTCGGCTCCGGTCGCGGTCGCTGCCTGCCCGAGCTACATGCGCGCCGGGGACACCCTCGTGGTGGCCCCGGGGTCGGCCGGGCCGCAGCCTGCAGGACCTGATCATGATCGTGGCCGACCCGCGTCGCCGCGGGATCGGGTTCCGGTCCCTGCACGGGCTCTCGACACCACCGCTCCCGACGGGTGCCTGGTGTTCCACGTCTTCGACGCCCTGGCCGAGTTCATCCGCGAACTGATCGTCGACGAGCACCCACAAGGGCACGGCCCGCCGCACGCGCCCGTAGGCAACGGCCAGGCCGACGAATTCGAGGTTCTCGAGATCGACGGTGATCACACGGTGGTCGAGTTCGTTGAGGATACGCTGGGCCGCTACCCGTTCGACATGCCGCTACTCGGGCTCGTTCCTGTCGAGGCGCAGCAGTAGTAGTAGGTTTCGGCGCCGCAGCCGCACTGCGCTGCGGGCGAGGTCACACAGATCGACGGCCACGGTAATGGTCGGGCGATCCGGCATCGTTTCCATCCCCGGCACACCCGGACCGTAGATGTCGGAATGCCCGATGCGTCCGAAATCCGTCGACTCGTACACGCCGACCGCAGTAAGTTGTTCGGGCTGTATGGAGTGGCTACCATTGAGCCTGTTCCAGACCCGGTCCGACGGTTCCGAACCATCGTGACCTGTATTGATGGCCAACCCATGTGCCAGTTCTGAGTAAGGCCTCGTTCCAGGTGGGATACGTCTCTCCACGACAGCGGAACGGCCGCTGTTCGACGTGATTTCACCAGTGCACGCGAGTACAAACCCGAGTGGACGACCGAGCGATCACCGACCGAACCTCATGCACCAGGGAAGGGTATATCCATGAGTCTGTCTATCCACCACAGCCCCGCAAGACACTACCGCATGCTGGCACGCGGCGCCGTCGCAGCCGCGCTCGCGCTGACACCGGTGACGGTCCTGGCGGCCTCTGCGCTCGCCGCCCCGGTGGTGCTTGAGCCCGTAGGCAGCAGCGGCAGCGGCCACGGCAGCCACGACGGCAGCCACGGCAGCCACCACGGCAGCCACGGCAGCCACGACGGCAGCCACGGCAGCCACCACGGCAGCCACGGCAGCCACCACGGCAGCCACGGCGGCAGCGGCCACGGCAGCAGCGGCAGCGCCCACGGCAGCAGCGAAAGCGGCCACGGCAGCCACGGCAGCCACAGCGGCAGCGGCCACGGCAGCCACGGCGGCAGCGGCCACGGCAGCAGCGAAAGCGGCCATTGGTGACACCTGCCGTTCATAGGAAGCAGTTGCTGAACCAACCGAGAGTCCCCCTGCGGGGCCACGGTTTCGGCGCAACCCCGTCGACACACCATTTCGTGCCACCGGTCGAGCGCCTATATCTTCCGTGAGCACCTCATGTCCTGCCCCCGCCATGAGTTGATAGGGACTGTCGAACCGACCATGTCGTTCGACAGTCCCTCGGCGGGGGCAGGATCGGTAGGGTCGCTGTACTTTTCGCCGAAAATCGGGCGGATTGGTTATATCGGTGGACCCCAGCGCCATCCCGATCACCGTCCCGACACAGTAAGGAATTCCGATGTCGCTTCCCGGCTGAGCAGTGGTCGATTACTCTACCTGACCAGGCCCGGGTTGTTCAGTCGAGTGCGGCGAACGCCGTGCTCGGGTGCCATCGGGATTCACCGATACGACCTCCGGCCATCTCGGCCCGAATGACGTCGAATCCGACCGATGAACTACACCGGAATTCATCGATGGAACCAGGCGGATACGCCGTATCTCCTGACGGGGATGCTGCTCGGAGGTATGCCCAGACCTGTTCAGGCCCTTCGTTGTGGCTGTACCGACCAGGGAGAATGGGCATATCCGCCGCTTTTTCGGCAGAAACTACGGCGACCCCAGAAGTCGACAGGGACACGCGTATGGCCGAAGCCCCGGCGGAGACCCCACACCGGGGCGCTCCGTCGTCGAGACCGCGGTATCCCTGAGTTCACGGTGTCGGACCGAGAGCAGGGCATCCCGTATTCGCGATGACCGCCAGCGCACGGACCGATACACCCGGGTTCACGGCGGCCTCCCGAATTCGGAACCCGATGGGGCACTTACTATCCGATGGCTCGGCCCGGAATCAGTGCGGGAACATCTCCTGCCACGTCTCCCGTGAGCCGGCCACCAGGTCCGTCTGCTGATACAACTTTCCGTCCGAACCCATATAGCTGCCGGGCCGCGGGTCGTAGTGGGCGAATCCGAGCGTCGGCTGCACCGAGTCCAGGAGACCCGAGACCTCCTGTGCGAAAACGGGTCCGGTGTCGAGCAGGGTGCGCACACGGGGATCGTCGGCGACCAGTTGATCCGTCACCCCGGCCAGGCCGCGGGCCCAGATGCGAATGGCATCGGCGGTCCGCACCTGGGAATCCAACAGTGGCACCGAATCCTCGAGCAGCGTGCGGGTGGCCTCGCCCGCACCGTTCATATCCGCGGCCACGGTCTCCGCCGATGTGAGCAGCGAGTCCAGACCGGGCGAGGACCCCAACCCGTCGATCACCGAACACGCCACCGAGGGCAATGCCTGGTTCGCCGAGCACAAGGTGAGTGAGATCCGGGAACTGGCCACCGCGTTCCGGATCCCCAACGGGCCGGTGGTCAACGGCGCCGATGCCACGGCCGTCGACCATCATGTGGCCCGGGATTTCTTCACCACCAATCCGCGCGACGGCTTCGTCCGACCGGGCCCGCCGTATCGAACGCACCCCGATATCCTCCGCCGCACGCGACACGCGCCCCGGCTCGGTGAACACACCGAACACCACCGCCCCCACGATATCCCCCGCCGGCAGACCGGTGACGGTTCCGCCGATCCGCTGCCCTTCCGCGGTCCGCGGGTCCTGGGCATGACGACTTTCTGGGCCGGTCCGTCGTGTACCCATCTCCTCGCTATGTTGTGCGCCGAGGCCGTGCACGTGGAATCGGCCGGTCGCCCGGACGGCACCCGTCTCGTCGCGGGTGTTTTGGTCACCGAGGACCGGTGATGGGAGAAATCACCCATCTTCTCCAGGCTCAACACCAACAAACTGGGCCTGGCCCTTGACTTTCGCACCGAGCGGGGCGGAGCGGTGCTGGACCGGCTCATCGCCGGATGTGATGTGGTAGCCGAGAACTACACGCCGCGCGTGCTCGAGAATATCGGCCTGGACTACGCCGCGGTCCGGGCCTTACGGCCGGACGCCATCATGATGCGGATGCCCGGATTCGGGCCGGACGGGCCGTGGCGGGACAACCCGGCCTTCGCCTATGTCATCGAGGACACCTCGGGACTCGCCTGGCTCACCGGATATCCGGAGCGGAATCCGTGGAACCGTATTCCCTCGGCGACCCGAATGCCGGGGTGCACGCTCCGGTCGCTCTGCTGCCGGCCCTGGAACACCGGCGGCGCACCGGTAACGGAATGCTGGTGGAGGCGGCCCCCGATATCACCGCCGAACAGGTCATCGAATACCCCGCGTACGGGGTGCTGCTCGAACGGGCCGGCAACCGCGGGCCCGCCACGGCGCCGCAGAATCTGTACCGCGCCGCCGGTATCGACGAATTCGGTCGCGAGGACTGCTGGGTCGCCGTGGCCGTGGTCACCGACGACCACTGGCGCCGGCTGCGCGAGGCCCTCGGCCGACCCGAGCGGGCGACCGACCCGCGACTGGACACCGATACCGGCCGCCGCCGGCGCCACGAGTACATCAATGAACACGTGGCCGCCTGGTGCGGGGAACGCGATGCCGACGAGATCGTGCACCTACTCCGGGACGTCGGTGTCCCCGTGGGCAAGGTGATGCAGCCGCACCGGCAGACCGATATTCCACAGCTCGAGTTCCGCGGCTTCTTCGAACCGGCGGATCACCGGTCAACCCCACGTCTCGGCACAGCACGGTACCCATGCGGCTGTCGGCCGGTCCTGAGCGCTACCATCGGCGCCACGCGCCACTGTCCGGCCAGGACAACCGCGCATTGCTTACCGGGCTCGGGTTCACCGATGCGGAGATCACCGCACTCGAAAAGGGTGGGGTGATCGGCGGCGAGCCGCGACTTCGACCAGGGCCGAAAGAACTCGGGCGGCGACGGGCCGCCACCGGAGCACAGGCCACGACCGGCGAGCGCAGAACGCCATCGTCAAGGCGCTGCAACGTTTCGAACCGCAATCGAGCCTCCCCGCCGAGACCCTGAGCGGCTATCTCGACGCTCGGCAGCCGGCCGAACCGGTGGCCGCGCTCAACGAAGGCGGATAAACCAGGCTGCTCCGCCCGGACCAAGGGAGCGGGTCGGAACGGTTTCGGCTCGCCGACGCGGTAGCGGGGGGCTCACGAATATCTATTCGAGCGGGGCGTTGTGGTTGTAGAAGTAGACGTCGATCGCAGGCGTGGCAACACCTGCTGTCCGCACCCACCACCGCCCTGACCGCGTCCGGTACGGTCGGGCGTGATTGTGACCACTGCGACCGACCTTTTCCCGAAATGAGGCCGACCACACACGAGCACAATATATAGTAACATTCGCATTAATTGATTCATGGAAGGATCGTCGATGACCGAGTCACTTACCGACCCTCGAGCGCAGACCAGCGCGGCCTTCGATCCGGCGTTGCTCCGGCCGCTGGTGCTGTCGACGCCGTTCATGGTGTTCGTGGTCCACACCCTCGAGGAGATGCCGCGGTTCGCGGTCAACGCCGCCGTCCATCTCGGCTCCGCGGCCTGGTTCGGCGACTACTCACCCGGCATGGTCACCGCGGCAACTGTCGCCCTGCCGGTCACCGCGCTGGTATTCACCTGGATCCGACACCATCGCCTGCTCACCGGCGCACAACTGGCCGCCACGATCGCGATCGGCACCGGCGTCGCCGCCGCGATCGGCGTCCTCTCCTTCGGCTGAAACGACCCAACCCCGAAAGGCACATCATGTCCCGCATCCCGGCCCAGGCCCGCGCCCGCTACCGCGACGAAATGCATGCCGCGAAGACCGCTTCCGACCCCATACAGCGGTGGACACACCTCGAACGTGCGCACATCCTGTCCCAACCCGACCCCTGGCTGCACACCTGCAACCACATCGCCATGTTCGCCCTCGCCGTCCGTCAGCGCGATCGGCGCGAAGCATTCGGGCAGTTCATCCGGATCATTGTCGCCGCACCGGGCTCATTATCCGGCCGCTACCCCGAAGGCAACACCGGACGAGCCAACGTCGGCCTGCGCCGGCCCATGCCGATGCCGCCCGACCTCGATGCGTTGCTCCACCCGACAGCGGCATAGTGGGCGCATCCGCGCGCCCTGACCTGGATCCGGCACCGAACAAGGTCCCGCGGATCCCGGCCACCGAACTTCCGGGTGGCAGTTCACGAATGCGACGGACCGAAATCTTCACCCGAAACGGACACCGCAGGCGTGAAGGCCCGACAAGACACGCCCCACGCATGCACGGGGTATCGAGAACCATTTCCCCTCGGCTCACCCCAGAGAACACCCGTGGTCATAAGGGGCCGACGCAGGACCCGGAGAAGGTGATGCGGACGCCTCGTAATGCTGTCCACGAGCCTGCTACCGGAACTCCAACCATGACAGCACCCCTGCCGAAATGACACGATGCTGTCATGGTTGCACGAATAGTCCACCTCGCCGTATACGACACCCTCGCCGACTGGGAGGTGGGCGCGGCCACCGCGCATATCAACAATGGAGCCTGGCACAAGGAACCGGGCCGATACGCGATACGCACGGTCGGCCCGAGCACGGAACCGATCACCACCATGGGCGGTATGCGGATCATTCCGGATATGACGCCGGCCGACCTCACCCCGGCCGACAGCGCCATGCTGATCCTGCCCGGCGCCGAAGGATGGGAAACCGACGAACTGACCGCGTTCGCGCGGAAGGCCCAAGAATTCGTCGACGCCGGCGTCCCGGTCGCCGCGATCTGCGGCGCGACCTTCGGCCTGGCCCGTCAAGGACTGCTCGACAACCGCAAACACACCAGCAATATCGCCGAATACCTCACCGCCTCCGGCTATGCCGGGGCCGAACACTACCTCGACGAACCCGCGGTCACCGACGCCGGCGTGATCACCGCCAACTCGACGGCCCCGTTCGAATTCGCCCGAGAAGTCCTGGGCGCCCTCGACCTCTACGAACCCCACGTGCTCGACGGCTGGTATCGGCTCTTCGCCGCCGGCGATCCCGCCGGCTACGCGGTCCTGGCCGAATACGAGGCCCGACGGAGCGCCGGCCGCCCCTGATCCACACAGGAGGGCCTATGCCCGGTGGCGAACAGGAACTCTTCAGAACCGTCGCCATCACATCCTTCCGGCTCAACGGCCAGTTCTTCGCCATCGCCGAGAAACCGGCCGCCCCGGCGGGACTCACCGCCGCCTGGTGGCAGATGCTCGGCTCGGCGCGGCGCGAACCCCTACCGGTGGCCGGGATCGCCCGCGCCATGGGCATCACCCGGCAGAGCGTGCAGCGAATCGCCGATCTGCTGGTCGACAAGGGCCTGACCGAATATCGCCCCAATCCCGCGCACCGCCGCGCGAAACTCGTCGCGGTCACCGAGAAGGGCGCGCGGCCGTGGCCCGCATCGGCCCGGAACACGCGAAGATCGCCGCACGACTACAGAACGAACTGGGCTCGCAGCGCTTCGCCTCGGCGGGCCTTTCGGCCGAGCCGGCGCCGACAGGCATAACGGTAAACATCGTTTCGCCCGGCTACATCGAGGACACCGACTTCTTCCAGGGCAAACTCACCGACGAACGCCGTGCGCAGCTGATCGCGGCGACACATGACAAACGGCCGGGGCGTCCCGACAACGTGGCCGGTCTCATCGAACCCCTGACCTCCCCACCTGCCCGCCATATCACCGGCCAGACCGTCCACCTCAACGGCGGCGCCTACACCACGCGCTGAACTCCGCTCAGTGGTTCGCGAGCACCAGGGGCGACTTGGCCTGATCGGATGGTGACCGAGCCCTTCCGCGTCGGATACGGATACGTGCGCTGCTCCGCCGACGAACAAGATGTCGAGATCCAAACCGAGCAACTGCTCACCCTCGCAGTGCCGTCCGAGCGGATATTCACCGACAAAGGGTTCTCCTACTCGCCGCAACCGCACCGGCCTGGACAACGCGAGTCCGGCCGACCTCGCCGAGGAATACAGCGTCGGCCGCTCCACCATCCACCGCATCCTCAGCGGTTCCATCCCGCGGACATAGCCAACCGCACCCGAAGCTACTGTCAGCCAACAGATTACGTCGGCCTTGCACATCACTCGGGTGACGCCGCCCCGGCGCTACGACCACCGACCAGTGACTACATGAACTTCGTTGGATTTTCGGCGATTGCCATCGGAACCTCGGGCGAGACGAACGACAGAATGTCTCACGATCGATACCTGGCCGTGCACCGCATATCCACCGGAACCACCAGGTCGTCGTAGAGCCCTTCGTCCCACGCCGCCGCCGCGAGCCGGTGCGACCGGGCGGCGAGCTCGTCCTGGTGCTGTCGATACGGCCGTGAGTCAGCAGAATCCAGCGAACCTCCTCGACACTGCGGCCGAGGTCCGCGCGCGGGCACCATGCCCTCGGCGGGCGACAAAACGGTCCCGGTATCGACGATGGCCGGCTCGGGGGCATCGATGAAGAAGCTGTAGAGACCGAAACAACCCCAGGGTGAGATGTGGGGATGAACACTCACTTCTTGTGTCATATCGCTCTTTCCCGGTGTGGCGGGCACGTTCGTGAGGTTATTTCCGGTCGAAACCGCGGCGGTCGAGGAAATCGGCCGTCTCCGCGAAAACCCCGTGGTCCCCGGGGATCCGCGAAAAGTTCTGCACGAAATCGTGGTTGGCGCCCGCATATCGGCCGACCGTCACCTCCACGCCTGCCTCGCCCAGCAGCCGGCCGTAGAACTCACCCTCGTCGCACATCGGGTCGTACTCCGCCGTGATGATCAGGGCGGGAGGCAGACCGGAGAGATCCGCGCGCTTGACGGGTGATACGAGGGGATCGGCCGGGCCCGCGCCGCTGCCGATGTAGAAGGCGTTGAAGATTTCGGCGCGGCTGTCTCGGGACCGTAGCCCCCGGTGTTCTCCCGCAGGGAGGCGTAGCGGT
>NZ_BAFU01000247.1 GCF_000308495.1 Nocardia brevicatena NBRC 12119 | reverse complement strand
CGATTCCCCGGCGATTCCGTGAAGACGCTGTGAGGGGCTCGGGCTATTCATGGCGGGTATCGGGGCCGTCGCCTTTCGATATGGTGTGCGATTGCGGTCGCCGTGACCGAAATCGCGGCTGTGACGGAGATGTGCTGAATTTTGTTGATATGCGGCGTCTTTCGATAACCACAGGCGGCCGCTTCAGCAGAGGCTGCTGTTGGAGGTCTCCTGGAAGGCGCTGGAGCACGCCGGAGTCGACCCGACGTCGCTGCGGGGCAGTGACACGGGAGTGGTCACCGGAGTGGCCTACCAGGGTTACGGGACCATCGCCAAAGATTCGGGACCGGCCGCCGAGGGGTACGTGTCCATCGGTTCAGCGGGCAGTGTGGCGTCGGGGCGGGTGTCGTATGCGCTGGGTTTGGAGGGTCCGGCGTTCACGGTGGACACCGCCTGTTCCTCGTCGCTGGTGGCGATCCATCTGGCATGCGAGGCTCTGCGGCGACAGGAGATCTCACTGGTCCTGGCGGGCGGGGTGACCGTGATGGCGACGCCGCCGCTGTTCCTGGACTTCGCGCCGGCGCGGCCTGGCGCCCGACGGCCGGTGCAAGTCGTTCTCCGCCGCCGCCGACGGGGTGGCCTGGGCCGACGGCGTGGGTGTGCCGGTGTTGGAGCGGCTGTCGGACGCGCGACGGCTCGGGCACGACGTCTTGGCCGTGGTTCGGGGCTCGGCGGTGAACCAGAACGGTGCGAGCAACGGTCTGACCGCGCCGAACGGTCGGTCACAGGAGCGGGTGATCGCGTCGTCGCCGGCGGACGCGGGACTGCAGCCGTCGGATGTGGACGCCGTGGAGGCGCACGGGACCGGACGGCCCTGTGCTTCCGCTGGTACCTCGGGATGTCCATCCGCTGGGCGACCACCGGTGAAACCGAGCGTCGCGGCGACTATCAGCTGTGGTGTGGGCCGACGATGGGTGCCTTCAACCGGTGGGCCGGTTCGGATATCGCCGCGCCGAGCGTGGTCGAGATCGCGGAGAACCTCATGCGGGGCGCGGCGGTGCCGTCCTGGCGGAACGCGGCCGCGCGGCTCGGCGTCGACGACGCGTTCCCTCGGGTCCGTTACGCGACGGGATAGACCCGCGGGGACCGTTCATCCCCCGGTTCCCGGGCTCGGGTGGTGCAGTCCGCCCAGCCGGGAGGCAATTGTGACGGCGGCGTACGGGGCCGGTCGGGGTCCACCGGTGGGACGGCATCGATCAGGCGGCAGGCCCCGATCGGTATGACCACCGCGGCCGGTCGGACCGTCAGCGCCGAAAGAGCCGCCGCGCCCACGCGCGGACACGAGTGGGACGCGGTTCCGGGGCCTCGTCGGTGTCCTCGACGGCCGCGGCCTGCGCAAACCGGACGTGCAGTTGCTCGCGGACCTGGTCCGGGGTGTAGGCACGGCGGCGGCGCTCGGCGCGCACCACCACCACACCGGTGGCCACCACACCGGCCGCACCCGCCAATCCCAATACCTTCCACCACCTCATACGCATAGGCTACGTCCATGGCGGGTGCCGATATCGATCTCGAGCGGGCTGTCGAGATCACCAGAACAGGTGATATCTGGCTGTTCCGTGGCCATTCCACGGCCGATCGGATGATCCGGATGACAACGAACAGTCCGGTCAACCACGTCGGTATGTCCGTCGTGATCGCTGATCTGCCCGCGCTGATCTGGCACGCGGAGCTCGGCCGGTCGCTGCCGGACATGTGGTCGGGCACCGCGCACCGCGGCGCCCAGTTGCACAACCTGCGCGACGCGGTGCTGGTCTGGGCGAACCGCTACGGCCAGCAGGCCTGGCTACGCCAACTGGACCCGCCGGCCACTCCAGAGATGGAGGACAGTGTGCTGCGCACCGTCGCCCGGCTCGACGGCACCCCGTTCCCCTCCACCGCCGCGTTGGCCGCGCGCTGGTTCCGTGGCCGACTCCGGCCGCCGCGCCGCCGATCTCACCGGGCCGCCGCCCGGCAGGTTGAGAACGCCTACTGTGCCGAGATCGTGGCCGCCACCTACCAGGCGATGGGCCTGCTGCCGGACAACCGCAGCCCCGACTGGTACGACCCCGGCCGCTTCTGGAGCGGTGATCGTCTGCGGCTCACCGACGGTCACGTACTCAGCGGTGAGATCGCGGTCCGGGTACCGGCCGAGTCGGCGCGCTGACCTCCGGGCGGCGCTCCGCGGCCCGAGGGCCGCACCGGGTTCGGGAGGCCGTCGGTGCTCGCGGAGTTCCGGCGGGAGCCGAGCGCCGCGAACACCCGCGAGGGCCTGTCGTGGCGGGCCAACGTCGAGACCATGCGGCTTATGCGCATCCACCACGCGGCGATCATCGCCTCGGATTACCAGGCGTCCAAGGAGTTCTACACCGAGATCCTCGGCCTGCAGGTCTGGCGGAGAACTATCGGGCCGAACGATCTTCCCACAAACTGGATCTCGCCCTGCCGGACGGGACGCGGCTGGAACTGTTCTCGTTCCCGGACCCGCCGGCGCGATTGTCGTGGCCGGAAGCGTGCGGTGTGCGGCATCTGGCCTTCGAGGTGTCCGATGTGGCCACGGCGCTGCACGAGCTGCGGGGTAGGGGAGTGCGGACCGAAGGGATCCGGGTGGACGAATACACCGGTCGGAGATTCGCCTTCTTCGACCCGGACGATCTGCCGCTGGAGCTGTACGAAGCGTGAACACCGGCCGGCGGCGAGCCACAACACCGCACCGTGGATTGTGGGTCCTCCGCATACCGTTCGGTCGACCGGACCCCATAACGTCGAACCGTGATCCGAAAACTGATCGATACGCCCCACCGAGTGGTCGCGGGCGTGACGGTACTGCTGATTCTCGCGGGTGTGGTTGCCTGGGCCGTCCGCGCGGATGGCAATGACCGGCCTCTGGTTCCCGCCACGGTGCCGGGACAGTTCAGTGCCGAGCGGGCCCTCACCCACCTGGACCGGTTCGCCACCGAACCGCGGCCGTTGGGAAGTCCGGCAAGCGACCGGGCGGAGGACTATATTGCCGGACAGCTGCGGTCGGCGGGCTTCTCGGTGGAAATACAGCACGCGGTCGGTGCTCGGTCCTCGACGGGGTTGGCGAGTTTCGGTCGTGTCGACAACGTGATCGCGACCCTTCCGGGCCGCGACGCCACCGGAACCGTTCTGCTGGCCGCGCACTATGATTCCGCGGCAATGGGGCCCGGCGCGTCCGACGACGGCGCCGCGGTCGCCGCGATGCTCGAGGTCGGACGCATGATCGGTCGGGACGGCGCGTTGCGCAACAACCTGGTGTTGCTGTTCACCGACGGAGAGGAGGACGGATTACTCGGTGCCGAGGCGTTCGTCCGGGAGCATCCGCTGGGCCGTGCGGGCGGCGTCGTTCTCAACTGGGAGGCACGGGGGGTGAGTGGGCCGTCGTTGATGTTCGAGACCTCCACCGGCAATGCCGAGCTGGTCTCCCTGTTCTCGGACACGGTGCCCGACCCCCGGGGTGACTCGTCGATGGTCGAGATCTACCGGTATCTGCCGAACGACACCGATTTCAGCGAATTCTCCGCCGCCGGTTTCACCGGACTCAACTTCGCCTACATCGAGCAGCCGTCGTATTACCATACGGCGGGCGATTCCCTGGCGAACCTGGACCGGCGCAGCCTACAGCATCACGGTGAGAACATGCTGTCGCTCACCCGGGCGCTCGGCGCGGCCGACCTGCCCGCCCTGCGGTCCGATCGGGATGCCACCTACTTCCGGCTCGGTGCCTTGCCGATCACCTACTCGGACGTGCTGGTATGGCCGCTCGCGGTATCGGCCGTGGCACTCGTGGTGGCACTGGCCGTGCTCGCCCGGCGTCGACGATCGGCGAGTGCGCCGCGGATGATGCTGGCGGCGGTGTCGGCGGCGCTTCCATTGGCGGCGTCGATCGTGCTGGGGCAGGCACTCTGGTTGCTGCTCGCGGCCCTGCGCCCGGATTACCGGGTAATGAGTGGGTTGCTGTATCGCCCGCACTTCTATCAGGCCGCCCTCGCCGCTCTGGCCGCGACCGCACTGCTCGTCTGGTATCTGCTGCTGCGTGGTCGTCTGGGCCCGGCTGCGCTCGCGATCGGAGCCCTCGCCTGGCCGGCCGTGCTGGGCGTGGTGTGCGCGGCGGTCGCACCCGGCGCGTCGTTTCTGTTCGCGCTGCCGACGGTGTGCGCTGCGGCCGGCGCGCTGGCGGCGTTGATACCGGTGCGCTGGTCCGGGTGGCCGGCGGTGTCCTTGGCGCTGGGGCTTTCGGTCTCCGCCGTATTGCTCCCCGTCATGGCCCGCGGCCTGTTCATCGGTGTGGGCCTGGCGTTCGGTGGCGCCGGCGCTGCCTGCCTGACCCTGTTCGGCCTCATGCTGCTTCCTGCTGTCGAGCTGCTCTTGCCGGAACCCACCGTTCGCCACAGGGCCGTCGTGGCAGCGCCGTTGCTCGCCGCGGCACTGGCGACCGTCTCGGTCGGCGCCGGCCTGGTCACCGATACCGCCGACGCGGAGCACCCTCGGCGCAGCCACCTCGCCTACGTGCTCGACGCCGACACCGGGTCGGCGCACTGGGTCAGCGGTGAACCACATCCCACCCCCTGGACCCTAGAGCACGTCACCGGTCACGATATCTCCGGACTTCCTCCCGGTTACGCACGCGGTCCGCTGTGGACCGGGCGGGCCGAGCCCATCACCGTCGAGGGTCCCCGCCTCGAGGTACGCCATCGCGACCGTGACACCGTGACAGTGCACGTGGATTCCCCGCGAGCGGCCACGTCGCTGACCCTGCGCATCGATCACCCGATCGATCTCGTCTCCGCGAACGTTCCCGGTATTGCTCCGGTCGCCGTGCCCGTTCCGGGCGTGCGCGCCACCACCTGGCCGGGCGAGATCCGCTTCCGTGATCTTCCGCCCGAAGGTGTCGAACTCACCGTGCGCACCCCGGGCGCGCACCGGGTCCGCGTCACGGTGATCGATGAAACCCGTGATATCGCCGATGCTCCCGGGTTCCGCCCCCGTCCCGAGCATGTCGTGGCCTCCACCCGTGAGGACGGTGATCTGATAGCGGTAGCGCGGACCTACGAGGTGTGAACCATGAAGCGGATGGACTCGTTCGCGCGACCCCGAGTGGTGACGGAGGTTCAACGGGGACCGGCGGCGGTGGATCGGGTGCTCGGCGCACGGTTCGCCGCGGTGGCCGTGCGCTGGCCCGCGAGTGGAGACCGCCCGGTGAGATCAGCGGGTAGGCCGCGGTCAGTATCCGTGCTCGACATCGATGATCGCGCGGAGGGGCTCGCTGCCGGCGAAACGTTCGACGTTGTCCTGGACGTGGTCGGCGAGTAGGGCGGTGAGACCGGAGGCCGGGTTGGCGATATGGGGGGTGATGATGGCGTTCGGCAGCGTCCAGAGTGGATGGCCGTCCGGGAGGGGTTCGGGATCGGTGACGTCGAGTGCCGCGCCGCCGATCGAGCCGTTCTTCAGTGCCGACACCAGCGCGTCGGTGTCGATCAGCGCGCCGCGGGCGATATTGACCACCCAGGCGGTCGAATTCATCCGTGCCAGGGCGTCGGCATCGACCAGTCGCTTCGTCGCCGTTGTCGCGGGCGCCGCGAGGACGAAATGATCCGCGCGCGACCATATTTCCCGGGTGCGGGCGGCAGGCAACGTCTCGTCGGCGCCGGGTACGGGCATGCCCGACCTGGTCACCGCCAGTATCCGCGCGCCGAAGGCGGTGAGCAGCGGAATCATCGTCCGGCCGATGCCGCCGCACCCGACGATGGCGACGGTCGAGCCGTACAGCGTGCCCACCCGGGGGTCGAGTTCACCCTTGCGCCACGATGTCGCCCGCACCTGCTCGGCCAGCGCTCGTACCCCGGCGAGTAGTAGCAGCACGGCGTGTTCGGCGACGGTTCTCGCGTACGCACCCGCCGCGGAGGTCCACACCCGTCGGTTGTCGATGATCCCGGCGGCGAACCACGACTCCACTCCCGCGGACGGCAGCTGCACCCAGCGCACGGCGTCCGGTAGGTCGGCAGGGAAGGAATCGACCCCGCCGGCCCAGACCACGGCTTCCGCCTCGTCCTGCGGGACCAGTCGTCCGCCGGCTCGCTCGATACCTCGGACGAGATGGGGATCGGGCCGGGGGCCGAGGTGTATCAGCGGGGTGCGGGGCATGGGGTTCTCGTTTCCTGGTGTGTCGAGATCGTCGCCTCACCGTATGCCGGGGCAGCGGTGACGGGTTACGTCGGTGTCGCCGCGGGCGGACGTCACCGGCGTAGGGCGATTCCTGCCTTCCCGTCTCGGTACCGAGTGGGCCCGAGGGCCGACGGCCCGAGAGCGGTTGTCGGTATGGCCGTCCGGTTCGCGGGGCGGCCGACCCGTGCCCTCGCGGCATCTCGCGTTGACCACATCCTGTCGAGCACTAAACATCATACAAAGTGGGCGAGTCATGCATCGCGGCTGCCTTCCGTGAGTGAAATTTATGCCCTCTAACTGGGAAGATATCGGATTCATCCGATAAATTCCCCCGGTGACCTTGACCACAGGACGGTATTTGTCATACATTCTTGCCCATGCAAGACGGTGTGCAGTCCAAGCAGCGGCTCTTCGAGACGGTGGCCAACTCGCTACAGGAGGAGATCCTCGGGCTGTCACCGGGAGACAAGCTGCCCACCGAGGCGGAACTGGCCGATCGGTTCGAGGTCAGCCGCACCGTCGTCCGCGAAGCGACGCGGTTGCTGGTCCAGCGCGGGCTGGTCACGGTGAAGCCGGGCCGCGGGATGACCGTGGCGACGATGGACGGCAGCTTGATCGCCGAACAGTACGGTTTGCTGCTGCGGCTCAGCGAAGGCTCGTTCGAACAGTTGCTGGAGCTGCGGCTGGTGCTCGAGGTGGAGATGGCGGCGCTGGCCGCCGCCCGGCACCACGAGGAACATCTCGCGGCCATGCGCCGCGCCAACGACGAACTGAACCGGGCCGACCCGTCGAGTATCGAGTTCCTCGACGCGGACCTCGCGTTCCACGAGCTCATAGCACAGGCCAGTGGAAACCCGTTCTTTCCCTTGGTCGTCCGGCCGATCAACGGATTCCTGCGCGACACCTACAGCGGTGGCGCCGGGTATCCGTCCGAAGCCGGCCACACGGTACGCGAACACATCGAGATCGCCAATGCCATCGCCGCGGGCGATCCGGCCCGAGCCAGGTTCGCCGCCGAGAACCATCTCCGCAGAATTGTCAGTAATCGAGGTATTTTGATGTCGTCTCGAACCCGAGAATCGCCGGCAGGCTGAATTATCCGGGCGGTCGGCTCGTTCGGGCGGCCGCGCCGTAACAACACATCATCGCAGCTCAATGCTGTGGTCTATGCGCTTTTATTTCGGTGTGTGCGCATATTCGAATACCCACTCGGGCTGTGTCGCACCGATATCTGCCCGGGGTCGTTCACGGCCCTGATTTCGGCTGTCCTGCCGAAGGGAAACCAAGGAACAACAGTGTTGAAAAAACCTTTTATATCGCGCCGGGTCGCGATAGGCGCGGTATTGATCGCCGTGAGCATGCTGTCGGCCGCTTGCGGTTCCGGCGGATCGGATCGGTCCGGCGTCGACCCGACAGCACGCGCGGCAGCGGTCGACAAGGCGCGAGCGGGCGCCATGGAATTGATCAATGCCGGAAAATTGCCCAATACATGGAAAGGGCCGGATACCAGCCCGGCCCCGCGCTCCGGAATAAAGCTGACCATTATTCCGGAACAGATGGCATCGACCGGTTCGAGCCGTCCCGCGCAGGCGATCGAGGCCGAAGCGAAGAAACTCGGCTGGTCGGCCAAGATTTCCGACGGGCAGGGCAAGGCGGAAGTTCAGTTGAACGCGCTGAACACGGCCGTCGACGAAAAAGCCGACGCGGTGATCCTGATCTTCGTCGACACCACACGGGTACAGTCCGCGTTGCGCCGCGCGCTCGCCGCCGGCGTCAAGGTGGTCACCCTCGGGTCGCTGAAGAACACCCCGGAAACCGTTCCCGATGTCTCGTTCGACTGGCTGCGCGCCGGTGAGGCGATCGCCCAGTACGCGGTATGGAAGAGCGGTGGCGATCTCGGCATGCTGCAGATGCGCAACACCGACCTCTATATCACCGTCAACGGACAGTACAAGGGCAGCCAGGAATATCTGGAGCAGGAGGCCAACTGCCCCGGCTGCGATATCGTCACCAAGGACTGGAGCCTGGCGACCTTCGACGATCCCACCATCGGCCCTGCCGCGCAGGCCGTGGCGACGCTGCTGGCCGATTCCTCGCTCAACTGGGTCTCCTGTTTCGACTCCTGCCTTTTCCGGGTGAGCAACGGCCTCGATCGCGCGGGCTTCTCGGAGAAGGTGTCCGGTGCCGGGTACGACTGCAATCCCGAGAATCTCGACATCATCCGGTCCGGCGGCCCGCAGAAGGTGTGCTTCGCCGATCCCCGTGAATGGCTCGCCTACGCCGCCATCGACAACGTCAACCGGATGACCAACGGCCTGCCCGCCTTCGATTACACGAAGGCACTTCCGGTCGCCCTGTTCGACAAGGAATCCCTCGACGCGCTGCCGGCGCAGCAGGCCAGGGAGCTGGAAATCACTGGCTGGCAGGGCAATTACGACTTCCGCGCGAAATTCGAAGAGCTGTGGGGCCTGCGGTCGCCGGCCCGGGAAGCGGGGCACCCATGACAACCAACGAAGCCGTGAGGCCCAGCGTCGAGATCATCGGCCTGTGCAAGGACTTCGGCGTCAACCGGGTCTTGAACGACGTCGACCTCCGGGTGCACGGTGGATCCATCCACGCGCTCCTCGGCGCCAACGGGTCCGGGAAATCGACGCTGATCAAAATCCTCGCCGGATATCACGCGCCGACCGCGGGACGTATCGAACTGCACGGCCGGAACCTGCCGTTGCTGGCCACACCCGCCGCTGTGCACGCCGCCGGCGTCCGGTTCGTGCACCAGGATCTCGGCCTGGTCGACTCGCTGTCGATCGCCGACAATCTGGCGCTGGCCCTGGGTTACGAGCGGCGCGGTGCGACCATCAGCTGGCGGCGCCAGTACGCGGCCGCGGCCAAGGATCTCGCCTCGGTCGGACTCGACGATCTCGACCCGAAAGCGCTGGTCGGCTCGCTGGGGCCGGTACAGCAGACATTGGTGGCGATGGCGAGGGCGCTGCGCGGGCTCGAACCCGGGCGCGGCGTCCTCGTCCTCGACGAGCCCACCGCCCGGCTGCCCAACGCCCAGGTGGACGAGCTGCTGCGGCGCTGCCGGATGCTGCGTGATCAAGGTGTCGCCCTGATCTATGTGTCCCATCGGCTCGACGAGGTGTTCGAGATGGCCGACCGGGTGTCGGTGCTGCGGGACGGGCGGGTCGTGCTCGACGACGTCATCTCGGCGACCGACGACGAGCACCTGACCAGGATTATCACCGGTCGGCGCGAGACCCCGGACGCACAGGCGAGCACCGGAACCCGGGAACGGACGAGGGTGCCCGCGGATGCCCCGGTGAAGATGTCGCTGACCGGAGTGTGCGGTGCCAATGTGCGCGATGTCGACCTCGAGATTCGGCGCGGCGAAATCCTCGCCGTGACCGGGCTCGTCGGCTCGGGGCGCAGCGAACTGGGCCGATTGATCTTCGGTTCGCAGCAGCTCACCGCCGGACAGATCCATCACCGCGGCGAGCCGGTGCAGCGGCTGTCGCCGCAGCACAGTATCGAGCGCGGTATCGGCTATGTGCCCCAGGACCGTAAACAGGCCGGAATCCCGAATTTCGACCTCATCGACAATCTCTGTCTCGCGGATCTGGACAAGCACGTGGTGAACGGGCGGCTGTCGAGCCGGAGCAGGCGTGCGGCAACGGTATCGGCCATCGACGCACTCGACGTCCGGCCCGCCGATCCGGATCGGTTGCTCGGCGAATTGTCCGGAGGCAACCAGCAGAAGGTGATCCTCGGCAAATGGCTGCAACTGGATCTGGACATCCTGATCCTGGACGAGCCGACCTACGGCGTGGATATCGGCGCGCGCCGCAGCATCATGGATACGGTTGTATCACGGGTTTCCGAATCCGGGCTTTCGGTCCTGCTGCTCGATTCCGATATCGATCTGGTGGCCCGCTACGCCGACCGTGTCCTTGTCATGCGCCGCGGCAGAATTGCCCGAGAATTGCGGGGAGACGACATTACCACCGAGAACATTGCGGCGGCCAGCTACGCCGTACCGGCCACGGCCGGAGCGACAATGCAGTCGCAGGAATTTGGGAGTAAGAAATGATCGACCAGAAGACGACGAATTTCAGCACCGCAGCACTCAAGAAGATATTCACCGACTACGGCATAGTCGTGGCTCTGGTGGTCATCATCGCCTTCTTCTCTGTGCTACGGCCGGAGACGTTTCCGACCGTGGCGAACTTCGGCTCGATCCTGCAGGCCAATTCGGCGATCGTCTTCATCGCGTTCGGATTGATGCTGCCTCTGATCACCGGGCATTTCGATCTCTCGGTCGCCGCGATGGCCGGCTTCGGCGGCGTTCTGGTCACCGGGCTGATGTCCAACGGCACGATCACCCAGTGGCCGCTGGCCGTGCTGGTCGTCGCCGCGGTCGCCGTGGTCGTCGGGCTGGTGAACGGTGTCCTGGTCGCCTATGTCAAGCTGAACGCACTCGTCGTCACGTTGGGTACCCAGTCCGTCCTGTTCGGGGCGATCCTCTGGTACTCCAAGGGCGCGGTGATCTACAACAACATCCCGCAGTCGTTCAAGGACCTCGGACAGGCGCGGCCGTTCGGAATCCCGCTGCCGCTGTTCTACGTCCTCGCGGTGGGCGCGATGCTGTGGTATGTCCTGTACTTCCGGCCGGTTGGCCGGCGGCTCTATGCCATCGGCGGCAGCCAGGACGCGGCGCGGCTGACCGGTATCAAGGTCGACCCCATGACGGTGGCGGCGTTCGTCTGTGGTTCCGTGCTCGCGGCGATCGGCGGCTGTATCTAGGTGGCCCAGGTGGGGTCCGCGGCGCCGACGAGCGGTTCGGAGTACCTGCTGCCGGCCATCGCCGCGTGCTTCCTCGGGGAAACCTCCATCCGGCGCGGCTACTACAACGTCTGGGGCACCATGACCGCGGTTTTCCTGGTCGCGGCGGGTACCACCGGGCTGTTCATGCTCGGCGCCCAGACCTGGGTGCAGCCGGTGTTCAACGGCGTGGTGCTGATCGGCGCCATCCTCGCCGCCAAGACCGGTGTCCTGAAATCACGCGGCCGCAAGGCCCGGCCCGGCAACACGGAGGGATCCGTGGCGCAACCGGAACTCGCCCCGGCTTCCTGAGCCGCGGCCGTCGAAACGATCTCGGAACGGAGGAAACGATGCGCGGATTGTCCGACATGGTGGTCGCGGTGACGGGTGCGGCCGGTGGTATCGGCGCGGCGATATGCCGTCGGCTGATCGATGAGGGCGCCCGGGTCTACGCACTCGATCGGGTGCCGGGCGCGGTCGGTGAAGCCGTCGTCGTCGATGTCACCGACGACGCCTCGGTCGCGGTGGCGGCCGCCGAGATCGTGCAGCGCGAGGGCCGGGTCGACGGCCTGGTCGCCGCCGCGGGCGTGGTCGAGGACGATATCGCCGCCGAGGACATGACGCTCGCGCAGTGGGACCACACCATGTCGGTGAACCTGCGCGGGGTGTTCATCACCGACCGGACATTCGGTGCGCTGATGTTGGAACAAGGCCACGGAGTCGTGGTCAATATCTCCTCGATGAGCGGAAACCACGTCGTCAACGTGCCGCAGAAACAATGCGCCTACAATGCGTCCAAAGCCGCCGTCACCGCGTTGACCAAATCACTGGCCTCGGAATGGGCCGATCGCGGTGTTCGGGTGAACGCAATAGCTCCCGGCTACGTGTCGACCCCGCTGCTCGAGCGCAAGAAACACCAGTTCCGGCAATGGCTGGACGCGACACCGCAGGCGCGGATGGCCGAACCGTCCGAGATCGCCGACGCGGCGGCGTTCCTCCTGAGCCGGGAATCCACCTATTTCTGCGGTAGCGAGCTGCTCGTGGACGGCGGCTACAGCCTCCGATGACCGTCCCGCGCCCGAACCTCGCGGCAACCCACGGAATTGATAAGCGAAAGAAACCCATGAAACTGGTAGACGATCCCACAGACGTTCTCCCTGGCGACGCCCCGACCGCCACCCTGGTCGGCCGGGTTCACGATCCCGCCGTGTCCGGCCCGTGCGTCGTGGTGCTGCGGGGGGCCGAGGTCGTCGATATCACCGACTCCTTCCCGACGATGTCGGATCTGCTGGAGACCTCGGACCCGGTGGCGGCGGTCCGCGCCGCCACCGGGACGCGCAGCTGGCCGATCGAGGCAGTGTTGGACAGCTCGCTCGTCGAGCACTCCGACACCCCGTATCTACTCGCGCCGGTTGACCTGTCGGTGCTGAAGGCGGCGGGGGTGACCTTCGCCAAATCGCTGGCCGAGCGGATCATCGAGGAACGGGCCGGCGGCGACCCACAGCAGGCGGACCGTATCCGCGGCGAGTTCGAGACGCTGATCGGTTCATCGCTCGCCGCGATCGAGCCGGGAAGCGCAGCCGCGGGGCGGTTGAAGGCGGATATGAAGGAGCGGGGCCTATGGTCCCAGTATCTGGAGGTGGGGCTCGGCCCCGACCCCGAGATCTTCACCAAGGCGCCGGTGCTCTCGGCGGTGGGCTGCGGACAGGAGATCGGTGTCGCGGCGTTGTCGTCCTGGAACAATCCGGAGCCGGAGATCGCTGTCGTGGTGACCTCCACCGGCCGGATTGTCGGCGCCACGCTCGGCAACGACGTCAACCTGCGCGATGTGGAAGGCCGATCCGCGCTGCTGCTGCCGAAGGCCAAGGACAACAACGCCTCCGCCTCGGTCGGGCCGTTCATCCGGCTGCTGGACGAGACCTTCACCCTCGACGACATCCGTTCCGCCGAGGTGCGGCTGCAGGTGCTCGGCACCGACGACGATTTCGTGCTCGACGGTGTCAGTCAGATGAGCGAGATCTCCCGCGATGTGGTCACTTTGGCCGAGTACACCGTGGGGGACGCGCACCAGTATCCGGACGGCATCCTGCTCTACACCGGAACCCTGTTCGCCCCCACTCAGGACCGTGGCGGCGCGGGGATGGGGTTCACCCACCACGTGGGCGATATCGTGCGGATCTCCAGCCCGAAACTGGGCATGCTGGTGAACCGGGTCAACCATTCGGAGAAGGCCCCCCGATGGGAGTTCGGCCTGCGCCGGTTCATCGAGAACCTGCACGGGCGCGGCCTCGTCGGCAAGGTGGGTGCCTGATATGCGCATCGTCATCACCGACCACAATTTCTCCGATCTGCGCTACGAACGCGAGACCGCCGCGGCGCTCGGCGCGCAACTGCACGAGTTCGATGCGAAAACCGAAACCGAGGCGATCGAGGCGGTGCGCGGTGCGGATATCACGTTCGTGAATTTCGCCCCGATCACCGCGGCCGCACTGGCGGCCATGAACAGTGACGCGGTGGTGATCCGATACGGCATCGGCTTCGACAATGTCGACCTCGATGCCGCCGCCCGCTCAGGTATCCGGGTCTGCAATGTCCCCGACTACGGCGCCGATACGGTGGCCGACCACGCGGTCACGCTGATCCTGATGCTGACGCGCAAGATCGTCGCGTTCGATCGGATCGTCTCCGCGGGCCGGTGGGTCTCTCCGACCGAGCTCGCTCCTGTCCGCGCGTCCTCGGCGACGACGGTGGGATTGCTGGGTACCGGACGAATCGGACTCGCGACGGCGACCAGGCTGCGCCCGTTCGGCTTCGAGCTGATCGCCTACGACCCCTTCGCCGATGAGCGGGCCATGGCCGAACACGGGATCACCCTGGTGAGCCTGACCGAACTCTTCGAACGCACCCATGTGATGTCGCTGCACGCACCGGCCACCGACCGGACCCACCGGATCGTCAACGCAGAGAATCTGGCGAAGATGCCGTTCGGCGCGTATCTGGTCAACACGTCGCGCGGGGCGCTCGTCGACGAGGACGCGGTCCTGGCCGCTCTCGACAGCGGCCGGCTCGCCGGGGTGGGCCTCGACGTCTTCGATCCCGAGCCCTTGGCGGCCGACCACGGGCTGCGTGCCCATCCGAACGCGATCCTGACCCCGCATGCCGCGTTCTACTCCGAAGAGTCCCTGCTGAACCTGCAACGCCTGGCCGCCGAAGAGGCAGGCCGAGCCGGGCGCGGCGAACCGCTGCGCTGCGTGGTGAACGCACCCCTACCCAGCGCATGACCCCGAAAGGCAGACAATGACACGGGAGACACTGCAGAACTACATCGATGGTGGCCTGCGCGCCGCCGCGGAGACGTTCTCGGCGCGGAACCCGGCGAACGGGGAGGTCCTCGCCGAGGTCCCGGTCGCGACGTCGGATGATGTCGATGCCGCGGTGACCGCCGCGCGCCGGGCGTTCCGGACCTGGCGGCACGTCAATCCGACGGTGCGCGCGGGGTACCTGCACAAGATCGGCGATATCGTGGCCGCGCGCCGGCGGGAGCTGGCCGAGGCCATCACCGCCGAGATGGGCAAGACCATCGGGGAGGCGCTCGGCGAGGTCGACAAACTCGCCACGGCGTTCCACTACTACGCCGAGGAAGCCACCCGGGTCAACGGCGAGATCATCCCCAACGATGTCGACGGTTACACCAGTATGGTGTTCCGCGAGCCCATCGGCGTGGTCGGCGCCATCACCCCGTGGAATTATCCGCTCGAGCTCATCGGGTGGAAACTGTGCGCGTCGGTTGCCGCCGGGTGCACCATCGTGGTCAAGCCGTCGCAGTACGCGTCACTGTCGCCGGCGTTGCTGTTCGACTGCATCGACGCGGCGGGCCTGCCCGCCGGTGTCGCGAATCTGACGCTCGGCCAGGGCGCCACCGGTGCGGCGCTGGCCGTGCACCCCGGTGTCGACAAGCTCGCGTTCACCGGTTCCACCGCGACCGGTGCAAAGATCGCGCGCAGCGTGCCCGCCGCGAAACCGTCGACGATGGAACTCGGCGGTTCGTGCCCGATGATCGTAACCGACCGGGCGGATGTCGCGGCTGCGGTGACCGGCGCCGCTCGTCGTGGTTTCCGTAACGCCGGACAGATCTGCATCGCGGTCAACCGCGTCTACGTCGACGAGACCATGTACCCCGAGTTCGTCGACCGGCTCACCAACACCGTGTCGAAACTGGTGGTGGGCAACGGGCTGGAGGACGGTGTCGATATCGGACCGATGGCCACCGAGGCCGGGCGGCGGGTCGTCGAGGAACACGTGCGCGACGCCGTGGACCGCGGCGCCCGTGCCACCACCGGAGGTTCGCCGATCCCGGGGCCGGGATATTTCCACGAGCCGACGGTGCTCGCCGACTGCACTCCCGACATGCTGGTGATGCACGAGGAGAGCTTCGGCCCGGTGGTCGGTGTCATGCCCTTCCGTGATCTCGAGACCGCCGTCGAACTCGCGAACGGCACCGAGGCCGGTCTCGCGGCCTACGTCTACACCCGGGATCTGGCCCAGACCCATGAGCTGGGCCGGCTGCTCGACTTCGGCAACGTGGCCGTCAACAATGTCGACGCGGGCATCATGAACGCCCCGTACGGCGGTCGTAAGGGCAGTGGTTTCGGCAGCGAACACGGTAAGGCCGGGCTCGAAGGGTATCTCGAGTACAAGCACCTCCGGGTTCGGTACGGGGCCTGAGATGACCGACTCGTCGCGGTTGCATCTGGGCATCGATATCGGCACCTCGTCCTGCAAGGTGGTGGCGGTGGACCCGGACGGGACGGTGCTCGCCACCGCCTACCGGAGTTATCCCCTTTTCAGCGAGCACCTCGGCTGGTGCGAACAGGATCCCGAGGATTGGTGGCAGGCCGCCGATGCCTGTGTCCGTGAGGTCACCGCCGCACTGCCCGGTCGGGGCAGCGAGGTGGTGGCTATCGGACTCAGCGGGCAGATGCACGGTCTCGTCGCCCTCGACGCGGACGGCGCCGTGATCCGGCGGGCGATTCTGTGGAACGACCAGCGCTGTGAGCAGGAATGCCTGCGGATCACCAGGGAGGTGGGCGGTCTCGACGCGGTGCTGAAGTCCACCGCCAACCGACTGATCACCGGTTTCACCGCCGGCAAGATCGTGTGGCTGCGCGAGCACGAACCGACGGCCTTCGCCCGTGTCGCACGCCTGCTGAACCCGAAGGACTATTTGCGGTGGCGGATGAACGGCCGGTTCGTCACCGACGTTTCGGAGGCCTCCGGAACCGGGCTGTTCGATGTCGCGCGGCGCGAATGGTCCCGGACGATGGTCGACGCCGTGGGAATCGACAGCGCGGTGCTGCCCCCGTCGTCGAATCGACCGAGCCGACCGGAGTGCTGCTGCCCGAGATCGCCCGAGCGTGGAACCTGGGCCCGGCGGTGCAGGTGTACGGGGGCGGCGGCGACGCCGTCATCCAGACGACCTCGATGGGTATCCTGCGACCCGGCGATATCGGGATCACGCTGGGCACCGCCGGCATCGTCGCCGCCGCCTCCGAGTTCTGCCCGCGGAACTCGGCGGGCACGGTGCAGATCTCCTGTTACAACCGACCGGGGTACTGGCAGGTCATGGGGGTGTCGCTGTCGGGTGCCGGCGGCCTGCAGTGGCTGGCCGACGTACTGCGCGAACTACCCGGAGCCGAGGAACTGAGCTTCACCGAGCTCATCGAGCTGGCCAAGAGCGTCGAGCCCGGGGCCGGCGGCGCGATGTTCCTGCCGTACCTGGCGGGAGAACGAGCACCGCACTACGCGCCGTTGGCGAGCGCGGCATGGATAGGGCTGAACCGCACACACGGGCTCGGGCATCTGGCCCGCGCGGTCATCGAGGGCGTACTGCTGAACATGCGCGAAATCATGACCACCTTCGCCGCTCTCGGTATCCCGTGCACCCGGATCGTCGCCTCCGGCGGCGCGACGCGCGATCCGTTCTGGTTGCAGGCGATCGCCGACATCTTCGGATCGGAGGTCGTCACGATGGCGGGCAGCTGCGAAGGCGGGGCCTACGGTGCCGCGCTCGTAGCGGGTGTCGGCGCGGGTACCTGGACGACACTCGAGGACGCCTTCGACCGCTGCCTGCACGAATCCTCGTCCTACACACCCGATCCCGAAGCCGGTGAGCTGTACGCACGCCTGTTCGCGGTGCACCGCACGCTGTTCGGCCACTTCACCGATATCTACCGGGACCTCGAATTGATGAGAAGAGATGGCTGAAACACCGACGACATTCACCGGCGTGGTCTTCGACCTCGACGGCACACTGATCGACAGCTCCGAAGACATCACGGCGGCGATGAACGCCGCCCTCGGCGCGCACGGCGGGCGGCCATTGGCCGTCTCCCAGATCGCCGCGGTATTGGGCGGAGGCCCGCGCGCGCTGGTCGCGCAGTGCGTGGAGTTGGCGGGCCTGACCGTCGGCGAAGACGAACTGCGCGACATCCTGGGCGAATACTCGGCGAACTACGCGGCCGCGCCCGCCGCCGGAACGCGGCTGATCGGCTCGGCCGGCGCCGTACTGGAAAAGCTGTACCAGCGCGATATCGCGATCGGTATCTGCACCAATAAGCGCACCGCGCTCGCCGAGACCGTACTCGACCTGCTCGGTGTGCGGCCGTTCATCGGAGCCGTGGTCGGCTCCGACACGGCAGCGCACCCCAAACCCGACCCGCGCCACCTCACCGACACCTGTCGGGCCCTCGACGTACCGGTCACGTCGGTGCTGTACATCGGTGATACCGAGATCGACCGTGCCGCGGCGACGGCAGCGAACGCCGCCTATGCCCATGTCCGCTGGGGCAGGCCGGATATCGCCGCCGATTTCCACCTCGCCTCGTTCGACGACCTGCTCGCGATCGTCTGAGCCGTTCCCAAGGAGAACACGCCATGTTGTACACACCCGAAACCGCGCAGGACGCGGCGAAATACGCCGTGGGGCGCGCGGCGGTGGAACGCTATGCCCACGATGGCGCCCGCCTCGGACTCGGCTCGGGAACGACCTCCGCCTGGTTCGTCCGCGCGTTCGGTGAGAAGGTCGCCGAAGGGCTGGACGTCGTAGGCGTGCCCACTTCGACCGCCACCCGGGACCTCGCCCTCTCCCTCGGCATTCCGCTGATGGATCTGAACGACCTGAACCAACCGCTCGACGTCACCCTCGACGGACCGGACGAAGTCGATCACGACGGGGACATGATCAAAGGCGGCGGAGCATGTCTGCTGTGGGAGCGCATGGTCGCGGCGGCCTCGCACAAGATGGTCTGCATCGCCGACGATTCCAAACTGGTGGAGACCCTGGGCAAGTTCGCCCTGCCCATCGAGGTGATCCCGTTCGGCTGGAAGGCGACCCGCCGGTCGATCGCGTCGCTGCTCGACGACCTCGGCTACCGCGAGACCGAGATCGTGCGGCGCCTCCGCGACGGGGAGCCGGTGGTAACCGACAGCGGCAACTTCGTTCTCGACGCGCACTTGGACCGGATCACCGACAAGGCGCTACTGGACACCAATCTCAACTGGATCGCCGGTGTGGTCGAGAACGGGCTGTTCACCGGCATCGCCTCCGAGATCATGATGGCCTCACCCGATGGTGAGGTGCGGATCATCGACCTTCCGCATCGCTATGCGGCACGGGTACCCGAGTGGCGCAAGGTGTCCGACCTCGACCACGGGAGGCAGCAGTGACCACACACAGCGTGACCACCGACAGCGCCGAACTGGATCTGCTCCTGAGGCATGCCGTGGCGGCCCGGACCGTGCTCGCCGGACAGTCCCCTCGCGAGCGGTACGCCCAGCTGACCCTGGTCGCCGACCGCCTCGACGAGGCCGCCGAGGAACTGATCCCGGTGGCGATGGCGGAATCGCATCTGCCCGAGGCGCGCCTGCGCGGCGAGCTGCGCCGCACCACACTGCAGCTGCGGATGTTCGCCGAGGAAGCCGCCGCGGGGAAGTTCCTCGACGCCCGGGTCGATATCGCCGACCCGCACTTCGGCACCGGCCCGCGCCCGGACATCCGACGGATGAAACATCCCATCGGAGTGGTGCTCAATTTCGCCGCGAGCAATTTCCCGTTCGCGTTCTCGGTGGCGGGCGGCGATACCGCCTCGGCGTTGGCCACCGGCTGCCCGGTGCTGGTGAAGGCGCACGAGGGGCATCCCCGCCTGTCCGAGGCGACCGCCCGGATCGTCACTGCGGCACTGGCCGACAGCGGGGCGCCCGATGGCGCGTTCGCGATCATCCAGGGACGTGACGCCGGAATCGAGGCCTTGCGCGATGACCGGGTCGACGCCGTCACCTTCACCGGATCGGTACGGGTGGGCCTGCTGCTGGCGGATATCGCCGCGAAACGCCCGCGTCCGATCCCCTTCTACGGTGAACTCGGCAGTATCAATCCGGTTGTCGTCACCGCCGCCGCCGTCGCGGCGCGCGGACCGGAGATCGCGCGGGGACTGGTGGACTCGTTCACCCTCGGCAACGGCCAGTTCTGCACCAAGCCGGGACTGGTGTTCCTCCCCACCGGATCGGAGCTGGACGCGGAATTGGTGTCGCGGGTCGGCGCGGTACGCACCGGCAGGCTGCTCACCGAATCCATCGGCGCGGGTTTCGCGGAACGGATGAACGCCCTGCGTGACGAGTTCCCGGGGGGCATGCTGGTGGAACCCGGTGAGCAGGACGGCTGCCCTCGGCCCGGACTGCTGAAGGCCGATTTCGAGACGTTCACCGCGCATGTCGACACCCTCCTGACCGAGGCCTTCGGCCCGTTCACGGTCGTCGTCGAGTACACGGACGCGAAACAACTCACCCACGCGGCGCAATTGCTGGAGGGCTCGCTGACGATCACCCTGCACGCCGAAACCGGCGACGGGGAACTCGTCCGGGAGTTGCTGCCCGTGCTCGAGGCGAAAGCCGGGCGCCTGATCCTCGACGACTGGCCCACAGGGGTGTCGGTGACACCCGCCCAACATCATGGCGGGCCCTACCCGTCGACCACGAGCCCGCTGCACACCGCGGTCGGGACCGCCGCCGTCGAGCGTTTCCTGCGCCCGGTGGCCTATCAGAACTTCCACGACGCGTGGCTGCCCGAGCCGCTGCAAGATGCGAACCCGTGGAACATACCGCGGCAGACCGGCGAATCCGGCCGCTCGCAGCGGTGGGGGAGAGCGTCGTCGCAGCCCTGACGGTGCCATGAGGCGAGTCCGGGCCACGCAGGCGCCGTGCCGGTCTCGCGTGTCCATCCGCCACGCCCGGTGGCGTTGTTCGGGAAAGATGAGGAAACAGTGAGTATTTCGTCTGCCATGGTGGGCCGGGTCGTCGGCTCCACCGGATGCGTGACCGTCGCCGCGGTCACGTTGGGTCTGTTGTCGACCGGTGCCGCCGATGCCGATACCTTCGTACCGTTGCCGGATGGTTCGAAGGCGGGGCCCGGGGTGGTCGTGTCGCGAACCGGTGAGCATGCGGTGATCTCCCCGTCGTTGGCGGCCAACGGCGCCGGTCGCGTGGTGTGGGTGTCGGGTACCGCGAGTGCCGATGTGTCGGTGACCCCGGCCGGTGAGGTGGGGCCGAACAACGGTCCGACCGGTGCCGATGGCACGAACAATTCCTCCACTCATGGTGCTTCGCAGTTGAACACCGGCTATATCGTGGGTTGTCAGGTGAGTATCGCCGATGACGCGATCGGTGCCGGTCTGTCGGCCGGTATCACCACCACGGGGGCGAACGTGGGAGGGTCGGTCGGGCTGAACCTGGGTCCCGGCGAGGTGAAGTTCGTGCAGATCGATTTCAAGGACATCCTGAAGCCGGGTCGGTATTCGGTGGAGTATCAGGACGCCGAGATCGAGATCCAGGGGTGCGCGGGATACGCGCAGGCGCGTGCGTACACGGTGGTGGAGATCGTCGGTGACCACTACTCCAAGACCACGTTGTATGGGGCGCCGTTCAGCATCGGCTGAGGTGTTCGGTGGATGTGCGATACCGAGTTCTCGGTCCCGCCCGCCACGCATCGAGCCGGGGTGTCGGCGCGTGCGCACCGCAGTGCTTCATCGTGCCTCACATTCGTTCGGCTTGCACTGAATCCTATTCCCCATCAAACGAATTCGATATTTCCAAGGGTGTTACTCATGTTCGATCGCAAGAACCTCGCCCATCTGGCCGGTGTCGGCGCGGCCGCCACGGTGGCCGTGGGCCTGTTGTCCACCGGCGCGGCCGACGCCGATACCTTCGTCCCGCTGCCGGGCGGTGAACTGGTCAAAACGCTGTCCGACGGCACCGTGGTGACGGTGCGTCTGGTCGGGGAATCGGCCACCGTCAGCCCCTCTCTCGGCGCGACCCCGCTGCACCGCAATGCCTGGGTCTCGGCGAGTGCCCAGGTCGAACTGTCCGGTGCCGGCGCGTCCGCCGGCGGCACCATCTTCCCCGGCTATGTGGTGGGCTGCCAGGTCAATATCGCCGGCGGCGGTGCCTCCGGCGGCGCGAACGGCACGCTGGACTGGAGCGACGGGCAGAACGTCAGGCCGGGTGCGGGTGCCGATACCGGCGGCGAACTGACCCTCGGTCCCGGCCAGGCGAAATCGTTCTACCTCCTCGACCGGGAAGAAGCCGACGATTTCGGCGCCGAAGTCCATAGGACGTACAACTCGTTCTCCGGCACCAGCGGTTCGGTCACCTGGTCGGACGAGACCATCGGTTTGACCGGCTGCGCCGGCTACGCTCAGGCCCGTTCCTTCGTCAGCGTCGAGGTCATCACCGACAGCGTCACCAGTTGGGTGACCCTGTGGGGCCAACCCTTCGGCCTCGGTTAGGCGCTGCGCGCCGCGTCCGCGGTTCACCATCGGGGTGTGCCGCGGGCGCAAGTTCCCAAACCAGGGCCGGAGGCGGTCAGTTCGCGGCCCGGACCTCCTCGGCCAAGTCGTCGTCGAGTCCGACCCGCACCAGTGCCGCGGCCAACTCGGCGGTGCGGTTACCGGGCGCCAGGTGGGCGAGTTCGTCCGGGTCGGTCGGCAGGTCGATGCGTTTCGCACCGCGCACCGCGCGTTTGTCGAAGTAGGGGCGCACCCAGGGCCACACGTCCTGGACCTCGCGTAGGAAAATATCGCCGCCGGTGGGTCCTATGCCCTTGAACTGCTGGATGAGTTCGCCTGCGCGCTCGACGTCATGGTCGGCTTCTTCTGCCAGTTTGCGCAGGTCACCGTCGTATTTGTCGAGTGCGGTGGTGGCGATCGCGCCGAGCTGGGAGGCGGTGCTCTCGTCATAGCGGCGGTAATGCCCCCGCCCGAGCGCATCGATCAATTCCTGCCGGTCCGCGTCCGCGATCTTGCGTGCATCCCGGTAACCGCTCCCCACCAGCTCCGCCGTCGCGGCGATCGCGATATCGGCCGAGATCCGGGCGCTGAGCAGGTCGGTCAGTATCAGTAGCTGGAACAGCGGAGCCGGTTTGTCGTGGAGCTCGATCTTCGCTTCGGCGGCGTAGGTGGTACCTGCCCGGTCGAGTAGTGCGTGCGCGATGTCTCGCCGGTTCATCATCGCCTCCTTCTCTTGGCGTCCTCTTGGCACGCGTTACCCGGCGCATACCCCTTCACACCTGGTCCCGAGGAGTGCTGCTCTATCACGCCGGGTCAGGCGCGGGCTCGGCGCATATGCGCCCGGCCGGCGCGTATAAGTCACGGTCGGCGAGCGCCGACGATACCTCCTGACGGAGGGCGGCCGTCCGGATGCGCGGTGAGAATATTCGGCGTGCAGTCGGGATCGAATCGGGGATGTTCCATGTGGGTCCGTGGTAGCGGTCCGGACAGTGGCGTGTTACGTCATTACGTGTGCGGACGGAGTCGGTGGTATCGACTCGAAGTGGTTCTGTGAATATTCATGATCAAATACACGGGGATCCGTCCAATCGTCGACGGCGCCAACGAATCAACGGTTAACAGTATCCTTCCAGGGGAAATATTGGTGTGCCGGAACGGACTACAGCGATACACGGGCGGTAAATCCGTGGGCCATCCCTGAGTAATGCTTGTGAATTACATGAGAAGGCTATCGGCGACCGGAACAACAACGAAGGCGAGGATGGGAGCGGCACGAAAAGACGACAGTCCGCCGGAGGACCCTCCGGCGGACTGTCGTCGTAGCGTTCTCTGTGCTGATCTACATGCTATGCGGCGGAAAGGCTCGACAGCACACCGAAGCCGCCGAGAATGTCGCCCAGTGCACTCAGAATGTCTGCGAGGCCGAGCAGATCCACTGATCCCATGGTTTCACTCCTGTAGGTATCCGTTTGCGTACGACGCCTTTACGCCGCCGTCAACTTTAGTAATTGCGTAATCTGAACGTGATTGGCAAGTTGCCTTAACGTTATATAATCAACAGATGAACACGAGTTGAACCATCGGATATGAACGGGAAAATTATCCCAGATTTAAAATTACATAATTGTGAGTCATGTCGATTTGTGGTCGGCCTCACAATGAATTTCCGACAACAATTCCGAGCGCGGCGTCGATCGGTCTGTCCATACGCGGCGGCAATGGTTCGGCGAAGCTCGGGAGAGAAATCCGCACGGACGCACGGTCGAGCCGATCGACACTCATCGCCTATCGGGGCCGAGGCCGGCGTTCCCGCCCCGTGCGTCACCGACCGGTGCCGGTATGGAAGGGACGCCGCCGTGGCCGAGGAACACCCAGGGTGGCCGTTCACTCCGCTTCGACAGGGATGCCGTGTTCCTCCAGCCAGGCGGTGATCCGCTCGATCTCCACACGCGTGGATGCCGCGTACAACATGGCCGGGGTCATGAACAGGTAGTGCTGGAATGTGACTCCCTGTGCGTTCCGTGCCTCGGGATCTGCGCCCGCTTCCAGTAGGGCCAGCACGATGGCGTGCTGGTCGAGTTGCGCGGCGGTGTGTAGCGGTAGTTCTCCGGCGCGATCGGCGACGTTCGGGTTCGCGGCGGCGCCGAGGAGGATGCGTGTATTCGAATGCTGTTGCCGCACTATGGTTTCCATCAGCGGGGTGCGGCCGGTGCGCGAATTGGGCACATTCGGGTCGGCGTGCCGGGTGAGGAGGGCGGTCAGGTATGCGGGATCGTCGAGCGCCGCCGCGTAGTGCACCGGTGTGTCACCGTCGTCGTCGGGTCGATTCGGGTCGGCGCCGGCATCGAGCAGAACGGCGCAGGCGTGTTCGGCCCGGTTCAACACTGCCCAGTGCAGCAGCGTGATCCCCTCGCTGCCGATGGCGTTCGGATCGGTTCCCGTGGCGAGGGCCCGGTCGAGGCGGCCGTCGTCGCGCGCCGCGATCGCCATGGCGCAATCCTGGGCGGTGGTTCCGTCGAACGGTGTGGCCATTGCGCGGGTCCTTCCCTTCGATCCGACGTCATACCGTGCGTCCTCAACCGTCGGATGGTGATGGTTTCGACCAAGGTCGCACATCGGCGAGAGCCCGTTGCACAGCGGTCATCTTGTGCAGCTCCAACGCCCGGGTCAGCCGCCTGCCGCCGTACTCGTCCGGTGACAACGGGTCGGGGAGATTGATTCTCGCGCCGAGCGCGGGCTGCACGCGAGCCAGCCCACCGGCCGTGACTGTGGCGGCGGCCGAGCCGCCCATCGCCGCGCCGAGGACGCTGCCGAGTCTACGCCCCGCCACACTTCCCGCGGCCCGGTCGATCGGGCTGCCGACAACCGCCCCGAGCGCGCCACCCAACGCGGAACCGACAAGGCCGCCGGCGAAACCGCCGATAGTCGCGCGGCGGGCACGGTGGGACTCCTGCAATTCCGTCAGCGGATCACCCGCCACCACATAGCTGCGCACATTGCCGGCGGCCGCATACCGGCGGGCGGCGTCGGGCTCCAACTTCAGACCGCGGATCGTCCGATCCGACAACCCGGCCGAGTTGAACGTCACCGCGGGAGCACCCGATTTGAGCGCGGCGGTGACGGCCAGGCCACCGCCGAGGGAATGGCCGGTCAGCACCAGGTTGTTGCCGAACGCGACGCGGGCCAGTTTGCCGAGCCGGCCGGCCAGCACATACTGGTGCGCACGAAGTCCCGCCCCCTGATACAGATTGGCCTTCCAGCTCTTCAAGCTCCGATGGTCGGTGCCCGCGAAAGCGAGCACGTGGCGTCCCTGTTCGTCGCGGTACAGGGCGGTGGTCAGGCCGCTGATCGGATCGTTCATCGCTTCTGCCGGTATACCCACTTGCTCCAGCTCGGAGTCGGTGAGACGGGCGAACCCGTCTATGCGATCCACGTGACCCGGTATGTACACATCGTCGGCCAGCTTCGCCAATGTCGCATCGATCTCGCGCGCCTCGGTCGAACGCATTTCCGCCGAGAAGGAAGTCCTCGGAGACCGTGGATGCTCGACGCCGTCGCCGAAATGGTCGGTCCGCGCGGTCGTACTGTCGCTGACCATATCTCCGAGCGACCGATCGGCGTTCTCCAACTCCTTCTGCGATTTCCGAATCTGCCGTGCCGTCGCGTTCATACGCCCCGCCAGGGCGAACCGCAACTTCTTGAACGCACCAGCGATTTCTTCCGCTATCTCGGCGAACAGTTTCGCTGGAGGAATCATCCTTGTCTTTCCCAACCTGTCGTGGCCGTTCGAACCGTAGCGGAATGATCCCGGGTGCCCTCGAAGCGCAGCCCTGATTCGTCAACGGCGGCTTCTGTCAGGATGGGGTATGTGAGCGACGTGATGAGCAGGAACCGTGTGGCGGTGTCGGGGCGGACCGGTGCGCCGGTGGTGGTACTCGCCCATGGGTTCGGCTGCGATCAAGGCCTGTGGCGACTGGTGGTGCCGTTGCTGGAAGAGCGGTTCACCGTGGTGCTGTTCGATCACGTGGGATCGGGGGGTTCGGATCTGTCGGCTTGGGAGCGGGGGCGGTATTCGACGATGGAGGGCTACGCCGAGGACGTTCGGGAGGTATGTCGAGCGGTTGGGTTGGGACCGGTGGCACTGGTCGGGCATTCGGTGGCGGCGATGATGGGTGTTCTGGCCGTCGCGGCGGAGCCGGAGCTCTTCCAGGGGCTGGTGTTGCTGGCGCCGAGCCCGTGCTTCCTCGACGATCCCGCCACCGGGTATCGGGGCGGATTCAACGCCGCCGATATCGAGGAGCTGCTCGAGTCGCTGGATGCCAACTATCTGGGGTGGTCGGGGGCGATGGCACCGGCGATCATGGGCAACCCGGAACGCCCGGAGCTGGCGCAGGAGCTGGAAAACAGTTTTTGCCGCACCGATCCCCAGATCGCGCGTGTGTTCGCGCGCGTGACCTTTCTGTCCGACAACCGGGAGGATCTTTCGGCGGTGCAGGTACCCACGCTGGTGGCCCAGTGCTCGAACGACGCGATCGCCCCGCCGGAGGTGGGGGAATTCGTTCATTCCCGTATTGCCGGCAGCCGATTGGTGACGCTGACCGCAACCGGGCATTGCCCGCAGTTGGCCGCCCCCCGAGGAGACCGCCGCCGCGATCACCGAGTTCGTGCGTAGCCTGTGAGGATGATGTGCCGATCGGACGGGCCGGATTCCGGTCGCTTCGGGTTCGAGCCCGACGATTCGGATCGTTGCGCGGAATTCACAGCGCTGTTGGAGGACGACGTCGAGGACCTGTACGAAAACGCCCCCTGCGGGTATCTGTCGACTCTGTTGGACGGGCGCATCGCGAAGGTCAACGCCACTCTGCTGGGCTGGCTCGGTTACCGGCGTGAGGAGCTGGTGGGCCGACGTCACTTCAATGACCTCCTCACCGTCGGGGGGCGCCTGTATCACGAAACCCATTTCGCGCCCCTGCTGCGGATGCAGGGCCATATCAGAGGCATCGCTCTGGAATTGAAGGCCGCCGACGGTTCCCGGTTGCCCGTGCTGGTTACCTCCACAATAAAGACCACGGTGGACGGGCAACCGCTGATGATCCGCACCACGGTGTTCGATGCCCGCGAGCGCCGCGCCTATGAAGCCGAACTGCTGCGCGCACGCCGGGAGGTCGAACGTGACCGCGAACGCCTGCAGCGATTGAACGCGACCCTGCAGCGCACCCTGCTGCCCTCGGCGCTCGAGCCGGTCGAGGGTATGGACGTCGCCGCGCACTACCATGTTGCCTCCGCCGACGAGGTCGGCGGTGATTTCTACGACCTGTTTCCCATTTCCCCGGGCACGTGGGGGTTCTTCCTCGGGGACGTATGCGGCAAGGGCGCCATCGCCGCCACGATCACATCCCAGGCTCGGTACACGCTACGCGCCGCCGCCGTCTACAACCCCGACCCGGCCGCGGTCCTGACCCACCTCAACACCGTTATGGTGCACGCCCGCCAACCCGGAATCCCTCGCTTCTGCACCGTGCTCTACGGTCAACTCACCCTCGACCACGATCCTCTCGCGGAACCCCACGCCACCGTCACCCTGGCCGCCGGCGGGCATCCCCCGGCGATGCTGCTTCGCGACAACGGCACCGCCGACTTTCTACCGACTCCCGGTGGACAATTGATCGGCGTGCTCTCCGACGCGGACATCACGACCATCACGTCCGGCCTGAACCCCGGCGATACGCTGCTGCTCTACACCGACGGGCTCACCGAAGCCCGCACCGCCGATGGATTCTATGGAGAATCCGCCCTCCTCGACTTCGGCCGCGCTCTGGCTCCGGCTTCGGCCACCGACACAATCGCCGCGGTCACGGAACTGCTCGATTCCTTCGGTGCCGGCGTCACCGATGACACCGCGCTCTTGGCCTTACACCTCCTGCCGCGGTGAAGCCACGCAATCGGAGCGGGTGAGGCGATCATGGGTCCGCCCGACCAGGTCGACCGCCGGCCACCGCCCCGGCCGACCCGATCGCGAGGTCCGGCGTCAGCCTCCCCGCAGATTGTTCGCGATCATCTGCAGCAGACCGATATCGGCGATGTCGTTCGTGGCTTCGACCGGAGCGCGGACGACCAGCCTACCGTCATCGATCAGATCCCCGATGAGGACTTTGGTCAGTGTGAGCGGAAGACGCAGTTGCGCCGAGACCTCGGCCACCGACTGCGGAGAACGGCACAGCCGGACGATCTCGACGTACTCGGGTTCGGTTCGCCGCAGCGCGAACCCGGCCCTGGCGTCGACCACCATGGTGTCCAGGCTGAGGTCCGAACGTCCGGTACGACCACGGCCGCGGGTCAGCGCGTAGAGACGTACGACGGGGCCGGCGTCCTCCTCGCCCCAGGGGTCGGTGTGCGCATCGTTCACGGCCGGGGCGCGCCGTTCGGGGTGGGGCGGGCATCGACGGCGAGATGGCTGCCGACCCGCTGTACCGTGCGATTCACCTCGTAGGCCACCATGCCCATATTCGCGGCATCGGAGGCCAACAGGGCCAGGCAGGCGTTACCGCCGGCCGCGGTGATGAACAGTACCGCGCGATCGAGCTCCACCACGGTTTGGCAGACGCCGCCGGCCTTGAAGTGGCTGCCGGCGTTGCGCGCCAGGCTATGGAAGGCCGATGCCATCGCGGCGAACCGTTCGGCGTCGGTTCGGTCCACCCCGGACGAATGGCCCATCAGCAGCCCGTCGGTGGATAGCAGTACCGCGGATTCGGCATCCGGCAACCCGCTGACCAGTTCTTCCAGCAGCCAGCTCAGATCAGTGCGCGGGGGAGTGGTCATCATCGCCTTCCTGTCGAGTTCGATCGGTCGCGGTCGAGTCGGGATATGGTCGGCGTCCCGACCGGGTACCGCCTTCGATAGCAGCCATCAGGTTGCGTGCCTGCTCGGGTGTGCGTGTACGGGGTTCCTCGATAACCGGAATCTTCTCGGTGTCCGCGTCGGCGGACTGTCGGCGCCGACGCGGCAATGGGGGATGGGGGCCCGCGTCGGGCCGTGGTGTCGATACGACGGTGACCGGCTGCGCTGCCTCAGAGGTAGGCCGCGACGGCGCGGGGACTCTCGTGGATGGTGCGGTGGCGAGGGCTTCGTGGGATGTGGTGCCGGCCGGCGCGGTATGCGCGGGCTCACCGGTCGGGCCGTCGGGGGAGTCCTCGGCTGCGATGAGCATATTCGGAACCACCACGACCGCCATGATCCCGCCGGAGGCAGATCCCGACAATCGCACCGAGACACCGTGCCGGGCGGCCAGAGTGGCCACAACGAACAGTCCCAAACGAGTGCCACCTGTCAGCGCCGCCACTCCGAAGTCCGGGGGTTCGGCCAGGAGCCGATTACACGCGGAGATCTCCTCCACCGACATTCCCAGACCGTTATCGGCGATCTCGACCGCCACACCACGGCCGACGACGGCCGCCGACACCTCGACCCGGGATTGCGGTGGCGAGAACGCCGTGGCGTTGTCCATCAATTCCGCGAGCAGATGGATCAGGTCGGCCGTGGTCTGGCCGGTGATATGCACCTTGGGTATGCGCTCGGTATGGATCCGGGGGTAGTCCAGGCTCTCCGCCGCCGCGCCGCGTACCAGATCCCACAGCGGAACCGGTTTGCGCCACTGCCGGCCCGGCTGCTCACCGCCGAGGACGATGAGGTTCTCGGCGTGGCGCCGGGCCCGGGTGGCCAGATGGTCGAGCTGGAAAAGGAGTTCGAGCTGATCGGCGTTCTCCTCGCGGCGTTCGGCCCGGTCCAGCAGCGCCAGTTGGCGGTGCACGGCCAGCTGGTTGCGACGGGCGATATTGAGAAAGACCGTTCGGAAACCGGCGCGTGTCCTGGCTTCCGCCACCGCCGCCGATACGGCGGCCACATGCGCTCGGTTGAACGCGTCGGCCACTTCACCGAGTTCGTCGGTGCCGAAATCCAGCCGCGCCACTTCGGTGGCCGTATCGATGTTCGCCCCGTTGTCGAGACGCCGCATGAGGTCGGGCAACCGCTCGTCCGCGAGTTCCAGGGTGTCGTTGCGCAGCCGGCGCATACGTGCGATGAATCGGTCGGCCATGACCAGTGCGGCAATGAAGGCCACTGTGGTGAGGATCAGCACCACGATCCCGCCGATCAGGGATTTCGTCGCTGTGTCGGTCCCCTCCGCGCGTGCGATGGCGTGGGCGTCCCTGCTCTGGTCCTCCCATAGCTTCAGCAGGGCCGAGTTTACCCGGTCGGATGCTTCCTGCCACTGGGGAACGGTCATCGGCAGGGTGGGGGTCTCGGATTCCCCGGACTGCTCGGTGTCGTAGCCGGTGCCGGTCCGGTCCTCGGCGGAGGCGTCGATCGGCAGCGGACCGCGCAGGATGATGGCGTCCTGCATGGCGGTCACCTGCTGCCAGGCCGGAGAGTCGGTGATGGCCTGCAGTTGGTCCAGGCGCGAATCTTGCAATACCGTAGCGGAATACGTGACCTGTTCCCGGAACTGGCCCGCATGACGCGTGAATTCGAGCAGCTGAGCCGGCGTCAACTCGTCGCGCACAAGCGCTACGGCGCCGAGGGTATCGGCCTTCGACAGTGCCTCGGCGGCGCGTAGCGGTTCGATACCGTAACCGAGCGCGACGGCTATACCGGCATTGGGCGCCACCCGGGCCGCCACCAGCGACGCCCCGAAAACGGTCTCGATCACCGCGCTGAAGAACCCGAACGACTCCTGCCGGGACATCGCCCGTGCGTCGATCACGGTGCGCACTCCGGGAACTCGGTTGTACAACGGGCGGTAGGCCTCGAGGTCGGCCGCTGAGCCATCGGGGTCGAGTCGTTGGGCCGCCTCGCCCTTGGCGATCACCGCGGCCAATGCGGTATCCGAGCGCTTTCGCGCGTCCACGAGGCTGTCCGCCGCAGTCGGATCACCCGCCAGGTACAGCAGCGACAGCCGACGTTCCTCCTCGAACGCCTGCACCATCGAGATCACTGGGGTGGTGGTGCTGCTGATCAGGTTGGCCCAGATCGTTGCCGACAGGCTGGTTTTCACCAGATACGCCGCGGTGCCGACACCGACCGCCGGCAAGGTGACGCTGGTGATCAGCACGATGGAGAGCAGCCGGGTCCGGACACCCACCCGGCCGCGGGTCTCCTCCCTTCCGGAATGGAATGCGCGAACAAGTAATTCGGGGAGATGCCACCGAATAGCCACAGTAGATCAACTCGTTCCTGGGGATGCGCGCGTGCGACAGCATCGTGACCGGCCCACCACCCAACTTCTTCGGCACTGCGGTTGCCCGGCAATGCATCAGCGTTCGTTCCAGACACTAACGAAAACAGCGCGTTGAGTCTCGGAAAACGTTCTCGGCTGCGCTATTTCGAGTGTCGACGTAATCGCCGAACCGGTCACCGGCCGGCTCTGGCGCTGTCGCGCGATACACCCATCCGTTCGCTCCTGCCCCACGGAAACACAGCACCCGGTCACCGTACCCGGTCGGCGATGGCTACGGCGACCTGTGCCGCTGGCCGGTAGCTCGGTGGGAAGGCTGCCTTGGCAAGAGTTCTCGGCTCCCGGTGCCCGCGCTTCGTCCGCTACCTCCTGTAAGGTTCTGACCGGCTCCGTTGCGCTCAACGGTAGTGCCGTTCAGGACGGATCGGGCGTACGGCCCGGACGCGGTATGGACGACACCACCGATATACCGTCCGACCGTTCCCTGGCGGGCCGCCCACGTCGATCGCGGGCCGGGTGCGGACCGCGTAGGGGTCGGTGGAACAGGGGCACCGACACCGAGGCGATGCCCGCGAGCCGACCCCGTCGATACGCGGGTGGCGCCCAGAGTGTGGGTGAGTCACATGTACATGTGCCGTGCCGACTGATAGTCGTGGGTTATGACTACACCGGGCGATTTCGAATTCGAAGAGGTCTACCGTGGAACGGGCGGTCCATTCGGGCCGGGCGGCAAAGCACCGTGGAGTATCGGCGAACCCCAGCCCGAGCTCACCGCGCTGATCGAGCAGGGCAGATTCCATGGTGATGTTCTCGATGTCGGGTGTGGGGAGGCGGCGGTCTCGCTGTATCTGGCCGAGCGGGGATACACCACCGTGGGGCTGGACATCGCGCCGACCGCGATCGAGTTGGCCCGCGCCGAAGCCGCACGGCGCGGCCTGGTCAACGCCTCCTTCGAGGTCGCCGATATCACCTCGTTCACCGGCTACGACGGCCGCTTCGGCACCATTGTCGACAGCACGCTGTTCCATTCGATCCCGGTCGAGTCGCGGGAAGGCTATCTGCGGTCGATCGCACGCGCAGCCGCGCCGGACGCGTCGTACTTCGCGCTCGTTTTCGACCGGGCCGCCCTGCCCGACGTATCCGGACCGGGTCCCTCGCCGGTCACCTCGGACGAGCTCCGCGATGCGGTGTCGGAGTACTGGGTGGTCGACGAGATCAGGCAGGCGCGAATCCATGCGAACCTGCCGGCCGGTTTCGAGGCCTCCGCCGACATCCCGAACATCCGGTTCGAGGGCATACGCGACGAGCCCCACGGCCGTAAGTCGGTGCCGGCCTGGCTGCTGTCGGCCCACCTGGGCTGAGCCGCTCGGTCGCCGGGGGTCGGTCCGTGAGCGGCCACTTCGCCGTGTGGATGTATCCGTGTGTTCGGTCCGGAGCCGCCGGAAGTCGGCGCTCGCTGCCTGCACCCGGTCGGCGGGTCCGGTGACCGGCGGCCACCCGCGGATCGGCCACGATCCGGCAGGGTGTGGTAGGTCCGCTACGGACGGTGGGCCTCGACACGCGCCCCGGGATCGTCGGCCTCGCGCCGCTCTTCGAGCCACACGCTGACCACCACCGTCACATACGCGGCGAGGGCCGCCATTCCCGGCAGCATGAGCATGAGCATGAGAAACGAAAGCATTGAAGCCACAAGCCCTCCCGAAGTACGCGATAGGGAACTGTCACACCGGTGCGCCGCATTGCGTCACCGTCACGCCGGGCATACCCACCATCGGCCGTCCAATCTCGATCGGGTCACCGCGGGAATGTGAGAGATCCCACTCGCCGATGCCTCATGTTTGCGGCAGGTCGCGGGTACTCGCCGTCCGGACTGCCGGTGCCGCGACGATTGTCCCCGGGGAGCGTTTCCCGATGGTGCGCCGCTTCTTTCGGGTGGGGCGGCCCGCCGAGTTGGCCGGCCCCACGGGGTATGTCCCAACTTCCTTGCGTTTCGACCTTCCGATCCCGTCCGAGTTCGTATTCGGCGCGTATTCCGGTTGGGCGCTCGGCGTCGAGAAACCTGTCTACCGCAATCGTTGGACTCCGTCGACGATTGGTCGATGGTCGGATGATGGGTCGGTTATATCGGGTCTGTTCGGGTCCGGCCGCCGAGGCAACGCCGGGTGGTGTTGTCGAGAACACCTCGATCCAAAGCGTAGGATTTTCAGAACGATCGGCAACCGACGCGCATCATGGAGCTGTCGGGCGAGGCGGAGGCGAGGCCAGCACGACTCGTGCCACGACATCTCGGCCGGAGCCTTTGTGTGTAATCCCGGAAACCTCGCGCAAATATTTGTCGAGCCCTCTTTCTTGTCAACCCCTGGCACGTCTGGTTGATTATTTCCTTCACGGTCAAGTCTGCGGTGCGATGCGCCGCATTGCACGACCAATGGAATTCGTTATGGGCCTGGGGCCCAGGAGGTTTTGCTGTGACCGAGGCCAGCATTCCCACACTGCGTCTGTCCGTGCTGGATCGGTTGATCCGGCTCGACGAGGATGGACGACTGTCCGCCGACCATGTGCGCTCCGCCTCGCGGAAGCTAGGGGTGACCGAACGGGCAATATGGCAGTGGTTGGCGGCCCGCAATATGCGGAACGCTCCCGTGGTACGGAAGGAGATTCCGGAGGCCGCCACACGCAGAATCGGGTACCGGCAAGCCATCGCCGGGCAGGCGGGAACTGCCATGGTATCGATGGCTGCCGGAGACGAGGTGCTGCCCCGGCTCCCCGACAGCGATGTGGACACATTCCGCGCCGACGCCTACCGTGGCCTGTCACCGGAGGAGTTCGCCAGGGTCGACGCGGTGTACACCGAAGGTATCGATTCGACCTGTCGATGGCTCACCGCGCATGGCGGTCGTCCCTGTCGGCACGACCCGGGCCAGAAGCCCGACCCGAACTGGCTCGGGCCGGATGACGCGACCCTGGCCGAACACATGCGCACTGTGCTGCGTCCCCGGCGCGCGGTTCGGCGACGCCTTCCGGACAGACCTTACGCGGGCCAGATCGACGAATGGCACGATACGCTCGGCCTCTACCGATTCCTCGGCGAACTCGTCTCCGACAGCCCCGGCCGCGCGCACACCATTGCCCGGCTCCGCGGTGCGCAGGCGGCCTTCCTGCTGCACGGTATGCGGTTGGACCTTCCACCGGACCTGACATATTCGGTGGGACCCGGGTTCACCACGACACGGCTCGACGAGGGAACGGTCGAGCGTGTCCGGACACGAACCGGCAATCCGGTCGATGCCGCTGCCCTCACCACGGTGCTCTTCACCGGTGCCACCGTCATGGAACTCAATGCCATTCCCTGCGTGTCGCTCACTCCGGAAGCGCTCATCTTCACCGGCCCGATCGGCTGCGCCAGGGCGGCCGACGTGTACGTGTGGGTGATACCCACGCCGGCACGTCCCCTGCTGCACGCCGCCCGCGAGTACCAGGAGACCCGCGCCCAGCCCAATCCGAAACTTCTCGCCGGCGCCGTCGGCGGGGCCGGCCACCGACTGCAGGCCACCGCCACGCGGTGTGGGGTGACCATTCCGGAACTGCACCATTGGCACCACAGTTGGATACGCCAATCAGGGCTCCTCCGCCGTATCGAACAACCGCAGTATGTGCGTAACACCGACCTGCTGTTCGCGCTCCATCTCACCCCGCGCCCCAGGCTGCCCGTGTAGCCGGCGGGTGTCAGCGGGCGGCCACCGGGATTTGCTCCGATTCCGCAGGTCGCAAACCGTCGGTGCGGTCGGCGAAGTAGCGGCGGGTCGGCGCGTCGGACGAAATGAGCCGGACGGCGCGGAAACTCGCGTCCTCGGCCGCTGCCATGATGGGGTAGCGGGCACAGTGTCGCCCTGTGTCGGGGCGAAGATCCCGTCGTGACTACGGTGGAACCGGCGTGCCGGGCGACCGGGACGTCGGTCCGGTCCCCATGAGGAAGGAACGGAGAGGATATCGATGGTGCAGCAGGGCGATGACCGCGGCATTCGGATTTTCCCGTTGTCCGACACCGGGGCGGGTCCCTACGGCATCACCGTCGGACCCGACGGCGCACTGTGGACAGCACTCGAAACCGGAGCGGTCGCCCGTATCACACCGTCACCCCGACGAGGCGAGCCCGGACGACAGTTCGTGTCATCCGTGACGGCATGAAACCCGGCCCGTCGCAACGCCGGCCCGGTGGTGCGCGAAGCGGCCCGATATCCGCGTTATCGCACCGGGTCTGCGATCGGGGTCAGGCAGCTGGCCGGGGGATCGACGAGGAAGCAGACGGATGGGCCGCGGGTCGGGCGGTAACCGGCGGGAACACCGCCCGCGGCAACGATCTGCGTGTAGGTGCCTACGGCGTCGGTGGGCCGGCGGGTGAGGCCCGGGTCGTTGCGCACATCCACGGTGTAGAGGCCGAAACGGGGGTTGTAGCTTCCCCATTCGTAATTGTCGGTAAGGCTCCAGTAGTTGTAGCCGATCACGTTGATGCCATCGGCTTTGGCGCGCTGAATCCAGTAGACGGTATCGCGGAGATGGTCGCTGCGGGTGTAGCCGTCGGAGCGAGGACGGCCGTTGTCGGTGGGCATGCCGTTCTCCACGATATAGAGCGGTTTGCCCGGAAAACGGCGCGAATAGTACTGCAGCGCGAAGTAGATGCCCTCCGTGCGCAACGGTAACTCCCATATCTGCGGTCCCGGCAGGTTCGGGATCGCGGACCCACTGGCACTCATGACGGACTCGAGCAGCGACCGCACCGGATCATAGGCGAAGTAGTAATCGATACCCACGTAATCGAGCCGGCCGGCGATACGGTCGACGAGGGCCCCGTTGACCTGGGCTTCCGAGCCGGCGACGTAGCCGATGTTGCTGGTCACCTGGGCGCCTGGCCGAACCTGGTGGATGTGGTCGTAGATGGCGTTGTGCGCCTGCGCGATACGGTCCAGCATTTGGGGCGCGTCGGCGGCGCCCCTGCGGGTCTCGTGCGCGATGTAGGCGACCGGCTCGTTCACGGTGACCCACAGCGGATCGACAGCTGCGTAACGGTCGACGACCTTGCGCATGTTCGCCAGCCAGTCGGCGACCATGTCGGGGCCGCGCCAGCCGCCGCGGTCGACGGCCCAACCCGGGTACACCCAGTGGTCCAGGGTGATCATCGGCCGCATTCCGGCCTGCACGATGTTCGAGACGACGGCATCGTAGAAGCGGAACGCGGCGTCGTCCCAGACTCCCGGCGCCGGCTGTAGCCGGGCCCATTCGATTCCGATCCGGAAGACACGAACCCCCAACGCGCCCGCCAGCCGGATGTCCGATGCGTAGCGGTTGTAGAAGTCGACCGAGTCCTGCAGTCGGTCGTACCCGGGGTCCGCGGCGATATACCGGGTCCAGTTGCTGTCGGGCGCATGCCCTTCGGACTGGAATCCCGATGTTGCGACGCCCCAGAGGAATCCCGAGTCCAGCGCCGGCAAGGCGGCGGTCGGTTGTAGCGGCGGGGTGGCGGGGGAGTTCGAGTAGATCAGCAGGGTCGACACGGCGGAAGCGAGCGAGACCAGGAGGTACCGATGAAGCCGAGATCGCATCGGCTCAGAGTAACGTGATGAGCCGCTGAAGCATGGTAAATCCGAGTGATCCTGCGTCCGGCGCCCCAGTGTCGACGACGGATACGCCTGTGCCGCACCGGCTTCCGGTCGGATTCGGCCCGGCAACTCGGCAGGAGGCCGGCTGTCCGGTGTCGGTTCCCGTACCACCGCTCCGTGACCACCGGATATGGGCCGGGGCCGATCGAGAGGAGAACCCTGTTTCGGCTGTGGTGTGCCCGTGCGGATCGGAGTGGTCGACTCCTGGCGGGGATGTGATGACACACTTGGCCACCGATTTCGACCCGGCCATGGTGGAAGGCAGCGTGCGGGCATATCGGCAGAGCGGTATCGAGATGGAAGCCCGCGCGTACGAGGGGATCCCCCGTTCCTTCCGGGGGATGGAGCTGATGGGGCCCGGTATCGTTGCGATCGAGACTGGTACCCCGGCGAGGTGGAGCCGCGACCGACACCCGGCGTGACATCGCTGCACCCCGATACGCCCAAACCTCCCGCCACCGGGTAGGCGGCGATGGGGAGCAAGAGATGGCCTGTCGGGCCGGCTTCGGGTTTCGGCGCCGGCGCATCGAATGCCGGCTGCCCGGCGCGCGAAAGGCAGCGTCGAGCGGAGACCGCCGTGGGGTCGGGCCGAAGGGCCGACGCGTTCAGAGCAAGTGTTTGCGCAGGACTTCCAGATGAGTCGGGCGGGCGTCGTGCAGCCGTTTCCGGCCTTCCGGTGTGAGCTTCAGGAAGTTGGCGCGTCGGTCGAAGTCGCAGGCCGCCCGCTCCACCAGGCCGGCCTTCTCGAGCCGGGTCACGGTACGCGACAGGGCGCTCTGGCTCAGGTACATCTCGGCCTCGATGTCCTTCATCTTGACTTTCTCTGCCGGTTCCCCGCCGCAGCGGCCTCCGAGTACCTGCAAGAGTTCGAACTCGCTGAGTCCGAGTTGATGCTGTGCCTGTAGCGCACTCTCCAGCTCACAGGAGGTGCCGTGATAGCGGCGGAGGGTTTCGGACCACTTCGCGCAGACATCGTTGTCGGAGTCGTGGTACATGACCAGAGATTATCATGTCAAGTCATTTAATGCACGCGCATTACATGCTTGAGCATCACATGCATTGACATTCAATGCATGTGCATTTAAATTGCCCTTGTGACCGCAACAGCAACCGCGCTCGAGAACTCGACCGCTTCCGCCTCGCTCGAACCCCCCGCAGGCCGTTGGGGACCCACACTCTGGGCCGTTCTGTTCGTCGCCGGCCTGGCGATGTTCCTCGATGCCCTCGATGTGTCCATGGTCGGTGTGGCGCTCCCGTCCATCGGCCACGACCTGGGCATGGACACATCCGCGCTGCAATGGATCGTCAACGGCTACATCCTCGGCTACGGCGGTTTGTTGCTGCTCGGGGGACGCGCCGCCGACCTGCTCGGCCGACGGCAGGTCTTCCTGGCCGCCCTGGTGGTCTTCGGTATCGCCTCACTCGTCGGCGGGCTCGTCGACGCCGGTGGGCTGCTGATCGCCACCCGCATCATCAAGGGTGTGGCCGCCGCGTTCACCGCACCGGCAGCTCTCTCGATTATCACCACCACATTCAAAGAGGGTCCGGATCGCAACCGGGCGCTGTCGATCTTCACCATCTTCGGCGCGACCGGATATGCCTCCGGTTTGATCATGTCCGGCCTGCTCACCGGCATCGACTGGCGGCTGACCTTCTACCTGCCGGTGGTCGTCGTCACCGCCGTGGTGATCACGGCCTACTTCGTGGTGCCGCGCCACATCGAAAAGGAGGAGGGGCGTATCGATTTCGCCGGTGCCGCGCTGTTGACCGGCGGAATGCTCTCGGCGGTCTACACGATCGTCACCGTGCCGGAGACCGGCTTCACCGCCGGCGTCGTCGCGACCACCATCCTGGCGGTCGGCCTGCTCGGCATGTTCTTCGTGGTGGAGAACCAGGTGAGCCACCCGCTGGTCCGGCTGAGCATTTTCAAGGTCGAAACGATCGTACGGGCAAACCTGGCCGCATTGGCCATCTTCGGCTCCTATCTCGGTTTCCAGACGATCGTGTCGCTGTACTTGCAGAACACGCTGCAGTGGGAACCATTGCAGATGGCGCTCGCAATGGCACCGACGGGCATCATCGTGGCGATCCTCTCGCCGATCGCGGGTACGTTCATCGACCGGTTCGGTACCACGCCGATGATCCTCGCCGCGCTGACCTCCTTCGTGGCCGGCTATATGTGGTTCCTGGCGCGCGGCGGTAGCGCCGACCCCGACTATGCCGTCGACTACCTGCCCGCGTTCCTGCTCCTCGGCCTCGGTTTCGCGCTCGGGTTCTCCACGGTGATGGTGCAGGCCACCGAAGGTATCGCCGACCACGAGCAGGGATTGGCCTCCGGGCTGGTGCAGACCTCGTTCCAGATCGGCGGCGCGGTGGTCCTCGCCATCGCCACAGGGCTGATCAGTGGTGCGGCCGCCGACGGTATCGCGGGCTATCGGCCCGGGCTGTACCTGGTCACCTCGGTCGCGGTGGTCGGCCTGGTGGCCTCGGCCTCGGCGGTGTGGGCCCGCAAGAAGGCCGGCTACGAAGTGGCGTAGACGATTTCGACAACCGAACACCCCCTCGGTGGGGTCGCCGGATCGGCGACCCCACCGAGGGGCAGGCCGATCACCGGCACCCGCTACGCGCGTTCGTACTGTCGAATGCCGGTTCGGGAGGCTGCCGCACCGACCGGCTGTCTGAGGATGGTGCGGAGCTTCTCGGGTGCGACCTTGCGGAAGTCGTTGAGGTAGATCTCATGGTGTTTGCCGACCATCCGGAGCCCGTTGTCCGGGATGAACTCGTGGTGCATCCGTGCCAGTACTTCTGCCTCGCTGTCGTAGGGGCCGACATGTAGCGTCTGCACGCAGCGGCCCTCGGACAGCGAGTCCAGGCGAACCTCGCGGAGGCGCCGCGGGTGGTCCTTGGCCGCGATCTGTTCGACGGCGTCGGCGAACATGTCCTGGTCGATCCAGTCGGGGGTCATGATCATCAGCGTCCAATCCCACCGGGACTTGTCGCGTGCGGCCGTGAACGCGTCCATGTCATCGGCCCACCACAGGGCTTCCAGGGGCATGACGACGTAGTCGCGGCCCAGGGTTCGCTTGCAGGCGAATTTGAGCTTGTAGGCCAGTGGGTAGAGCGCCTCGGCCGCGTCGGTGAAGGCCGGATCGGTGTTGGGATCGCCGTGGCCGTCGATCATGAGGTACTGCAGATCGGGTACGTCCACCATGTGGAGCCGGCCTTGTCTTGCGCGGTAGGCCGCTATTTCCCTTGTGAAGTCAATCTTGTCCGTCATCGGGCACCTGGACTCGCGCCGCGAGCCACGACCTTTCTGCCTCCAAGAGGCTCAGTGAGTAGGAGAACACCTCGCGTGCCGGTAATGCGAGGGGGGCTTGTGTCGCCTCGGCCGCCTCGACGGCGGCGATACGAGCGTCGATGTGGGCGAGTCGTTCGCGCAGCGCCCGCGCATAGTCCCGTTCCGAGAGCAGGGACAGGTTCGAGACGCCCACCAGGAGGGGGTGCGGGACGGGGCGCAACTCCGCGATGATCGCGAGTGCGTTGCGGGCGGCGACCTCCCGCCCCGCGGCCGTGGCGTGGAAGACGCGTCGGGACTTCGCGGTCGCGGGTTCGTCGGGAACGTGGACGAGCCCGCGTTTCTCGAGCTTGGCGAGCAGATAGTAGAGGGATGAGAACCCGATTTCGGTCCACTGGCGGATGCCGCGGTGTTCGATGACCTGCTCCAGGTCGTAGCCGTGCCGAGGGCATTCGACGATCAGCCCGAGGACGGTCAGTTCGGACGGGGTGAGTTCCACGTTCTTATTCTAGTACTAGAATAGAGCTTCGCAAGCACTGCCGATCGAAGTGCCGTTCCCACGGTTCGCCGAACCCGCATCCCTCCACGGTTCCGGCGGGGAGTGCTCGTATGCCTTGGCGATGGCCGCCGTGATCGCCGGCGCGGCCCTCGGTGGGGCGATCGCGGCAATCGACGGATTCACCGCCCAACCCCTCGGCGTACCGTCGCGGTGAAGCCCTGTGCGAAGCCGATCCGATACCGGAGGTGAAACGAACCAGGCCGACCCCGTAGGGTCGGCCTGGTTCGGTCGATACGGATCAGACGAGGTCGAACCGGTCGTTGTTGACCACCTTGACCCACGCGGCAACGAAGTCGTTCACGAACCTGTCCGCGGAATCCTGCTGCGCGTACACCTCGGCCATTGCACGCAGCACCGAGTGCGATCCGAAGACGAGATCGTTGGCGGTGGCCGTCCATTTGGTCCGGCCGGAGCGCCGATCGAAACTTTCGTAGACGTTCTCCGCCGTCTCGGACGCCTTCCACTCCGTGTTCTGGTCGAGGAGGTTGACGAAGAAGTCGTTCGTCAGCACGCCCGGCCGTTCGGTGAACACGCCGTGTTCGGTGCCGCCGTGATTGGCGCCCAAGGCGCGCAGGCCGCCTATGAGCACCGCCATCTCCGGAGCAGTCAGGTCCAGCATGTACGCCCGGTCGACCAGGAGACGCTCCAACGGAGCCTTCTCGCCGACCCGCACATAGTTGCGGAATCCGTCGGCTCGCAGTTCGAGCACCGCGAAGGATTCCACATCGGTGTTCTCCTGGGTCGCATCCGTCCGCCCGGGTGCGAACGGCACCGTGATGTCGTGTCCCGCGTCCTTGGCCGCCTTCTCGACCGCCGCGGACCCGGCCAGGATGATCAGGTCGGCCAGTGAGACCTTCTTACCACCGGTGGCCGAGCTGTTGAAGTCCTGCTGGATCTGCTCCAGCACCGGCAGTACCTTGGCCAGTTCCTCCGGCTCGTTGACCTCCCAGCTCTTCTGCGGTTCCAGTCGAATCCGAGCGCCGTTGGCGCCACCGCGCTTGTCGGTGCTGCGGTAGCTGGCCGCCGACGCCCAAGCGGTTTTGACCAACTGCGCGACCGACAGGCCGGACTCGAGAACCTTGCTCTTCAGGGCCGCGATATCCTGCTCACCCACCAGCTCGTGATCGACGGCGGGAACGGGGTCCTGCCACAGCTGCGGCTCGGGAACCCACGGACCGAGATAGCGGCTGATCGGCCCCATATCGCGGTGCAGCAGTTTGTACCACGCCTTGGCGAACGCGTCGGCCAGCTCCTCGGGGTGATCCAGCCAACGGCGGGTGATCTCCCGGTAGATCGGATCTTCCCGCAGCGCCAGGTCGGTGGTCAGCATGGTCGGGTTACGTGCGGGGCCATCGAACGGATCCGGGATGGTGCCCTCGCCGGCGCCGTCCTTCGCCTTCCACTGCCATGCCCCGGCAGGGCTCTTGGTCAGCTCCCATTCGTAGCCGTACAGGTTCTGCAGGAAGCCGTTGTCCCACTTGGTCGGGGTGGATGTCCAGACAACCTCCAGGCCGCTGGTGATGGCGTCCTTGCCTTTACCCGTGCCGTAGGCACTCTTCCAGCCCAGGCCCTGCTGTTCGATAGGGGCGGCTTCCGGTTCGGCGCCGACCAGCCCCGGGTCGCCGGCACCGTGGGTCTTGCCGAAGCTGTGGCCGCCGACGATGAGTGCGGCGGTCTCCTCGTCGTTCATCGCCATACGGCCGAACGTCTCGCGGATGTCCCGGGCGGCGGCCACCGGATCCGGCCGACCGTTGGGCCCCTCGGGGTTTACATAGATCAGGCCCATCTGGACGTTGGCGAGCGGGTTCGTCAGTTCACGGTCACCGCTGTAGCGCTCATCGCCGAGCCAGGTGTCCTCCGGGCCCCAGAAGATCTCTTCCGGCTCCCAGATATCGGGGCGGCCGAACCCGAAGCCGAAGGTTTCGAACCCCATCGACTCGAGGGCCACATTGCCGGCGAATACCAGCAGATCGGCCCACGAGATCTTATTGCCGTACTTCTGCTTGACCGGCCACAGCAGTCGGCGAGCCTTGTCCAGGCTGGCGTTGTCCGGCCAGCTGTTGAGCGGCGCGAAACGCTGGGCGCCCTGACCCCCGCCGCCGCGTCCGTCGGCGATCCGGTAGGTACCCGCGGCGTGCCAGCTCATCCGGATGAACAGGCCACCGTAGTTTCCGTAGTCGGCCGGCCACCAGTCCTGTGAATCGGTCAGGACTGCCGCGACATCGGCCTTGAGGGCCTCGACGTCGAGTTTCGCGAACTCTTCGGCATAGTTGAAATCCTCGCCCAGCGGGTTGGACTTGGACGAGTGGGCGTGCAGCACCGAGACATCGATCTGCTCCGGCCACCAGTCCTTGTTGGTGCGGGGGCGATGGTCGGTCTTGGGAGTGGGGGACGGGATTGCCGGGTTCTCACTCTCGCTTGCGCTTCGAGTTCCGGTGTCGGGAGCGGGTGGACGGCTATCGGATGTCACGATATTCCTTCCTGGGTGAGTGGTGCGGTAGGCGATCAAAGAGGTTGTGCTGCCGCACAATCGGGACATAGACCCCAGTAGATGACTTCGGCCTCCTCGACCGAGAAGCCCTGGTCGTCGGATGCGGTCAGACAGGGGGCCTTCCCGACCGCACAGTCGACATCGGCGATCGACCCGCACGCTCGGCATACGACGTGGTGGTGATTGTCGCCGACCCGCGCCTCGTAACGCGCCACCGAGCCGGACGGCTGGATGCACCGGACCAGGCCCGCGGTGGTGAGCGCGCGCAACGAGTCGTACACCGTCTGGTGGGAGACCGATGACAGGCGGGACCTCACGGCGCGGATGATCGAGTCCGTGTCGGCGTGCGGGTGATCGTGCACCGCGCTCAGCACCGCGACACGCGGAGCGGTCACGCGCAGCGAAACTCCCCGCAGCATCTGCTGGAATTCCGTGGCTGTATGCACGCCTGAAAGTCTTGTCCGTTTTCTGGAATGAGTCAAGCATTTGTCGGCGCCTGCCCCGCTCGGACCCCGCACATCGGGGGCCGCTGCCCGGCCCCGCCTGCGGCGACCCCAACGCCGACCCGCATGAGGACCGGCCCGACGCCGGCGATCGTCCGTACCGTCCAGTAGCCGTGCCCGAGGTTCGGATTCCCGGGGCGAGGACCCGCTCGACCGCGTGCATTACGGCCGGGCGTGCGGCATCGTCGAACAGGATGCCGCCGCAGGTGCGAGAGTGATCGCCGTTACCCGGCGGGCTCGCATCAGGTCCTCGCCCTCGCCGGTGTCATCGGTGCGGAAAACCTCGGGTACTTCGTGGTCGAAAGCGATTCGCTCATCGATAACGGCGTTGTCCGGCTGCGCCGGTGACGTCGAGCCGTAGTGGCAGGACGGTGGCCGTTTCCAGGGATCCCCATTCCGGTGTAGGCGTGCCCGGGCGCGATCGTGGTCTGGTCCATCGGTTCCGCCGCGACGTGGTCGCACGTCGGCCGTATTCGGCGTAACACATTCCATCGGCGTCGGTGTCGATCGTGCCGGAGCTGGGGACATGGAACCATTCGGCCGGTGAAGACGCCAGATTCGGCTGCCGCTGCCGCACTGGGGCAAGAGCTGCGCCGACTCGAGGTGGCGTTGGGCAGAGCCGGTGCGAGCCTCGGCGATACCACGCACCGGTTCGCTTTCCGGAATGCTCTCACCGGCGCGCCGACCGGGCCCAGGAGCGTGTACTTGGCGTCGGTGCGCTCCAGAAGCCGCCGATCCAGCGGTGTGATGGTACGGATCATCCAGGACCCGGGCCTGGTCGCGGCAAACCTGACTGCCACGCGGGACAGGGGACTGTTCGGCGAACCCCACTGCCACTGCGGGAAAGGCGTTGTCATACGCCGGAATATACTGCCGGCGGGCGGTCCGAGGAACCTGGAGCGGGGGTCGGTGGTCGTGATCGGGGGAGGAGACGCGGACGGGTGGCGGATCGTGTCGCCGGGGGCCGCAACGCGGCGGCGGTATGCGGTTTCCCGAATGGTTTGCCCGATTGACCTGAGCACTGCGGGCGGGCATGGTGGGCCCATGGGCAGCGAAGAGGTCCGTCACGGGGTGGCTTTGACCAATCTCGATCAGCCGCTGTTCGATGGGGCCGAGGCGACCAAGCGCGACCTGCTGGACTATCTCGAGATGCTCGGGGAGCACCTGGTGCGGGTGTTGCGGGAGCGGCCGCTTTCGGTGGTGCGTGTTCGGCCGGGGCAGGAGCCGTTCATGCAGAAGAACCTGCCGAAATACACCCCCGAGTGGGTTCGGCGGGTGACGGTGTGGGCGGAGAGTTCGCGGCGGGAGATCTCCTATGCGTTGTGCGACGACATGCGGACGCTGTTGTGGTTCGGCAACCAGCGGGCCGTGGAGTACCACCCGGCGCTCGTTTCGGCCGACCATGCTCTCGGGCCGACGCATCTGGTACTCGACCTCGACCCCTCCCCGGGGCAGACCTTCCGACACGCCGTGGACGCGGCGAAACTGATTCGCGTGGCACTGGCGAACGCGGGGTTGGCGGGCGCGGTGAAGACCAGCGGTGCCAAGGGCGTGCACGTGTTCGTTCCGATCGATCCCGACACGCCGGTCGAGGACGCGGCCGCGGCCACTCGCGCGATCGCCTCCCGGGCCGAGCGCATCGATCCCGGTTTCGCCACCACGGCGTTCATCAAGGACGACCGCGAGGGCAGGGTGTTCTTGGACGCGACCCGGGCCGGTGGAGCGACTGTCGTCGCGGCGTACAGTCCGCGCATTCGCCCTGGCACCCCCGTATCGTTCCCGCTCGCGTGGACGGACCTCGATGATGTGGTGCCGGCGGATTTCACCGTACGCACGGCGCCGGTCCTACTGAGGGATACGGATCCGTGGTCCGTTGCCATGCCCGACCCGCAACGGCTTCCGGCGGACCTCGTTGCCGAAGGCCACACCATCCCGGTGCCCCGGGTCCAGGCGATGCACGAAGGCAAACGACGTGCTCGCGCCCGCCGCGCGACCTGAGACCCATCGCCGGCGGTGAGCGTCCTACGAGCACTGTCCCTCCGGCCAGGAGCGCCGCCACGCCGCCGCTACAAGTGTCCGAAGGAGATCGCGGTGGTTGCGGAGCTGCCGTGCAACGCCGGCGAAAGGTGCTGAAAACCGAACTGCGGGCGGTGTATTGGGGCGATGCGACCACCGCGGCGCACAGCGGCGACGCTCGGTGAGGATCTCGGCATCGAAGCGTCGCGCCGTGTCGACCGCCCGAGTGCTAGTAGGTCGTGTTGATGTACTCGGCGGCGTGCGTGGTCCAGAGGATATTCGTCCCCGGCATGTCATGTGCCGAATAGAGCACGTGTTGGCCCTCGGGCCACGGTGTCAGATAGCCGATGACACCGCGCACGGCGGCCGTGTAGCGCGCGAGGTTCGCGATCGGATCGCGCAGCAGAACTTCGAGTAGTTCGGCGAAGATCAGCGGCGCGACATTGCCGATGCGCGCGCCTTCGACGAAAGAGAACGGTGAGATGCCCACGTCGATGATGCGCAACGGCGAATCCGCCGGGGAGGCGGTGATGATATCGCCGGGATTGGCGTATTCGCGTACCGCGACCGTGGCAGGCCACGCGCCCCGCTGCCCGTGCAGGCCGAATGTCGACGCGGGGCAGAGGTTCCCGACCGATTGTCCGGCGCGGCGCAAGGGGTTGGCGATATTCACCACGAACGCGATCTCCAGGGGCGTACCGTCGAGGTTCTTGTGCGTGCCCGCCTGGACGCCTTCCAGGATGCGGGTGGTGCAGATGCCGCCGAGCGAATAGCCCAACAGCCCGCAGACATTCGGCGAGTCCTGGATCGCCTTCACCCCGGCGGCGATGCCGAGCCGCACCGACGTGTCCAGCGAAGGGCCCCAGACCTCCGGCGCGGGACCCACCGAAGCGGGCCAATCCGGTTCGAAGCAGGTGAACCTGGCGGGGTCGAGTAGTTTTGTGACGTCGTGCAGCATGCCCGCGGGCGTTCCGTCGGAGTTGCGTGGCTCGCCGTTGCCACGGAAAGTGATGACGTCGATCATCATGTCCTCCTTGGAATACCGTGCCGAAACCTTCGGCACGGAAATCCACGGTAGGCCTATGCCGCCCCCGGGACACGAGTATCGAGCTACCTCATCGCGGCGCGAGTTCGCCCATGTAGAGCGCGGTTCGACGGTGCGCGGCGGCATGAGCCACCGCGACTACGCGTCTGTTTCCAAACTGTTCAGCAGGATTCGCGTGAGGCGGTCCAATTCCCGCCGTTCACCGGCGGTCAGCGCGGAAAGAATCCTGGTCTCGTTCGCCACGTGTTCGGTGACCACGGTGTCCACCAGTTCTTGCCCCGCCCGGGTGAGGGCCACGCGCACCGCCCGGCGGTCGTGCGTGTCCGCGACGCGACGCACCAGCCCCACCGATTCCAGCCGGTCCAGTCGCCCGGTCATGCCCGCTCGGGAAAGCATCAGGGTATCGGCGAGCTTCGACGGGTTGAGCTCGAACGGCTCGCCCGCACGGCGCAGTGCCGCGAGCACGTCGAACTCGCCCCGTCGCAAACCGTGTCTGCCGAACACGGTCTCGATCTCGCGCTCCGCGACCAGCAACAGCCTGCTCAGGCGGCCGGCGATGGCCATCGCCTCGAGGTCGAGGTCCGGTCGTTCGCGCCGCCACTGCGCCACGATCGCGTCTACGGGATCGGTCTTCCGTTCGGTCATGGACACAATTCTATTCGGTGGGATATAGTTCGACACTGAATTATCAACTACCAAATCACATGGAGTCCGAGATGAACATTCCCGCCCCGCGCAAAGACGTCGCGATCCGGCAGCCGCAGGACGCGGAGATCTTGAGCACGCAATCGGTCACCATGCGACTGCTGATCGATGCCGAAGAAGCGGGTGGTGGACTGAGCACACTCGAGGTCGGCCTGAAGCGCGGTGCGGACGGCGCGGCGCCGCACTACCACACCCGTTCCGACGAACTGTTCTACGTCGCTGAGGGCGAACTGCAACTACTGGCCGGCGACCGGATCGCCACCGTCGGCGCGGGAGGTTCGATCGTGGTGCCGAAGTTCATGCCGCACGCCTTCGGTGCCGCCCCGGACAGCACGGCGCGGGTCCTGATCGTGCTCGCGCCCGGCGTGCAGCGTTTCGAGTACTTCCGATTGCTGGAGCGGATCGCCGCGGGCGAATCCACGATGGCCGAACTCGCCGCGGCCCAAGACGAGTTCGACAACCACTTCGTCGACGCCCCCGCCTGGTGGGCGGAGCGCAACGCGCATCGGCACTGAGGCCCACCCGACCCCTTGCTCGTATGGCTTCGAGGAGCCTGTCCAGGGTCGGCACGGTGACGGTTACAGATATCGCAGACCGGATGCTGTACCCGTACCGGTTCGTTTCGCGGTAGGCGTGGGATGTCGAGGGGTTTCGACCCGCCGGTATCCGTATCTTCGGTGACGTGAGCACTACCGAGCTGCCCCGGCTCGGGTCGTCCACCGGCCGCTGGATCGTGCTGGCCACAGTCCTCGGATCGTCGGTGGCGTCACTGGACGCGACCGTCATCAATATCGCCTGCCCCGTATCGGCGCCGCACTGCACACCGATGTCGCCGGATTACAGTGGACACTCAACGGCTACACCCTGGCACTCGCCTCGTTCATCCCGCTCGGTGGCTCGTTCGGCGACCGGTTCGGCAGGCGCAAGGTATTCGTCGCCGGTGCCATGGCGTTCGCCGCGGCGTCGTTGCCGTGTGGCGCGGCGGTGAGTATCGAGATGCTGGTGGTCGCGCGGGTGTTGCAGGGCCTGGCCGGTGCCATGCTGACACCGGGCAGCCTCGCGCTGATCTCCGCATCCATCGACAACCATGGCCGGGGTGCGGCGATCGGTCTGTGGTCGGGGTTCGGCGGGGTGGCCGGCGCGTTCGGACCGTTTCTCGGTGGCCGGCTGATCGAGGTGACGGGGTGGCGGTCGATCTTTTTCATCAATGTGCCGCTGGTGCTGGTGGTCGTGCTGGTACCGCTGCGGCATGTGCCGGAGAGCCGTGACCCGAACGCCGCCGCCCGGCTCGATGTCCCCGGCGCGCTGGTGGTCGCGGCGGCGCTCGGGGCGCTGACCCTCGGACTGATCGACGCGATACCGCTGCTCGTGGCCGCCGGCGGGCTGCTGCTCGCGGTGTTCGTGGTGATCGAGGTGCGCAGCGACCACCCGCTGGTCCCGCCGTCGCTGTTCGCCTCGCGGACATTCACCGCGGCCAACCTGGTTACCTTCGCGGTATACGCCGCACTCGGTGGGGTGTTCTTCCTGCTGGTTCTGGAGCTGCAGTTGGTGGCGGGTTATTCGCCGTTGTTGTCGGGAGTCGCCACTGTTCCGGTGACTCTGCTGATGCTGGTGCTCCCGGCACCCGCGGGCCGGTGGGCACAGCGGCACGGCCCCCGGCTGCCTATGACGCTCGGGCCGATCCTCGCCGCGGGCGGGCTGGTGCTGCTGCTGCGGATCGGGCCCGGCGCGTCCTATCCGGTCGATGTGCTGCCCGGGGTGCTCGTCTTCGGTCTCGGGCTGTCGGTGCTGATCGCCCCGCTCGCCGGGGCGGTGCTCGGTGCGGTGGCGGCGAGCGAGGCGGGTATCGCCTCCGGGGTGAACAATGCCGTCGCCCGGACGGCGCAACTGCTCGCGGTGGCGGCGTTGCCTGGGCCGGCCGGTATCTCGGGGGCGCTGGACGATCCGGCGGCCTTCGACTCCGGTTTCGCCACCGCGATGCGGATCTGTGCTGGTTTGCTGCTCACCGGCGCACTGTTGGCCGCGGTGCTGTTACCGCCGCAGCGGCGTGAACCCTACCTGGGCAACGTCGATTGCCTGCCGCAGTGCGGGATCGACGGTCCCGCGGTCGCGCCCGTGCGAACCCCGGGCTGATAGCGGACGGGAATATGCGGTCGGTGACGTCGACACCGGCCGTCGGGCGCGATCACCACGTACACGTCGACCGCCGGCCGAGCCCGGTCGTGTTACCGCCGGTGCGGTCGGACCGGGCCGATTCCGGTGTGGCCAATCGACCCGGATCTCGCAGCGACCGGTCGTGGAGGGCGAGGGGCCCGGCATCGGTGCGGGTTCGCAGTCGTGGACACGGCGCCGGCGGATGCGAGATCGTTATCGCGAGTACGGATCGGATCGCAAATGCCGCGTTGCCGCAACGGTGCCGGGCCCCTCGATCCTGCGGGCCGGTCATAGAATTGTCTGCGGTTGTCGTGACTTGCGGTTTGCCGCGGGCCGGCGGGTCCGTACCGCTACCCGAGGCCCGCTCTTTTGCCCGAACAATTGTCATATCCATATCCGAAGACCCGATCGGGGAGGTGTTTCGGCCATTCGAACCGACGGAGACGCATGGGACATCGTCACCAGTGTGGGACTCACCGCGCTGGGGGTCGCGACGTTCCGGGCAGTGGAATCGGACCATCCCGATCCATTGATCCGCGACGAATACGCGCCGCTGTTCGTCCATGCCGCGGGCGAACCACATTTCCTGGAACTACTGGCCGACCCGCCGAAGATCGGTGATACGCCGTTGGTTCCCGGATTCATGGGATTTCGGACCAAATTCTTCGACGACTTCTTCCTGACGGCCGCCGCGGACGGTATCCGGCAGGCGGTGATACTGGCCGCGGGGCTGGATGCGAGAGCCTATCGGCTCGACTGGCCCACCGAAACCACCGTCTTCGAGATCGATCAACCCAAGGTGCTCGAGTTCAAAGATCGGGTTCTCGCCGAACACGCGGCCATACCGAAGGCCGAACGCCGAACCGTGGCCGTCGACCTGCGCGACGACTGGCCCGCGGCGCTCTCGGCGGCGGGACTGAATGCCGACGAGGCCACGGTGTGGTCGGCCGAGGGTCTGCTGCCGTATCTGCCCGGCGCGGCGCAGGACGCATTGTTCGAACGCATCGATAATCTCTCCGTACCAGGCAGTCGCCTCGGTGTGGAAAGCGCCCCGACGGGCGCGGCGACCATCCATTTCGCGAACCTCGAGTCCAAATACTTCGATAAGAACCCGTTCGGCGATATCGACCCGACCGACCTTTTCTACCGCGACGAAAGAACCGATCCGGAGCAATGGCTGCTCGGCAACGGTTGGTCGGTGCGCGCTGTCGGTTTGGCCGAGCTGGCGACCGCGTACGGTCGGACGGTTCCCGACCTACCCGATGAAATCGAACAGGAGTGGCAACGGCCGCGGTATCTGTCCGCGGTTCGCGGTTCGCGCTGAGGAGGGACACCGGCAGATCTCTCACCGGCCGGCCGCGGGGTTCGGCGGTCGGTGGCGATAGGAGATCGCCCGCTGTCAGTGGCGCTTGGTGATCACGACCGGTTCGACATCCGTGGGTATTTCGGCCAGAGCCGACTCGGGGATGTTCAGCACGGTGGCGAGTACCGAGCGGGGGAGGGCGTTGATCGCGGCACGGATACCGATATCGTCATCGGGTTCGGCAGCGCTGGTGTTGAAAACGATGAAGACCTCGAGGGGTGTGTCGGTCCGCGCGTTTTCGAAATAGTGCAGGAAGCCTTGTGGAGCGAAAACCAGATCCCCCGGATGGGCTTCGAAATTCTCGGTACGGTAGCTGCCGTCGGAGTGAGTGCCGAGGATGGTCCATTTCGCGGTTCCGGAGATATGGTAGTTCAGCTCCCACGCACTGGGATGCCAGTGCGGCTCACGGATCCCGCCCGGCTCCAGCCGGGCGAGGTATGCCGAGCCGTGCTGTCCGGTCAGCGCCGGGAAGTTGCCCTCGTGGGCGCCCCGCAGTGCACCGCCATCGAAGCGCATCGGATCGGCGGACCCGAGGTGAAACAGATGCGAAGAGTTCTGCAGGTTCTCGGCGAGTTCACCGCTGTTCGGCAGCCGAGTCGCCGTCGTGTCCGCGCAGCCGGTGGCGGTGAACAGCCCCGCGCCCAGCGCGGCTCCGCTCAATGCCGCGGCACTGGACCCGAGCGCGGCACGGCGGCTGACGCCCTCGTTGTCGTTTCCGGATACCGAATCGCTCGACATTCGCCTCCATCCTCGGCCGTACCGTTGAGCGCCTGTCACCTGAGCCGACGGAACTGCCTGACACTTTATGATCCGCCCGCCCCGTCCCGGTGAGAATTCTGTTTCGATCGGCCAACGATTCGAGGTCGGCATCCCACGTCAGGGCCGGTGAAGCCGTGGGCGAGCGCGTATTCGCGCGTACTCGACGGGATCGAGATGAGGCTCTGCCGCTCGTCGGCCCCTCGCCGCCGACCGGCATGGTGGTATGTCGACGAAGCCGCGTGCCCGAGCCGCCGTGGCCGTGGAGTTTTGCGGGCCCTTGTCCAGGTAGGTCGGCGAATGAACCCCATGGTCCGATATGCAGCCCCGGATTCCTGTCGAAAGCCATCCGGCCGGTTCACACTGAAGATGTGACGGAGAGTGTGGCGGCGGAATCGCCGCGAATCGATGTGCGCCGTCATGACGCGGTGATCTTCGACATGGACGGGGTGGTGACCGACACCGCCACGGTTCACGCCGCGGCATGGACGGAGTTGTTCAACGCCTACCTGGCCGGCGGACCGGCCGCAGCCGGCCGTGATCTGTCACCGTTCACCGAGGCGGACTATCTGAGGTATGTGGACGGGAAGCCCCGATACCAGGGTGTCGCCGATTTCCTCGCCGCCCGGGGCATCGAACTGCCCTGGGGTGATCCCACCGACCCGGAGACGGCCGAGACCGTGTGCGGTCTCGGCAACCGCAAGGACCGCCTGTTCCGGGAGCGAATCGCCCGCGACGGCGTATCGGTGTTCGCCTCGACCGTCGCGCTGATCCGGCGCCTTCGCTCCGAGGGGATCCGCACAGCGGTGTTCTCCGCCAGCCGCCACTGTGCCCAGGTGCTGGCGGCCGCCGGTCTCGCCGGTCTGTTCTCCGTCCGGGTCGACGGCGTGGACGCCGCGGAGCTGGGCCTTGCCGGGAAACCGGATCCGGCGATGCTGCTCGAGGCGGCACGACGACTGCACGCCGTACCTGAGCGCGTCGTCGTCGTGGAGGATGCCGAAGCCGGGGTCGCGGCGGGCAGAAACGGGGGCTTCGCGCTGGTCATAGGCATTGACCGGGGGGCACACGCCGATCGGCTGCTGGCAGCCGGGGCCGATATCGCCGTCGACGACGCGGCGCGCATAAGGCTTCTCGGCGGGCTTCGGCGGGTAGCCGAGGTTCCGGATGTCTTCGAGCGTTGGCCGGCGTTCTCCGATCTACTGGACGCCGAGAAGGCTGCGGTCCTCCTGGATTTCGACGGCACGCTGGCCGAGATCGTCACCGACCCGGCGGCCGCCCGGCCGGTCGAGGGCGTGGACGCGACGCTGGCCGAGTTGGCGGCCGAATGCCCTGTCGCGGTCATCAGCGGGCGCGATCTCGATGACCTGTGTGAACGTCTGCCTGTCTCCGGAGTCTGGCTTGCCGGCAGCCACGGATTCGAGTTGATGGCACCGGATGGTACGCGCCATGTGCACGATGCCGTTCCCGGCGTGGAGCACGAGTTGGCCGAAGCCGCGGACGAGCTACGCGATCGACTGCGGGACATCCCGGGCGCCCTGGTCGAGCACAAACGGTTCGCGGTCGCCGTTCACTACCGGACTGTATCGGACGAGGCCGTGGGCCGAGTATCGGCCGCGGTCTACGACGTCGGGCGTGAACGAGGGTTGCGGGTTACCTCCGGCCGGAAGATCGTCGAATTGCGCCCGGATGTCGACTGGGACAAGGGCGCCGCGCTGCGCTGGATTCTGGAACGTCTGGCCGTTCCGGCGCTACCGATCTATCTCGGCGACGATATGACCGATGAGGACGCCTTCGACGTTGTCGAGAGGGACGGTCTCGGCATTGTCGTGCGTGACGACGAGAACACCGACAGATTCACCGCGGCCCGGTTCTCCGTCGCAGGGGTACGTCGGGTCCGTGATCTTCTCGAAAGGATGATGCGGCTGCTGCGCGATTCCGGCGCGGATACGTGGGCGCTCACTTTCGAGGGCTACGAACCGGGACAGGAGAAGCTCCGCGAAGCGCTGTGCACGGTCGGCAACGGCTATTTCGCGACCCGTGGCGCGGCACCGGAATGCCGCGCCGGGCAGTATCACTACCCGGGCACCTATGTCGCCGGTGTGTACAACCGGCTCCAGGACCGCGTAGCGGGACAGACCATCGACAACGAGAGCCTGGTGAACCTGCCGAACTGGCTGCCGGTGACATTTCGGATCGACGACGGTGACCGGTTCGATCTCGACACCGCCGAACTGCTGGAATATCGGCAGCGATTGGACATACGCCGGGCGGAGCTGCTCCGCCGATTCCGGGTTCGCGACGAGTCGGGGCGCATCACCTGGGTGACCCAACGTCGGTTCGCGGCCATGCACCGCCCGCATCTGGGCGCGCTGGAGACGACGATCACCGCCGAGAACTGGTCGGGTCGGTTGCGGATCCGCTCGACGCTCGACGGAACGGTCCGCAACGGTCTGGTGGAACGCTACCGCGACCTGTCCGGTACACATCTGACCGAGGTGCGGACCGCAGCACCGTCCTATGATTCGGTGTTGGTCGCCGCGCAGACCAGCGGATCGCGGATACCGGTGGCGGTGGCTACGCGCAACATACTGCGCCGTAACGGAAAGCCGATCGAGACGGCAAGGGAAACGGTTCGCGGTGACGGGTTCATAGGACACGAATTCGATGTCGAGGTACGCGCCGGCGACTCCGTCGTTCTGGAAAAGATGGTGGGGGTGTTCACCGGACGCGATCCCGCCTCGTCGGGGCCCGAGGACGAGGCCGCGCGGTGGGCGGCGGCAACCGAGGACTACGCGGCGTTGTTCGAGGGGCATGTGGGGGCATGGGATCACCTCTGGGCGCGGTTGCACATCGACCTCGACCACAACGAGAACGCGGTGCGCGTCCTGCGCCTGCACCTGCTGCACCTGGTCCAGACGGTGTCGCCGAACACCGTGGATCTCGATGTGGGTGTGCCCGCTCGCGGTCTGCACGGTGAGGCCTACCGCGGGCATATCTTCTGGGACGAACTGTTCGTCTTCCCCGTGTTGAGTCCGCGCTTTTCGGTCCTGACCCGGTCCTTGCTGCGGTATCGCCACCGCCGCCTGCCGGAGGCGCGGCGGGCAGCCGCGGAAGCCGGCCTCGAGGGGGCGATGTTCCCCTGGCAGTCCGGCAGCGACGGACGTGAGGAGAGCCAGCGGCTACACCTGAACCCGCTGTCGGGTCGCTGGAACCCGGACCCGAGCAGCCGCGCACACCACATCGGATCCGCCGTCGCCTACGCCGTGTGGCACTACTACCAGGCCACCGGCGATCTCGAGTTCCTCGCCGAGTACGGCGCCGAACTGCTGGTGGAGATCGCGCGTTTCTGGTCCGGCCTGGCCGACCACGACACCCGGCGCGACCGCTATGTGATCTGTGGTGTGATCGGTCCCGACGAATTCCACTCGGGCTCCCCGCAGGCGCCGGGCTCCGGTGTCGACAACAACGCGTACACCAACATCATGGCCGCCTGGACCATCCTGCGGGCGCTGGACGCGCTCGCGGCCCTGCCTCCCCGCACACGGTCCGAACTCCTGGAGAAACTCCGCGTGCACCCTTCGGAACCACCGCGCTGGCACGAGGTGGCACATCGGATGTACGTACCGTTCCACGAGGGAGTGATCAGCCAGTTCGAGGGCTACGACCGACTGCGTGAACTGGATTGGGACCACTACCGCCGCCGTTACGGCAACATCCAGCGGTTGGATCGGATACTGGAGGCCGAGGGCGATGACGTCAACCGCTATCGCGCGGCCAAGCAGGCGGATGTGCTCATGCTGTTCTATCTGTTCTCGGCCGACGAACTCCGCGAACTGCTCGGGCGCCTCGGCTACGAGCTGCCCGCCGAGATGATTCCCCGGACGATCGACTACTACCTGTCCAGGACTTCGCATGGGTCAACGCTGAGCATCCTGGTGCATTCCTGGGTGCTCGCTCGTGCCAACCGAGACCGGGCCATGGAATTCTTCGATCTGATACTCGATTCGGACGTGGCCGATATCCAGGGCGGGACCACCGCCGAGGGGATCCATCTCGCCGCGATGGCCGGCAGTGTCGATCTGCTCCAGCGCTGCTTCACCGGGTTGGAGATCCGACGTGACCAGTTGATCTTCTGCCCGTACTGGCCGAAATCGCTGGGCGCTCTGTCGTTTCCGATGGTGTATCGGGGCCACAGGCTGACGGTGCGCGTCAGCGGCGACCACGTCGAGGTGTGTTCGGAGCCCGGGGGCGCGCCCCCCATCGAGGTGGTTTGCCGCGACCAGGTGGCGCGGCTGTCGACCGGGGAGACCGTTCGGATGGCGGGTCGTCCGCATTCGTGAGCGGAAGCGCTGCTACCGCGATACGGATGATACGGATGATTCCGCGCCCGAATTCAGCACCCTGTCGAAGCCGGTGTCGAGGCACTTGGCGAACACCGGCAGGTCGGGTACCGCTGCCGTGTCGATATTTATCCCGATACAGCAGGTTCCGATATGGGAGACGAGGGTGGCGTTGAAAGCCGTTCCCAGGGTCGGGCCGAAAGCGTGGATACGTTCGACCTCGGCGCCGGCGAGATACAACGGAACCGGCGAGCCCGGCACATCGGAGGCGACGAAATCGACGTGCTTCAGCATCTCCGCGAATGCTCCGCTCGGCAGTCGGTTGAACACCGCCGCCACCGCGTTGGACCACGGTATCGCGGGTTCGTGCCGCCACTGTTCGACGTGGGAGTGCACGGTTCGCATCATGTCCGTGACATCGTCGATATCGGCGGGGAGTCCGAACCTCGCCAGGGTGATCCGGTTACCGCCGATGGGGTCGCCGGCTGTCCGGACACTGATCGGCATGGTGAGGCGGACCTGCGCGAGCGGTGCGTCGTGTCGGACGTGATATGCCCGCAAACCCAGCAGCAACGCGGTGAGATAGGCATCGTTCACGGTGCACCCCGCCCGACGTGCGGAGTCGGACAGCCGGTCGAGCGGGACCTCGAGCACCGTCAACCGCCTTCCCAGGCCACGTGCGGTCATCACGGGCGAGAGTGTCGTGGTGACCGGCCGGGCGAGCCGCGCCAGGGACAGGGCCAACGCCGTACCGCTGCGAACGGCCCGGATGGGGTCGGTCAGCGTCTGCCGCGCGGTGGAAGCCGCCGCCGTCAGCCCACTGCGAAGCAGTCCGTACCCGGTGGACCAGTTCCAGGTCACGATATCGCCGAGCGTTCCTCGCGCGGGTTCCACGGGTTTGCGGGCCGGTTCGCGTTTCGTTCCCTCCCGCGTGAGATCGAGTATCTCTCCGGCGATCTGGATACCGCCGATCCCATCGGTCAGGCTGTGGTGCACCTTGAGAACGGCAGCGCTTCCGCCACCCGGCAGGCCGGTCAGCACGGTGAACGTCCACAGTGGCCGGGCCGGATCGAATGCGGTCATGATCTCGGTCCGCGCGAATTCGAGTACCGTGGCCAGATCGGCCGGAGGCGGCAGGGCGGCCCGGCGCAGATGCCAGGACAGATCGAAATTCGGGTCCGGTGTCCACCGCGGCGGCGCGAGGTCCATCGGCGCGGTGGACAGTACGTGTCGCAGCCTCGGTACGACACGGGTCCCCCGGGCCAACACGTGGACCAGGCCTTCCCAGTCCGGTTCCGTATCGAGAACCAGTACCGTGGCGATGGTCGAGCGCAGCGTGGGGTCCTGTTCCATGCTCCAGGCGAACAGGTCCGATTGGGTCATATGGGGGTCGGGCGAGCCCATGGTCGGCTGCTTTCGGATGTGATGAGGATCGGCGAACCACCGACACCTTCAGAGTGCCTCCTCGGCCGGGCTCTCGGCAGAGACGAAGGTCACCTATCCACGGGCGAAAAAGCCGTCCCGCCCCATCGAGCCGAGACGGGGCGGGATGACGACCCCTGGGAGCGGGCATGACACAGGCGTTCCGATATGAGACCGGCGCATCATGCGGCTTCGCGGCGTACCGGTCGAAATCCGCGGTCGGCTCGTGGGTCGAACGTCCCTCGAGATGGTGACACGTTGCACTGCCGACCGGCGTGGTGGACGCGAGATCGTGAAGGACAGCTCGAATTCACGAGAGAGGTTTCCGCCATGGAAGTAGTCGGACCGATCGCCTTGCTCGGGCATGCGGCACCGGTCGTGTCGAGGGTCGCGGCTCGTTACCCGGGCCCGTCGCGGCGAGTGGCCTGACGGTCGGGACGGACGGGCAGGAGGTCGATCCATGCACGCGAAGGTGGGGGACTGGCTGGTGGTCGAGGGACGCAGTGTCGGCGGGACCGTCCGGCACGGGCTGATCGAAGAGGTACATGGGAGCAACGGCTCGCCGCCGTATCTGGTCCACTGGACCGATACCGGGCACCGGGCGCTCACCTTTCCCGGTCCGGATGCGCATGTGCTCACCGGCGAGGAGCTTCGTGCCAGGGAGGAGATCACCGCGGCGCATTTCTCCTCGGACCGCGATCGGGCGCTTCCGCGCTTCACGGGCCGCACGTGAAAGACGGGCCCCGCCGCCGACCGCACCGCGCGTCAGGGCGCGAGAGCCGTTTCACCGCGCCGGCGAGCCGGTGCCCTCACGAAGTGGCGGTTCCGCAGCCGAACGGCCACTGGGTCGACGACGAGTTCCACCCGGCGTCTGCCGTTCACCTCGGCCTCATGGTGTCCCTGCACGGTGGCGGCATGATCCTGCCCACCATTCCCGACGCCGACACGCTGTCGGCCGCGGCGATGATGGGCACGGGGCGTGATGTGGTCACCCGGTCTCGTACCGCCCGCCTGAGGTCCTCCGACGTCATCCCGGCCGGTATTTCCGTGACCGACCTCGGTGACATGGGGCGTTCGGTCTTCGATGTGATCCCGCGCCGCAGGTCGCGATTGTCGGATTCGGCGCCCGATTCCCGACCACCGTCTCCGGACTGCTCCAAGAGCGTCTGTAGGCCACCTTTCGCCGGAACGAGGGAGGCGCGAATACCCCGGGCTCGCGACGATCCGCTCCGGCGTCGACTTCCTCACCGGCACCGGTTGGCCGGCGAGCACGGCCACGGCGTCACCTGCCGCGCCGTTGGTCACCCCGACGCGAGGACCTTTGTCTCTGGTCGGTGATCGGTACCCGCGCGATGCTCGAAGCAGCGATGTGCATCCGGTTCGTATCGGGACGACCGCACCGTCGAAAGAGGTTGATCCAGATGTTGCGCTACCCATCACTGCCGGTTCGGCTGTGGCGGCGGCGGCCGTGGAGCACCAATCCGTTGATGCGCGGGTCGGATCGGCTCGAGAGTGTGGTGTGGATGGTCGTTGTCGTGGTGATGATGGCCGTGATACCGATCGCCGGAGCAGCGGGAACCGCGGAGTACACATCCGCCGCGGAACGAATCCGAGTGGAGAACGCGACCAAGGCGGCGGTGACGGCAACGGTGCTCGAGGAACCGAAACGCATCGCCGGCGCGGAGTCCGAGCAAGCGATGACCGATCGTTTCGAAGCGCCCGTTCGCTGGGTTCGCGAGGGGCAGGAGCGAACGGCCACCATCGAGATTCCCCTCGCGACGAAACCCGGTGATCGGCTGCCGATGTGGATCGGCGGCGATGACGGTCCGACGACCCCGCCGCAGCCATCCGCTGCGGCCGCCACCTCTGGAATTGTCGTCGCCTTGGCTCTGTTCGCCGAGGTCTGGGTCGGTGCGGTGGCCCTCGCGTGGATCACCGGCGCACTGCTGAACGTGCGCCGCCACATGCGATGGGATCGGGAATGGCGGCTTATCACCGGACCGATGGGAAAGGAATTTCGATGAGATCGCACACCAGCGAGCCCGTGGGCGCGACCGGGGGGACTGTCTCACCGGAAACGCGGCCCGGCCCATCGGTCGTCGTCGCCGTCGACGGTTCGGGTAGTTCTTATCACGCGACGGCATGGGCGGCGACCGAGGCGGGACTACGTCACCGCCCGCTGCGCATCGTGATCTCCGTGGGGGTTCCGCGGAGATTCGGCCCGGCCTTGGTCCTGAGTGAAGAGGATCTCGGGTTGCTGCGTGCCGAGGGAGACCGGGTGCTCACCGAAGCGGCCCGGGTAGCCAGGGTGTCGGGCGGAGAGACACTTGCCATCGATACCGAGATAACCGATGGGCCGATCGTCCCCGACCTGATCGACCGTTCGCTGCGAGCGGTCATGCTGGTCGTCGGCAGCCGTGGACTCGGCGCGATTCGGCGCGGTCTGCTCGGCTCGGTGAGCTCGGCGATCACTCGACATGCGCACTGCCCGGTCGCGGTCGTCCACTCGAGTTCGGCCACCGACCCGGTATCGGCCGGTAAGCCTGTTCTGGTCGGAGTCGACGGCACCGCCAACAGTGTGCCCGCGGTCGAGCTCGCCTTCGCGGAAGCGTCGTGGCGCAAGGTGGGGTTGACCGCCATGCATGTATGGAGCGACACGAGCGGAATCGATCTGCCGCTGGCGGAATGGGAGCCGCTGCGGCAACGGGAGGGTGCGGTGCTGGGTGAGAGTCTCGCCGGCTTCGGTGAGCGCTACCCGGAGGTGTCGGTTGGGCGGATCCTCATGCGCGACCGTCCCGTGCGCGCGTTACTCGACGAATCGGACAATGCCCAGCTGCTCGTGACGGGCAGCCATGGCCGTGGTGGGTTCACCGGCATGCTGCTGGGCTCGACCAGCACGGCGCTACTGCATTCGGTGGAGTGCCCCATGATCGTGGTGCGGGACGGCCGAGCGAAACCCGCGAACCGGCCAGAATCCGCTGGGCGCGGGTTGTGACTTTGTGCCCTGACCACGTGTCCTCCCGAGGCCTGATGATCGATCCCGCAGAGCCCGTCGAGACGAGGAGGAAATATGAGCACAGCGCGTGAGGTCATGCATCCCGATGTGGTGAGCATCAGTGTGCGGGACACCATGGACACCGCCGCCGAACGGATGCGGCAGCGCGATATCGGCGCACTGCCGATCTGCGACGGCGAGGGCCGTCCGGTGGGGATCGTCACCGATCGCGATATCGTGGTGAACTGCCTCGCCCTCGGACACAACCCGACCACCTCCACCGCGGGGGAATTCGCGCAGGGAGACGAGTTGCGCACGGTGGATGCCGACGCCGATGTGGCCGATGCGCTCACGGTGATGGAGCGGTATCAGGTTCGGCGGTTACCGGTGACCGCCCGGGGGCGTCTCGTCGGGATCATCACCGAGGCGGATATCGCGCGGAGCATGTCCGCGGAGACGACCGGCGAATTCGTCGAGAGGGTGTGCGAGCAGAAGTTGCCGCTACGGGCCGAGGAGCCCGTTGGTTGATGGATGCCGGTGATCGAGTAGGTACCGGTTGGTGTGAGCGGGGACGGCCACCTCGATCGGAACGGCGGCCCATGGCTCGGCTCACCACTGTCCCGACGGTACCGGCGGGCGACACCGGCGTAATCTCCACCGCAGTATCTCGTCGGCACCCCAGACCAGAATCGGAAAGGGCAATACCAGCGCGATCATCCAAGGGACAAGGGCAGCGGTGCCGAATACGTCCTGCGGTGGTGGCAGGTAGACGAGTGCCGCGGCGAATACGATCTCGAAAACGCAGCCCGCCAACAACAGCCGGTTGCTGGTGAGACCGATATTCCCCGGATCGGGCCGGCCGTCGGCATCCCAGTCCCGCCATGCTACCGCGAGCACACGCAGACCACGCGCGGTCAACTCGTCGAGCCGTGCCCGTACCCGGTCCGGCGCCGTACTCTCCGCCCACCCGACGCAGCGGGGCAGAGCGGCCTCGGGAGCGCCTTTGACATGGACCTTCGTCACGCCATCCACCTCGTCCACCGTGGACATCATCTTTCGATGCGGGTCGAACGGATTGATCGCGCGCCGATACAGGTCCCGCTGTGCCGGCGAAAGCGCCGTATCGTTCTCGGCCGCGTACCGCAGTAGCGCGATCTCCATGGGATCGCCGCCGTCGCGGACGCCGAGTTCGGCCGTGGAGCATCACGCGACTATCTCGGCGGTGTCCCGAGGGTTTCCGCTGATCTCGGCGACGTGCATCGCGTTGAGGGTCAGGGTTCCGGTCTTGTCGGTGCAGACGACCGTGGTCGCGCCCAGCGTCTCGACCGCCGACAGGCGTTTGACCACGGCCCCGCGCCGAGCCATCACCCGTACACCCGCGGCGAGTGCGAGGGTGATCGTCGGCAGCAGTCCTTCCGGCACGTTGGCAACCAAGAGGCCGATGGCGAACAGGAACGCGGCCCCAGCGACAAGCCCGCCGGCAGGCCCAGCGGCAGGAACGCCGCTCCGGCGCCGACGGCAACGGCGGCGATGAGCCAGGCCACCCGGCGCACCTGGTGCTCGAGGGGGCTCTCCTCCGGTCGTACATGCTGAGACAGGGCCGCGATCCGACCGAGTTCGGTGTGCACACCCGTTCCGTACACCAGCGCGCGGCCCGCTCCACTCACGCACGCCGTGCCACTGAAGGTCAGGACGGGGGAGTCCAGGGACCGGTCGGCGTGGTCGGGTTCGGCGGCGCTGCGGGTGAGGATGTCGGACTCTCCCGTGAGCGCCGACATGTCGACCTCGACCGTCCCATCGATCAACCGGGCGTCGGCCGGGATACGTTCGCCCTCCTCGACCAGGAGGACATCTCCGCGGACCAACAGCACGGCATGGATCCGAGACCGCCGATGATCCCGCATCACCCAGACCTGATCGGGCAGGAAACGACCCAAGGCCGCGACCGCGTGTTCGGCCTGGTTCTCCTGCCAGAATGCGAGAACCGCGTTGAGCACGATCACGACGAGGATCGCGATGCCCAGGGAAGTCGCCCCGGTGCCCGCCGCCAGGGCCGCCGCGACCCACAGCAGGAGCGCGAGGGTATGACCGAACTGGCGGCCGATCGCGGACCACCACGGCCGTCCGCGGGGCAGCGGAAGCTCGTTGGATCCGTACAGGTCCAGTCTGCGTGCCGCCTCCCGGGAAGCGAGGCCGTCCGGGCTCGTCCGAAGATCGCGCGTCAACGCCGACACCGGTTCGCGTGGATCGATAGCGTGCGGACTCCGTGGCGCCTGGGTTGTCATCGGCTCCGGTAGCGACCGGGAGATGCGGTCGTCATCGGTGCCTGCGCCGGGCATCGTCACCGGCCCCGGTGCGTGACCGCGAGCGGACGGTCGGCGTACCGGGCCGGGCGGCCGGTGGGGAGCCGAGGTGCCCCGAGGCTCCGGATGTAGCGCCGCCGCCGGCCCGGTAACAGGGGGCCGTGGGGTGGGTGACCCATCGGTGCCCACAACTGCCGCGCCGGTCAGCTCATGCCGCACCACATACGTACTGTCCATATCCGTGTACCCTCCGCCCTCGTCCCTGACTCCGTACGGTAGGAAGGCCGGGCGGGTATCCGCTGGTGGCGTTGGCTCCGAACCGATGGGCCCAAAGACCATGCCACCGCATGGGGCCGGGATTCACCGGAAACACCGGCCCGTGCGATATCGCCGCAACCCGGCTGTGCCGATCGCCGCCACGTGCGGAATCCGTTCGAGGACCTACGTCCCCCGAGCATGGCCCGGTGGGCCCTGTGCGCGTCCGGGGGTGCGGAGAATAGTTGGTGGTGTCGGCCGCTGAGGAATGTTCGGCGCTTACTCGTCCTTCGCCGGTCCGCGAGTAACCGATTCGCCGCGGCGGCCGGCGCCACGACGATCCGGACACGATGCGGAGGACGCCGTGATGATCGAGCTCATGGGGCTCGCCAAGGCCTATCGCGGCTTTCTCGCGCTGGACGATGTGACATTGCGGATCCCCGGCGGGGTGGTCTTCGGCTACGTTGGGCCGAACGGGGCAGGCAAAACCACCACCATCCGCATCCTGGTCGGCCTTATGCGGCCGACGCGCGGTCGCGCCCGCGTCTGCGGCGCGGATACGGTGCGAGAACGGGAAACGGCGCAATGTCATATCGGGTATCTGCCGGGGCAGTTCGTCGCCTACCCCGACCTGACCGCCGAGCAGTATCTGGACTATCTCGCCCATCTTCGCGGCGGCGTCGATCCGACCGTGTGCCGAGGTATGGTCGACCGGCTCGACCTGGACCCCACAATCCGCATCGGCGCGATGTCGCACGGTAACCGGCAGAAGGTCGGCATCGTGCAGGCCTTCATGTCCGAGCCGGACGTGTTGGTGCTCGACGAGCCGACCACCGGCCTCGATCCGCTGGTGCAGCGGGAGTTCCTCGCCATGATGCGTGAGGTCTGCGCTGCCGGGCGCACGGTCTTCCTGTCCTCGCATGTGCTGTCGGAGGTGGAAGCGGTGGCCGATACCGTCGGCATGCTGCGGAAGGGACGGCTTATCGAGGTCCGCTCCGTCGCCGAACTCACACGCCGGACACTACGTCGCATCGACCTGCTGTTCGCCGCGGCGCCGCCGGATCTGAGCGGGTTGCGGCACCTTCCCGGTATCCGACAGATTCACCAGAACTCACACCGGGTGCAGATCGAAGTGGAAGGTTCGACCGCGGAACTGCTGAAAGCGATCGCCCCGTACGACGTCGTCGACATCGTGAGCCGTGAACCGGATCTCGAGGAGGTATTCCTCGGCTACTACGGACAGGACTGACCGCCGTGCTACGTACCGTGTACTCGAAGTGTCTGCGCGATCAACGACGCGGGCTCGTTGGTTGGAGCGTGGGAATCGCCGCGCTCGTAATGCTGGAAAGCGCGTTGTGGCCGTCGATTTCCGGTATGGCGGGAATACGGGAGTTTCTGAAGAACTATCCCGAACCACTGCGCGAGCTGTTCGATCTGGACGAATTCGGCACCGGTGCGGGTTTCCTCAACGCCGAGCTGTTCAGCATGCTGCTGCCGATCCTGTTCCTCGTGTTCGCGATCGGCCGCGGTGCCAGGGCGATCGCCGGCGAAGAGGAAAACGGCACACTGGAGGTGTTGCTGATCACCAGGGTGTCACCGGTGCGGCTCCTGCTCGAGCAGGCGGCGGTGCTCGTCACCGCGGTGCTCGTACTCGGTGCGGTGCTCTTCGGCGCAATTGTCGCGTTCTCGGCGGTGTTCGGCCTCGATATCCCGGTCGGTTCCGCGCTGACCGGTGCATTGGCCATGGTGCTCATCGGTGTCGAATTCGGCTGGTTCGCTCTGGCGGTCGGCGCGGCGACCGGCAGGCGAATCCTCTCGATGGCCGTCGCCTCGGTGTTCGCGGTGGGTGCCTATGTGCTGTATGTGGCGAGCAAACTGGTCGACGCTGTGCGCCCCTGGGGACCGTTGTCACCGTTCCACCAGGCCATCGAGGGTGGTCCGCTCGGTGCCGGACTCCCGGCCGCGTATGGATGGCTGCTCCTGGCCGGGGCTCTCGCACTGCTGGTCGGGCTGCCGATCTTCGACCGTCGCGATATCGCCGGAGTGTGATCACGAGGCGCCGCGGCGGCTTCTCCGGGGAACGACACGGGCATTCGGGTCGGCAGGTCGCGGTAGTCCGGGCAGTACGCGATCGATCAGGCTTTCGAGCCTGCCGTCGGGATCGAATTCCCAACCGCAGTAGCGGTGGGTCACGGAAACGGCGTCGTAGACACCCAGCGCGGCGAGGCAGGCCAGCCACTCGGCTCCGGCGATATCGATCGTGGGCGGCGTCACCGACCCCATGGTGTCGGCGGTGAACAGGAACTGCGCGTGGACCGAGTGAAGTGTCGGGTGAGTATGGGTCGACAGGAGGTCGTAGATCGCTGTCGGTGCCTTCGTATCGACGGCAAGAGCGGCCGACCTCGCGAGCAGGTCGAAGAACCACCGCACTGTGTCGGTGGGACCGAGACACACTTGGCCGTGAATCGTTCGTTTGCCGAAATCGTGTCCGCTCGTTCCGGGGAAGACGGCGGCGATCTCCGCTCGCAGCCGGATGAAACGTGCCGTCGCCGCCAGACAGGCCGGGGATCGGTTCCCCCGTAGGTACCCGCTGATCTTTTTCTCGTATTCGGCGCTCATGTCATTGTCGATGTAGGCCCGCGCGAGCCGGTTCAGTGCGGGTTCGGCCGTCGGTTGGCTCCCGATGATCCATCTGGCGCGCGCACAGTCCTCGAGGATCGCTCGCGTCAGAGGCCACGGCGCGGCAACCACCTCGCCGGTGTCGAGCAGTGCGGCGAGCCCGGCGCACTGGGCGGCTGCGAGTTCCAGATAGCCGAGGACGGCCTCGAGCACGAGTCGTTCATTGCTGACGGCGGCGACAGCGCGGAATGCAGCGAGGTCGGAGGCGCAGACCGAGCCCGGTGCGGCGATTCGGTGGTGGTCCGCACCGACGCGGGCGGAGGCGTCGCGACAGCCTCGTAAAAGCAGGGCCAGCTCGGTCAGCCGTCGCCGGGCGGCGCCGGAGACTCGGCTGCTGTGCGTCATCGTGGCCGTCCCCACCCTGCCCACTGCTCACAGTCCGACGGCTTGGTCGGCGCCACGCGGAAGGGGGACCGGTTCAGCATGATCGACAGCCGGATACCCCGACGATGCCGGGACGGGTGGCGGTATGCGAGTCGAGTCCGGGATCGGTGCAGTGCAGCACCTGGTCGGGTCGGCTGCCGGTGCGAAAGGCGGTGGTCCCCTTCGCATCGGCGGCCATTGCCGCGATCAGGTCCTGCTCGTCGTAATGTTCGATCGGCCCGGCCGGCAGGGGAACGGTCCGCGGTGCGGGGCGCCGTGGCAGCGGACGTGCCGACGGCGTACTCGCATACAGCGTCGGTTCCGTCCGCGTGAAGGTTTCCGCGCGGTACCGCTCCTGCCGCAGGAGCAGTATCCGATGGGTGAGGTCGACGACCGGGCCGAGCGGGGACCGCTCCAGGGCTCCTGCCGCGGCAGCCGCGATACCCAGTGCCAGGTCGGCTTCGGCGGCACCGAAGCGCCGCTCGAGCGGACCGCGCAGCAGCTCCTGGTTCTGTATGAACGCGATGAGTAGCGTGAGCTCGACCTGCGCCGGTCGCCCGGGTAGACGCAGCAGGGAGCCGATCGTGGCCGTGGCCGCCGCGGCCACATCGATGAACGCGGCGACAAGGTAGCGCGCCGGCATGGTCCGGTCAGTGGGGTGTTCCGTGTCGGCCGCGGTGAAAGGACCCGCCGCATCGGCGGCGACCTCGGCCTCTCGCACCGCGGCGATAACGGCGGCCTTGTCCAATTCGCCCTGCGACCTTCCGGCGACCACAAGACGTCCGCAGCCGAGGTCGAGGCCCGTCCAGGCCACTCCCGGCAGGCGGCCGACCCGCGCGGTGAGGTCCGCGACGAATGTCTCCAAGCGGTCCGGCGCCGAACCGGCAACACCGACATGCAGGTGGTCGCCGGCGGACCACACAGCACGCGCATGGCCCACGGCGTCGGACAATACGGTCTGCAGCGCGTTCACCCCCGCCCTCGGGGCACGCAGCGACCTTCCGATATACCCGCCGAACATCACGACCTCCCACCAAGGGCACGGGGCATGCGTTGAGCATGGTCGGTCGACAGTGCCGGCTGCAGAGGCGAAAGTCCTCGCTCCGGGTCCGGTGGGAAGCCCGGAGTCAACTCGTCGACCCGGCAATGATCACCGGCACCTCGGCCCTGTGCAGGATGGCCTGCCCGACCGAACCGAGCGTCCGCCCCGCGAAACCGCCGCTCCTGTGGCTGCCGACGACGATGAGTTGAGCGTGGTCGCCCGCCTCGAGCAGTCGCCGGTCGGGGCGGTCCTCGACCACGATCCGTCGCACCGGAACCTCGGGATACGTTTCGCCGTATCCGGCCAGGCTTCGGGAGAGCATCCTCGCCCTCTTCCTGCATCTCGGCGAGTGAGCTGTAGCGCAGGAAATCCGACCAGGTGTGCACCGCGACCAGTTCGACACCGCGGAACGCGGCCTCGTCGAAGGCGATGTCGACAGCGTGCACACTGCTCGGTGAGCCGTCGACACCGACCACAACCAGGCCGTCCATGGGACCGATGGATTCCGGGACAAGGGCGACCGGACAAGCGGCATGCCGGGCCAGTGCGGTGCTCACCGGGCCCGGCGGTCTGCGGCCGAAGATGCCGAACCTGGGTGCGCCGAGGACGAATAGCCGCGCGGTCGCGGAACGATCGCGCAGTACCGGAATCGGGGGCGCGTTCACCAGTTCGGCGCTGATGTCGAGTCCGGTGAGCGGCGCGGATTCGGCGACAGCGGCCGTGCGCGCGATTTCCAGCGCCTCCAGTCCGCTCTGCCGGCAATCATCGACGTCGCACTGTCGGGGGTCGATGCCAGGTCCGGAGTCACCCAGCGCTCCGATCGCGCAGACGAGGCGTAGCGGCGCGCGGTGGCGGACGGCGTCGGCTGCGGCCCAACGTAAGGCCGCGAGCGTGCGGGGAGAGCCATCGATACCGGCGAGGATCGGGGGATGGCCGGTAGCGCACATCTGTTTCGCCTCTTTCCGATTCCCACGGGACCCGATGCCGGACCGGTCGGTGGTGAGGCACGGCACTGCGCGGCCCTATGTGCCGCGTACGAGTCCCTACTTCGTCCGCACCGCAGGCTCCTTCAGTGGTCGGGACGAGGTCTGCCGGCGGGTGGAGCGGCAGGCCGGTGCGAAGCGGCCGGCCGAGACGCACGGCGGTCGGGCCGGTGGCCTGCCGTCGGCATCGACGACGGGAGGTCTGCGTCGGACACGAACCGTCGATCCACCGCACAGGATCGGAATCGGCAGGACCAATGGCTCTCTCCTCGGCGACGATCGGACCTGCCGCCGCAGCGCGTCCAAGGCCACGCTGGGGTCGAGAGGAGGTCCGCGATGTTCTTCGACGATCGTCGTGACGCCGGCCGTCGTATGGCGGAGCGAAAGGCCTCCGGGACGATGATGTCGTCGTGGTGGCCCTGCCGCAGGGTGGTGTTCCGGTGGCCTACGAGGTGGCACGGAGGCTGGGTGCCCCGCTGGATGTGATCGTGGTGCGCAAACTCGGCGTTCCATATCAGCCGGAACTCGCTTTCGGGGCGCTCGGCGAGGACGGAGTCCGGGTGATCAACGACCGGGTCGTCGCCGAGACGAAACTCGCGCGCGAAGAGATGGCGAAGGTGGAGCGCCGCGAACGCAGGGAGCTTTCGCGGCGGACCGAGCGGCTGCGGCGCGCACACCCGTGCGTACCCCTGTCGGGCAGAACCGCGATCGTTATCGATGACGGTATCGCCACCGGCGCGACAGCTCGCGCCGCCTGCCGGGTGGCCCGGGCGCGCGACGCGCGACGTGTCGTGTTGGCCGTTCCGGTGGCGCCCCGTGACACGGTGATGTCGCTGCGGGATGTGGCCGACGAAATGGTCTGCTTGGAGGCGCCTCCGTGGTTCGGCGCTGTGGGATGTTGGTACCGCCGTTTCGGCCAGGTAACCGACGCCGAGGTCAAGCTTTTGCTCCGTGCCGCGGGAAACCGCCGCGACCTGTCCCGGCGGTCCGTGCGCGATCCGCCGTCGTGCGACGGGGACCTGCAGGTCTCGGTCCGGGAAGGGCGGCTGGTCGGGCATCTCACCATCCCGGAGCATCCGCTCGGGATGGTGGTGTTCGCGCACGGCAGCGGCAGCAGCCGCCACAGCCCACGCAACCGTTTCGTGGCCGAGGTGCTGAACCGGGCCGGGTTGGGCACCTTGCTTGTCGATCTGCTCACCCCGTACGAGGAATTCGCCCGGCCACAGGTTTTCGATATCGGGTTGCTGGCGCGGCGATTGCTCGCTGTCACCGTCCGGTTGATCGATCGAGATGATGTCGCCGGGCTGCGGATCGGGTACTTCGGCGCCGGCACAGGCGCCGCCGCGGCGCTTCGGGCCGCGGCAGGTCCCGGTATGAGGATCGCCGCGGTGGTATCGCGTGGTGGTCGTCCGGATCTCGCGGGATCGGCACTCGCGGCGGTGCGCGCGCCGACGCTGCTGATCGTGGGCGGGCACGACCATGTGGGGCTGCAGCTCAACCGCCATGCGACACGGGAGATGCCGGGCGAGACCGTGTTGGTCGTGGTGCCCGGCGCCACACACCTGTTCGCCGAGCCGGGCGCGTTGGAGAAGGTCGCCGAACTCGCGTGCGATTGGCTGGTCACCCGGCTGGCGCCCGCATCGGCGGTCGATAGCGGGACGAGTAGATGGCGATGACCTCGATTCGTGTTCTGTCGGACGACGCCGATCCGTTACCGGTAGCGGCGGCCGACCGTACGTAACCAGGGGCGGCCGTTCAACGGTCGGGAAGAGCCGTGGCGTCGTCGATCACCTCGACATGGCGCACCCCGTCGACAGTGCGGGCGAGAGCGGCGACAAGGTGCTCTTCACTCGAGTCGGCGTAGATACCGCGGATCGTCACGTCCCCGTCGGACACCTCGATCGTCCATTGCCGCCGGCTTCCGGCGTAATCGTCGAGCAGTGCTCGGATCTTCGCCTCGATGGTGCCGTCGTCGTTGAGCAGAGCGCGCAACAGGTCACGGCGGGACACGATTCCGACGAGCAGCCCGGCCTCCACGACCGGTATCGACCGCAATCGGGCGGTGAGCATACGATCCGCGATCGTGGCGGTGTCGGTGGCGGGAGTGACCACCTCCACCGGAATGGTCATCGCGGCTTCGACGGTGGTGGTTTCCGGTCCGGCGGCCGCTGCCATCGCGTCGGATTCGGAGAGCATCCCGATCACCCTGCCCTGTTCGTCGACGACCGGGAGCGCGGCGAATCCGTGTCCGGTCAGTAGGGTGACCGCATCCCGCAACGGTGTTTCCGGTCGTACCGTCACCACGGGCCGGCTGAGGATGTCACGTGCATGCATCGGTTACACCCGGCCATCGCGCACGACGATCATCGGGCACTCCACCGAAGGCAGCAGCGCGGCACTGGTGGAGCCGAGCAGCATGCCGGTGAAGCCGCCGCGGCCGTGGCTTCCCGTGACGATGAGCTGCGCGTACTCGGCTTCGGCGAGCAAGGACCGCACCGGGCGATCCCGTACCAGAGCCCGCCGGACCGAAACGTCCGGATAGCGCTCGCCGAATCCCGCGAGGCGTTCGGCGAGCAGTTCGTCCTCCTGCTGTCGCGTAACAGCCCCACCCTCCGATGGCAGGACGGTCCCGCCGGTGTCGTTCCAGGCGTGCAGGGCGACCACGCCGACTTTGCGCCACGACGCCTCCTCGAAGGCCAACTGGATCGCGGGCATGCTGTTGGCGGTTCCGTCCACCCCGACCAGCACCGGCTTGTGCGCCGAGCCCGCGTTTGTCGCCGCCGCCGAGGAGACGACCGCGACCGGGCAGTGCGCGCGCCGGATGACCGCCGAGCTCACCGAGCCGAGCAGCTCACGTCGGTAGGCACCGAGCCCACGGTTGCCGACCACGAGCATGCGGACGTGCGGTGAGCGGTCGATCAGCTCGGGCACGATCGGCCTGTCGACCACCTCGGTGCCGATGGCAACGGTCTCCCCGGCCACTGCCGACCGGGCCGTCCGAGCGGCCTCGGTGAGTACCTGTTCTCCTTCGACGCGCAGCCGCTGCCCGGCCGCGTCGGACAGTACCGGCCCGGGACCGAATGTGCCCGGTACCGCGATCGAGGTGACGATCTGCAGCGGGCAGCGACGCAGCCCCGCGTCCACCGCAGCCCATGCCACCGCGTGGTGCGAGGCCGCCGAACCGTCCACGGCGGCAATGATCGGCGGATTGAGCCGGGGCGCCGCCGAACTCGGCCCAGCGGCGCCGGCGGGTGCGTTCGGTTGTGACATCATCGGAATTCCTTTCCCCTCGGGTGTCCGAACCGTTGTCACTCCCGGCCCACTCGACACCCCGGGCGTAGGTCCGGCGGACAACCGGTACCCCAGCGGTGGCCCGAATTCTTCCGACAGTGCCGTCACACCGGCACGAACCCGGTGCGACGCGATGCTTCCGAGCATGCGCGGGACCACCGACCACCGGACAGAGACGAAGGTCATCGGCGAGGTGCCGAGTGGCCTTCTTTCCGGCTCCTCGGGTGTCCGACCGGATGTCGAAGTGGGATCGGCAGGGACGATCGGCCCACTCAACGGCAACTTTCTTCCCTAGAGCGGCAGGCGGCGGGGGCGAAGACTCGCGGATGGACACCGATTCAGCACCGACCACGCCGGAGGTTCCATGTCGCGCCACGACGATGTCCCTGCTTCCGCGGTGTCGCCCGCATCCGACGGCGCAGGTGTTGTCGGTGGAAGCTCGGAGGTGAGTTGACATGCCGAGGGCAACCATTCCGCTGGGGCGGATCGCCGGAATCCGGATCGGCGCACACTGGTCGGCTCTGGTCACCATCGGATTGTTCACCTGGTTGCTCGGGAGCGGTCTCGCCGATGCCTACGGCAGTTCCGTCGAGGTCTGGCTCGCCGCCGCGGTTGGCGCGGTCGGTCTGTTCGGTTCGCTACTCGCGCATGAGCTCGCCCATTCCGTTGTCGCGCACCGCAGCGGCGTTCGGGTCGAGCGCATCGTATTGTGGCTCCTCGGTGGTGTGTCCGAACTCGGCGACGAGCCATCCGACGCTCGCTCGGACCTCCGCATCGCCGTGGCGGGACCACTCACCAGCATGGTGCTGGCGGCCTGGTTTTTCGGCATCGCCGCTGCTGTCGGCACCTCGGCCGGAGAGCCGATTCATGCCGCTATAGGGTGGCTGGCCGCGATGAATCTCGTGCTCGCTGTATTCAATCTGCTTCCGGCGGCGCCGTTGGACGGTGGACGGGTCCTGCGTGCGGTGATCTGGCGGATGAGCGGGGACCGGCTGCGTGCGGCGACCGTCGCCGCCCGCAGCGGCCGCATGCTCGGGCTCGCCCTCATCGTTGTCGGCGCAGCCGAACTGATCGTGATCGGCAACGCGGGCGGCCTGTGGTTGGTACTGCTCGGTTGGTTCCTCTCGTCCTCGGCCAATGCCGAACTCGCCGCGGTCGGGATTCGGCATCGGCTGGGTGATATCCGCGTCGGCGATGTGATGACCACTCACCCGGTTACGGTTCCGGAGGCCTGGTCGATCGCCGATTTTCTGGCTTCACCCGCGGCCGAGACCGGGCATCAGGTGTTTCCGGCCATCGACGCGGATGGTCGGCCGACCGGGGTGTTGGCCTGGTCGGATCTGACGCGGTTGCCCAGGTCGGCCCGGCAGGCGGCAACCGTGCGGTCGATCGCTCGCCCCCTTTCGGTCGGCGCGCGGACTCGTGAGAATGCCCTGCTTCGTGATGTCGTTTCGCACGCGGTACTGCGTCCGGATCTCGATCTGGTTGCCGTAGTCGATGCCGCCGGACGGCTCACAGGCGTGGTGACCGCCACCGACCTCACGGTGGCCTGCCAGCGCAATGTTCTCGGTCTGCCGGTACAGGGTCGTTTATCCGGCAAGCCGCGGCAGATCCGCGTGGAGACACCCGGCCGGGAGGAATCCGAGGATCACCGCTGATACACGGCACAGCGCCCACGGTGAATCCTCCACCGCGAGCCGGGATCGGTGGGTGCGGGAGAAGGGCAGGGGTGGGCGGTGAGCGTGCCCGCTTCGGCGCCGGCCGTCATGTCGGTGAGTCGAGTCGGTGCAACGCGGTGAGCACCCTTCGGATCACCTGTGGGACAGCGGCGGCGACGGGGTCGGACAGGCCGATGCCGAGGTCGAAGCAGGCTGCTTCGACGGCTACGACGACGAGTTCGCGGGGAACTTGGCCGAGGGCGCGACCCAGCAGCAGCGCATCCGGGATGCCGAGTGCATGCGAACTCGTGGCATGTATGCCGCGGGGCACCGTGTCGATGATGGTCCGCCGGATCCGACCCGGTGTAGCGGGATCACACAGCACCGCGTCCACGACGACGGCGAGGTCGGCTCCACTCCAGGCGTCCAACAGCGCGGCGGGTTCACCGTCGCACCATGTCACCACGACACCCGGAAGGCCGAGTTTCGCCACCTCGCGGGCCACGATGCGGCCTATGCCGTCGTCGCCGCGGTATTCGTTGCCCACGCCGATGACGGCGGCGCGTGCACCGGTCATCGGCGCACCATTTCGAGGTCGAGGAAATGCGCCGAGCAGGAGATGCACGGATCGTAGTTGCGGATCATGCGTTCGCACAGGGCGGTGAGCGCGGCATCGTCGAGGTCGGGATCGGCCGCGACGACCCGGCGCAGCGCGTCTTCGATCGCGTCCTGGTTCTGCGAGGTGGGAGGGACGATGGTGGCGGAGCGGACGAGGCCGTCGGCGTCGAGGCCGTAGCGGTGGTAGAGCAATCCGCGCGGTGCCTCGCTGATACCGTGACCGACGCCGGCGCGCGGTGGTGCGGGTGCCGCGGGGCGGGGTGGACGCTCATAGGCGGTGATGAGCCGCAGCGCCTCGTCGAGGGCATATACGACTTCGACGGCGCGTACCAGGATACTGCGAAATGGGTTGCGGCACTCGTCACCGAGCCCGACCTCGGCGGCGACCTGGCGGGCGAGCGGTGAAAGCTGCCGGGAGTTCAACGTGTAACGGGCCGACGGTCCGGTCAGGTAGCGTACGCCGTCGAGCCGTGCGTGGAGCGCGGTGGAATGCGGCACCTGCTGCTCCGCCACGTGAGTGGGGAATTCGGTTGCCGGGAAGGACAGTCCGGTGCTGGTACGCACCTGTCCGGATTCTATGGCGTATCGGTCCGGTTCGGCGGCGGCGAGCAGTTCGTGGTCGAGTTCCAATTCGGGGAAGTCGAAGCCGGCGGCCCGGCGTGCGGTGTCGATGGCGTAGTCGAGTGCCCGGCGCAGCTGCTCGGACAGCGGAACCAGATCGGTGCGTTCGGGAACGGAGTAGAACCCGCCGACCCGCACATTGATGGGATGGATCGCTCTGCCGCCGATGAGTTCGAGCAGGGTATTGCCCGCCTTTTTCACTGCCAGACCCTGCTCGACGAGGTCGCGGTGGTCGGCGGCCAAGGTGATCGCGTCGGGGTAGCCGAAGAAGTCGGGGATATGCAACAGGTGGATGTGCAGGGAGTGGCTGGATATCCATTCCCCGCAATACAGCAGTCGGCGCAGGTCGGCCAGTGGCCGGTCCAGCTCGATTCCGCAGGCCTGTTCGATGGCGTTGCATGCGCTGACCTGATAGGCCACCGGACAGATACCGCAGATGCGCGAGGTGATGTCCGGTGGCTCGGTATAGGCGCGGCCACGCAGGAACGCTTCGAAGAACCGCGGCGGCTCGTAGATGTTCAGCTCGGCGCGTTCGACCGTCCCGTCGGTTACGGTGATCCGCAGTGCGCCTTCGCCTTCCACTCGTGCCAGCGAGTCGACCTTCAGCTTCCTACCGCGGTGGCTCACCGGGGTTCCTTTCCGCGAAGTCCGGTTCGGCGGCCGCGAATGTGGTGAATACCCGGTCGATCTCGTCCGCGGGCATGCCGTTGATGCGCAGAATGGGAAGCAGGGCACCGACATTCGGTTTCGCCATCGGCCCGAAGCAGCCGAAGCAGCCGCGGTGATATGCCGGACACAGGGCACCGCACCCGGCCTGGGTGACCGGCCCGAGGCAGGGGATACCGTCGGCGACCATCACGCAGGTGGTGCCGCGTCGTTTGCACTCGGTGCACACGCTGGTGTTCGGGAGATCGGGGGTGCGGCCGGCCAGGAAGGCGGTGAGCGTTTCGAGCAGCTGACGGCGATCGATCGGACAGCCGCGCAGCTCGAAATCCACCGGTACGTGTTCCGAGATCGATGTGGAAGTGGCGAGGGTAGAGATGTATTGCGGGTCGGCGTAGACCACGGAGGTGAATTCGGCGACGTCGGCGAAGTTTCGCAGCGCTTGAATCCCACCGTGAGTGGCGCATGCCCCGATTGCCACCAGGATCCGGGACTGCTCGCGAATCTCGACGATTCGACGCCGCTCTTCGGGGGTGGTGATCGAACCCTCCACCAGGGACACATCGTACGGCCCGGGCTCCACCGCACTGGATGCCTCCAAGAAGTGAACGATACGTATCCGGCCGGCCAGCGTCAGGAGTTCGTCCTCGCAGTCGAGGAGAGTGAGCTGGCAGCCGTCGCAGGAGGTGAACTTCCACACCGCCAGTGTCGGGGCGTCCATCACAACTCCCGTACGGCCAACAGTGGTCCGGCCACGGCGTAGTCGACGACCGGGCCGTCTCGGCAGAGCAACAGGGGACCGAGCTGGCAGTGACCACACCGGCCGATGCCGCACTGCATGTTCCGTTCCAGTGACACTCGGATGTCGGTCGCGGCGACTCCCTTGCCCAGCAGCGTCTGGGCGCAGAAGCGCATCATCGGCTCCGGTCCACACAGGAACGCCGTGGTGTGACCGGGGTCCGGATTCAGCTGTGCCAGCGGCTCGGTGACGAAGCCGATCGACCCGGTCCAGCCGGGTGCGGGGTGATCGACCGTCCGATGCAGTTCGATCCGATCGGTGGCTTCCCAGTCGTCCTGATCGCGGCGGAAGAGTATGTCGGCCGGGGTTCGGGCACCGGTGACGAGGATGACACGGCGGTACGCGTCACGGTCGGCGAGCGCGCCGAGCACCACCGGACGCAGCGGTGCCAGACCGACCCCGCCGCCGACTATCACGAGGTCGTGGCCGGTCGCCGATTCCGGGTCCCACCCGGCGCCGAACGGACCGCGCACCCCGACCACACCGCCGACCGGTGTGTCACGCAACGCGGTGCTCACCGCACCGACCGCACGAATGGTGTGCTCCAGGACCATCTCATGGCCGGTGGGGTCCCCGCTGACCGATATCGCGATCTCACCCACTCCGTAGCGGTAGAGCATCATGAACTGGCCGGCCCGGAACCGTGGCGCCGCGCGCTCGATCGGATCCAACACCAGTGTGGTGGTGTCCTGTGTCTGCGGCACGCGGTTCGTGACCCGGTACGGGAGCATGGTGTCGCCGCAACTCCGGGACGCGTGGGTCACGGTGTCGACGCTCATGGCCGGCTCCGGTCCGAGCCGGTTCGGCCGGTGCACCGATGCGGGTCCGCGTTGCTGTCGCGAGGGTTGCGGTAGAGGTCGAGGAGCCGGGCCCGAGTGGCCTGTAATCGTTCCAGCAATGCCTCGAACAGCATCGAGGTCAGCGCGTGGCCGAACTTGGGGTCGGTCTCGGCGGCCTCGATCAGGCGTGTGGAGTCGAATTCGACGGCGTCGACGGGTTCGGCCGCCTGGGCGCCGAAATGCCATCGGTGCGGCGGCACCAACCAGGACCAGCCCAGCAGGTCGCCGCTACCGAGTGTCTGGATCACCACGTCGCCCCGGCCGGGCACCCGGGCATCCAGCAGTACCCGGCCGCCCCGGATCAGCCAGCACCGGTCGGCCGGTTGCCCCTCGACCAGCACCCGTTGCCCGGCCGGGAAGGACACCTCACGTCCGATCCCGGCCAGCACCGCCAGGTCCGTCCGGCTCAACGAGGTCAGCCGGGGGAACGCGGCCAACTCGTCAACGGTGGGCATCGTCGGTGCTTTCCCCGGCGAGTTCCGCGAGACCGGCCACTTCCTCGGTCAGGTCGATGCCGGCCGGGCACCACGCGATGCACCGCCCACATCCCACGCAACCGGACGTGCCGAACTGGTCGTACCAGGTGCTCAGCTTATGGCTGAGCCACTGCCGGTACCGGCTCTCGCCCGACTGCCGCACACTGCCGCCGTGCAGATAGGAGAAGTCCAGTTCGAAGCACGACGCCCACCGCTCCCACCGTTGCGCGTGCTCGCCCTCGAGGTCGGTGACGTCCTCGAACGTCGTGCAGAAGCAGGTGGGACACACCATGGTGCAGTTGCCGCAGGTGAAGCAGCGGCTCGCCACGTCCTGCCAGTGCGGTGACTCCCGCGAATCGCGCAGCAGCGCCCGCAGGTCGACTTCGGGCATCGCCCGCCCCATCCGGTCCGCGGCCGCCGATACCGCCGCGCGTGCCGCGGTGACCTGTGTGTCGGTTGCCGTGCACGGTGTGATGTCGGCGAGAACGCGGGCGCCGGCCTCGCTGCCCACGTCGACGACGAACCGATGCCCGTCGTCGTCCAGGTGCTCGGTCAGGGCGAGGTCGTATCCCGGCGACACCGCCGGTCCGGTGCCCATGGAGGCACAGAAGCACACACCACTGGGCTCGGTGCAGTTCACCGCGACGACGAACAGACCGCGGTGGCGGGCGTAGGGGGTGTCCGCAGGAGTGGCACCGTCGAGTACCCGACCGAGGACCGAGATCGCGGCGAGATCACAGCCTCGCACCCCCAAGAACGCATAGCGTGGCAGCGTGTCGTCGGCGGGCTCGACGTTCATATCCGGGGTGATGTCCCAGACCTTGCGGCGCGGCGGGTGCAGGAACTGTTTCCACGATCCCGGTCCGGCCGAATGCGCGAACACCGCGTCGTCGTCGCGCCGACGCACCCGATATCGGCCCGGTTCCGCCTCCACGCCCCATCCGTCGGGCAGTTGCGCACCCGAAGCGAGCTCGTCCAGCACAATGGCCCCGTCGCGCAGCCGAGGCCCGATAACCCGATATCCCTGCTCTGTGAGCACCTCCACCAGCCGATTCAAGCCCGCGCGGTCGATGACCTCGCTGTCGCCAGGAGTCATGGCGGACCTCGGTTCGTGTGCGGAAGGAGTCGGTCGGTTTCCAGTCTGGTCGGTCGGCCGGGTACGCGGGCAGGGGCGAAAGTCCTCTCCCCGGAGGCCGGGAGCCGCTGTCATCAGCGGATAGCCGGTCACCGTCCGGCGTGTGCGGTGTATACCGGGCCGTTGTCGGTCAGCGCGCGTTCGGCTGTCCAGGTGACTACTCGTCGGCGAGGTGGTGCTTCGACATGACCGTCACCGGAAGGTGCGGATGCGGGAGCAGGCGCTGGTCGAAGCGATGCCTGCGGGTGAGCGAATATGCTGCCGGGCGGTCAGGCATCCCCGGTGGTCATCCAGTGGTCGATGGCCCGGAAGGTTTGCGGAGCGCTCGGGTGCAGGGCGAGATTGTGGGCGACATCCGGGACGACCAGGGCATCGAAGTCGACGGCCCCGCTGTAATAAGGTGCCTCGTTGGCGGCGATGGAGGCGGCCTCACGGCAACTGACCAGGAAGTTGCAGAAGATATCGTCCTTGGCTCCCATGACCACCAGCACGCGGGCGGTGATCGATCGGCTTGCGTTCATCTGCGGTGGACTCAGCAATGTGGTCATGGATTCGGTGGTCTCGCCGATGGCGACGACGTCCTTGGTGCGCTCGTCGTGATCGATGACCGCCGGATCGGCGGTCGCCGGATCGTAGAAGATGGAACCGCGCCTGCCGGGCAGTGTCGTCAGATACCCGGCGTCGGTGCCCCGTCCGGTCGTTATCGGATCGAGGTCGGCGGGATAAGTGCTGCTGAACATATTGATGGAATTCAGTCCTACGCCCGGCAGATGGATGATGCCGGTGAGGATCACGCGGTCCAGATCGTGCCAACGGGCGGCCTCGTTGGTCAGGGTCACCGAGCCGAGGGAATGCCCCACGGCGTTCACGTGTGCGTAGCCCTCCCGGTGCAACCAGGTGATCAACTGGTGCAGGATGAACGCGTCGCTCGATACCGTCAGGCGCCAACTGTCCGGTCGGGAGCTCGCGCCGGTGCCCAATCGGTCGAAGTTGAAGGTCGCGCGGCCGGCGGCCAGTGTGTCGTCGACATAGGAATACGTTTCCGGATCGAACGAGAAGTCCCAGTACTCGCGCGTATAGGTGGCACCCGCGACCAGGATGTCCGCCTGGTGCGCTCCGTCCGCCCAGCGCAGGGGTGTGCAGAAGGTGGCCGCGACGGTTTGGTCCGCCGGCGCGTCTTCGGCCAAGGCCACGGGAACGGCTACTTCCCGGCATGTCCCGGGTTTGCGGTATTCCGCTGCGGCCGTTGCGCTTCCCGCGAGGAACGCCACCAGCAGGGCCGTCGTCAAGACGGCCGCTCGTCGGGTGGCAGTGGTGGTCCGGTGTCCGCCGATCACGGTACGACGGGACAGTTCGCGCATGGATCACCTCGTGAAACGCCGGGCGGCCGCCGTGGCCTGCCATTTCGTACCGAGGAAGCCTAACCGTTACTTCTACCGATGGCATGTCGAACTTCGCTCGGTAACGACAGCGCTGGTCGGCGCCGGAACGCCGCCCCGACCGGCTCGCCGATAGTCCGGCAGCGGGCAGTTCGGCGACGGGTTGGGCATCGATGATGACCGCGGCGTCGCTGCGGATACGGCGAGCGACGGCGTGACCGGTAGTCGGCTCCGAGCCCCGGTTTTCCGGGTTCTTCGGCGAGAACTTGGGATCGGTAGGGCGCCGCCTGCTCCTAACTTCTCTCTCGACGGCATCACCCGGAGCCGAGGAACGAGAAGGAATCGAGCATCATGAGCACCTCCGAGATCCGCCTCGCCTCCGGCGCCCTGGCCCTGCCGGTCACCGGATGTAGCGACAACGGCGAGACCGCCGACTTCGACCGATCCGCCCCCGGTCCCGCCCGACGTTCCCGCCGGGCGGCATTCCCGAACCCCTTCTACGGAGAACCCACTATGAAGACCATCATCCGCAGCCTCGCCCTCGCCTTCTTCGTCTTCGCCTTCGGCTTCTACCTCTGGCACGGTCTCGCCTACGACGGCCCCACCGAATACGGCCAGGACGTGATGGCCTGGGTCGGCCCGCAGATGGCACTGCCGATCATCGCACTGACCATCACACCGATGGCGTTCGCCTTCACCGCCGACGGCATCTTTACCGGCCTGACCGGGATGAATACCGTCCCGTTCCGTGGCGGGCAGATCGGCCTGGGCACCGTGCGCTCGGTCCGGCACACCGGCGTCACTCTCAACGACCAACCGCAACTGCGCATCGAGCTGACCGTGGAGGGCGCCGACGGCAAGACCTTCGACTCGACCGCCACAATGGTGGTACCCCTCACCGAGATGTCGCTGCTGCGGCCCGGTGTGGTGCTGCCGGTGCGCTACCTGCCGCACCGCATCGACAAGGTCGAGATCGACCTCTCCGGTGACCACCGGTCGGCGCAGGAAGCGATGAACGCCTCCATGATCCGCAAGGGCTTCACCACCCGCGCCAAGCTCGATATCGCCGAGCACGGCATCACCGCCCAGGCGGTGGTGCAGACGCTGACGGTGCCCGGCGAAATCCGCGACGATCACTCCAAGGTCGTGCTCGGTCTGGTGGTCACCCGTCCCGACGGCACCACCTTCACCACGCGCACCGAGAAGTTCGTCCCGCCCACCGCGGTCGGGCACGTACAGATCGGCCGGGTGCTGCGGGTGCACTACTTGCCCCACGACGAGAGCGAGGTGGTGATCTCATTTCCCGTCGGCGCATGAGCACCACTCTCGCACGCCGTGCCCTCCCGATCCCGGTGTCCACCTGGAACACCGGGATCGTCGCGTACGCAACGGTCTGTCCCACCGCCAATTCGGTCGGAATCGACGGCAACAGTGGGGGCTCATGGCCATCTCGCTCGGGAAACGCCGTCGCGGCCCTGCGGAGCGAGTTGCCCCACGCCGAGGGTGCCTGTCCGCCCGAGCCCGGAAGGGAAGGGATGTTGCTTCCGGCGGGAGCCGATGCGTCGGACTCGGCTTCGGGTGTCGAATGTCGTAGGGCGCCATTACGCTCGCCCTATGTCGTTGGCATGGTTGCGTTCCAACGCGGTGGCCTGGTCACTGCCCCGGAGCCCGAGTTCACTCGCCGAGGCCCTCGCCGATATGGAATTCGTGCAGGCCGACCCCATTCGCTTCCCGGCCCGGGCGCAGGACCTGATCCTGCGGCACCGCGTGCGGGGCTACCGCGTCGGCGACCTCGACCGGAACTACCATGCGCTCGGTATCGACGAGGATTTCGTCTACGCCTACGGCTACACCGTTACCCGCCTGCGGCCGTTGCTGCACCCTCGGCGACATCCGCGCGGGACAGACGGGGAGTTTCCGCACGACACCCGCTCGTCCGAGGTACTGGAGTTCGTCCGGGAACGCGGCGTGGTGCATCCGCGGGACCTGCATGCGCGTTTCGGGCGCCGCGGTGTGGTCAATGCGTGGGGCACAACGTCCTCGGCGACAACGGTGGCGCTCGAGGAATTGCACCGATACGGCCTGTTGCGGGTGGTCGACCGGGTGTCCGGGATACGGCGTTACGAGGTGGCACCGGCGCCGAAGCCCCTGCTCGACCCGGGAAGGCGCAGACGCGAACTGGTGTTGCGTATCGCCCGCACACTGGCGCCCGCAACGGAATCGACACTCGCGGCGACGGTGAACCGCGCGGTGCGCTCCATCGGCGGTGCGACCGGGTCGGTCACAATCGGTGAACTTCTCGCTGCCGGCGAGCTGTCCGCTATCACCGTCGACGGTGTCCGGTATCTGTGGCCTGCCGATCTGGTCCCGACCGACCGAGAGCCCCCGGCGCGGGTGCGGTTCCTGACCCCGTTCGACCCGCTGGTCTGGGATCGGCAGCGGTTCGGTCGGATCTGGGGCTGGGACTACCGTTTCGAGGCCTACACTCCGGCGGCGAAGCGGGTCCGTGGTTACTATGCCATGCCGATGCTGTGGCGCGACCGGGTGATCGGCTGGGCCACATGCGCCGGCCGGGACAGCGAAGTGGAGGTGGGATTCGCGGACCGCGTGCCGAAGGGAAAGGCATTCGCCACCGCTCTCGATGCCGAGAAACACCGTCTGAAGGGCTTCCTCGAGTCGCGCTGAGAGGCCGCCTCGAGGGAGCGCCGACCGCGCATTGCCGGGTCGCGCCTCCGTTCCCCGGGTTGTCGGCGTGGGTATCGGTGGTTCACCGATACCCACGCCGACAACCCGATCCGAAAGCGATGCGCATCTGGCCGAGGAGGACTTTCGCCGCCGGCGCGACCGGCCGGTCCGTGCGCCAGACCAGGGCCAATCGCCCGCGCAACTCGGGTTGCACGATGGGCAGGGTCCGGACGCCGAATGCCTCCGCATCCTTGGCGGTGAGCTCCGGGACGACCGCGATGCCCAGCCCGTGCGCGGCGAGCCGCAGCAGCAGGTGTGGTGCCGCCGCTTCGAAAGCGATCTCCGGGGTGAAACCGGCGGCCGTGCAGGCACGCCGGAGGACACCGTGCAATCCGGTTCCGGACGAGAGGCAGACCAGTGGCCGGTCGCGCAGACCGGTGAGCGGCATAACCTGCCCGTGGTCGTTGTCGTGGGCGGCGATGGCCGCGACCAAGGGGGTGTCGAGCACGACGTCGATGCCGATCCCCGGATCGAGTTCCGCGTCGGTCAGCCCGATCAACGCTATATCGAGGTCACCGCGCATCAGCGCGGCCAGCATTCGTTCCGACGTGTCCTCGGTGAGGCTGATACCTACCTGGGGGTGGTCCTTGTGGAAAGCGGCGAGTACGGGGGCGACATCGAACTCTTCCACCGCGGCGCCGGAGATGAGGCCGACCCGGACCTGTCCCCGCAGCAGTCCGGTGAATTCGTCCACCGTCTGTGTGATCCGTTCCGCGGCGGCGAGCGCGGCGCGAGCGTCGGCCAGTACCGCGGCGCCGATCTCCGTCGGCTTCACCCGGCGCGCGGTCCGATCCAGCAGGGGTTGTCCGAGTTCGCGTTCCAGCTGTCGGATCTGAGCGCTGAGCCCGGGCTGGGTCAGATGCAGGCGGTGCGCGGCGCGGGTGAAACCGCCTTCGTCGACCACGGCGACGAAGTAGCGCAGCTGCCGGAGTTCCATAACTGTCGATTATCGCAAAGATAAGGACAAACTGTTTCCTTTATCGAAGCGGATACGGCATCGTCGCATGCATGGGACATATCGCAGCCGAGAACACCGAACTCACCGCCGCGGCCGATGCCGAGTTGGCCGCCTTCCCGGCGTCGGTATCGCGTCCGGGAACGGACGGATACGAGCGGGAGACCACCGGCTTCCAGACCGCCTACCGGCACCGTCCGGCCGTTGTCGTCGAGGCACGGCACACCGAGGACGTCCGGGCGGCAGTCGAATTCGCAGCCCGATACGAATTGCCGGTGGCGGTGCAGGCCACCGGACACGGTCTGTCGGTCGCCGCGGACGGTGGCGTGCTGATCAGCACCCGCGGCATGACCGGAATAGAGATCGATCCGGTGGCCGCGAGCGCGCGGATCGGCGCCGGAGTCCGGGCGGGTGCACTGATCGAGGCGGCGGCGCGGCATGGACTCGCACCGTTGAACGGCTCGTCGCCCTCGGTGGGTGTTGTCGGATACGTACTCGGTGGCGGCGTCGGGTTGCTGGCCCGGAAGTACGGCTACGCGGCGGATCACGTACGGGCCGCCGAACTCGTCACCGCCGACGGCCGGGTGCGCACGCTGCGGCCGGGTGACGAACTGTTCGGCGCCGTCCTGGGCAGCGGCGGCAATTTCGGGGTGGTGACCGCACTGGAACTGGATCTGGTGCCGGTAACCAGCGTGTACGGGGGTCAGCTCGTCTTCGACGCCCCCTTGGTGCCGCGAGCGCTCGAGATGTGGCGGGAATGGACCGCGACCCTGCCCGACGCGGTCACCTCGACGTTCACCATGTCGGCCTTCCCGGATATCCCGCAGGTCCCGGCGCCGCTGCGGGGCCGTTTCGCCGCCTCCGTCCGGATCGCCGCCGAAGGTGACACCGAGGAATGCGAACGTCTCGTTGCCCCGCTGCGCGCGATCGGCACACCGCTGAAGGACGACCTGCGCGTCATGCCCTACACCGAATCGCACACCATCCATTCCGACCCGGATCACCCGCATGCCTACGCCGCGACCAACGCGCTGCTCGACGACCTCACGCCCGAAGCGGTCGAGGCTCTGCTCACGGTGGCCGGCCCCGACGCCGGGCCGGGCACGGTGATCGATATCCGACACCTGGGCGGGGTACTGCGCGAACCCTGTCATGACGGTCTCGCGCTCGATCACCGTGCGGCCGGTTTCGTGGTGCGGGCCATCACCATGCCGGGGCCGGACCCGGAACCGGGAGAACCCGCCGCCGCTGTCCGAGCGGCGCTGGCGCCCTGGACCGTCGGTCACAATCTCGGTTTCCTGTACGGCGCCGGGCACGCGGCCGACGAAGCGCAGACCAGGGCCGGATACCGTGCCGAGACCTACGCCCGGCTCGCTGCGCTGAAATCGGTCCACGACCCGAAGAACATGTTCCGGTTCAACCGCAATATTCGCCCGGCGGCCTGAACCGCGACTGCCGCCGACGGTTTCCGGTTCGCCCGGCCCGGGTAGCTCCACCGAGAACCGGGAACCGTGCCTCATCGGCACGGCTGTAAGGAGACGATGCGCGAAGTGTGGGATGTATTGGCCGCGGGCGGGTGGGGACTGCCGGCCGGTTCCTCGTTGCTGTTGGGTGCTTTGGCGGGGTACCTGGTTCGGATGCCGGTGGCGATCGTGGCGAGTGTGATGGCCTTCGGCAGCGGGGTGCTGTTATCGGCGGTGTCGTTCGAGTTGATCGCCGAAGCGCATGCGCAAGGCGGTATGACCCCCACAGCGGTGGGTGCGATCGCGGGGGCGGTGATCTACACCCTGGCCAATGTTGCTCTGGCCCAGCGCGGTGCCCGTCACCGCAAACGGTCCGGCGACCAGCAACCGTCGGAGTCCGAACAGTCCGGTTCCGGGACCGCGATCGCGTTGGGCGCGTTGTTGGACGGGGTTCCGAGTCGATGGTCATCGGCACCGGTCTGCTGAGTGGGGGAGCCGTCAGCGCGGTCACGGTGGTCGCGGTGTTCATCAGCAATGTTCCCGACGAGGGGCTGTCCAGCGCCTCGGGCATGCGCCGGGCCGGTCGTAGTCGGGGGTATGTGTTCACGCTCTGGGCCGGGATCGCGGTGATCAGCGGTGTGGCGGCGATGGCCGGTTACGGGTTGCTCGACGGGGTTTCGGCCACGGTATTGGCCGCGATCACCGCCTTGGCCGCGGGCGTGATCCTGGCCATGATCGCCGACACCATGATTCCGGAAGCTTTCGAACACGCCCATCTGTGGATCGGTCCGATCACCGTCTCCGGTTTCCTCACCGCGTTCGGCCTGTCGCAACTCGCCGGTCCGCACCCCCGGAAGGCGGCCGGTGCCTTCGCATGTACCCACCGGCTGCCGATGCCGCTGTCCAGGGCCGGGCGCGTCGCGTGAAAGCCCACGAGGTGGACGCGGACCGGTCGGGATGAAGTCGCCTGGCCGGGTCGCCGTTCTTCGTGTTCCCCGGCATATGGATCACATCGCCCTCGCCCTCGAGGAAGGGGATTGCCGGGAGTTTTCCAAAAGGATCGTCCTCGTGGGCGGCGAGGAGTGTAAACTACTTCTTCCGGCGACGGCTCGGACCGCGGTGTTATGGTGATACATCCGGGATTCGCAAGATATTTCCTGCTCAACGGGGTGGAAAAAGAGTCCGACGAGTCGGCGGCCACTCCTTCGACGCTTCGCGCGACCTGCTCCTACTCGGAGGTATACTACGATTTGCTGGGCGGTTCCCATACGGTCAACGCGACGGAGTGGCCATGAACATTTCCGAAGGCGTGGTGGACATGATTACCCGGACGGCCGACGCTACGACGGCTGCGGCCGGGGCTGTGAGCGGCGCCGCCGTAAACGGCGTCATCGGCGGCATACAGGGCGCCGCGTCCGGCGTGAAAAGCGGGCTGGTCAAAGGCAGCCACTCGACACCGGCGGCTGTGTTGACAATGGCGGCGGTGGGTGCCGCGGGTTTGGTGGACTGGCCTGTGCTGCTCGGTGTCGGCGGCGCTGCCCTGGTGGTCCGGCAGCTCGGTCAGCGGTCGGGCCAGGCGCCGACGCCCGACGTCGACGATCGTTTCGTGCCCCTCGAGTCGAACCCGGAAGACGACCGAACACCCGACCAAGCAGACGAAGACGGTAAGGCGCCCGCGCGTAACAAGAGCGCGGCTCGATCGCGGCCCACGCCGAGTGAGCGATAGCGGACGCCGGTGGATCTGAGCCGATTGATACGGGCCTCCGTATCGCTGCCCTTACGCGTCCTCGACACGGCGGTGCGACCGGCCGCGGTCGTCCCCGGCGCGGATCTCGCGACGAGCGTAGCGGTGCGTATGATGCCCGCCGGTTGGGTGCTCGAGTCGATCGCCGAGGCCGCGTCGGAACTGCTCGGCGGTAAGCCGGTCCGGCGCCGTTGGCGCGGCGAGAGCCGCTGCTGGATCGAAGTGCGCGGTCTCTTCGAACATGAGCCGGACCACGATGTGGGCCCCGCGGTACTCGACGCCCTCCACGCGCACCGTGGCGTGATCTCGGCGACTCTCAATTACCCCCTGTCGCGTGTCATCGTCGAGGTAGACGAAACGGTAACCGTCGACGAGCTGTGCGACGTGATGACCGCTGCCGAAAATGGGCACCCGGACCCCGGACGACCGCCGGTGGACCTGCCTGCCGACGGCATCGTACTGGCCGGCAGCATGGTCTCGGCGGCGATGAACGCCGTCGGCCTGGGTATCGCGTTGGCCGGCCGGGTTCTCGGTTCGCGGCGGCTGCCGGCAGGTCTCAATGCCGTTGTCGCGCTCGTTGCCGGTCAGCCGCGGCTGCGTCGCGCCGTCGAACAGCGTGTCGGTACCGGTACCGCCGATACTGTGATCGCCCTGGCCACAGCTGCCGCGTACACCGCCACCCAATTACCGGCGTCACTTGGCGTCGACTTGTTCATCCACCTCGCAAAAGTCGCCGAGACCCGCGCCGCGGCCACTCTCTGGCAACACCGCGAGCCCGAGCTTGCGGCGCACGCCATGTGTATCGACGGTGTCCGACCCGGTGACCGACCGAGGCCGCTGCCGCCGGGACCGATAGAGCGTCATGGGGAGCGCAGCGGAGTGGTGCAGGCGGTTGCGGCGCCGACGATCGGCATCCTCGCCTCCGACCTCGACGCCGCCGCTGCCGCCGTCGTGGTCGCGGCGCCCAAAGCGGCCCACACCAGCCGTGAGGTATTCGCCGCGACGCTCGCCCGCGGTCTGGCCGACCGGCACGGTGTGCTGACCTTGCGGCCCCAGGTGTTCCGGCGCCTCGACCGGGTCGACGCCGTGGTGTTCGACCCACGGGCACTGTGCTGCGACGAACTGCGGGTTGCGCGCATCCGCGACGTACCCGAGCGTGAGCGGGCGACGGTATGGCAGTGGGCGCAGGACCAATTGGGCCGCGGCGCATTGCTGCCCGGGTGGCAGCAGGTGGCACGGACGGTATCCGGTAATGGCAGGAGCAGCGCGGTGTTGGTGCGATTCGCGCATCATCCACTGGCGTCGGCGGTGCTCGGCGAAATGCGTCGCAGCGGCGCCGATGTGGTGTCGGTCGACGTGGAGACACTCGACGACCTGCGTTCCGCCTTCGACGACCTCGATCCGGTGAACGGGTCCCTCGACGATGCACTCGCCCGTACGGTGCACCGGTTGCAGCGAGCGGGCCGCATCGTGGCGGTGGTATCGGGTTCCGCGGTCCAGGCGCTGGCCGATGCCGATGTCGCGATCGGTATTGCCGCGGGTGGACCACCACCGTGGCACGCCGACGTGCTCGTCGACGACCTGGAGGTCGTGTGGCGGATCGCGCACGCCTTGCCGGCGGCCCGTCGTGCCAGTGAGCGTGGCGTCGAAATCGCCACCGGCGCATCACTTTTGGGTGGTTTGCTGATGATACCCGGGGTGCGGGGACGCGGCATGGCCCCGGTTACCGCCGGCGCCGCCGCCGGCGCATGGATGGGATACCGGCTCGCCGACGGAGCGCTCGGGATGCCACCGCCACCCGGCGCGAGTGTGCACGAATGGCACGCCATGTCCGTCGAACAGGTGCGTCGTGTGCTGCAGCCGCCGCAACCCGTCCACGTGCGCGAGTACTCGCCGCCGGTATCCGCCGCCCGCCCCGCGCGCTCGGTCATTGCTCCGGTGCGCCGTGCGGTACGGGATTTCGCCGGTGCGCTGCGCGACGAGCTATCCGATCCCTTGGTCCCGATATTGGCTGTGGGATCGGCGGCCGGCGCGGTGTTGGGCTCGCCTGTCGACGCGATCCTGATCGGATCGGTGCTTGTCGGGAACGCCGCCCTGGCGGCGTCCCAACGGATCCGGTCCGAACGGCTGCTGCGGCGACTGCCGGCTGCACAGGGCCCTCCGGCTCGCAAGCTGGTCGATGTAGGTCGCTATGCGACGGTCGATGCCGCAGACCTGCGTCCAGGTGACGTCATAGAGGTACGGCCCGGGGAAGTGGTGCCCGCCGACGCGCGGCTCACCCACGCGCTCGCCGTGGAAGTCGACGAGTCGTCCTTGAGCGGGGAGTCGCTGCCGGTGCTCAAGCAGGTCGATGCCACACCGGCCGCGCCCGTCGCCGAGCGGGCCTGCATGCTGTATGCCACGACGACAGTGGTGGCGGGTACCGCGGTGGCGATCGTCACCGATATCGGTGAGCAGACGCAGGCGCGCCGTGCCGTCGCGGCCCCGCACGCGGACGGCTCGGCCACCGGTCTGCAGAGCCGGCTCAAAGATCTGACGGACAAGGCGTGGCCGTTCAGCCTTATCGGCGGGGGATTGGTCACAGCGCTCGGGCTGCTGCGATCCACCGGTCTGCGGCAGGCGGTCAGCAGCGGTGTGGCCGTCGGCGTTGCCGCCGTTCCGGAGGGACTGCCACTGGTTGCGACACTGGCTCAGCAGGCGTCGGCGCGGCGACTGACCCTCGCGGGCGCGTTGGTGCGCAGTCCGCGTTCGGTCGAGGCACTCGGCCGGGTCGATATGGTGTGCTTCGACAAGACCGGGACTCTCACCGAGAATCGGCTGCGGGTGACCACGGTGTATGCCGCGACCGGCTGGTCCGATAACGATGTGCTCGTTCACGCCGTCCGGGCCACGCCGCTCGCCAATGGCGGGCCTCATGAACATGCGACCGACCGCGCGGTCGTCGAGGCCGGGCGAGGCCTGGATCGCGGCGAGTCGGCGGCGCATTTGCCGTTCCGATCGGGTCGCTCGTTCTCGGCAACCGTGTGCGGCGAGCAGTTGTCGATCAAGGGAGCTCCGGAGATGGTGCTCGCGGCCTGCGCGGATGTCGACGAGGAAGCGCAGCGGCAGGTGCGCAAGATGGCGACCGAGGGACTGCGGGTGATTGCCGTGGCCGCACGGCAACTGTCGCCGCCGCAGGCCCGATCGGTACGTGGCGATGCCGATGCCTTCGTCGAATTATGCAGTACCGGAATGCAATTGGTCGGTTTGCTGGGTCTGTCGGATACCCCGCGCGCGGATGCGGCCGAGGTTGTGGCCGAGCTGACCGACCGAGGCATAGGGGTGCGGCTGATCACCGGTGACCACCCCGTGACCGCCACCGCGATCGCCGCCGAAGTGGGTATGTCCGTCGACGACGACCAGGTGATCAGCGGGCCCGAATGGGAGGCGCTGTCCCGGCGTGAACAGGAGCAGATGGTGCAGAGCCGGCGGGTATTCGCCCGGATGTCACCCGAGCACAAGGTACAGATCGTCGAGACGATCCAGCGGCTGGGCCACGTATGCGCCATGGTCGGCGACGGTTCCAACGACGCGGCGGCCATCCGCGCCGCAACCGTCGGCATCGGCGTGTCCGCGGGCAGCAGTGACCCGGCCTACACTGCGGCGGAGGTCGTGCTGCTCGACGGACGGATCCGTTCGCTGCCGGCCGCCCTCGACGAAGGCCGACAGCTCTGGCGGCGGGTGCAGGCAGCCGTGGCCGTATTGCTCGGTGGCAACGCGGGCGAAGTGGTTTTTGTGATCGCCGGCACCGCACTCACCGGCCGGGCGCCACTGAACACCCGTCAATTGCTGCTGGTGAACATCCTCACCGATGCGCTGCCGGCCGCAGCCCTTGCAGTCAGCCCGCCGAATGCCGAGTTGGGTTATACCGGCCGGGGACCCGACCTGGCCGCGTTGTGGCGGACGGTGGCGGTGCGCGGTGCGACGACCGCTACCGCTGCGACGGCCGCGTGGGCGTTGGCGCGGCTGACGGGCCGGCGGCGGCGCGCGTCGACGGTGGCGTTGGCGGCGTTGGTCGCGACACAGTTGGGACAGACGCTCATCGAGTCGCGCAGCCCGCTGGTGATCGGGACCGCGGTCGGCTCGCTATTGGTACTCGGCGCGCTGATCAGCACGCCGGGAGTGAGCCATATGCTCGGCAGCACGCCGCTGGGCCCGGTCGGTTGGTGGCAGGCGTTGTCGACGGCCGCCGTCGCGACGGCCCTCGCCGCCGTTGCACCGCGTCTGTTCGCCGCGGGAGGGCGGCAACAGGGTGGTCAATCGACGATCTCGATGACTCCCCAGCGCCACAGCACCGCGTACAACTCGCGTAACGGCACGGTCAGCACCTGCGCCAGCGCTCCCGTCAACGGATCCGAGCCCATGCCTAAACCAGTTCTCACCACGCCCAACACCGTGCGGATGTCAGGCGTCGAATACGCGAATACGCCGTGACCGGGAGGCAACGAATGGCCGAAAAATCACAAACAAGTCACAGAAACGCTGTCGATCGGGTGCTGGCTGCGCAGGGTTTCACGGTGGACCTACCGGTGGTCGGACGGACCCGCCTTCCTCGGCCCGAGCAGTTGGCGTATTACGGCGCTCTTGGTGCGCTGGCCGCAGCGGAGATCATCGAATGGCCCGTCGCGCTGGTTCTCGCGGCCGGTCATTGGCTGGTGCGGAACGAGCACAATCGTGTCGCCCACGAAATCGGCGAAGCCCTCGAAGAGGCCTAGTACTCGGCGGGCCGGTTCCACCTCGCTCACCGACACCGACTTCCTCGTGATCGAGGACCGGCTGTGCGGAATCCGCCGCGAGCGCGGTGAATACCCGTCGTAGAGGACCTGTCCTGAAATCGCCGGTGTGGTTCAGCGGCGCAGCAGCTGGGTCAGCAACTGCCCGCTCTCTTCCAACGACAGGTGCGGTAGATACGCCCGGCCGATGGCGATCCCGATGGTCGGCAGAGCCGCGGAATCGGGGAACACCATGTACATGGGCCGGTGCCGGGGCTGAAACTTCGCTTTGAAGGCGAGCAGCGACCGGAAACCGTAGACGGGCTCGAGTGTGCGACCCAGCAGGTCGAGCAACGCATCGAGGGCGCCGCGGTCGAGGTCGGGTTCGGCGGTGTCGGCATGTGCGAGCGGTGCGCCGGACAGACTGAGGAACTCGAGACCCTGATCCTGGGCGGACAACGCCGCCGAGGCGATGAGGAACTCCATCGCCGCGCGGAATCCGTCGGAACGGCGCCGCATGAAATCCAGTGTCAGACCGATCAGTGTGCCGTCCCGGTAAACCGGCATCCACGAGGTGACGGCGTGGATATGGTGGTCCTGGTCGACTGCCAGCAACAGGCGGACCTCGGGGTCGTGGAGTTCGGCGAGCCCACCGAGGGTGAAACCCATCTCGGGCAGTCCCTTGTCGGCGACCCACTCCTCGGATATCTCGACGATTTGCTCGGTTACCGACAGCGGGGCGTCGGCGAACGTCGTCCACTTCGCCTCGATTCCGTCCTTGCCCGCGCGGTTCAGGGCGGTCCGCACATCCTGGAACTTCTTTCCTTTGAAGGCCAGGTCGGCTAGTTCGATGAGCGTTTCCTCCGCCACCTGCAAACAACTCCAGCCGTGCTCTCGGGCGAGGGCCGCGGTGTCCTGCCCGACGGAGTAGAAGCACGGGGTCCACCCGTTCCCGAGGCAATAGGCCGCGAACTCGTCAACCGTTTCGGCGAGGCGGGAGTGCTCACCGATCGGATCTGCCGTGGTCAGGGCGACACCGGAGTGCACCCGGTACGCCACGGCGTGCCGCCCGTCCGCGGCGAACCAGTACCTGTTTCCCGCCCATGTGCTCATCCATGACAGGGAGCCGCCCCCAGAGGCGTGCAACAGCTCCCGTACCCGGCGCTCGCCACCAGGGTCGTGCCCTGACGGCGGGGCGAGAAAGCTGCGCAGCGTCAACAGGCAGAACGTTGCCCACACGATCACGCCGATCCACTCGAACAGCACTGTTGCCGCCGAGGTCAGCGGCAATACGGATGGCTCGAAGAGCTGAAGATACATCGGCGGAAGAAGCCGCAGTGGTGCGTCACGCAGCAGCGTGCCGGCCCCGGGGGCACGGTCGAAGCCGCCGGCGAGCAGTGTCCCGGAAACCACATAGGCCGCGAGCGCGGTACCGGCTGCCGCGATGGTGGCCGACCATACCCGGCGATACGTCCCGGGTGAGGCGCGCACCTCGAACAGCCGCCGGGTGGCCGACAGTAGAACGAGCACCGCGATCAACTCGAGCAGCGGAACGAGTTCCATGTACACCGAGCTGTGACGATGGATGCCGTACAGCAACGAGCGTGCCTCGTCCTGTTCGGTGATCCGTACGACCGCGCTGACGGTGGCGACGATGACGAGCGCGGCGTGCCCGCCTACCGAGAGCAGCCATGCCGCTCGCCGGCCGCGGCGTAGCCCCTCGGCTCCGACGAGCAGTGACACCGACGGCATGAGATTCATCACCAGCGGTCCGATGCCGGATAGGCGCAGCGCCTGCTGTCCTTTACGGCACTCGTCGTGCAGGGCCGGATCAGCGCACACGTCGACCAGTTCGCGCGGACTGTAAGGCACCTGATCGAACAGCTCACGCAGCGACGACAGCGGCCCGATGGCATGTGGAGAGAACGCCGCGAGGACCGGGCCGAGGACACTGGCCGCGACTACGAGGGCGACGAGGGTGCGGCGTTCCCGGATCGTCCCGCCGAGTGCCGGGCGGCGCGCGGCGCGCCCGAACAACACCGGACCGACGAGCAGGCCCACCAGTGCGGCGGACAACCGCGTCACATCCTGCAGATGCCCGGCGAACAGGGCAGTGGTCACGAGAAACACCAGCAGCAGTGTGCGGATACGTCGGCGCCACAGGGTATGCATCGCAGCGGTGGCAGCGAGCAAGGAGCCCAGGACCCAGGGCAGGGGGTCCTCGATCAGGTGTCCGTGCAGTTCCAAACCCCACGAGTTCGGCACCGCCGACACGAGCAGCGCCACGACAAGCGCCAGTGCGGCGCCGGCTCCTTGGGAGACGAACGCCGCGATCGCGAACCGCCGGCTGCCGATTCGATGCTCGACCGGCACCGCGACAGCGAGGACGAGCAGGCTCGACAGCACGTAATCGCCGAATCCGGAGGCGAACAGCCCCGAGGTCCACAGTGTCCACACATGGCCTTCGCCGAAGGTGCGGATCCCGAGGGAGACGTTCGACGCCTGCTCGTGCGACGGTCCCTTCATCAACGCACCGGTGGTCGCGGCGAGGATCCAGATCACCCCGAGCACAGCGAGAGCCACGGGGGCGCGAGAAATCCCGGAGACGATACGGGTCGTCATGAGGCGTCGAGGCCGAGTCGGTGGCCGAGCCACGGCAGCTCCTTCTCGAGGCCGGCGGACCACAAGGCGAAGCTGTGCGTGCCGGGCAGTTCGGTGAGGTGGACATCCATTCCCGCGGCCCGCGCCGTGGCGGTGAGTTGCTCCAGCGCACCGCGGTATTCGGTGTCGTCGAGGCCCACGACGAACGCGCCGGCCGAGTCGGGGTAGCGATTGCGTGCCAGCAGGTCGGCGGGGTTGTTGCGGGCGAAGGCCTCGGCGTCGCCGCCGAAGACCTCCCGGATCGTGGAGTTCCGGTCGCCGAGAGACGGTTCGGCTTGTCCCGACATGTCGAGGAACGTGGGGTAGACGCTGGGGCGGGTAGTGGCGAGTTGCAGGGCGCACGTGCCGCCGTACGACAGGCCGCCCACGGCCCACGCTCGCGGATCCGGGTTGACCTGTAGGTGGGTGCGTACCCAATCCGGTACGTCGACGGTCAGGTACGTGGCGGCATTCCCGAGATGCGAGTCGACACACAGCGGGTTGTCGAACCGACCGCCGGTGCCGTCGGCGAGGACGACGATCGGTGCCAGTCCTCGGTGTTCGGCCGCGTATGCGTCCATGATGTCGGTGAGCCTGCCACCGACGAGCCAGTCGTCGGTACTGCCGGGCTGCCCGGCCAGGAGCACGAGCACGGGCAGGTCGGGGTGTGAGGAGGCGAAGTACGCCGGCGGCAGGTAGATTCGCGCCTCACGGGCAGAGAACCGGGAAACGATACCCGGAATGGTGGTTTTTGTCACCGCGCCGGTCTCCGGAAGGTCGGCAGGAGGCACCCAATTTTCGGACAGCGGCGGACGCTCACCCGCTGCCGACTCGGGGGCCGGCAAGGTATCGAAGCGTACGGTGCGGTAGTCGTTGCGGCCGAGGACGGCACGCACCGTCGGATACGCGTCGTACACCGCGTTGATTCCGCCGGCGGCACAGAGCACCACCGCTGTTGCCGCTCCGAGGAGCCCGGCAGCGACAAGCGGCCGCACCCGGTCCCGGCGGCGGACGAACCACCGGCCGACGATCAGTGTGACGGCGAGAATCGCCGCACTCGACCAGGCGTAGACGGCCCAGGGCAGGTGGTCGGGGAAAGGCTGCCACACCTTCTCGATGAGTACAGCGGCGAGCACCACCAACGCCGCGGCCGCCACCATGGTGGTGGGCCCGGCGAACAGCCAGCGTCGCTGCCGACACGTAGCCAGCATGGCCAGGCTCACCGCAGTGACGACAACGAACGTGAAGATTGCCCCCGTCGTCGTCACACGCAGATCAAGCACCGCATCGATGAGCCCGGTCCACGACATAACGTCCAGTATGCGGGTGCACCGTGCCCGCGGACGCGGTGATCGGCCGCCGCGCGAACACCGGGCGGGACAGTGGCCCGGTCGGCAGTGTGACGGGGCGGGGATGCCCTGGCCGGCCCTCGGTGGACATCTCGCTTCACCTGGTGATCGGATCGTTTCGAATGCCGGACCGGGGCCGTGGCGGTCGCTTCACCGTGCGCGCGTGTTCGTGGCTCTCGTGTGGGATTCCTCGGTGCCGAGCACCCGCAGCAGCTCCGGCCGCTCGCGGGTCACCGTGTCCGCCGGGGTGGGCACCACCAGCTGCTGACCGTGGTCGGGCGTGGCCAGGCTCTCGCAGTCCCTCACCATGCGCCCCACCCGGGGGTGCAGCAGGGTCTTGCGGTCGGCGCGCCGGACCGCCACCTCACGCTCGGCCTGGAGCCGCCGGAAATCGGCGCTCGCAGCCCGCAACCGGTCGACGAGCCCGGTGACCGTCGGGTCGCCGGACCGGCGGCCGGCGGCGGCCTGCAGGTCGGCCATGAACCGACGGGCGTGATATTCCTGCCTCTCGGGCGGACCGGCGGTGCGGCAGCGGGATCGGTGAACCAGCGGTATACGGTGTAGCGCCGGTCGCCGGGGAAGCCGGTGTGGTTGCCTGTCAGCAGGACTGCCGCCCGACCTGGGCGAGGATCTCGCCCAGGTCGGACAGCCCCAGGGCCAGGGTCTCGCCGAGCAGATCGGGCATGCGTATCAGGCCGGCGCGGGCCGGGTGGGCCACTCGGTCGGCGGGCGGAGACCGGTGCCGGCCAGATGGAACAGATGGTCGCGCTCGTCGTCGGAGAGGCGTAACGCCCGAGTCGGCGCGGTGAGCAGCCGGGGCGAGGGTTGGCTGCTGCGGCCCTGCTCCAGGCGTATGACATAGTCCACCGACATGCCGGCGAGCATGGCCGCTTCTTCTCGGCGCAGGCCCCTGGTGCAGCGGCGGGGACCATCGGCGATGCCGACCTCGACCGGCCGGATTGCCTCGCGGCGGCACAGGAAGTCGGATCGACGAAGAAGGAGAACGCGATGCAGGTGCGAACCCTGGGCAGCACCGGCCCGGCCGTTTCCGTGCTGGGCCTGGGTGCTATGGGCATGTCGGGCGCTTGTGGCGCGGTCGACCGCGCGGACCGCTACCGTGCACGCCGCGCTGGAGGCCGGTGTCACGCTGATCGATACCGGTGACTTCTACGCCATGGGCCATAACGAGCTGCTGCCCGCGATGAAGCTGGACCTCACCGGGACGACCTTGCCGAGATCGAGAAGGCGGTGCCGTCGGCGCGGCGCGTGGCGACCGATACCCGTCCGTGTTCATGGCGGGCCTTGGCGTGGCAACTGAACCGGCTTTCCGGCGGAATCCGCGCCGGCGCGGATTCCGCCGGAAAGTGACGCCCTGGGCAATAAGGTCCTTTACCACAGGGCATCAAGGCCGGCCGGGCGGCAGTGAGGTGGCGAAGACGCGGTCGCAGCGTCCACCTGACCCGTTCCCGTGGGGGTGTCCGGGTTCGGCCGAGCTCAGTAGGCTCCGTAGACGTTGTCTATCGAGCCGTAGCGATGTGCCGCATAGTTGCACGCAGCGGTGATATTGGCGACCGGATCCCAGATGTCGAAGGCGGTGCCGGCGACATGGTACGCGTTGAAGGTCGGGTCGATCACCTGGAGCAGACCTTTGGAAGGGGTGCCCGCGGCGGCATTGGAGTCCGACAAGTTGATGGCATGTGGGTTGCCGCTGGATTCGCGCATCACATTGCGGTAGATGCCGTCGAAGCTGCCCGGGATGTTATGGGCGCGCATGATTTGGAGGGAGTGGCGAATCCAGCCGTCGAGGTTGTTCCCGTAGGCCGAGGACTGTGCGGGTAGGGATTCCTGTGCCGCCGAGACCGGCGTGGCGTCGGCGACCGCTACCGCAGTGGAGGGGCCTATGGCGATTACGCCGATGGCGGCCGCCAGGGCTGCGCAGTTACGAAGCGACAGGTGGCGGAAAGGAGAGGGGTGTGAGGCAGGCATTTGCGAAATCTGTTCCTTGATCATGCGGCGATCCGGCCCGAGAAGGAAGCGCGGATCAACAGCGGACATCCGGTTGGAGCCCGCCCGAATCGGCTCATGTTCTGTTTTCGGATTTCGTTGTGATGCCAGGGGTTGAATTCCTGGCGGGCGATGCGGGAACGATTCGGGGTCGGCGCTCCTCGCGTACCGCTGTCGTGTCCGGAAAGAATCCGGTCACGGTTGGTTATCGGTTTCTCCCGGATTTCTCCGGACCAGATTGCAGCTTGATCACGGTAGATTAATTTTAGGTAAACAAACGCTTAACAAATGAAATAGAAGATCTTGAACGGCTCTTTTCGGGTCTTCTGAAAGGCCCATGAGCAGGCAAATTCATGTCAAACGTGATTTGCATCACAAATTACGGCGGATCGGTGGCGTTACCGTTTGATCACGGGTCGATAGCCGAAATATCGGCATGAGTGGGTGGGTGGAGGCCGAACGAAGAATTCTCGGTAAGAGCTCTGGCGAGCGGATGGATAACGCTTTGTCCGGGATCGTCTATGGGATGAGCGCGAGGGGCGAGACGACTTCGGCGACCAATTTATGCCCGATCGGAGCAAAAGTTGATCTTATTCGGGGATATTGAACGGAACGTCTTGGTCGAGCGTGGTTCGGCTGCTCTCGGGATTCATCGATAAAGCGGAAATTATTGCCGCAGACAGCTTTCCGGCGGCATCTCGGTCTCGGCCTTCTCGCCGCCACGGAACCGGGCAGAAGGTAGCGGCGCTGTGCGCGGTGAAGGGTGAAGATCCCGACGAGCCGCCGATCGGGCGGCGCCGCCGATGTCAGAACATCGGCAGCGGTGGCGAGGGCTGGAAGGCGGTCGGGAGTTCGGCCAGGGTGCGGTGCAGTGGGCCCGGTCGCGCCGCCCGATCCGGCACAGAGCTCCGGCGAGGCCGCCATAAGACCTCACATTCCAAGGGGGCTGCGCCGTCGGATTGACGGAACCACAGGGGGCCGTTGCCAGAAAAGCTGGTTGCGGTCGGACTCCTCGAAGGGAAGATACGTTGACCACCAACGGTTCCGAAGTCAGGCATCCTTGGAAAACCGCACCGATGCCCAGCAGCCGAAGGACACCGACCGGCTCATGTCCTTCTGTTCTTCCGACATCTGGACTCGGGAAAGCGCAAGGGTGGGTCGGAGTTCGACATACGGATCGAGCATGCCGAGCCTGACAATGTGCACCGCGAGGGTGGCCTGCTCGGCGCCGCTACGCCCGGCTCGTGGTGGCCGCACTCCGCTCCGAGCCCGCCATCAACGCCTCCTGATCCGGGCGTCGGATCGCTCGGCCGCCGACGGCCGCCGACCGTGCCGGTGGCGGCAAAGATGTCGTTGTCCTTTGATCTGGTGTTTCGCCACCACCGAGGCGCCGGCCATCAAAGCCGGAACGAGGTCGGCAACCGGCATTCCCGGTGAGAAATCTCAGGGGTGATGATGCCGACCACCTGGTATGGCCGATACGCCGTTACCGGCCGGTTCGCCGGTGTGGCCGAGCCCCAGCCCTGCGGTCGGAGCAGCCATTCGCGACGACCGCGCCCCGAGGACTCCCCCTCGGGCCGAGCCTTCCGCAGTGGGCTGCCCATGCTCCGGAGGGAGGGGATACGCGGCGACCTGCTCGCTGAACACGTCCGGCCCGAGTGTGGATTCCATTGCGGCGAACAGGTTGTCGTGTACGGCGTGGTACTGGTCGGCGGTGACACCGAGCGAAGCGTGCCGGTGGCTCAGCTGTGACAGCACCACGTCCAGCGGGGGCAGTGTATGGATTGGTCCGTTGGTGACTCAGCGGTAAATTCTCGGGCGTCACCGGGAAGGCCGGGCACCGCACCCCGGTATACTGACCCGATCGCCTACTCCGAGGGAGCCGTCCGCAGTACGGCCGGTCCCATCCAGTGCGCGGCATGGAGCGCCAGGCGCAGATGCAGGTCCCGGTGCGGATCTTCGGTCGAGGATCCGAGAAGCTCCATCGCTTGCTGCACGCGGTAGTGGACGGTATTCCGATGTAGGCCGAGTTCGTGGGCCGTTGCGGCGAAGCTGCCGTTGGTCGCCAGGAACGTGCGCAGTGTCTGCCGCAGCCGGGTGCTGCGTTCGTCATCCGTGGCCAGGCCACGGAGGCAATCGGCCACGAACTTGCGCAGGGTCTCGAGGTCCGCGCTGAGCAGGATCAGCGCTGCGACTTGGTCATAACTGGTCACCGGGCGAACAGGAGTGCCGGGAATCAGGGCTACCCCACGTACGCGATCGGCTCGGTGAGCTGCCTCGCGGAAACCGGTTGGTCCGTGGCCGTAACCGCCGATGGCCAGACGTAGGGGCGATGCCCGCTTCGTCATAGCAGCTTCGACCGCGGCCGGATCGAGGACGCTGTCGGCGGTGACCGCGAACCACACGCGTGCTTCGTGCTCGTCCGTCGGCACCATCAGCATTCCGGAAGCCTCGACAACGGGAGCCAGGATATCGCGGAGGCCGCCGAGCGCTGCGGCCGCCTGTTCGGTGGATACGCCGGGATCGGACCAGACGGTTACCGCAAGGTGCCTCCCGGTCAGGGGATATCGCAGTGCGTGCTGGGCCGCGGCGATATCGGTACCCGGGTCGTGCAGCACTCGCCTCACCCACTCGCGGAGAGTGCCGCTGCGGGTATCCACCCATCGCACGTGTTCGTCTTCATAAGCGCGGATGATCTGCTCGGACACCTGGTCGATGTACTGCGCGGTCCGGTGCACCATTCGGATGATGACGGTCGAACTCGCCTCCCCGGCCAGTTCGACCGCAAAGTTCATGGCGAAGTCGAGAAACGCGGCATGCCCGATCCGGTAGGAACGGGTAAGAGCCGACAGGGGGATATCACGCTGGGCCAGCACTTTGGCGAACACCACCGCCCGCGCGGGCACCCGCACCTGTTCGGGGCCGGCCTCGCTCTGTAAGAAGTCCAACGCCGCCAGCAGGTTGTCGGTGGTGCCCGCCTCTATGAGTTCCCGCAGCCGCGGGTCGGAGTCCAGTTCCGGCACCTGGGTGCGCATATCCAGCGAGATGGATCGAATCAGCGATTCGTGATCGCGCAGGATCCGCTGAACCACGCGCCGCAACGGTTCCTCGTGCTCCGACACGATGTCACCTCGTCTCCGGTCGCCGCGGAGGACGAACACCCCCGCAGCCGAAGGCCGAGGTGGTCCCTCTCGGGCCTTCCGGCCGATGGCCGGGTGCGGTACAGGCACCAAGTCGGCACGGCGGGTCATGGTCGAAGGCCCTATAGGCCGGCTCGGCGACAGTATGTCACGACACGATGCCATCCCGGGCGCCCCGTATAGCGGGGCGGGACCCCTCCTCGCTGTCGTTGGTCCTGCCGCACGCGCTGCGGCGGGCCGGTATCGGGGACGAGGCGCCGGCCCGAACGCGGTGTCCCGGTCGGGTTACCGCGAACCCGCACGGGCCTTGTTCCTCTCGGCGTTCGCGGCCCTACACGACCCACCCGACCGTGGCTGTCACGCCCGAAACGCGCCGAGGTGAGAAACGCGACGCCGCCCTCGTATTACCGGTCCGACCATCCTGCGGCATCTTTCACGGCATACTCGAAACCAGGCAGCCATACCGGTCGCCGGAGCCCGCCACCGTTTGACGAACACCATGGGGATACCCGGGCATGACCGAGTACCGCTTCAATGATCGAAAATCGCGTAATATCCGAGTCGTTTCTCGTGGTTATTCGACGGGCTACTCGGAACCGGGTGATCTCTGGAACAATTTCGTTGCCAGGTCTATGTGACACGAGTTTTCACCGACATTCCGAAAGGAATCGTTTCTTCGCGCCGAGAGCGCGGTCCAATGAGGGTCGGCTATATCGATAACGCTATGTGATTCAAGTGCTCGTCGCTGCTGCCACACCATAAATGGGTCCGTCGGTACGGGGGCCTCATGTACTCCCGTCACGGTTCCGGTTGGCGCGGTCATATGTGGGCCCGACGAGAGAGAAGCGCTGTTCACCATGGGAGTAGCGCCGCTCGCGCCTTGGTCGGTGAACCGGCCGGCCCACCCGCGGTAGTTCCGACATGTCCGCGATCCCATTTGTGCGCGGAGCACCAAAACAATCCGATATTCCATGGCGTGGATACATTGTCGACGCGCTCGGCGCCTCCTACGATGGCATTTGCCCGCCCGGCCGGGCGAGAGGTCGAACCTCCTTTGTTCGCGCGATGCCGCGGCAAGGATTTCAATGCCGATCCGAGTTCGAGGTGTGATGAGGTAGAAAAATGCCTCCCGGCGAGGACCGCCCGCGCTCCTCGCTGCTGTCGCTCGGATATTTCGTCCCGGACAAATCAGTCGAGAAAATGCGTCCACGAATGCCGGTTCGCTTGTATCGCGCGCCGAGACATCGATCGAACAGGAGAATCGCGATGAATGTAATGGACCGGGATATTTCCACCGAACTGGGCACGCTCAGGGTCCGGATCGCCGGTACAGGACCAGCGATCCTCATGTGGCCGAGCCTGCTGATGGACCACGCCCTCTGGGATGCCCAGGTCGCCCATTTCTCGCCCCGATTCACCACGATCGCGGTCGACCCACCAGGCCATGGGGCGAGCGCTCCGCTCGATCGGCCGTTCACCTTCGACGAATGCGCACGATGCCTGCTCCAGGTCATCGACGCGTTCGATATCGATCGCGCGCATATCATGGGCAATTCGTGGGGTGCCATGGTCGGTGCGACCTTCTGCGCCTGCTACCCCGAGCGAGTACGGACCGGCATCCTGATGAACGGCACCGCCTCGCCGGTCCGAACGAGACAACGCCTGGAGTACGGCGCCCTTCTCGCTTTCGCCCGCGTGCTCGGCGGATTCCGTCCGCCTCTCATCCGCGCTGCGCTCTCCGCCTTCCTCGGCCCGACGTCGATCGAAACCCGCCCGGCCGTGGTCGAGCAGGTGCGGCGTACGGTGCGATCCAACGACATCAGGTCGGTGGCGCCCGCGGTACGGAGCGTTGTCGTCCGCCGGCCCGACCAACGAGACCTCTTGGCGCGGATCCGAAACCCCATACTGGTTATCGGCGGCAGGCAAGACGCGACCTTCCCTCCCGCCGAAGTCGAAGACATGGCCCGCGCTATTCCCGAGGCACAGCTGGTATTCGTGGAGAACGCCGCTCATCTACTCGCCCTCGAGGTACCGGACTTCGTGAACACGCTGATCGATGACTTTCTCCGACAGCACGAATCGATGCCGTGACCCCTACTCGGATGCGGGTTCGACGCAGCGGTGATCGGGGAACCGGGGCGATCGGTCTCTTCCGAATGCGGCCCCGGGCGTGGACGGCACCTACCGCGTCCGCGTGCTTCCTCGGTTCGTCGTGGTGGGCCGCGCGTCGACGCCGCGGCGAGCGCGCCGCGGCGTCTCGCCCATACGGCGAGGGAGTACGGATTCCGACTCGTGCGGGGGAGACGGTGTCTCGGGTTCGTCGCGGGGGACCAGGATGGCTGTGTGCCACCGGTGTGGTTCCCACACCTTCACCGGCCGGCTTCGGTGCAGCCGGCGTCGGCCGGGTGCGGCGAGAGTTATCACCAGTCCGGTGCATTCGGCCACGCGGCGTAGCTCATCGGTCATCGCACCGGAAACCCGCAGCACCCCCGGACCGGCGCCGATGGTCGCGGGTACATGCACGGCCAGCGGAGCCGAGGTCCATGCGGGGGGATCGTCGAGGACCCCGGCGATATAGGTGCGAGGTGAGCGCTCGGTGCCGAAGGAGAGCGCGCTCAGGACGCTGTCGACAGCGGGAAGACCGAAGAGGTCCCAAAATCCTGCGGACAGCCACGAGGCGACCGGCAGTGCGATCGTCCGGTTGTCACGCCTGATCGCCGGGGTAGCGATATCTACCAGGGTTATTTCGACATCAGGCATGAGCGATCCTCGGGGTGGGCCGTTGTCGGCGGTCGTTGTGGTTACAGGCAGGCAGCCCGCACGCGATCGCGCACCGTCGAGAACACCGATGTCGCCGGATTCGTTGCGTTCCGCCATCCGCCCCGCCGATGTCTCGGCGGGGCGGTAGGTGCCGATGGCGTCGAACCCGAGCGGGTGTACGGCCGGGTGTTCGTGTCATGCCGGTGTACGAGGCGGTATGGCGGCATCATGAGGCCGGAGCCGAGGCCCGGTCCGCCGCGGTTGCCGTAATGCGGCCGTAGGGGACGGCCTCGAGGAGTGTGACCCGGATCGTGGCGCCGTTGGGGACCTGGTAGGTGCGTTGTTCGCCGCAGCGGGCTCCGGTCAGGGCGGCTCCGAGTGGTGAGTCCGGGGAGTAGACCTCCAGGCCGCCGTATTCGACGTCACGGGCGCCGAGGAGGAAGGTTTCGGTGTCGTCGGTGCCGTCGTAGCGGACGGTGAGTACCATGCCGGGTTCGGCAATGCCGTCGTCGGGGGGATCTTGCCCGAACACCGCGTTGCTCAGCAGATCCCGGATCTGGTGGATACGCGCTTTGCGCTGATGCCGAGCGGCGACCTCGTATTCCTGATCGGTGGCTCCGTCGCTGTCGGCGGTATCGGAAGCGAGCAGTTCGGTGAGCTCGGCCTGGAGTTGTTCGCGGGCCTGTGGGGTCAGCCATACGGGCGTGCTGCTGGTCATATCCATCCTCCAGGGGCTCGATCGGGAAAGGGAGATGTCTGCCGTCAGGGCGGTCGGGGAGGAGAGGAAGGCCGCCCTGACGGCAGAACTTCGTGGAGCCGGGACCGACGACACCGGCTCCACGAATCAGGGGAATGGTTTCGGATTCAGCCGGGTATCGCGCTCTTCGCCGGATACCCCGCTGCACGTTCGCGGCCGAGTCGACGCGCTGCGCGTGTCATGGTCACCTCCACCGTCGAACGATGCGCTGTCCCAGCCATGATGGCCCGGGGGATTACGCCGCGCTTGTCCGTTCAGCACAGTTTCCCCCCGTCGACTGTTCACCTTCTACAACTGATGCTCAATCGCTCTCGTGGATCGCCATATCGATCGTCATCGCCAGACGCTTGCGGACATCGTCCACATCAAGCGTGGTTACTTCGCGCATCCTTCGCATCCGGTTGCGGACAGTGTTCGGGTGCACGCCGAGCCGGTCGGCGGCCACAGCGAGATCACCCTGCGCGTCGAGCCAGGCTCGCAATGTCGCGACAAACGCCGTGGCGTGCGTGCGGTCGTATCGGCGTAGCTCGGCGACCGGTCCGCGCGCCGGCACACGCCCGGTACTCGCCGCTGTCCGCAACCGTTGCAGCAATATTTCATCCCAGGATTCGTCGTACGCCGGGGATGCGATATCCGCTGACTGTCGCTCGCCCAGAGCCAGGCACTCGTCTGCCTCCTGCCGGGAGGCGGGGAGGTCGGTGGCCGAAGCCGGTCCGCCGATCCCGGCCGATACCGCCATCCGCGGGGGTAGCGCGGCCCGCAGAGCTGTCACCCACTCCCGTGCCGCGCGGACCTGCTCGCCGGGCAGGATCGTGTAGACGGTGTTGTCCGACAGAGCGCTGCGTCCCGGGCGTGACCAGCCGAAGCCGATGGTGGCCTGTTCGAAGGCGAGCAGTAATCCGGTATGCCGTTCACCTGCGATCTGCGCGCGTACCGCGACGACCCGCAACGGTTCCGGTGCCAACCCGAGCCGACCGACCGCGGTCGTGGCATCGGGAGTGCCCTCCAGCAGCCGGAGCACCAGCTCGGACTCCACCTGACGCTCCAGATCCGCACTCGCCCGGGACCTCAGCAGATGCAATGCCACCGTCTGTGCGCCCTCGGCCAGCGCGGTCCGCCGTGTGTTCGTCAATGGAGCCGAACAGGTCACCCATACGGAACCGAGTAGTTCCCGACCCACACGCACTGCGACCGCCATCCGCCCGATGAGGCCGTGCGCCTCCGCGGGCTCGACGAACAAGGGTTCATCGGAGTCGGCCAGGTGCGCGTAGACACCTCGGGTTTCGAAGAGTGCCCGCAGGGTATCGGGCACCTGCCGTCCCAGTACCGTCTCCGACCGAGCCCGGTCGGCTTCCCACTGTGAAGCGGAGTAGGCCACCACCCGCGACAGCCGATCCTCGATGGTCACCGCGGCGCCCACCGCGGTCGCCAGACTATCCGCCAAAGCGAAAAGATCCGTGGGGCCACGCCCGGACGCGGTTTCGCGCCCTTCCAGTACCAGCCCGTACACCACCCCCGCGACCTGACTCCACGACACCGCCGGATCGACCATCAGCACCGCGACCCCGCCGCCCGGACCGATCACGGCAGCCTCCCGCTCGGCGTCGGTGCCACCGCGGACCAGCACCGCGACCGCCCGCGCCGCCCGCGCGCCGGTCACCGCTTCGCTCACGGACCGGGCCCCCACGGCGAGGAAGATATCGCCTGCCGTGCTCTCCGGGGCGGTCGCGTCGAACATCGCTACGCTGCGGATCGTTATCGCCCGCGATACCGGGCAGCAGCGCAACCGCACTCCGTATCCGCCCAATATGTTCACGAGATGGTCCAACCGCACCATGAGCCACTCCTGTCCACACCGGTTCAGCCACCGTAGCCGCCGACCCGGTGCGTCGAGAGGGCACAGTCGAGTCGCACGCCTCCTGCCCGGACCCCGGTGCGGCGGGTACCCGTCCGACAGTAGGACCGTCTACCGCATCCCGGGTGGTGCGCACCGACGCTTGTATGTGGTCGTATTCGCGAGAGCCGAGGCCCGGGATCCGAACACCGCGGCTACGCCCGTGATGGCAGCGGGTGCCGCCTCACTGCTGGGACCGCGGTGCCGAATTCCCAGCGGTGTGGGATTCTCTGCGGGTCGCCGGGATCGGCGTCCGGGTGCGCGGATTGACCTGCTGCGTCAGCTGGTGGACCGGGAAGCGCGCGTCGCGCGACATCGCGAACACCCTGCGTGAGCAGGTGGCCAGGGTAACCATTCCGGCGCCGAAGAACGCGAACACGATTGCGGCCAGGAGGAAGCGCTCAATCACCGGACCGAGTTGGTCGCGCAGGATCGCCGCAACCGGTGTGTCGCCAGTGCCGGCCTGGGCGAAGTCTTCGATCGCGATGAGGAACACGGTCCCGATACCGCCGCTGCCGTAACCGATCCCACGATAACGCGTGGAACACTGCGAAAGGGGTCCTTGGCTTCCTCGGCCATGTTCGCTGCGGAGTCGAAGCCGACGAGAGTCGCGAGTCCCGTGATTATCGCGGCAACACCCCACCCCGAGCACGCCGACGATCGCGCGGGGCCTTCCCCATGGTTGGGCGGTCGGTTCTGCCGCCACACGAGGCATCCTCTGACTCGAGAGCCTCCGCCCGACCCAGGGCGGTTCGCCACAGGCCGGGCACGGGGATACGGCCGCCCATCTGTCGGATATCGCGCTCGGAGAGATCGTCGAACAAGCCCGTTGCGGTCTTTGCGAATGGGGTCGGTGGGCTCCGTTACCGCCGGGCGTTCGGAAATCAATCGGGTTCCGACCCTGCTGCGGGTCTATCGGCTCAGGGAAGAGCTCACCGCTGTGGGAGAGGTATTCGGCGATATCGACGAGTTCGGTATCGGTGTGCCGGCCGGGGCGCACAAGCAAGGCGAAAGTTTGATCGGCGATGCCGTCTCGATTCCCGCACTGTGGCAGCCGGTATTCGACCCACCACACCGGCGCAGCCGGCACCGACACTAGATATCGCCGTACTCCACACCCCCCGCGACGATGTCCCAGACGTCGGCGCCACCCTCGAGAATCCGTTCGGCCAGCGAGTCGGCCCAGTAGCGCTCGTCACCGTATCGCTCGCGCCAGGACCACAGCGATGTGGTGAACCGGCCGAGCCGGTGTTCGGAGGTGAATCCGATCGCGCCATGGATCTGGTGGCCGATGGCCGCGACCTCTCCGGCCGCCGCGGAGGTCACCGCTTTCGCCGCGGCGACAGCGGTCGATTCGCCGGGCGTGGCCACGGCCGCATCGGTCGCGGTCTCCATCATGGCAGTGAGCGCGCCGAGGGTCGCCAGCCGTTGCTGAACCGCCTGGAACTTCGTCAGCGGTCGCCCGAACTGGGTGCGTTCGGCCGCGTGGCGCAGCGTCTGGTCGCGCACGGCGCGGGCCGCGCCGGCCAGCGCCACGCTGTAGGCCAGCGCGCCGCGCTGCCACAGTTCCGCACTGCCGAGCGGGGATTCGCCGCGGAACTCGACCGGCGTGGCGGTGAAGACGAGATCGTCGACGGGCGCGCCGACCAGATCGGTTCCCTCCGTCACCGAGATGCCGGGAGCGTCGCCGGCGACGACCGCGATCGCCCGGCCGCCGGCCTCGGCCCCGTGGGAGGTCGCGGCCTCGTCCGGCCGTCGCGCCCGGTCGTCGGTGTCGGGCTCGCACACCACGATCAGCAGGTCGGCCGTGCGGCCGTGGACGACGCCGGACACCGGCCCATCCAGCACGAAGTTGTCGCCTTCGGCGCGCAGCAGGCAGCGCCGGTCGGCGATCGCCACGGTGGCGGTGCGCTCGCCGACGGCGAATCCGCATTCGGCGGCCAGTCGCGAGGCCAGGATCATATGCTCGGCCAGCGGCGTCAGCGCGCCCGCTTCGGCGGCTGCGGCGAGCACCGCCAGTGCGTCGGCGGATGTGCCGCCGCTGCCGCCCTTGTCCTCGGGTACGCCGATGGCGGTGAACCCGGTCTCGGCCAGCGCCGCCCACACCGCGGTATCCGAGGACGCCGCCGGGGTGTCGGTGTCGATGCCGATCCGGTCGATTATCGACGCGGTGACCGCGGCCGGTTCGGAGGCGAAAAGTGTCATCGTAATCCCATTCCGCGAGCGACTATTCCGCGCAAGATCTCGTTGGTACCCCCGCGCAGCGTGAACGCCGGCGTGTGCAGGATGCTCGCCGCCAGCAGTCGGGCGAACGGGTCGCTGCCGCCGATCCGGGGCTCGACGTTCGTCGACGACCGCACGGCCTCGACCACGTCGCCTTCGAAGGTCGAGCCGAGGTCCTTCACCATGGCCGCCATGATGTCGGGCTTGCCGCCGCGGGTGAGTTCGGCGGCGACCGCCAGCGACATCCGTCGCAGCGCCCAGGCGCGTGCGGTGAGCATGCCCAGCGTGACCCGCTGCTGCGGAGTGGCGCCGGTCTCGCGCAGTACCTGCGCCCAGGCCCGCAGCAGCGGCATCGTCGACAGGTAGCGCTCCGGGCCGGAGCGTTCGAAGGCGAGCTCGCCCATCACCTGCGCCCAGCCGTTGCCGCGCTGCCCCAGCAGGGCTGTGGCCGCGAGGCGGGCGTCGTGGAAGATCACCTCGTTGAAGTGGGCGTCGCCGTCGATGCTGCGCAGCGGCCGGATCTCGACGTCGGGGTGCGGTAGGTCGACGATGAACTGCGACAGTCCGGACTGTCGGTCGCCCGGCTGTCCGTCGGTGCGGGCCAGCACGATCATCGCGTGGGCCAGGTGGGCCCCGGTGGTCCAGACCTTGGTGCCGGTGAGGGCCCACGAGCCGTCGGCCTGTTCAACGGCCCTGGTACGCACCGCGGCCAGGTCCGAACCTGCATCCGGTTCACTCATGCCGATCGCGAAGACCAGTTCGCCCCTGGCGATGCCGGGCAGGTAGCGCTGTTTCTGCTCCTCGGTGCCGTTGGCGAGGATGGAGGGGGCCATCTGCCGGTCGGCGATCCAGTGTGCGGCGACCGGGGCGCCGTGGGCCAGCAGTTCCTCGGTCACCACGAAGCGTTCGACAGGGCTGTGCCCGTGGCCGCCGTAGCGGGTGGGGATCGTCATGCCGAGCCAGCCGTTGTCCCCGAGGCGGCGGCTGAATCCGGGATCGAAGCCGGTCATCCAGCTGTCGGCCGCCGGTTCGAACGCCCCGGCGTCGAGTTCGGCGCGCAGGAAGGCGCGGACCCGGCCGCGCAGTTCCCGCAGTCGCGTAACATTCGCTGCCGCATCGGTTTCCGATTCCGTATCCGTCATCGCCCTGGCCCTCGCGACGACCAGGTGGACTGTCCCTTGCGCGACATCGACCACATCTGCACGCCGCGCTCGATCTCGAGCGCCGAGGACCAGCTCACCGCGGGGGGACCGAGTTCGAGCCGGGCACTGGTCATGATCCGTCGGGTGAGCTCCGGATCGGCGGCCGCGGGCGCGGTGAGCCCGGCGATGAGCCCGTCGAGTTCGTCCTCGGGCGCGGCGGCGTAGGCGAGACCGCGATCGACCGCTTCGGCCCCGGTGAAGGACTGTCCGCACGCGGCCAGGGCGATGGTGTCCGACCATCCGACCCGACGGCCGAGCAGGGCCAGATGCCCGCCGCCGGGATGGATGCGCCGAGCAAGGAAACCGCTGTCGAGCACTGCGTCCGGGGTCACGACCATCAGGTCGGCGGCGAGGGCCAGATTCAGGCCCGCACCGACCGCGCCGCCAACCACGCGGGCGATGGTGGGCACCGGAAGCGTGCCCACCCGCACGAACGCGCTGTACACCGCCGAGGTGCGGGCCACGGACTCGGGGGATGCGGGGTCGGAGGAGGAATCGGCGAGATCGCGGGTGTCGGCCCCGCTGCAGAAGTACGCCCCGGCCGAGCGCACCACGACCGCGCCGATGGCGCCGTCCGCGTGGACACGGTCGCAGAAGTCGTCGATGAGCGCGGCCATCTCCAGGCCGATGGCGTTCTTGCGCCGGGGATTGTTCAGGGTCAGCTGCGCGACACCCTCGCCGATGTGGACGAGCACCGGCGAGTCGGGCGCGGCGCCGGCGGGATCATCGGGTGCCATGAGCACGACCGTAATACTCGGGGGACATATTTCTCCTGATAGTGGTGACCGGTGGTGGTTTCGACCGACAGCGCACCGGGTCAGGCCGAGGCCTTGGCTCGTTTGGCGATCTGACGACCCAACGAGTCGAGTAGAACCTCGGTCGCGCCCTCGTAGATCCGCAGCGGTCCGGCCGCCCGGTAGAGCCGTTCGATCTTCGAGCCGCGGACCATGCCGAAACGGCCCATGGACTGCATGGAACGGTCCACCACCCGCCCCGCGGCCTCGGTGGCTACGACCTTCGCGATCGAGGTCATAGCCAGGTGGGCGAGCGGATCGCTCTTCGCCGGCGCCGCCGCGCGGTAGGTCATCGCCCGGGCGGACTCGATCTCCGCCCACGAGAGGGCCAGTTGCTGGGACACCGCGCCGAGGCCGATCAGCGGCCTGCCGAACTGCTCCCTGGTGCCGGTGTGACGGACGGCCTCGTCGAAGGCGGCCTGCGCCAGGCCGACCGCCGAACCCGCCACGGTCACCCGGAACACCGCGAGGGTCTGCAACATAAGGGTGAACGCCTCACCGGTGTTACCGAGGCGATGCGACTGGGGAACCACGACGTTGTCGAAGGTGAGTTCACCGAGGATGTGTGGAGCGATGATGTCGGCGCCCGGCGTGACGGTCAGACCCTCGGCGTCGGCGGGTACCAGGGCCATCGAGTAGCCGTCGCCCTCCCGGCCGAGGACGCAGTAGAAGTCGGCCGCGCCGCCGTTGGTGATGAACGACTTGCGGCCGTTCACACGCAGGCCCGCCGGGGTCGACTCGATGGTGGTGGTCACGCCGCGCAGATCCGATCCGATGCCGGGCTCGGTCAGCGCGATCGCCGCGATGGCCTCGAAGGCGGCCACTTTCGGCAGCCAGTCGTTCTGCACGGCCTCGCGACCGCCGACCGCGAGCGCGTAACTGCCGACGCCCTGCATGCCGAACAGGGAATCGAGGTGCGCGCCGGCATACATCAGCGCTTCGCGGATGAGCACGATCGCCAGTGGATCGGGCATATCGTTCACACCGCCGAACCGGGCGGGCACGGCGTAGCGGACCACACCGCTCTCGCGTAGCGCAGCGGCGGTCTTCTCGTGCACCCGGCGGCATTCGTCGGCTTCGACGGCGTAGCCGGACACCGATTCGGCCAGTTCCCTGGCTCGGCGCTGGATGTCGCGGTATTCGGGGGTCAGATCGAACAACGAGGCAGATGTGGACGTCGTTGGCGCGGACAACGGGGTCTCCTCAGTCTTGGGGGCGGGGGTTCGGTCGGGGCTATCGGGCGGTGACACCGCCGTCGACCGGGATGATCGTGCCGGTCAGGTAACTGGCGTCGTCGCTGGCCAGGAAGGCCACGACCGAGGCGATCTCCTCAGGCCGCACGGCGCGGCCCATGGGAACGTTCTCGGCGGCGAAGTTCGTCAGGTTCGCCTTGACCTGTTCGGGGGGCTGGTCGCTGTAGAGCGTCGCCTGCCACGGGGTGTCGACCGAGCCCGGGCACAGGCAGTTCACCCGGACGCCGCGTTCGGCGGCGGCCAGGGCGAGCGAGCGGGTGACGCCGACCAGCGCCGACTTGGTCAGCGAGTACATCGGGCTGAACGGGGAACCGACCAGGCCGGAGGTGGACGACGTCAGAGTCACCGAGCCGTGCCCGCCTGCCTGCTCGAGCAACGGCATCGGCACCGTGGCCGTGTAATAGGCGGTCTTGACATTGAGTTCGACGATCCGGTCGAACTCCGATTCGGGGATCGCCAGCCCGCGCGGACCGGGCAGGCCGACCTGGGCGTGCACGACGTGCAGAGCGCCGGACTCGCGCTCCACACGCGCGTAGAGTTCCTCGAGTTCGGCGACGGAAGTGGCGTCGACGGCGTGGGCGACCGCCTTGCCGCCGTTGTCGGTGATCTCCGCGGCGACGGTCGCGGCGGCGTCCTGCTGCAGGTCCGCCACGTAGACTTGCGCGCCCTCCTCGGCCAGGCGCAGGCATGTCGCACGCCCCATTCCGAGCCGCCGCCCACCACGACCGCGACCCGGTCCGCAAACCTGCGCATTGATGACTCTCCTTTCAGCATGCGGTGATACCGCCATCGACGACGAAGTTCTGTCCGGTGGTCCACGCCGACTCGTCCGAGGCCAGATACACCGCGAGGTGCGCGACATCGTCCGGATGGCCCAGCCGTCCGAGCGGATAGCGGTGGGCCACCTGCTCCAGGGCGGAGTCGATGTCGAGCCCGCCACCCAGGCCTGTGCCGGCGCGGTAGGCGTCGTGGACCAGGGGAGTGGGGATGGTGCCGGGCGCGATGCCGTTGACCCGGACGTTGTGCGCCGCGTAGTCCATTGCCGCCTGCCGGGTCATCGCCACACAGGCGCCCTTGGACGCCGCGTAGGCGAACGAGTTCGCGACGCCGATCAACGCCCCGATGCTGTTCACCACGATGATCGAGCCGCGTCGTCGTTCGACCATCCCGGGCAGCACGTACTTGAAGGCGAGCCATTTGCTCGTCAGGTTGGTTGCCAGGACGCGGTCGAACTGCTCCAGCGGGGTGTCGGCCGCCGTGCCGGGACCGGACATCCCGGCGCAACACAGCACCGCGTCGACGGCCCCGAAACGCTCGTGCGCCGCGTCGGCCATCCGCCGCGCATCGGTGTCGTCGGTGAGGTCGGCCGAGACCGCCAGCGCCTGTTCACCCGTATCCCGGATCAGGGCGACGACCTCGTCGAGCGGCTGCGTGCGCCGCCCGACGCAGACCACCGCCGCGCCTTCGGCGGCGAAGCGCAGCGCGCAGGCCCGGCCGATGCCCGACCCGGCTCCGGTGACGATCGCGGTCCTGCCGGCCAGTCGCGCGGTCATGATCGGTCACCTCCCGGCGCGGGCAGGCCGTCGGCGACCCAGCCACCGTCGACGGGCAGTACCACCCCGGTGATGTAGCTCGCCCGCTTCGAGGCCAGGAAGTGCACGGCGTCGGCGATCTCGGTGTCCGCGCCCAGGCGCCCCATCGGAATCCGGCGCAGGTAGCGCTCCTCGGAGGACACGCCCTGTGCGATCATCCGGTCGAGCAGATCGGTGCGGACGATGCCGGGGGAGACGGCGTTGACGCGAATACCGCGCGGTGCCCATTCCACCGCCAGCGACCGCACCAGTCCGTGAATCCCCGCCTTGGTCATGCTGTAGGCGGCGCGTCCGCCGAAGCCGGTGTGTCCGCTGACCGAGGACATCATCACGATGCTGCCCGGCCCGCTCATACGCGCGACCGCGAGGCGCGCGCCCAGGAACGCGGCGGTCACGTTCACCTCGACCGTTCGGTTCCAGTCGGCCACCGAGTAGGACAGCGAATCGCCGACCATCCCGATCCCGGCGTTGGCCACGAAGGCGTGCATGTGGTGCGCGCCGTCCGCGGCTGCCGCGCACACCTCGGTGAGCAGGATCTCGCTGCTCGCGTCGCCGGTCACCGGGTGGAAGTCCAAGCCGTGGTGCCGATCCGCGAGTTCCCGCAGCGCGGTCTCGTCGAGGTCGATGCCGAACACCCGGTATCCGTCGGTCAGGAACCGGGTCGCGATCGCCGCACCGAGCCCGCGGGCCGCGCCGGTGACGATCACCGAGGCATTTTTCGGTTCCGCCGCGATGGTTCCGGTCATGCGCGGGCCCTCCGCTCGAACACGCCGGCCACCCGGACCCGATCGGTATCGGGGAATCGGCCGTACCAGCCGGACCGGCTCGTCGCGGGCAGCCCGGTCTTGGCGGTCAGCTCCGCGCGCATCTCGGCGAACTTCACACCGACGGTGAGCATGTCGATGATGGGCACGTCGAGGCCGTCGACCCGGGTGACGCCGTGCTCGGCGGCGAACGCGCACAGGCCGCCGCTGCCGATCAGCACCACGTCCGCGCCGTCGTCGGCGAGTTCGCGGCTGCGGTCGACGATGTCGGTGACGACCACGGCGGGATCGTGGAAGCCTTCGGTGAAGACCTGCGCGGTGGGCGTGCGCAGTTTGCGCATTCCGACGTAGCGGGGCTCGAAGCGGTAGGCGTGCACGAGCTGGTCCAGATGCGTGGACCAGGTGCGGTCGTCGACGGTGACGAGGCCGAACTTCCAGCCGTATCCGGTGGCCAATCCGAGTGCGGTCTCCATGGGGCCGATCACCGGGATGTCGACCAGGCTGCGCGCCTCGGCCAGGGCCGGATCACCGGAACAGGCGATCAGTACGGCGTCCACACCGCTGTCGGCGAGTTCGACGACCTCGTCGACGATGTCGGGGCCGTTCAACAGCATCGGGTAGGCGGTCGCGGAATCGGTGGCCCGGCGTAGGTGTCGAACCCACCGGTGGACGAGCTCGGTGCCGTCCTGTGCGGCGCGTTCCATCGCGGCGCACACCATCGCCGAGTATGCACCCGAGGACTCCCGGGTTGTCATGTGTACGACACCGACCTGCATGGCACTCCCATCGGATCAGGCGATTCATTGAAATTGTGATAATGAATAGCCTAGACTATCGGAGTGGCTTTGAACAATGCAGTGAATGCGAACGACGCGGTGGATGCCCATGGCGCGTATATCGTCAGCGCGGTCCGGACGCCGGTCGGCAAGCGCAACGGCGGACTGTCCCACCTGCACCCCGCCGACCTGTCCGCGGTGGCCATCGAGGCCGCTGTCGACCGGGCCGGAGTCCCTTCCGAGTCGATCGATGACGTGCTGTGGGGTTGTGTCGTCCAGATCGGCGCGCAGTCGACGAATATCGCGCGCACTGCGGCGCTCTCGGCCGGATTGCCCGAGAGCGTGCCCGGCGCGACCGTCGACCGCCAGTGCGGATCGTCGCAGCAGGCCCTGCATTTCGCGGCCCAGGCGGTGATGTCGGGAGCACAGGACGTGGTCGTCGCGGGCGGTGTCGAGGTGATGAGCCGGGTGCCGATGGATTCGGCCATCCGGCTCGGTCTCCACCACGAGCTGGGCCACCCCTTCGGCGGCGAGCGCTTCCGCGCCCGCTACGGCGACCAGGAGGTCAGCCAGTTCCGGGGCGCGGAGTTGATCGCGCAGCAGTGGGAGTTCGGCCGCGAGGCCATGGAGTCCTACGCCGCGACCAGCCACGCCCGGGCCGCCGCCGCCCAGGAGGCGGGCCACTTCGACGTCGAGATCGTCGCCGTCGACGGTCTCGGCATCGACGAGGGGCCGCGCGCCGACGTATCGCTCGAGAAGATGGCCGGACTGAAGACCCTCGCCCCCGGCGGCCGGTTGACCGCCGCACTGGCCAGTCAGATCTCCGACGGCGCGGCCGCGCTGGTCATCGCCTCCGAGACGGCGGTGCGGCAGTACGGCCTGCGGCCACTGGCCCGCATCCACACCATGGCGGTCGTCGGCAGCGATCCGGTGGTCATGCTCACCGGCCCTATTCCGGCGACCGCGGCCGCGCTGAAGCGCGCCGGGCTGACCATCTCCGACATCGACACCTTCGAGGTGAACGAGGCGTTCGCCTCGGTGGCCATGGCCTGGCTGCACGACACCGCCGCCGACCCGGCGCGGACGAATCCCGACGGCGGAGCGATCGCACTCGGACATCCGCTCGGCGCGACCGGCGCGCGCCTGATGACTTCCCTGGTGCACCGACTGCACCGCGAAGGTCATCGCTACGGACTGCAGACCATGTGCGAAGGCGGCGGCATGGCCAACGCCACGATCATCGAACGGGTGTGACGGGATGACCGAAACTATGACGAAAACGGCGAACTGGTGGACCGACGGAGTCGGCCCCGCGCGTGGCGACTTCGAATTCATCCCGGCGTACCAGCGCACGCTGCCCGCGCTGTGGAGTCGCGCGGTCGCGGCCGACGCCGCCCGCGATTTCATCCGGTTCGACGACGGCCCGCGGCTGACCCTGGGCCAGGTCGACACCGAAGTGTGCCGGTAGTCGGCGGCCTTCACCGACCTGGGCCTGACCCCGGGCGAGTACGACGACGCGGCGGTCCTCTATACCAGCGGTACGACCGGCCCGTCGAAGGGCGCGCTGGTTTCGCACACCTATTTCGTCTTCTACTCCTGGGCCTTCACGCACGGTATGGGGCACGGTCCCGCCGACGTGCTGTTCACGCCGCTGCCGATGTTCCACGCGAACGCCTTGGCGGTCACCATCTTCCCCGCGGTCATGGTCGGCGCGCGGGCGGTGGTGGTGTCGCGGTTCAGCGCGGGCCGGTTCTGGCATCAGATCGCCGACAGCCGCGCGACCCACTTCGCCGGCATGGGATCGATGGGCAATGTGCTCATGCGCCGCTCGCCCACAGAGTTCCGGCCCGACCATTGCCTGCGCGTCTGCCATCTGGTGCCCGCTCCGCACGAACACCCGGAATTCGAGCAGCGTTTCGGCGTTCCGGTCATGTACGCGACCTACGGCATGACCGAAGGCATGGTGGTGATCCCCGGCATCGACGGCACGCACCGACCGGGGCTGATCGGTTCGCGCCATCCCTACCACGATGTCGCGGTCGTGAACGAGCACGACCAACCGGTTCCCGATGGCACGCCGGGTGAACTCGTCGTCCGACCGCGCATCCCGGACATCATGTTCCGCGGCTACCTGAACCGTCCCGACGCCACCGTGGAGGCCTGGCGCAACCTGTGGTTCCACACCGGCGACTCGGTCCGTCGCGACCGCAACGGCGACCTGTGGTTCCTCGGCAGGCTCAAGGACACGATCCGGCGGCGGGGGGAGAACATCTCGGCCTTCGAGGTCGAGCGCGAGGCGCTGCAATGTCCCGGTGTCGCGGAGGCCGCGGTGGTCGGGGTGCCCTCGGAGGTGGGCGAGGACGAGGTGCTGCTCGCGGTCACCGCGATCGACGGCGTGACCCTCGATCCGGCGCGGGTGCACACGCACTGCGCGCAGCGGCTGCCGAGGTACATGGTGCCGCGCTATGTCGAGGTCCGGCAGGAACTGCCGAAGAACGCCGGCCAGAAGGTGGTCAAGAACGAGTTGCGCGACGGCGGGCGGAGCCCGGGGCTGTGGGACGCCGAATCGTCGGTGCGCTGAGCCGGAGACGAGAAGGCCCGCGGCATCAGGGGGTTCAGGATGCCACGGGCCTTTCCGTGGGTCAGCTCCGGCTCGGCGTGGGTAGGGCGGCGCCGTCCCAGCCGATAATGCGCCTACCTGTCTGCGCCGTGCCCGCCACGACGACGACGGAGACATTGTCGATGTAGGCGAGGCCGAACTCGGGAGTGACGTTGTCGGAGGCGAAGACCGCCCACAGCCGCAGCGCGGAGCCGTGGGTGAACACCGCGACGGTGCTGTTCGGGTGCGTGGCCTCGATCTCGCGCACCACCACGTCGAAGCGCGCGACCGCCTGCCGCGCGGACTCGCCGCCGCCCGGCAGCACCCGATCGGGGTTGCCCTCGACCCATTCCCGGTAGACCGACCGATAGGTGGCCACCGCCGCCGGGTCCGATTTCGCCTCCAGCTTACCCACCCGGACCTCGCGCAGACCGTCGCGGACATGCACCGGCAGGCCGAGCGCCTCGGCCGGCGGCCGCGCCGTCTGTTGCGTGCGCACCAGGGTGGAGGTATAGATCGCCTCGACCGCCTCGTCGGCCAGCCGCTCGACCAGGGACACGGCTTGGGCGCGGCCCTTGTCGGTCAGATCGGGACCGGGAGCGGAGGTGTCCATGCCGCCGACCACATTGGCCTGCGACTCACCGTGCCGGATCAGGAGCAAACGCATGGTCGGTACTCCGTTCTCATTCGGCCGCGTCGGCCACCGGGCCGATCGCGATGGACTTGGTCTCCAGATACGCCTGCAGACCCTCCGGTCCCATCTCGCGGCCGATGCCGGACTGCTTGAAGCCGCCGAACGGTGTGCCCTTGGCCTGGGGGAACCCGTTGATGCTGACCATGCCGGTGCGCACCTGTCGCGCCACCGCCAGTGCCCGGTCGGTGTCCGGAGACCACACCGAACCGGACAGTCCGTAGATCGAATCATTGGCCATCCGAACGGCTTCGGCCTCGTCGTCATAGGCGATGAGTGAGATCACCGGACCGAAGATCTCCTCCTGCGCGACCCGAGAGGTGTTGTCGACGCCGTCGAGCAGTGTCGGGCCGACGAACCAGCCGCGGTCCAGTCCGGCGGGTATACCGCCGCCGGTCACCACGGACGCACCCGCCGAGGATCTGGAGGACGCCTCCTTCGCCGGCCAGCACGACACCTACCTCGACATGCGCGGTCTCGACGAGGTGCTACGCGCTATCCGCAACTGCTGGGCATCGTTGTGGTCCACCCGCGCGGTCGCCTACCGGCACCGCACCGGCAACGATCACGCCGAGGCCCGCCTGGCCGTGGTCGTGCAGCGCATGGTCGAGTCCGAGGCCTCCGGCGTGATGTTCACCGCCAACCCGCTCACCGGCGCCACCGATGAAATCGTCGTCAACGCCGGCTGGGGCTTGGGCGAGGGCATCGTCTCCGGCATCCTGACCCCCGAACAGTTCACCGTCGCCAAGCGCACGCTGCGCGTGGCGGAGAAGGTAATGGGCGAGAAGAAGGTTCGTGTCGTCCGCGACCCGCAGACCGGCATCGGCACCGTCACCGAGTCGACGACGGCCGAGCAGCAGTCGCGGTTCTGCCTGTCCGACGAGGAGGCGGGCCGGCTCGCCGAACTCGGCCGTCGTGTCGAGGCCTACTACGAGGGTATGCCGCAGGATATCGAGTGGGCCTATACCGACGGCGCGTTCTACCTGCTGCAGTCACGCGACGTCACCGGCGTCGAGATGACCTGGGACGAGGACGTCGACGCCTGGCAGACCCAGCCCGAAGACCCCGAGGTGGTCTGGTCGCGCGGCTTCGCCGACGAGTTCTGGACCGGCGCGATCACCCCGCTGTTCTACTCCGTGCGCGCCAGGGAGCAGACCCAGGGACATATCCGGATTTCCAAGGAGTGTGGGGATTCGACGACCTGGCGCAGCTGCGTAGGCACCGTTACCACAAGGCCGAGGCGTACATCAGCGTCGACTACCAGAAGACGCTGGTCACCAAGATCGTGCCCAAGCAGTTCCGTGCCGGGCAGGTCGGCTACCTGCCCGCCGCCGACCGCGAGGCCGCCGAGTCGTGGCCGTTCTCCCTCGGCTCCTATCTGCGGATGCATGCCCGCATCATGGCGCTCGCGCCGAAGCAGGGCCTGGTCAAGTGGCTCGACGAGGTCGACGACCTGCTGTCCGACCACGTCGCCGACGCCGAGGGGCTCGGCAACGCGGAACTGGCCAAGCTCACCGACGACGAGCTGATCAAGGAGATCGACCGTTACTGCGACTATGCGGACTCCCTGATGTACGCGATGTGGAGCGGTTTCTTCATCCATGCCGCGAACGCGATGAGCCTGCTCGGGCTCATGGTGGGGAAGTGGTACCGCGGCACCAACGAGGCGGTGTTCACCGACCTGATCACCGGCCTGCCGCAGCGCACCACCACGGTCAAGGAAAACCACGCCATGTGGGAACTGGCCAACGAGATCCGCAGCCGCGAGAGTCTGCGCGAGCACATTCTCGCCTGCGAGCCGACCAAGCTGCTGAGCGCCCTGCGGGCACATCCCGACGGCGCGACCGCCGCCGAGATGTACGAGACCATGCGTCGCGAGCACGGTCACCGAGGCCACGCCGACCGCGATTTCTGGTTCCCGCGCCGGCTCGACGACTCGACCATCGACCATCAGGTGCTCATCTCGCTGCTGAGATCGGAATCCACCGCCGATCCGCTGGAGGCCGAGGAGCGACTGGTGGAGAAGCGGCTGCGGGCGACCGAGGATGTGATCGCGTCCATGCGTGAGCTGCCGTTCGGCAACCTGCGGGTCGAGGCGTTCAAGGCGCTGCTCGGCTATGTGCATCGCTTCCTGGTGGCCCGCGACGACGAGCGGCACTTCATGGACCGCATCACCTACACCAAGAAGCGCGCCTTCAACGAGGTCTCGCGGCGACTGGTCGAGCGCGGTCGGTTCGACAATCACGAGGACTTCTACTTCCTCAGCCAGGCCGAGCTGTACGACGTGCTGAAGGACCGCGCCCCGATGCGCCTGATCCGGGCCAAGATCGAGGGCAGGCGGGCGGCCTTCGACCGGATGAACCGCAAGGAGCAGGTGCCGCCATACTTCCTGAAGGGTAACGCCGAGTACGTCGACGGTCCGGACGAGCAGCTCGACAATTCCAGTGGGGTGCTGGCCGGCGCGGGCACCAGCCGCGGCGAGATCACCGGCACCGCGCGAGTCGTGCGTGAGCTCAAGGAGATCGGCCGGGTGCAGAAGGGTGACATTCTCATCACCAATAGCACCGATCCCGCCTGGACCCCCGTCTTCCTGGTCATCAAAGGGTCTGGTGCTCGAGACCGGCGGCATGCTCGCGCACGGCGCCTGCCTCTCGCGCGAGTACAACCTACCCGCGGTGACGATCCGCGACGCCATCGGCCGCATCCCCGATGGCGCGACGATCACCGTGGACGGCACGAACGGCATCGTGCGCATCCATGAGGAAGAGCTGGTAGCGGTGGAGTGAGAATCCGTCCGGAATGAGTGGCCCGATCGCCGCCGCGCCGAGGGGCGCGGCGGCGATTCGTCGTGTGAAGGGCCTGCACGCCAGGGCATCCGTCGTCCCGCACAGCCGGTTCGCGAAGCCGGGATGGATGTAACTGTGCGTATTATTACCATGATCGGTAGGGGTATGTCGCAATCAGGAGGCTTCGCGTGACGCTCAGTGTACGACCCAAGAAGACGGCGATACTCGTCGCGCAACGCATCGTCGCCGATATCAACGCCCGAGGTAACAAGGTCGGCGACCGGCTACCCGCGGAGAAGGACATGCTGGCCGAGTACAACGTCGGGCGCGGCACTCTGCGCGAGTCGCTGCGGTTCCTCGAACTGCAGGGCGTCATCTCGTTGCGCCCCGGGCCGGGCGGTGGCCCGATCGTCCAGCAACCGGATTCGGCGGCGCTGTCGACGACCCTGATGCTGCTGTTGCAGTTCGAGCAGGCGCCGTATCGCTCGGTGACCGAGGCGCGTTCGGCGCTCGAGCCGGTCATGGCGCGCCTGGCCACCGAGCGGATGACCGAGGAGCAGCTGGCCGAGGTCGGCGACAGTGTCGCCAATATGGAGCGGGTGCGCAACGACGAGGCCGCTTTTATCGCGGAGAACAAACGCTTCCACAAACTCATCGCGTACGGGTCCGGCAATGCCATCTTCGGCTATCTCATCGATTCCATGATCGACATCCTGGACGGCTCGCCGATCGGTATGGAGTACCCGATGGCGCGGCGCTCGGCGGTGGCGAAGGCGCACAAGCTCGTCTACGAGGCGCTGGCCGGTCGCGATCCCGAGGCGGCGGCGCAGGCCATGGCCGATCACGTCGGCCAGTACGCCACCTATACCGAGAAGAAGTATTCCGATGCCCTCGCCGCGCCGATCGTCTGGAGCGTCGGCGGCTGATCCGGATTTTTCGAACCCGGTCCGCCCCGGGCCGGGTCACAGCCTTGTGCCTACCTAATAATGATGATAATAATTAGTAGTGTCTTGGCGACGTGATGCAGTCATTGTCGATGCGGTCCGCACCGGTACGGGGCGTGGCAAGCCGGGTGGGGCATTGGCCGAAGTCCACCCTGTCGACCTGTTGAGCGAGGTATTCAGCGCGCTGATCCGCCGCAATGGGATCGATCCGGGCTCCGTGGACGATGTCGTCATCGGATGCGTCTCGCAGGTCGGTGAACAGTCCGCCACACCGGGGCGGATGGCGTGGCTGGCGGCCGGCCTGCCGGCGCACGTCCCCGCCACCACCGTCGACCGCAAATGCGGTTCCGGTCAGCAGGCAATCCACTTCGCCGCCCAGGGCATCGCCGCGGGCGTCTACGACATGGTCATCGCGGGCGGCGTCGAGTCCATGAGCAGAGTCCGGATGGGGTCCGCGCGCGCCGGAGCCGATCCGGACGGGGTCGGGGTGGCCGAGCGGTTCGCGCCCGGTCTCGTCCCACAAGGAGTAGCCGCCGACCTCGTCGCCCATCGCTGGGGAATCACCCGTGCCGAACTCGACGGCTACGCAGTGCGTTCACACCGTCTGGCGGCGGCCTCGGCCGCGATGCGGCGAGAGATCATCGGGGTCCCGACCCCCACCGGTCTCTTCGAGCGCGACGAGACCGTACGACCGGACACCACCGAAACCGCTTTGGCGCAACTGCCTTCGGCCTTCCGCTCCGATGAGATGGCGGCCCGGTTCTCCGAGATGAGCTGGGGCACTACCGCCGGGAATTCGTCGCAACTGGCCGATAGCGCCGGCGCTCTGCTGCTGATGAGCCTGGAGACGGCCGAGCGTCTCGGACTGACCCCCCGCGCCCGCCTCCACACGATGCTCGCCGTCGGCGACGACCCGCTGCTGATGCTCACCGCACCCATTCCGGCCACACATGGCATCCTCCGACGATCGGGATTGTCGATGGCCGATATCGACCATGTCGAGATCAACGAGGCGTTCGCGTCGGTGCCGCTGGCATGGATGCGTGAATTCGACATCGACCTCGTGCGGGTCAACCCGCGCGGCGGCGCCATCGCGCTCGGCCACCCGCTCGGGGCGTCCGGGGCGCGCCTGATGACCACGATGCTGCACGCACTCGAGGACAACGACCAGCGTTTCGGGCTACAGCTGATGTGCGAGGCGGGCGGGATGGCGAACGCGACGATCCTCGAACGCCTTTCCGACAGACAGCCGTTGTGACATCGATAAGGAGAAATCTGTGGATATCAAGGGATCATCGGCACTCGTGACCGGCGCGGCGTCGGGTCTCGGCGCCGCGACCGCCCGCAGACTCGCCGCCGCGGGCGCGAAGGTCTGCGTGCTGGATTTGCCGCAGTCGAACGGCAAGGCGGTGGCCGACGAAATCGGCGGCGTCTTCGCCCCCGCCGACGTCACCGACTCCGACGCGGTGGCCGCGGCCATCGAGGCCGCCACCCGCGAGGCCCCGCTGCGGGCGCTGGTGCACTGCGCGGGCCGGGGCGGTGCCGTCCGGCTGGTGAATCGCGACGGCAGCCCGGGCTCGCTGGAGATGTTCGAGGAAGTCGTGCGGGTCAACCTGTTCGGCACCTTCAACGCGCTGCGATTCACCGCTGCCGAGATGGCGCGCAACGAACCGGTGAACGGTGAACGTGGAGTGTGTGTGCTGACCGCATCGGTCGCGGCCTTCGAAGGGCAGATCGGTCAGCTGCCGTACGCGTCGGCGAAGTCGGGCATCGTCGGTATGACACTGGTCGCGGCGCGTGACCTGGCATCGAAACTCATCCGGGTCAGCACGATCGCGCCCGGTCTGTTCGACACCCCGATCCTGGCGCGGCTGCCCGAGAACGTCCGCGAATCGCTCGGCGGCTCTGTCCCGCATCCGAGCCGGCTCGGTCACCCCGACGAGTACGCGTCGCTGGCCGCCCACATCATCGAGAATCCGATGTTCAACGGCGAGACAGTGCGGCTCGACGGCGCAGTCCGGATGGCGGCGCGATGACGAGGCCCGCCGAGACGAGGTTCGCGCCTGAACTGCTGACCGAAACCCGGGGCCGGGTGCTGGTTCTCACCATGAACCGGCCTGACGCGAAGAACGCGATGAGCGCGGGCCTCGCGCACGACATCGCCGCCGCCATGGACGCCTTCGATCGGACCGACGAACTGAGCGTCGCGGTGCTGACCGGAACGGGTGGGACATTCTGCGCGGGCATGGACCTGAAGGGTTTCGCCCGAGGTGAACGACCTGTGGTGGACGGTCGAGGCTTCGCGGGTCTGGTGCAGCGCCCGCCTCGCAAACCTCTCATCGCCGCGGTCGAGGGCTACGCGCTGGCGGGCGGTTTCGAGATCGCGCTCGCCTGCGACCTCATCGTAGCCGCGAACAACGCCACCTTCGGTCTTCCCGAAGTGCGCCGCGGGCTGACCGCCGCCGCGGGCGGGCTGCTGCGGCTGTCGCGGCGCATTCCCTATCACCTTGCCATGGAACTGGTGTTGACCGGCCGTATGTGGCCCGCGACCGACGCTGCGGCGGTGCGCTTGGTGACCGAACTCGCCGAACCGGGACAGGCGCTGGCGCGGGCGCTCGCGCTCGCCGAGCGGATCGCCGAGAACGCGCCCTTGGCGCCGGCAGCCTCGAAACGAGTGCTGATCGAGTCCGACGATTGGACGCTGGACGAAATGTTCGCCAGGCAGGAGGCCTACGTCGACCCGGTGCGTAGGTCGGCGGATGCCCAAGAGGGAGCTGCTGCCTTCATCGAGAAGCGTACGCCCCGGTGGACAGGCCGCTGATCGCCTGACCTGGCTGCGCCGGTGGCACTTTCGTTCCACAGGGTTGACGCCCGATGCGGCGGAGGGGTCGGGTCGAACGCACTCCGCCACCGTGGTTCGGCGAGTACGACACGTGGATCAGGGCGTGGCCATCGTGTTGATCCGGCGAAGGCGGCGCCGCGCGCCGGCGTCCCGCCGAGAACCGTTCGTCCCGGTCCCGGCCGCCCTGCGCCTTGGATGCCCGCACGAAGACCTGCCTGACGATGACAACCTACTGCGGCCACCACCCCGGCACGGGTGCGCGATCGAGCGAAGAAGCCACCGTCGGTCCGGCACGGCCCGGACGCGGACGCCGAACCCGTGGTGCCGATGACCACGATCACCGCCATGACCTTTCGTCACCGATCTGTATCGGATTTCCGCCCCCCGGTTCGGTCGGTTGGTTCTGGGCATTGTGTCCGCAGCCGGTAGCGGCGTTCGGCGTAGGCGAGGTCGTCGCGCCACAGCCGGACGGCGGCGCGCGTCATCAGCGGCCGCAGTAGGCGCGCCGCATGGCGGGCGCGGATGAATCCGGGTCGAGCGGAGTCGGCGATGACGGCTTCGATGACCGCGGTGCGTGGGCGCCCGTCCGGTCCGGTACCCAGTGGCGTGGCGTGGGTTTCGACGACACTGCCGGCTCCCTCGCCTTCGACGATGCGCATGGTGACCGTCCGCGGTTCCGGGCTGGTGAACTCGGCCAGGACGGGGACGCCGAGCCGACGGCCGAGTCGGAAGGTGACCGCGACAAGGAACCGGTCCTCGGTATCGGCCGGGACATGATGCACCGCAGGGGTTTCGATTACGTCCAGGTGAGCGAACGAATACGGGTGAAACCAGGCGCCGTGCCAGGGGTCGAGTCGGTTGGCGACGATATCGACCGGCTCGCACACCCCGCTGACCGTCGCCACCGCGGCGATCGCCCGGTGCGTGGGCGGGCGCGCGCCGATGACCGGAGTGTCGAGCGGGCTGTCACCGTCGAGAAGGTCGAGGCGGACCCAGGCCAGCACCCCGTCGTCGTGGCACGGCAGCGGTGCCCAGCCCAGCGCGCCATCGGCGTCGACGCGCAGGCCATGCCATCGGCACACGAGTGCTCCGCGGTCGATGCGTGCTTGCGCCAACGGTGCACCCAAATGCGGACACGCTCCGGGGCCCACGACGAGCCGGCGCTGTTGGTCGCGCCATGCCACGAGCTCGATTCCGGCGACGGTGAATCCGAATGGGCGGTCGGCGCCAACCTCGGAGCCGGCCGCGAAAACGTACCAGTTCCCGGACCGGCGTTGCCGAGCGCGGCCGAGTGCGGCGGTGATGACGGCGGGAGCCGCGGCACGGTAGGTGGGCTGTTGGGACTCCCAGCGGCTCGGTTCGACAGGCTGCAGTGGCCATCGACCGGGCCATCGCCGAAACCCGGGATTCTTCACGGGAATTCCTCTTTCGCTGCTGCTGATCGGTAGCGGGCGGCGAGCCGGCGCAGGAGGGCGTGGCGGCCGCCGGTGGGGACGGTGTGCAGATCGTGACCGGGCAGCCCCCATCCGGTGAGCAGCGAGTTCGCCGCTGCCCATCCAGTGGTGGCGGCACGTTCCATCAATGCGACCGGCAGGTCGATGCGGATGCCGTCACCGGCCAGCACGAGGTGGTTGTGTGGCGTGTGGACCGTGGGTCGGTGGGCGTGGTCGCCGACCCCGAACAACGGACAGTCTTCGTGCCATTGCAGGTGTTCGCCGAGGATCCGGGCGGCTGCGGTCTCGGGGTAGAGGCTGTTCAGCCGGGCGAGGAGCCGGGCGCGGATGTCACGTGCCTGCGCCGGTGTGCGCTGCCGCGGAATCGCGTAGGCGTGTAGTTCCACTACGGCGCCGTGGCGGCGGTCGGCCCACGTGCGGGCCTGGTTTTCGTAGCGGTTGACCACGCTGATGTTGTCGAGTGGGGGCAGGCCGCCGGTAGCCAGGAATGCGGGCCGGTGTCGTGCCACCGGCCGGTCCAGCCATAACCGGTGCACCAGAAATGGTGGCGCGTTGCGCAGCCGTTGGATCGATGAGCGCCACGCGGTGTCACCGATCCGTGGGGAGTGTTCGACTATGCGGCGCAACCCGGTGATATCGGTGGCCAGTACCACGGCGTCGGCCGTGGCCGCGCCGCCGTCGTGCTCACACACCCGGAAGCCGGTGCCGTCGGGGTGCACCGCGGTCACCGTCGTATCGGTACGAATCCGGGCGCCGCGCGAATGGAGGTAATTCTGCAGCGGCGACCACAGTGCGGTGTCGTAGTTCGAGGTGGGGACGTCGAAGAGCAGGCCTTCGCTGGAGCCGAGAAAGTAGATGTGGAACATGGTCGCCAGCTCCGCGGCCGACAGCTGGGTGGGCGAAGAGAAGAAGCTGCGGGAGAACACATCGAAAGCAAGATGGCGAGCGGTCTCGGGAAAGTTGATCCGTTGCAGGAAGGTTTCGGCATCGACGTGGTCGAGGAGCTCATAGATCGCGGGCACCGATACATCGGCGAGCGGTGCCGCGGCCCGCCCGTCGATGCGGTGTAGGTCTCGGAGTGGGAAGGTGCGGCTTCGGACGGCGAACGCCAGCGCGTTCCACGGCGGGTGACGGGGCAGGTGCCGGAAGGTGTCGCGGCGTCCATGCGCGTCGACGAGTGGATAGTCGTCGACACCTTCGAGCCGGCGCAGCTGCGGATCGGTGCGGCGCAGGAGTTGACGCAGGTTGTAATACTGGCGGAAAAAGGCGTGGAAGCCGCGGTTGACCGCGATCGGAGTGCCGTCGGGCAGGGTGTCGGTCCAGCCACCGACCCGGCCGCCCAAGTAGTGTCGGCGCTCGACGATTTCCACGCCGATTCCGCGTTCGGCCAGTGCCGTCGCCGCGGTGAGCCCGGCGATGCCGGCGCCGACGATCACCACGTGCGGGCGGTGGTCGAGGTGACTGCGCTCACCCGCGCGCGGGGCGCGATGGTGAACGATGCGTCGATCACGGCCGAGCCCGGGACGCACTACGTCGTCCTTCCCGTGCCGAGGCCTGGCAGCTCGACGGTGGCGGTGAAAGTGTGGTGCACGCTCATCTCCTGTCTTTCGCGGCGAATCCCGATGCCGCCGTCAACTGCGGAACCGACCGGCCATCGCCCCGGCGTTCGGCTCGACCACTTCGGCGGCACACTGTAGCCGGGGCACCGGAGATCAGGGTGCAGCCTCGCCGGTGGCGGCAAGTGCCACCTTGTCGAAGCGGGGGATGGAACATGAGCGGATCCCCGTCTGTGAGGATAGGGCGCCTGCACCGCCTCGGCCAGGTCATGGGAGAACCTTCGGTGCCGCGATGCCGGGATCGACCCGACGAGATCGCCGAAGCCCGTCCCATGTCACCGCAGACCGCCGGTGTGGGCTCACGGCAGCGGCCATCTCCTCGTGCTCGGACTCGGCCGCCGGTTCGTGGCCGTGCAGGTGTTCACGGACGCGGAGTTGCGGCGCCTGCGACAGACCCGGAGATCGGGTCGCGAGGTGTCGTTTCGGTACTTCCTGCCGGCCCCGACAGAGGCGGCATTTGTGGCGACGCATGGTCGGGACCGTCGGTCCGGAAGGAATTCCCGGCATATTCGGGACGTCCTAGGCGTTGTTCAAGGCGTCACAAATGCTGATAGGACCGTTATTCCGGAGCGTTATTTAGCTAGGCTAACGAATTTCGATGAGGGAAGGCCACCGAATCGAGGAGGGCCGGACTGTGAAAGCGGAGACACGCGAGGAATTGGTCAGGCGACGTATGACGCAGCTGTGCGCCGAGTACGACGACGTCCGTCATGCTGTGCCGCGCGCAGAGGTCGCCCAGGAGATCCACGAACCCGGGAAAGGGCTCACGCAGATCATCGAGACGGTCATGGTGGGCTATGCGGACCGACCGGCCCTCGGCCGGCGGGCGACCGAGATACGCACCGACGAGGCCACCGGCCGCGCATCGCTGACACTGCTGCCGCGCTACCGCACGATCACCTACGGCGAGTTGTGGGAGCAGGTGCGCGCGGTAGCGGCCGCATGGCACGGTGACACCGAAAACCCGCTGCGCAAAGGCGATTTCGTGGCCATGATCGGTTTCACCAGCAGCGACTACACCACTCTCGACCTGGCGGCCGCCTCCTTGGGCCTGGTGGCCGTTCCATTGCAACCCAGCGCGTCCGTCGCGGGGCTGACCGCCATCGTTGAGGAGACCGCGCCGCGGGTACTCGCCGCGACGCCCGAACTCCTGGACACGGCCGTGACATGCGCCCTGACCGGCCCCGCGCTGCGGCGACTGCTGGTCTTCGATTACCACCCGGGCGACGACGACCAGCGGGAGGCATTCGAGGCCGCCCGCGTGCGCCTGGCCGACGCGGGCAGTCCGGTCGTGGTCGAATCGCTCGACGAGGCTCTCGCGCGTGGCAGGAACCTGCCGTCGGCGCCGCTGCATCTGTCGGGGCCGGACGACGACCCGCTGGCGCTGCTGCTTTACACCTCGGGCAGCACGGGAACGCCCAAAGGCGCGATGTACACCGAACGACTGGTCGCCGCGGGATGGCTGAACCGGCCGGATGTCGCCGCGATCAACCTCAACTACCTGCCGCTGAGCCATATCGCGGGCCATTTGTCGCTGGCGGGTGCGCTGGCGCGCGGCGGTACCGCATACTTTGCTGCCAAAAGCGATATGTCGACGCTCTTCGACGATATCGCGCTGGCCCGGCCGACCGAGTTCTTCTTCGTTCCGCGTGTATGCGACATGGTGTTCCAGCGCTTCCAGAGCGAGATCGAGCGGCGCGGCCACGACATCGACCGCGATGCGCTGGAAGCGCAGGTGAAAGACGAACTGCGCGAACACTTTCTCGGTGGGCGCCTCATCACGGCCGCCTGCGGCAGCGCTCCGGTGTCGGCGGAGATGAAATCATTCATGGAGTTGGTGTTGGATCTGCCGCTGCGCGACGGCTACGGGTCCACCGAGACGGGTGGCAACGTCATGGCCGACAACCAGCTGCAGCGTCCGCCGGTAATCGACTACAAGCCGGCCGACGTCCCCGAATTGGGCTACTTCCGGACCGACAAGCCGTACCCGCGCGGTGAGCTGCTGTTGAAGAGCACCACCATGATCCCGGGCTATTACAAGCGACCGGAGGTCACCGCCCAGGTCTTCGACGAGGAGGGTTTCTACAAAACCGGCGACATCGTCGCCGAGACCGCGCCGGATCGGCTGGTCTACCTCGACCGGCGCAACAATGTGTTGAAACTGTCCCAGGGCGAATTCGTCGCGGTCACGCACCTGGAGACGGTGTATTCGACCAGTCCGCTGGTCCGGCAGATCTTCGTGTACGGCAGCAGCGAACGCGCGTATCCGCTTGCCGTGATCGTGCCCACCGACGCCGCGTTGACCCAGGGGGATCCCCACAGGGTGAAAACAGCGCTCAGCGAGTCGCTACAACAGCTCGCCAAGGAAGCCGGCCTGCACAGCTACGAGATCCCGCGCGACTTCCTGGTCGAGACCGAGCCGTTCACCAGGGCGAACGGATTGTTGTCCGGTATCGGTAAGTTGTTGCGGCCCAAGCTGAAAGAGCGCTATGGCCAACGGCTGGAGCAGCTGTACTCGGAACTGGCCGAGGGGCAGGCGAACGAACTCGTCGACCTGCGCCGCACGGCGGGCGAGCGGTCGGTGCTGGACACAGTGAGCCGGGCAACGAAAGCCCTGCTCGGATGTGCCGACACCGATCTGCGCCCCGATGCGCGCTACACCGATCTCGGCGGCGATTCGCTCTCGGCGTTGTCGCTGTCGAACCTGCTGCACGAAATCCTCGGCGTGGAGGTGCCGGTGTCGGTGCTGATCAGCCCGACCAACGGCCTACGCGAGATCGCGGACTACATTGTGGCCGAACGCACCACAGGAGGCCTGCGGGCGACCTTCGCCACCGTGCACGGTGCGGGGCCGCAGGTTCGCGCCGCCGACCTCACCTTGGACAGGTTCCTCGACGCCCCTACCCTGGCCGAGGCGCCGACGCTATCGCGCGCGGACGGTCCGGCACAGACCGTCTTGCTCACCGGTGCGAACGGCTATCTCGGCCGCTTCCTGTGCCTGGAGTGGCTGGAGCGGTTGCACGCATCCGGTGGCACGCTGATCTGCCTCGTGCGTGGTGGTGACGAGGCGGCCGCGCGCAAGCGCCTCGACGTCGCCTTCGACAGTGGCGACCCTGCCTTGCTCGCGCACTATCGGCAGTTGGCCGACGCGCACCTCGAAGTGATCACAGGCGATATCGGCGAACCGGACCTCGGCCTCGGCTCGGCGAGCCGGCAGCGGCTGGCCGACCGGGTGGACCTGATCGTGCACGCGGCCGCCCTGGTCAACCATGTGCTGCCGTACCGGCAGTTGTTCGGGCCGAACGTGGTTGGCACCGCCGAACTGGTCCGCTTGGCGCTCACCACCCGACTGAAGCCGTTCACCTACCTGTCGACCGTCGCGGTGGCCGCGCAGATCGATCCGACCGCCTTCGCCGAGGACGGGGACATCCGTGAGATGAGTCCGGTCCGTACGGTCGACGACAGTTACGCCAACGGCTACGGCAACAGCAAATGGGCGGGGGAGGTGCTGCTGCGCGAAGCCAACGACCTGTGCGGTCTGCCCGTCACGGTGTTCCGCTCGGACATGATCCTGGCCAACAGTCGCTACGCCGGTCAGCTCAACGTGCCGGATATGTTCACCCGGCTGCTGCTGAGCTTGATCGCGACGGGGATCGCGCCGTTCTCCTTCTACCGCACCGCTGCCGACGGCACCCGCGCCCGCGCCCACTACGACGGCCTGCCCGCCGATTTCACCGCTGCGGCGATCACCGCTCTCGGCGTAGCGGACGGCACAGGTTTCCGGAGTTACGACGTACTCAACCCGCACGACGACGGCCGCTCACTCGACGAGTTCGTGGACTGGCTCGTCGCCGCCGGTCACCGGATCGAGAGGATCGCCGACTACGACGAGTGGTTCGCCCGGTTCGAAACCGCACTGCGCGCGCTGCCCGAACGACAGCGCCAGGTCTCCGTGCTGCCGCTGCTGCACGCTTACCGGCAGCCGGCGCCTGCGGTCCGAGGCTCCGTGCTGCCCGCCGAGAGATTCCGCTCCGCCGTCTGGGCCGCGGGTATCGGCGTCTACCACGATATCCCGCATATCTCCCGCGAACTCATCGAGAAATACGGCACCGACCTGGCATTGCGAAACCTGCTCTGAACGTCCGAGCCCGGATGCCGGTGCGGGTGCGACACGCTGGTGGCGGTTGCTGCGCCGCTCTCGAACCGTCGGCCGGGATGCTGTCCGGACGTGTCGACAACCACCGGAGCATGACCACGGTCAACCCGGGCCGGCAATGACCGCCCCGACCGAGGTCGCCGCCGGAGAATGCTTCGTGGAGTCCACCGAGACATGGTGCGGACAGTATCCGGCGATCGCGCGATCGGGGTGAACTCCTGGAACGAGTTCACCCCGTCTCCGGACTATGATATCGAGATGCTGCGGGTGGTCTGATCGTCAAATGCGATAGAGCTCTCGGCGACCTGATGAACAGTGCTCACGCCAACTCTGCAGCGTTTATTTTCCCGGCCGAACGGCAGGGGCGCGATCTTTTGCTACAAGGAACTCCCCACACGAGAGACGCTCTTCGAAGTCATGGGCTGCTCCGGAAACCAAAAATCATCTACTGGCCATTTTCCGCGATCGATGGCGATTGGGGACGGTTGCAGCAAACGCCGCCGATAACGATCAGGTATTCCGATCTGGACGACAGCCGGCACCGGATCATTCCAAATTATTGTCGGATAGGACCGAATCGAAAATCTTCCTCGGAATGTCACTGTTACCGGATAATGGCGAGACGGGCTTCGCGTACGAGAGTCGTTTCAGCGCTTCCGCTTCCGCACGACCGTCGTCGAATCGTCTTCTCGTTCGCGCTTTGCGGCCCGGCGCTCCTTGATGGTCGACGAGGGTTTCTTCAGTGTCTTTCCACGTGATTTGTCAGCCATTGTCGCTCCTGTTTCGAAACCGACTGACCTCAACCATATACGAGAAAAAAATAAAAGCCAGTCCGGTCGGGAATCTCCACCCGACCGGCGGAATGGCGGGCTGGTAGTCGGTGCGAGCTGATCGGCGTGGAGGCGGCGACCACGGGCCGGTCGCCCGGCTCGAGGCGACCGTTCTGGAGTTCGCCGGGTGCCGGCGGCCGGGTGACGTCGCTTTGGCCGGGCGGTGTCTTCGCCGCGACGGCGTGAACCCGGAGCCGGGGATGCGACCGGAGCGGGCCGCCGGGACCGAGCCCGGCAGGATCGCGGATGCCGAGGGCGGGCGCATCTGGTCGGGCGATATCGCCGTCGCCACGCTCGGGATGATCTCCGCTACCGCGCTCATCGAACTCCTGAGCTGCCCGGCATGGCCGGGCGAACTCCGCGGCTCACTTCTTCGTGCCGGTGAGCCAAGCGGCCGGAGCCGCAACCGCACACCGATCGACCACGCTGATGGTCTCATCGGCATGTGAGATCGTGGAACCCTATGCCCGACAGGCGGCGCGATCACCAACCGGCAGGTGGGGCCGCTTCTCATGAGGAGGAACAAAGTGAGTACAGGTGGATACGAGCCCCACTTCGGACCGGTCACGGGGGTGACCCCGGGCGGGCTGGGCAAACGCGCTGCCGCCCGCTTCATCGACTGGATCGTTGCGGGCATTGTCGGCGGGATCTTCTTCTGGTTGCTGAACAAATCGGCCCACACGCCCGGATGGGTATCGATCCTGCCCGGCGCCGGATTCGGCTTCCTGTACTTCCTCGGTTTCGAAGTGGCCACCGGATCAACCCCCGGTAAGAAGCTTCTCGGCCTGCACGTCAACGGATCCGGCGGTACTCCCAAGCCCGGCATCAAGGACTCTGCCCTGCGTAACGCGTATATGTTGCTCAACCTGGTTCCGTGCATCGGTGGGGTGCTGTGGTTCTTCGCCGCCCTCGCCATTGCCGTCACAGTTGGTTCCAGCCCGACCAAACAGGGCTGGCACGACCGGTTCGCCGACGGCACCCAGGTAGTCGAAACCCCCTAGGTTTCACACCGCTGTAGCGGTGCCTTCCGATCATCGCTACAACGGCAGCAATGCCGGGATATCGGGCGGGACCGATCACACACGCGGTTGCGTGGGGTCGCCGGAGCTGTTCCGGATCGCAGACGAGGTCGAGGCGCCGGTTCGAACGTCGAGTCGTGTCGGGGGTCGGCAACCCGCCCGGTTTCGGCGAAGACCGTGGCGACCCTGTGACGTCGGTATTCGCGGACGGGTCCGCCGGCCGGCTTCGTCGGTGTTCGGTTCAGGAGGATTTGCCCCGTAGCCGGGACAGGCGCTGTATGGGGCGGATCAGGGAGCGGCCGTGACGGTTCAGGTCGGCCCATGGGTCGCGTTGGCCGGCTACGCGTTTGGGTATGTCACGGATGGCGAATCGGTCCGGTCGCATGTCGTGGCCGTCGAGTTCGTCCCACTCGAGGGGGGTGGCCACCGGTGCACCGCGGCGGGCTCGCACGGCGTACGGGGTGACCGCGGTCTGTGCGTAGGTGTTGCGCATGATGTCGAGATAGATCCGGTCGCCGCGTTTGTCCTTGCGGGCTTCGACGGTGCGATGGGCGGGGTCGTCGGCGGCGACCAGCTCGGCGACCTCGCGAGCGAACTGTCGGGCGGTGTCGAAGTCGGCATCGCCTCCGACCGGGACCACGACGTGCAGTCCCCGCGATCCCGTGGTCTGCACGTAGGGGACCAGGCCCAGATCGTTCAGTACGTCACGGAGGGTGTGGGCCGTCGCTCGCACCGCGGCGAAGTCCCCGACGGAGGGGTCGAGGTCGAATACGATCCGATCCGGAGTGTCGAGTCGGTCCTGCCGCGACAGCCAGGCATGCGGGGTGATGCCGTCCTGGTTGACCAGCCACTTCAGCGCCCGAGGGGTGTCGGCGATGGCGTGCACGACGGTGCCGCCCTCTTTGGCGACCTGGGCTCGGTGCATCCAGTCCGGCAGGGAATCGGCGAAATCCTTCTGGACGAAGCCGGGCTCGTCGATACCGCGCGGGTACCGCTGCAGCATCAGCGGACGATCCTTCAGATGCGGCACCATTACCGCGGCCACCTGGCCGTAGTAGTCGACGAGGTCGCCTTTGGTGATGGCGTCGGCCGGGAACAGTATCCGGTCGGCGTGGGTGATCTCGACATCGATGCGAGCCATCAGTGTGTCTCCCGCACGACCTCGTGGGCATTCTTGTCGGTGCGCAGGCCAGTGTAGCCTGCCGTCGCGGGTCCACTCGGTGAACGCCACCTGAGCCCCCAGCTCCGGGTGCACCCACCGAGTGGCGGCCTCGCGAACCTCCCCTCGGATGAACGGAGACGTGTCCTGCTCGATCCGCGACATCCGACTGTGCAGGGCACGCAGGGTGGCGTTGTCGAAGCCGGTGCCGACCTTGCCCGCATACACCAGATCACGGCCCTGGTAATAGCCCACCAGCAGTGCACCCAACCCGATCCGGCTGCCGCGCGGGACAGTGTAGCCGCCGATCACGAACTCCTGGTCGCGGACACACTCGGACTTCGGCCAGTCCGTCGAACGGCGCCCCGCATAGGAGGCGTCGGCGCGTTTGGCGATCACCCCCTCGTCACCGCGTTCGCACGCCGCCCGATATGCGGCCTCACCGTCCTCGACGCGGTGTGTGGTGTAGCGGCAGCGGACCGTCGAACGACAGGGCATTGCGCAGCAGCCGTTTACGCCATAGCAGCGGCAGCACGGTGGTGTCGTATCCGTCGAGGTGCAGCAAGTCGAACAGATAGAAGAAGACCGCGATGTCGGATGCCCGAGTCTGCTCGGTGTCGGTGATCCCGAGGCGGCCCTGCAACCGGGCGAAGCTGGTACGCCGTCCCTGAAATGCCACGATCTCACCGTCGACCACGAACCGGCCACTGGGGCACCGCCTCCTCGCGGAGCATCGACCGCAGCTCCTCGGGTAGGCGCACCATCACCCCGACCCGCCCACAAGGCGCTCGGACAACATCGACTCCGCCCGACTGCCTACCGGGTCGCACATGTCGGCGCGTTCGTCGCAACGCTCGACCGGCAGCCATGCCGTGTCCGTGCCTGTCCGGGTCTCCTTCAGGGACATATCCGGGGCCTACCCGCCGAGGAGGGCCGGAAACCGACGATCACCAGCCCGCGCGGGGCTGTCGTCGGTCAGAAGTCGAGCGACCCGAGCGCGAGCCGCGCAGTATCGTGTCGGACTCGCACTTCTCGTGGCTCGGCCTCGAGGGAGATTGCCGGCCGGCGGAGCTGCCATACCGGCCGGTCTGGGCCACGACATGGGAAGACGAGGCCAATACCGAGATCGCGCCCCGGCTCGGGCTGCCACGACTGCCGGTCGGAACCCTGCGCTGAGCACGAACGCGAGGACCGATGGTTCGGGCTGTGCTGGAAGCCCCGGACCCTGGTGGACTGGGGCCGACGGACGCCCATTCGCCTGGGTCGACGACGAGATCACCGACGCCGACCACACCTGGGTCGTCACCCGTCATCGCGGCCCTGCACTCCTGCGGCGCGTCGAGTCGTTCCGAGGGCTCGGTGACGAGGACTTCACAGCCCTCGATCACTGGCTGCGAGCAATCCGAGCCCCACGAGATCCACAGGAATTGACAGTTACTCGGACCACACTGAACCGAAACCGCACTGTTCTTTGTGCTCGGCCCTGTCATCCCTGTTGGTGGTGGGTGAGCAATCGGGCGAGCAGACGGGTCAGCGTTTGCCTGTCCTCGGCGGGAAGGGGGCCGAGTAGCTCGTCCTGCACCTGGTCGAGCGCTCGGTCCAAGCGCCGCAGTTGCCGATTGCCGGCTTCTGCGAGGATCGTCATGTGGCGTCGTCGGTCCTGCGGGTCCGGCGTCCACACGACGAAACCCTGTTCGGCCGGCTCGTTGATCGCTGCCACCACGTCGCTACGGTCCATGTCGCAGCGGCGACCGAGCTCGGTCTGGCCGGCGGCCCCGAACTCGTCCAGCGCGGCCATGATGCGGTAGTGGTACCCACGTGCACCGATCTCACCGAACCTGTTGGACGCCACCTTGGGCGCGTGCACTGCCAACCGGGTGAGCAGCCAACTCGGCTTCGCGGAAAGGCGTGCAGGGGTCTGGTCCACGACAGCCACCCAACTTTATTGGCGCTGCCAACAGATATCTGTATAGTCGGAGCGGCTAATATTGGAGCCGCCAATGATTTGGCGTCAACAGTAACGAGGAAGGTATGCAGCGAACGCTCCGGGCCGTCGTAACCTGCGCCGCCCTCGCCCTTACGCTCACCGCCACCGCTTGCGGCGCCGACAGCACCGCCTCGCCCAACAGTCGCCCATCCACCCTGTCAGCGAATGAGGATGCCATGTCCACCACCTCTCCGATCACCGACCGTATCGAGATCGCTGACCTGTTCACCCGCTTCGCCCGCCTGCTCGACGAAAGGCGATGGGACGATGCCGGCACTGTCTTCACCGAGGATGTGGAGGTCCACTCGCCACGAATCCAGGTCCGCGGCCTCGACAAGGTTGTCGACTTCATGCGACAAAGCGAGGTCGAAGGGGAACACACCCAGCACACGACCACCGATCTGCTGGTAGAAGTCGACGGCGACCGGGCCGCTGTCTCGTCGAACTCGATCGTGTACTACTACCGCGACGGTCAACCACCTCACCAGACAGGCGGCCTGCGACAGGCCTGCACCGCAGTACGTACGCCGGAAGGCTGGCGACTCAGCGAGACACGAATCATGCCCGCCTGGATCCGTAAGGACTGATCGTTCCCGCGCGGACCAGCACCCTTCCCTGTCACCTCGAGGGTTGGCCCGAATGGGAGGTCTCGTACGTCGAACATTCGATCGCCTTCGCGCTGCGTCGAAATGCCAACCTGCACCAACAACGAAGCAATCGCATATGGCCGTCCTGGGTGGCGACTGCGTGACATTCTCGGGCATACGCATACCGGCCGAACTCGGCCGGCGCGAAGTCCTCGCGGGAACGATCGCAGGTGAGCAGATGTGCGCGGGCATGGTGATCGAGGCCGTCGACCAGTATGTGGCCTCCCGCAGCGAGCAGTCCTACCTGGACGCGATCCACGGCAAAACGGCGGTGATGCTCTCGGTGGCGTGCCGGGTCGGCGCGATGCAGGCCGGCCGCTCCGAAGATGAAAAAGAGGCGTTGCCCTGTTCGGCCGATACTTCGGGCCGGCCTACCAGCTGTATGATGACATCCTCGATCTGACCTCGACCGCTGAAGAAATGGGCAAGCCTGTCAACGCGGATTTGCCCGAGGGCATCTACACCCTCCCCGTCATCCGCGCGGCTGTCCGCGACCAAGGTCTTGCCCGGCTGCTGCGCCGAGCAATGGCAAGTGAGCAAGCCGTCCACGCCCGCGAGCTCGTCATCGCCTCCGGTGCCGTGGACGAAACGCAGGCGGGGGCCGATGAATTCCTGGACCAGGCCGCCGGTCGGCTTGCCACTCTGCCCGTCGACCCGAGCGCCCGCCACGCGATGATTACCTATGTCCGGTCCATCCTCGATCGGCGAACTCCGGGTCCCGCGGTCCCCTCGCAGGCGACACGGTCATTCGAGGACCACAGCGCCGCGCTCCCGCAGGAGCTCATGCGATGGGCGAGGAGCCGGCCGGTCGACACCCGGCCTCGTCCTCACTCCGGCCGAGGCCGACCACCACCGATTGCGGTTGCAGGCGGCACAGGCCTTGTCCCCGGTAGCGGACGTGGCCCGGGAACGGTCCACCGCGGGCATGGCCATCCTGTCCTGTGTTCGACGACCTGTTGGAGGATCCGCAGCTGCGGGACCCGGAAGCGGTTACCGCGCCGAGGCGTGGCGTGGTGGCAATGCTGCGCCAGGCCTCGGCCGTTGGTTTATGTGTGCGCCTGGCAACCATCACCGACCCTTGTCGCCGCCCAAGGCAAATGAGCCTGTCGTTTTGGAATACCCCCAGGTAGACATCGGCGGTGGGTTGCTACCGGGTAGGTGTGCCGGTT
>NZ_BAFU01000248.1 GCF_000308495.1 Nocardia brevicatena NBRC 12119 | reverse complement strand
AAAACTCGAGCTAGTCGGCAGTGAGTTTGGCGGGCATGGAGCGGTAGGCGTGCAGGTTCACCAGGCGACGCGGGATCGGCGGGCCGTCCAAGCGCAGATCCGGATATCGCTCGAAGAGGGTCCGCAGCGCGATGACGCCTTCCATTCGGGCCAGCCGGAATCCCAAGCAGCCGTGTATCCCACTGCTGAACGCGAGGTGATCCGCGGCGTTGGCCCTGGTCACGTCGAATTGTTCGGGATCGGGGAAGACGCTGGGATCGTAGTTTGCGCCCGCCAATGACAGTAAGACCAGGGAACCGCGCTTGACGTGCTGATCGGCAATGTCGACATCACAGTTGGCGATCCGGCCGGTAATCCGCACGGGGCAGTCGTAGCGCAGGATTTCCTCGATCGCGCCCGGCCACAGGTCCGGCTGCGCCATCAGCAGTTTCAGCTGATCCGGATGGCTTGTCAGCAGTGCGATTCCGTTGCCGAGCATGTTCACCGTCGTCAAGAATCCAGCGTCCAGCAGCAGGGCCGCGTTGGCCATCTGCTCACGGCGGCTGAGCTCACCACTCGTTACCAGTGCCGTGAGCAGGTCATCGGCCGGTTCGGCGGTGAGCTTGTCGATGCGCTGGTCGAAGTACTGCTTGACCTCTGCCAGCTCGGCGGTGGCGTGGCGATACGTGGTCCAGGTCAGGGCTGGGTCAACCAGCGGCGCACTGTTGAAACCCCACTTCAGCATGGTCGAATGCATGCCGGCGGGAAACCCGAGAATCTCGGCGATAATCGCGACGGGCACCTGTGCGGCGAAGTCCTCGATCAGGTCCGGTCGCGGCTTTGATTCCAGTCGTTCGAGTAGGCCATCGGTCACTTCAACGGCCCGTTGCTCTAATTTGCCGATCGCCCCTGGGCTGAATGCATGCCCGACCAGGCGTCGGTACCGGGTGTGTTCCGGCGGATCGGTCGCCAGCATCGAGGGCGGTTCTGTGAGGTTGGGAAGTCCCTGGTCCGTCTTGGCCAGCACCCAGCGGATCGGCTTCGGAATGACAGGATGGTCGGGCGTGAACACGTCGAAGCGATTGTCTCGCAGGATGAGACGGCACAGTTCGTAGTCCGCGGTGACGTGCGCTCCCGACAGCTTGGGCAGACGGCCCCGCTGTCGGATCTCCTCGATGAACGGCGACGCGCCGAGCAAGCGATCCCGGCCGAAGATGATCTGCGCGAGGGGATCGCCCCGACGCGCCGACCACAGCAGATAGGACCGCGATAGGCCGTGCAGGAGCAGCCAACGGATCCACGCGCGAGTCAACATTGTCACCTCCATGGTCAAGTCCAGGGGCGTGGTGTATCGGGGTGGTCACCGCTGATCCGGTTTGTGGTCAGGCAGTGACTGCGGCGGGGCGGGTTCCTCCTGTTCCTCGGGGTCGATGCCGGTTGTGGTGGTGGTGCGGGAGCGGGCCGGCAGGTCCGCGCGTGCGGCATAGAGGTGCTCGGCGACCTTCGGCAGTTTCTCCGCCAGGACATCGAGCATGCGGCCATATTGTGCGGCAACAGTTTCCGCGTCCGCCTCATCGAATACCGAGTGCAGCAGCGTGCGTACCCACGGCCACGAACTCTTCGGGCACACCGACATCAAGTTCGCCGTGTAATGCGTGCGGCACCGCTGCCACGACGCGTCGGGCAGGGTCGCGCCGATCGCGGCAACGAGTCCGGCGTGGGCGCCGGAAGTGACTTGGACCCCGAGGATTTCTCGGTAGCAGTCGGCGTTCACACCGGTCGCCACGAGGCAGTGCACGTTCACCACACGGCCGTTCTCGCGGACCTTCGGCACGAGCGCGTCGGAGGCAACGAACGTGTAGGGCCCCTGATCGAGGGGCCGGATGTGGAATACTTCGACCTGCTCGTCCAGGTCACAGGCCATCATCGATACCTGCGACTTCGACAAGCCCTTGATAGCGAGGGACTCGACGAGCTTCTCCATCCGCCGGGTCGACACCCCGAGCAGATAGCAGGTCGCCACGACGCCGGCGAGGACTCGCTCGGCGCGTGTGCGGCGTTCGAGCAGCCGGTTCGGGAAGTGGCTGCCCGTTAGCAGTTTCGGGATAGCCAGGTCGATCGTGCCGACGCGGGTGTCGAAGTCGCGGTGACGGTAGCCGTTGCGGTGGTTGACCTGCTTGCTGCTGCGTTCGCCGTACTCGGCGCCGCACACCGCGTCGGCCTCGGCGCTCATCAGGGTCCGGACGAACGTCGTCGGCATTTCCCGCAGCAGGTCAGGGCCCGCGATGGCGAGTTGATCGGCGAACCACTTGCTCGGGTCGGGACGCTGAACAGCGGTCATCGCGTGAACGTCTCCTTCGAAGATTTGGTCGTCTTGAAGGATCACGCGGTGACCACCCTCTTTCTGGCTACGACACGCTCAGACTTTGCCGGCGCCGGTCATACACCATCCTGCTGGACGCAACCCACCTCCTCTCCACTCCCGGCCTCTTTCTATGATAGCGAATCGCTATGGTGAAGTACCGCTATCTCCAGCGCCTCACTAGGTTGTGCCTCGAAGTCAGGTGAGGCCGGGCCGGTGCCCGTCCTCACCTGTGTCGGATCCATTGGTTGATAGCAGCGATGTGGATTGTGGCCAGGTGGCGGACGGCGAGTTTGTCGAATCGTGTTGCTACGGGGCCCGGTTCTGTTCGAGTTGGTTTATGCCGCGCTCGACCGCGTTGCGGTCCCGGTAGACGGTGGTGTCGAATGCGGGCAGCCGCGATCGCCTCGAGCACGTCGGTGAACTACGGGCTGTCATCGGCTCGGCCCCCGATGAGCAGCATCGCCAAGGGTTTGAGTCCTTGTTCGCAGGTCAGGTGCAGTTTGGTGCCCCCTCCGCCCCGGGTCGGCCCAGGGTGTGAACGGTGGGCTCGGCGCTGGTCCCGCCGGGTGGTTCGGCTTGGGTGGCCGGGTCGCGGCGGGCTCTGGCGACGTGCCGAGGGGCACGCATGATCGTCGAGTTCACACTCACCTGCCAGTCGATGTCGCCGCCCACGTCGGCGAAGGCCTGCAGCATTTTCAGGACGAAGACCCAGGCCCCGGCGCGTTGCCGGCGCCGGAACAGGCTGTAGACGGCCTGCCACGACCCGTACTGTGGTGGCACGACCCGCCGGCGAGCCGACCCGGGTCCGCTACCGGATTCCGTTGATGAGCCGTCACGTCGTCCACGCCGATGGACGGCCGGTCTTCTTCGATCGGGCAGCAACGGTTCCAGGTGCGCAGGTTCCTCCGAAGCCTGCCGCGCCGCTGCGGTGTGGGCGTACCGACACCACCAGAGACAAACCCCGTCGGGGCAGTTCTCGGCACGCTGTCGCGCAGTCACAGGCATCCGAGTGGGGCGCCGATCTCGCCGGGAAACTTACGTTTCCGCTACTCGGCGAGGCAACGTATAGGTCGGCTATGTGCTTGCCATCCCGTTCGGTTCACCGCGAATCGACGTCCCTCGATGACGACATTGCTGATTCGACAAGGCCGGCCGGGGTCGGCTCGACTTCGACAGCATCCGCATCCTGATCCGAGCCCTGACCTGGGCGGTATTGTTGTTCGTCCTCGGCATCCTACCGGTGGTCGGCCAAACCGTCGTCCCCATCGCCGCGGTATTCGTCACCGGATTCTTCCTCGCCCAAGAACTGACCGCGATTGCACTGCAACGCCGAGGTATCGAACTACGCGAACGGCTGACATTGCTCCGCGCCCGTAAGGCACTGGCATGGGGCTTCGGCGCACCCCTCGGCATCGCCCTACTCGTACCCCTCGCGCCGGTCTTACTGATGCCCGGTGCCGTCGCGGGCGCCACACTGCTCACACGGACCCTGCTGAACGAACCGCACCGGAGCCTGCGAGGGGAGCGGGGGGCCCAGACCGATAGCAACAAAATCCCAGGGTAGCCAGCACCCCGAGGAGCAGCCACTCGTTCCGCTGACCCGATCGACCAGAGTTCAGCGATGTTCCGCCGGCCACGCCGTCGACGCCGGCGGGTGCGCGCACCGCAACCCGGTGGCACGGTCAGTCTTCGGCGACCACGATCACGCTGTCCAAAGCGGACAGAGTGATCGGGGTGTCCTTGGGTGGGTTGAGGGTGACACCGTAGGCCGGTGGCCGGCCCGCGTGGTGGTGGAGCCGATAGCCGATCGCTGATTCACCGCGCAACCGCACCGCATGGACAACGGTGGCGAAGTTGATCTCCACGTCGGTGGTGACATAGTCCGAGGCGGGTTTGAGGTAGATCTCCGAGCCACTGGGATCGAACAAGTCGGTGAATACTGCATGCAGATGGCGGTTCTCGGCGAGCTGGGTCAACAGCAGGCTGATCAGTTTGCTGCTGACGATGAAGTCGTCGGCCTTGGTGACCTGTGCGATCTCCCGGTTGGCGTCGTCGTTCATCTCGGTGACGATCGAGTACGGATCGCCGATGTGGACTTCGATGTCACGCAGGTGCAACAGGGTCACCAGGGCCCGGTCGTCGGCGTGGTCCTCCTCGAGCAGGTCGTCGGTGAGCACGATGACGTGCTGGTAGCTGCCCGGGTTCAGCGATTCGAGCGAGCGCCGGCTGGTCGGTTCGCAGGCCCGATAGCCGACAGTCAGGTTGGTCCGCGGACTGTCGGTGACTTCGTGGGGCGGGGGGTGCGGAGCAGCGATGTCGAGCACCGACCCCGGCGCGACATACTCGTCGAGCAGGTCGAGAATCCGGGGGCCGCGCGAATTCCACCCGACCAGCAGGGTTCGGTCGGGCTCGGGGGCGGGGCCGCGATCCGGAACGGTCACCACGGCCGCAGTGACCACCGGCACCGGCTCGGTCGCCAATTCCACCAGAAGATCGTCCTCGGCGATCAGGATGATCTGATCGTCCGTGGCGACCACGGTGTCCATCGGCGGGTTCACCGCCACCGTCCCGTCACCGCGACGCAGTCCCAGCGGGCAGCTGCGGTCATAGGCGCTCAGCGCGTCACCGTAGGTCCGCCCGGTCAGAGTGGGCTCCGCCTGCAGGTAGATCCCGTTGCCGGCGAAGTCGAGCAGATCCGTGCACACCGTGGACAGGCCCGACTGGCGATGCGACTGCACCACGATCCGCACCGTGATGTCCTCGGCGTCGATGACCAGGGTGTCAGCGTCGGTGGCCAACCGGGCTGCGGCCACGTTCTCCGACTGCCGCACCGCGGCGACCACATGCGGTCGCCGGGCCGGCCACGGCCGGTTGTTCAGCAGCAGCAGGGCTTTGATCACGTCGATGTCGGCATCGTCGCCCGGCCGCGGCAGGACAATGATCGACTTGGCGGTGTCCAGGCTGACCAGCTCCAGATCGCTGCGCTTGAGTGGGCTGCCCGACCGGCACGTCACCCGCGTCCGGCCGGTATCGCCGACCCGAGCACGGATCTGGTCCTCCATATCGACCTTGTCCCGATCGGCCAAGATCACCACGCTCGAGCGGCGAGTGCTCTGGTTCGCGCCGGCCAGTTCGGCCACCACGGTGAACGCCTGATCCGACCAGCCCAGCACCACCGTATGCCCGGCCTCGATCAGCGGGGCCCGGCCCTTGCGCAGCTGCGCGATCCGATGTTCCATGCCGGTTACCAGCACACCGATCAACGAACTGACGATGAAGATCCCGCCGAGCGTCACAGCCAGCATCAGCACCAGAAACGGCACGCTGAAAACGGTCGCGTCGTCGCCGCCCATCGTCCCGGGATCGAGCGTGCGCAGCAAACTCATCCACGCCACACCCGCCCAGCCACCCTTGACGCCCGCGACATCAGCCGGCGCCAGAAGCGCGGCCAGACCCGTGATCACCGCGATCAGCACCACAGACGCCAAGCCCAGCCAGCCGATCAACGCCGGAGTCCCGCGATCCATCGTCCGGTCGAACCAGAATCGCAGCCGGTCCCGCACTCTGATCCTGGCCACCCTCACCCCTTCTCACACTCCTGGCAACCCGCCACAGACGAACGTAACGGTCCGCGGCGAATCACGCACCACCAAAACAATATTCACGTCCAGCTCTGCGACGGTGCGAGCATGCCGGGTGATGCCCCGGCGCATCAGCGAACCTCAGGAAATACCCGAACCGCTGATAGGACTTCAACCACACCAACTGTGCCGGCAACACCAGCACATGCTCATCGCCGGCGGTGTGCCTGCCCACGCCAACCCCCTCCGACCACTACCGAGGACTGCCGGCCACCGGACTTCGACACCATCGCCCGCCTCGACGACGCCCAGAGCCCCCGAACCTGTCATCGCGGTACCCGGCGATCAGAACAGGGTGTTGCGGACGCGCAACGGCCGATGGTCGGCCCGCCCGAGCGAGGCCGGTTAGGCGTCGATTTCGACCTCACCTCCGCGTGGCTCAGCCTTGCCGGCACAGCACCACATGGACGGCATCCACCAACTCGCGAGGCGCCCGAAAGTTCCTGATAAAGCGTCTCATGGGGGGAGTTTCTCGTAGCAGATGAGCGCGGCAGCAAGGTCGGCCAAGGCCGCGAAGAGATGGCCGTGACGTTCGTAGCGGATGGCCAGGAGTCGGTACCGGGCGAAGGTGCGTTCGATCTTCCGTCAATGGCGACCGAGCCGGGTGGAGTCGTCGATACCGCAACGGGCGATGCGGGGGTGATGCGCCGGCAGTGCAGCCGATGTCGGTGCACTGCCGACTCGTAGCCCTTGTCGGCGCGCAATCGCTCGGGCCGACGGCGGTATGGGCCGAGCCGGGAAAGGATCACCGGAATCGCTGCCACCAACGGCCGCAGCATGACCCTGTCGTGGACGTTCGCGCCGGTCACAGCGGTGACCAGCGGGATTTCATTCGCACTCCGCAGGACATGGATCGTCGATCCGGACTTGCCCCGATCGACCGGACTGCGGCCGGTCAGCGAACCCCCTTTCGCCTGCACGCTCACCGAATCCACGATCGCCGCCGACCAGTCCACCTCACCGCCGGCACCGAGCCGATCCAACACCTCCCGGCGCAGCCGGTCGAAGAATCCTGCGGTCGCCCACGCACAGAATCGGCGGTGCGCCGTCGGCACGCTCACCCCGAACGCCGGCGACAACTGCCACCACGTACACCCGATGGTCGGCACGAACACGATCGCGACCGATACCGTACGATCATCGACCGGCGCGGTCCCACCACCCCGCCTGCGCGCAGCGAACTTCGGTATCAACGGTTCGGCGATATCCCACAACACATCGCCGAATCAAACGTCGAGCCAGAGCATCCATCACCCGGCAGGCTATACGGCGCAACCACTTCCGTCCACATGAGACGACCTCTACATCTGATGGAGCCGAGACTCCGCCTTGTCCAGGAGAAGGAGTTCACCCTGCCGAACACGTACGGCGCTCGCGGGTACATAGATATCCTCGCCCGGGACATACACGACATGTGGGTCATAGTCGAGATCAATAGGCCCACAACATCTTCCTGGCAGGCGCTGCATGAGGTCGCCAAATACGCGGAGCCGTTCTGCCGGGAGAAGCACTCGCCTCCTGCGGCCGACAGATAGACAATTACCGAGATCCGCTGCTCGGCCTCACTCGAGGCCCAGCTTTACTCTCAACGGTGGGCCGACGTATTTCACGTTGTGCTCGGCGTTGATCTTGTCGTAGACCGCTTGATCGGCCCCGGCCTCGAGGTGTTCGTTTGCAGCGAAGAGGCCTTCGTACCCGGCGGGCGTCATCAAGTTGATCACTTTGACCGGCGGTTGATCTTTGCGGATGTTGTCGAAAGTGTGCGGCATTCCGGGTGGCACGGTGATGAAGTCTCCGGGCTCGAGTTCCACCACTTCATCACCATGTTGGACAGCGAGTACTCCTTCGAGCACATAGAAAGTGTCATCTTGTACGAGATGGTAGTGCAAACCGGGGCCGGTGAGGTATTCGATTGTCATTTCGAAGAAGTCGAATCGCCCACCGGTTTCGTCGCCGGACGCCTTGAACAATGCGGGCCCTTGTCTGTACGGCCTGCCCTCCTTGTTACGGACGATGATCGGTTGCTGACCAGACATTATGTTCTCCTTCGTGGTAGAGCTCTTAGCGGTGTCGTTTGTGCCAGGTCGTGGGCTGCCGATAAGCACGTATACCGGCGAGAAGTAGACCATCGTCGCCAGGTTTCCCGCCGGCTGCAGTGACATGGATAGCCCGTTCACCATGGCCGTCGGTGTCGTCGAGGCGGGTTCCTTGTCCATATTCACCGGGATCACACAACACAGTGTCGTGCTTGCGTCGAGACGCTTTCCGTTCGCATCGATATGTGATGCGATTCTGTGGTCGTTCGGAAGAGCGAGAAGGCCGACCTCATGGAGCGCACGACGGTATTCGTGTGTGAACAGCCGTACGATCCGAGCAGTGTTTACGCAATCCGAAGCGAAGGTGGCAAGACCCCGGCGAAGCCGCGTTCCGAATTCGGGTAGCAATTCGGCCTCGACCATCTCGTCCCGACGCGGGATTTCGATACCCGAAAGCTCAACGCCGATGTGACGCATCGTTTGCGGTCCAGCGTCGATAGCGTCTGCCATGTCGGGTGTGAGCATGGGCTATAGTTGCCGCAGGATGCCGATACGCAATCCCGCGACCGGACGGCGCAGGACGTCCGGACAGTTGAATTCGGGATGGGGGATGCTGGTTGCGGGGTCGCCTCCGACGAGAACAGGAAGTATTCTCGCATAGTCTTCTGCGGATCGAGCAAAGGGGCCGCCATGGTCAAGCTCGTCACCAAAGGGGCACGAGTCGACCAGGCGAAAGGCGAAGTCGGATAAATTGGTCCTTCCGAAGATGATCGCGCCGGCGGAGCGTAGTCGAGCGATGACGGTTGCGTCGCCATCGGGCACCGATGTGGAAAATATTCTCGGTCCGGCCGGCGTCGGATCACCTTTGGTGCAGATGTCGTCCTCGATTTTGTCGAACCACGATGTCCCCGCCCAGCGGATACCGACTGGCGAGATGTCGCACCATGCCACCCACTCTGCGAGCTCTGAGATATCATGCTCAAATCTCCCATGATCTATCCTGTTGCCGTTTCGTGACGTTCTCATCATCGATGACTGCAATCGGATTTATCTCGATCAGCATATACGGAGAGGACATTTTTGATACCTCCAAGCATTGACGATATAGGCGTGGGATCAGGGAAGTATCCGGCACGAATGAGATGCATGGTGTCGAAGTGCTCGATGTTCCATGCGAGTACGTCGACCCGCACTCTATCGGTCAGCGATCCACCCGCAACACCGACAGCGCACTTCAATTTTCGCATACCTGATAGTTCTGGACGTCGACATCTCCAACATATGCGATCCGGCCATGTTGTACCCTGGGTCGCCGTTCCCGATATGAACACCATTCTACCGTGTGCCGCGACGATTCCCATCCCAGCAGATCAGGCCACCACCGCCGTAACCGCGGACCGGCCGGCGGGCATCCACCGGCATTCGACCGGACGCTCTACCGTGACCGCGATGCCGCCGAGCGGGGGATCGACATGCTCAAATACCACCGCGCCGTCACCACACGGTTCGACACACTCGCCGTCCGCTACCCTGGAGATTCGTGATGATATCGGAGACCGGTGAATATCAGGGTGCGTCGGCAGATACGGTCGAGCATCACTACGACATCGGAACCGAATTCTACCGGCTGTGGGCTGGACGCTGGCCTAACCCACTCGTGCGCATTGTGGGCCGACGGCGACGACCTCGATCGCGCTCAGTAGGAGAAAGCTCGACTACCTCATCGAGCAGGCCCACATCACCGGCGCCGAACGGATTCTCGACGTCGGATGTGGCTGGGAAGTCTCATGCGGTCAACAGCCGATCGGCACGGGCAGGTCCGTATCACAGACCTCACCCTCGGCCGAGACCAGTATCATTACGTCCGGGGCCACGCCACAGACCGTATCGATATTCGCCTGGAACACTGGGACGAGCATCGGCCCAGCCACCGATACGACGTCATCTTCTGCATCGGCGCGCTCGCTCGAGCATTTCGTGCGGTTCGGGCTGTCCCGCCGGGAACGCACCGCAGCGTATCGGGCCTTCTTCACCTACTGTCACAGCATGCTTCACCCCGGTGGCAGGCTCATAATACAGACGATCGGCAAGGGCAACCGACCACTCGACCAGAGCTCGATCACCGATGTGCAGTTCCTGGCAAATGAGATCTTCCCCGAATCGGATCCACCGCGACTCGCGGAACTCACCCACGCTTCGGAAAGCCCTTCGAAATCCGTTCGCCGGTCAACGACCGCCATGACTATTCGACAACCTGCGCGGAATGGCTACGCCGACTGCGGGCGCACCGATCCGATGCGGAAAGACTTGTCGGCGCACGCGTCGCCGATGTCTATGAACGCTACCTGGAGGCGTCCATCCGGCAATTCGACGAGGAACACCTCGTGTTGTACCGAATTCTGCTCCGGAAAGCGGCCGGCCCGGTGCGGCTTTCCGAGTGACCGGCCCGCACCGACCACTCGGTCACTTCGCGCTCCGGAACCTCAACCGCCGGTCGCGGGATCGGCGGATTCCGACGCTTCGAGAAGCCGCTTGGGATGCATGCCGCCGACGGCACCCATGAACGGTGGGTGAATACTGTAGCCCAGCATCCGGCGAATGTTCTCGGAAACCGCTTGTGCGGTACGCCGACTGGTGGCCAAGGTAAACGCTTCCTGGGGCCTCAGCCAGGGCTCGCAGTACTGCACGGTCACGCCGAGACGCGGGTCGGTTGTTCGATTCGCGCCACCGCCATGCCACAGCGTGCCGAGATAGAACGCGCACGATCCGGCAGGCATCTGCGCAACCACTCGGGTATCGGACTCGGCCGGTAGGCGTTCGGAATCCCATCGATGGCTGCTGGGCAGTACGACTGTGCCGCCATTGGCGTCGGTGAACGAATCGATAGCCCACATCGTTGCGACACTCAGTGGCGGGCGGGGTCTCGGGATCGGATAGAAACCGTCGTCGTGGTGCAGCATTTGAGCCTCTTCACCGGGAAGGATCTCGATCGCCTGCAGTTGCGAGAGCAGGTAGTTCGGCAGGAGCAACCGATCGAGCAGGGCCAACACCCGAGGATGCTCGACGAGTTCGTCGCATGCGCGAGTCTTCTCGAGCAGGCTGTACACTCGTTTGGTTCGCTCACCCTCGAACGTGTTACGGCCGGTCTGTCCGAGCAGAGGCACGATCGCCGCACGGATGTGCTCGCACTCGTCATGAGTGATCAGGTTCTCCCAGATGATGTACCCGTCACGGTCAAGGGATTCCAGGTCGGCATCGACAACCGCCGGGTCTATCACCCCTGAGGCAGGGATGGTGGCGCGATGGCGGCGGGCCAGATCGGTGCGCAAGTCGTCCATCGTGATGATGGCGTGCACCGCCCGCGGCGATCGTGCAGAGTTCATAGCTACTCCTCGAGCGGATCGGGCAGACCGCCGACCGTAACCAATTCTGGTACTGCTCAGCGCGTTACGCAAGGACGCGAGAGCCCGTCACGGCGAAGGCATCCGGCGGCGGCCTTGCGCCGAACGAAAGCGGACCACGGACTCGTCGGCCACACCAGTTCTCGACTGCTTGCTCGGCCCCCCACGGGCATATCGGTGCCGGGCACGAACGGCCGGATCGAGCGCATCGATGTCGACCAGCAGGTACCGGGATGCGTCGTCGACCTGATCGTGCACACGTGACACCGCGTCCTCGCCTGGCTCACCGGATACCGGCACCTGGCCGGCCGCTGCGAACGCCACGGGCATCTGTTACGGCATTCTTGCACCTCGCTGCCGCGCTCACCTGCTACAAGAAACTCCCCACACGAGACGCGATCTCACCGACGGGGAGGCAGACACGGCGGCTACAACCCCGACCACGAATTCTTCGGCTACCGGCAATCCATCTGATACCGGCCCGGCCACCGAGAAGGAGGCCCCCTCGGTAAATGTCCCGCTACGCGCGGGCTCGGCGTACTCGGGTTGCTGTTCCACCAGCCGAAACCGATCCGGCTCGTCGACCTCGGCGTGCATCCAGCGTCGGTTGGGTTCCCACTGCATCATCCGCCCATGCGCACCTTCCTGGGGGTGCCGGTCCGCATCCGCCCCACCCCGATATCCCGCCGCAGGGATGACAGGGCCTACCATCGGCTGCGCGGCCGGGCCGGACACCGACGCCCGGCAGAGCCAGGACGGTGGCGGGGACCATGGTCGATGAGGCATTCCCACAGGCCGGAGTATCCGAGGCGACGACGGGCACGGCGATGGAAACGCTGCCGCTCGCTCCCGGCGGCGGGGCCGGCGCTGTTCCTGCCGTGTTCCGGGCCTGGGCACAGGCCGCTACACCGCCGAGCCGGCCGCCGCATTCGCCCGACCAGGCCATGGGGGCGATGCAGCGGGCCGACGCCGAAACGTCGTTGCTCGCACTGTCACGGCGGCTGCCGTTCGGGATCGTGGCAGAGGTGTTCCGGCCGTCGTCGCTCCCCCGGCGCGGCGATATCCCGGGCCCGAGTACAGCCGGCACTCGGTGGCCAGGAAATAGTCGAGTCCTGGCCGTGTATTCCGATCGCGGTGCGGGTATACACGACAACCGCGATCCCGGCTGACCTTCGGTATCACCCGGCGACCATGACACCACCTCCGACATCGACACGATTGCCTCTGGCGTCACGACCGAGATTGCGGTGGCGCGGGCCAACGCCCGCGGCCGGCAGATACCGGGCCGGAGCATGTCGTCCAGGACGCCCGGCCGACCGATGAAGACAACCGGTTGCGCGCACGACAGGATGCGGCACCGCGACCTCGATGTTCCAGCGGCCGAACTGCTCCCCTCCCGAGGTCATTCGGCACTATGGACGATCTGCGCCCGATCGCATCATGGGCAGATACTGGTTCATATCTGTGAGGGAGGCGTCGTGAACGTCGTCACCGGTGTCATCCTTGTCGTCGTCGTGATGGCGCTGATCGCCGGAGCGCTGTCGATTCGAGTGGTGACCCAGTACCAGAAGGGTGTCCTCTTCCGCCTGGGACGAGTCATCGCGGTCAGAGATCCTGGCCTGAGGTTCATCATCCCCGTCCTCGACCGGTTGCGGGTCGTGTCGATGCGCATCGTCACCTTGCCGATCCAATCGCAGGGAATCATCACCCGCGACAACGTCAGTGTCGATATCTCCGCGGTGGCCTACTTCCGGGTGGTCGATGCCGAGAAGTCGGTCGTCGCGATCGAAAACGTCTATGCGGCGATCGGTCAGATCGCCCAGACCACGCTCCGGAAAGTGGTCGGCCAGCACACCCTCGACCAGGCACTCGCCGAGACCGATGTCATCAACGCCGACATCCGGCAGATCCTGGACGCCACCACTTCGGAATGGGGAGTCGAAGTCACGCTGGTCGAACTCAAGGACATCCAACTGCCCGACAGCATGCAACGTGCGATGGCCCGACAAGCCGAAGCCGAACGCGAGAAGCGAGCGAAGATCATCGCCGCCGAGGGGGAATCGCTCGCCGCGGCTGCGCTCGGCGACGCCTCCGACACGATGATGGCGCACCCGCTGGCCCTGCAATTGCGCAACCTGCAGACCCTGGTCGAACTGGGGGCGGACAAGAACACCACGGTCGTGTTCCCGGCACCGCTGATGAGTGCGATCGGCGACATCGGCTCCTTCTTCGCCCGCGAATCCGCCGCCACCACCCTGGATTTCGCCGCCCCCCCGACGTCGCCCACCCAGGCCGAGCCGACCACATCCGACGGAATCGCCGCAACTTCACCGATCCCACCTGCATCCGGGTAACCGATCTCCGATATTCACCGGAACTCCAGCGTCGGTGCCCCGGCGTGCTTGTCGATGGACAGCGATCCGGGTGAAAATCCGACTCGACCCGCGCGGGTCATCTGCGGTAGGCCGATGGTCGATCGGTGACGGCGTCAGGGTGCACAACTGGTTCGCGGATCACGTTGGTGATCAATTCGCCGAAGGCGTGGGGGTCGTACATGAGCCAGGTATGCCCGCCGGGCACGGTGATGGTGTGCGGGTCACCGAGGGCGGTCTGCAGCGACATCGAGGTGGATTCGGGTATGACCGTGTCCCGTGTGCTCCATACGACGAAGATGGGGAGGCGGCGTTCGGCGAGTGCGGTGAGCTCGGAGGCCAGGTCGGCGGTTCGGGCGAGGTAGGCGGCTTCCCACACCCCGGTCGGGTTCCGCAGCATATTCGGCACCGCCTCGCACAAGATCACCGGTAGGACCCGGGTCACTTGGCGGTGGGGAAGCAGATCGGCCTGCAGGTGCAGGCCCCAGTCCCACAGCGGACGTTCACGCAGCGCGCGCACCGCTCCGCGGCCGTCGGTCCATGCCGAACCGCCGATTGAGTTCACGAGTACCAACCGCTCGGCGAGATCGGGCAGGTCATGGGCGGCTTTGATCGCGACGCCGCCGCCGAAGGAGTGCCCGACCACGGTCACAGGTCCGGACAGACCGACCGTCTCGGCGAAGTAGCCGACCCACCGGGCGTATCCTGTGAGGGTTCGGTGCTCGGCCGGCAAGCCGGCGGTTCCGCCGAACCCGGGCAGCGCCGGGGCGTACACGCGCATCCCTATGCGGATGAGCTGATCGAGCGGACGGGCATAGGCCCGTCCGCCGAGTCCCCAGCCGTGCAGGAAGAGCACACGAGGGCCGAGGCCGCCGACCGCGTATCGGGCGGTGCGGCCCTCGACCAGGATCGACCGCCACCGCAGTCGAGGCCGCCACCGCAGTCGAGAAGAGCGGCGCTGCGGTGGCTGTTTCGCGTTCATGGCTTCCACCACACGGAGATCGCACCGGGGTGAAACCGGTCCCGGCTCTTGCAGCAGTGGGAACATCGGGCGCCGGTTCGGCTCTGCGTCGGCGACCCGATCGGCAGGCACGCCTGGGGCGTCGCTGCGCAGGTAACTCCCGCAGGCCGGAAGCACTGGAGAAGGTCTCGCCGCTGTGGCATCCGAACTCCTGACGTCGTCTCGACTGGTCCGCTGTTCACCCTGGGGCGGCGAAGTCACGGACAGTTGCGCTTTCGCGACCGCTCCGGACAGCCGGCCGGCCTATGTCGAGAATCGCCGATGGCTATATTCAGTCGGAAGTGCGCAACGTCCGGCGCATCGGGGTCGCCGGTCTCTCGATCTCGGGACTTTCGGCACCTGTCCGGTCCGGCCGTTATGCGGCACGCCGCTCCCGCACCGGCTGTACTTCACGAACGTCATCGGAAGAAATCCCCGCTCGCACCGTGCTCCGGATCGGCCGCGCACCCGGTGCGGCGCGAGCCGTGCTCGTCGTGCCGGTCGCCGCCTGTGAGGACCCCACCTCCTGGCAACCACCGGCTACGGGCGCACCCGTTGGTCTCGGACGACCCGGTCTTGTCTTCGGCGAGATCGACGGCAACCACTGCGTGACATTCGGCCGACCGAAAGCGTCGGCGGACCTGCCCGTGCACCGATATCGGCCGGATCTGCGATACGACCGAGTGACGAAGCGGCTCACAGTCGGATGCCATGCCCTCATCTCCCAGGCGAATGTGAACATGCGGGGCCATGCGGGGCGTGCAGGTCACGGCGGAGACAACCTGGGAAGCCGTCGACCTGCTGGGGCGCGGCCGGAGCGGATGTCACGGCATTGGGAGGCTGTACGCGGTGGCCGCAAGATAGTCCATCCCTCGATGGAATCGACCGGGCGCAGGCTGATCTGCGGTCGGGTACATGGATGCCATAAGGGGTGCCATCGTCGCATCCATCCGCTGTACGTAGTCGCCACACACTGATGGCCGAGTCCGCGCGAGCCGCAGTAGCTCGTCACGCACACCTGTTCGGCGCACAGTCCGAACGTTGCTGCGGCCGACTCGTCGTCGTAGATCTCTGCTACAGCTTGCGCTTCGAGAGAGTGGTTGCCCGACCCGGGGCTGCCCACCTGTGCGAGTCCGCGTTCGTGGGCTCGGGCGCCGACGAATTCAGGTTTCGCGCCCTCGACTCGGCCTCCGTCCTCGCAGCGCTGTAGGTCGCGGGCGACTCCATGGGCGCGTGCGACGGCGTGCGCGGCGCCGTCGGCGAGGATGGCGCCGAGCTCGGCCTGTGACACCTGCCAGATGCCGCCGCGGCGGAAACCACGTGGAATGGCGGTGTCGAGATCGTCCATGACCTCGGCGAGGTGTGGCGCGAGTTGCGCCCGGTCGAGGTCGGCGGCCGGCAGCCACACGCCGCAACCGATGGCGAATCCGGCCCCGCCGGGAAGATGACACCACCCGTTGGCGATATCGGTTGCGGCCCTATCGCCGATCAGGAACCCATAACCCCAGTACACATACGGCATCGCACAGGAGGCCTGCACGATGCCCGGTAATGTGGCCACGGAGCAGGCCCACAGGGAGCCCGTCCCGAGGACCCTCGTCTTCGAGATAAGGACCGTCGGCCCTACTGCCGCGGAGCGGTGAGCGAGTCCAATCGAAGCGTTATCTTTGTTCGTTTTCGTTGGAGGTACACCAGTCACCGCCCGGCAAGCGCAAACCAACTCCCAGGACGCCAACAAGGAGTACTGACGGCCTCTCGGCCGCCATCCACGTCGACGCTGGATGCAGCGTCAAGGAAGTCATTACCACCATGGAAGAGCAGCGGGTCCGCCGACTTTCCGTCCTCGCCGACCATCGCCTGGTCGGATGATCGGCGAAGCCGACACCGTCCACCTGGGCAGACAGCCATCGGCCTGCTCACCGAAGCCATTTGCGTCCCGAGAGCTCTTCCCGACCACTGACCCACACGCGGCGGGAGAGCCCGCCGAGGAGATGAGCACCATGTCGACATCGACGCACACCTCGATCCACACCCACCCGGACATTGTCGCGTTGCGCGAGCGCTACGACCAAGCAGCCGAACAACCTACCGTTCAGGTCGCCGACGGACTGATGCTGTTGTCCGGATTGTATGCAGCGGCGTCCGCCTGGATCATCGGCTTCGCCGACCAGACGGCGCTGACGATGACGAACCTGGTCTGCGGTATCGCGATCGCAGTGCTGGCGTTGGTATACGGATCCGCATACGGCCGCACCCACGGCATCGCATTCGTCGTCCCGCTGCTCGGCGTCTGGCTGATCGTCTCCCCCTGGATCGTCGCCGGTGTCGATACCACCGCCGCAATGATCTGGTCCAACGTCGTCGTCGGGGCCATTGTGGCCGTGCTGGGCCTGGGCACAGCTGCTCTGGCAATGGGTCGCCCCGCCCGGCCACGGCAACCGCAATGACCAGCAGTGCCCTCGGGCACATCGATGAACCGGAAGGCGATGAACGGCGTCGGCCGCTGGTTCGGCCCCGACAGTGGATTCGGGTTCATCACCCCGATAACGGCAGCTCCGACATCCTCGCACACTGCCGGAAAGCGGCTTCCGCACAGTCCACGACGGTGAGCCGGTGGTAGCGCGGCGCAGTGCAGCCGTTGGGCGAGGGCTACCGACCACAGGGCAGCGTCGCGGAAATCTGGATCGCCTTCGACGAGGCCGCGCACCGCGGTACCGAGCCGGTCGCGGTGCGCACCTGGTGTTCCGCGTCTGAAATCCGTTGTGTATTTGCGGGTTTCGGCGGTAGCGAAGGCCGGGCAACCGAAGAAGGCTGTTCTGACGGTAACCGAGGCCGAGCGGCGGGAGCTGCTGCGCGACGGTCGCGAATTCACCTCGCTCCACCGGTCGCGACTGCTGCGGCTTGACAAAGTTCATTGCGAGTCCCTCCCGTACCTGGACCTTCCTCCGGATACGCCTGCCGAGCCCGGCTCGCACGGCGACGATGGTGTCGTAGGCGGGGTGCCACGGTCCGGATGGCCGTGGGATTCCGCTCGATGTGTCGGGCCTGAGCGCAGCTTCACGCTCCGCGCCGCCCCCTTCGCTGAATGCTGTTCAGCAGGTGGATGCTGCCAGGTTGAGGCGGCCGTCGTGGACTTCGGCGATCTGGTCGACGGCGGTGAGGTGGGTGCGGTCGTGGGTGACCAGAACGGTGGCGGTGGCCTGCTGGTGGGTGAGGCGGGTGAGCAGGTCGATGATGGCGGCGCCGCGTTCGTGGTCGAGGGCGCTGGTGGGTTCGTCGACCAGCAGGACGGTGGGGTCGTTCATCAGGGCGCGGGCGATGTTGACGCGCTGGCGCTGGCCACCGGAGAGCTGGTGGGGGCGGCGACCGGCCTGGTCGGCCAAGCCGACCGCGTCGAGGAGGTCCATGGCCCGACCTCGGGCGGTGCGAGGCTTGCGTCCATCGATCCGGGCCATGACCTGCAGTTGTTCGGAGGCAGTAAGAGACGGTAACAGGTTGGGCTGCTGGAAGGCGGTGCTGATCTTGTGGCGGCGCAGTTCGGTCAGCTCACCGCGGGTCAGGCCGGTGGTAGGGGTGCCGTCGACCTGTCCTTCCAACGGGGAAGCGGTATGCCTCCATCGTCGCCGCTGACCCCTCATGTGCGCGTCTGGCGCAGGACGGCACTCCGCGGATCGAAAGACGGCACGCGGGTTCCAACTTTTGATGGAGGCCGATGGGAGCCTGGCTTCGTAACCTGAGAGGAACTGTGAACACCGCTGCCCCGCCCTGACCCCGGCCTCCCGGGCCCTGGCCTGGTGCCTGCATCTGCTGGTCATCGGCCTGCTCGCCCTGGCCGCCGGGCGGTCCCTGGCAGACAGCCGACCCTACGCCGGGATGACCATCGCCACGGCGGTGACGTGCGGCTTCGTGTACGCCGCCGGGCCGCTCCTGCCCCGCATCCACCGCTCCCGGCGGGCCGTCGCCTGGTGGCCGGCTGCCGTGGGCGCTGTGTGGCCGGCGCTGCCGGCCCTCACACCCCACGCCATATGGGTGGCGTCCCCACTGTACTTCCTCCAGCTCCATCTGCTGCGACGCCGCGCCGGCCTGGCCTCCGTGATCGCCACCGCCGTGGCGGCCATTGCCGGGTTCGCCGCCCACATCGGCTCCTTCGGCCCGGCCATGGCGATCGGTCCCGCTGTCGCCGTCGCGGTGGTGTGGGGCTACCAGGCCCTGTACCGGGAGAGCGAACAGCGCAGGCAGCTGATCGAAGAACTCACCGCCACCCGGGCCGACCTGGCATGGGCCCAGCACACTGCGGGTGCACTCGCCGAACGCGAACGTCTCGCCCGCGAGATCCACGACACCTCGCCCAGAGCCTCTCTAGCATTCAGCTGCCGCTGCGCGCCGCCGAACGCGCCCTACCCGGCCGGCCCGACGTGGCCGCCCTCCTTCGCATCGCCCAGCCCGTCCTCACCAACACCGTCCGCCACGCCAAGGCCACCACCACCGAGGTCACCCTCGGCTACCTCGGCGACCACATCGCCCTCGAGGTGGTCGACAACGGGCACGGCTTCGACCTCGAACAGCTGCCCGCCCCCGACCCCGAAAGCGGGGGCTTCCCTGGCAGCCATGCGCGCCCGCAGGAACACCCTCGGTGGCATCCTGAGCATCGAATCCACCCCTGGCCACGGCACCGCCCTGACCACACAGCTTCCCCTTACTCCGCCCACCAAGACCGAGCCCGAGGCCCGCCTGTGACCGACGGCGCCCACATCCGCCTCCTCCTGGCCGACGACCACCCCGTCGTACGAGCCGGACTGCGCGCCGTACCGGAAACCGAACCCGACCTCCTCGTCGTGGCCGAAGCCGCCACCGCCGAGGATGCCGTCACCCGCCCCGTCGAAGGCGACATCGATGTCGTCCTCATGGACCTACAGTTCGGGAGAGGAATGAGCGGCGCCGAAGCCACCGCTCAGATCGCCGCCCGACCGGGCGGCCTCCGCGTGCTGATCGTTACCACCTACGACTCCGACACCGACACCCTTCCTGCCATCGAGGCCGGCGCTACCGGCTATCTCCTCGAGGATGCCCCGCCCGAGGACTTGGCCAACGCCGTACGCACGGCCGCGGCCGGCCGCACCACCCTCGCCCCCTCGATCGCAGACCGGCTCATGAACCGGCTGCGCGCACCGGCACCGCCCTGACCCGCCGCGAAACCGAAGTCCTCGGCCTGGTTGCCGAGGGATTGGCCAACCTGGCCATCGGCCACCGACTCCATCTCACTGAGGGAACCGTAAAATCCCACCTCGCGCGCATCTATACCAAACTCGGCGTCGACTCCCGCACCGCCGCCGGCGCAACCGGCCGCGGCCTCATCCGTCGCTGACCGACCACATGCGAAATCCGCCGATTCCACAGGGAGATCCGCGTGGCAGCGCGAAACTATGCGTGGTAGCGCAAGGTCGTGCGGCGCTTCCTCACCCCAGGGCCCCTTACCGGCACTTCTCATGTCGATGTTTCTCGCCCCTTGGCCGAGGTCTTCGGGATCCGGGTGCGAGTCGGCCGAGAGACGAGGGACCATCACACCAGTTCGATTGTGGTCAGCGGACCCGCCGCCCGAGATGGAGAATCGGGAACGGTCGCCCGTCTGCGTCGGAATCGGAGCGGGCAAGCGTGACGAACCCGTGGTGTTCGTAGAAGCCCACAGCCTGTGGGTTCTGCTCGTTGACATCGACGAGCAGACCGGGGATTTCGTCGATCGCTTTGCGCAGCAGGGCGGTTCCGACGCCCTGGCCGCGGTGCGCGTTATCGATGAAGAGCATTTCCAGGTTACCGTCGGCCACGCCGGAGAATCCGACCGGAATGTTGTCGATCGTCGCCACCGTCAGCGAGACAGCAGACAGATGGTCATTGGCGATACGCGCCTGATAGAAGTCGATGTCTTCGGGCGTGAGGAAGTCATGTGTCGCCTCCACAGCGCTTCGCCAGATCCGTACGAGAGTGGGCCATTCCTCGCGGCCCGGGCAAGGGCGCAGCGTAGGTTCGACAGATCGCGCCAGGTCGTCGGTCGATGGATTCGAGGTCATCACGGTCCTTTCGATGTACAAGCTGATGGACGTTCGGCCACGACCGAGTCCCGCAGCTCTAGCGAGCGGAACACCGAATGCGCGCTGTCCGATTCGCCGCCGGCGTCACTCACCAGCGTGGCCGCGCTCATGGTCGGGATACCCACCTTGCCGCTGTCGATGCCGGCCGACCGCTGGGGACGAGTGCGCAGCCTGGTGCTCATGGCCGTGTTGTGGAGCGCGGCGACCCTGCTGTGCGCGCTCGCCACCGACTACGGCCAGATGCTGGGCGCGCTTCCTGATCGGCGTCGGCGAGGCCGCCCATGGCAGCGTCGGCGCAGCCGTGGTGCTGAGCGTGCTCGTCCCCCGCAGATACGCCGCCCTCAGCGGCGCGTTCATGGCCGGCGGCTCGTTCGGGGGTCGGCCGGCGCGAGAGTGGGCTGCTTGGTCGGCGGGGCCGTCGGAGCCACCATCACCAGCCCCCTCATCGCGTTGCTGGTTTTGTTCGTCGGCGCGACCATCGCCGGGTGTGTACTCGGCATGGCCACCTTCGGTGCGGTCGGCTCGATGGCCGGGATCGCGTTGGCCGGCGGACCCATCACCCTGTTCTCCGCCATCCAGTACTTCTCCATCATTCTCTCCCCGTGCCCGCCTACTGCAAAGATTTGGCACAACAGCCCACACCGCAAGCCAAATAGCTTGCGCCACAGCCATACCCCGATCACCCCGGGTATGGCTGTGGCGCAAACCGACACTGCCGCGTATCACCGCGACCGCCGCAGCAACAACCCTGATCGAGGATCATAGCCCACCACACCCCCGCGCAGACCAACCGCCACCACCAGCCCGGCCGGGCACCGGACACACCGGCCGATCACGGACGTTGCAGCCGCGCCGCCGACTGGGTTCACACACTGATCCGGACTCGCACTCACCGCCCTCGCTGTCGTCGCGGTCGAGACGGTGACGCGGTGGGCCGCCGGGGCGAGCCCGCTGCTGACCGCGATCATCGCCGGCGCGGTCGTCGCCGTCGACGGCGTGGTCGAATCCGAAGAAGAGGAACTCATCACAGCCTTGGCGCTGGGTTGCGGACCATGGACTTGGATCCGGTGTTGTGTCCGCTGGATCCTGCCGATGGCGGTTGGAGCTGGTTCGCCCACGGTGCGCGAGGGCACTGCGGCGGCGCGGCGGTTGAGCAGGCTGATGTGCGACAGCAGGACGGGTTGGTATTACCGCTGGAAGCGTCGGCAGCCTCTTGGACACGAGACGGAATCGACCTGCCAATGCTCCCGCCCCACTCCGACCCCGTCATGCTCGGCCACCGAGCACACACCTGCCGCCGTGAGCACGGAAAGCGCGAAAGTCGAGTCCAGGAGGACGGCTGAGCTATTCATGTGTTGTCCCCGGCCGGCCTGCGGTTGGCCAGGGACAATCGCAGGCAGGTTCGGACGACCTGTTACACCACCGACCTGGGCGACGGTGCAGACGACGTGTTGCCGACCCGATTGTCCCTCGAGAGATTTCCCCTTCGGCAGGGAAACCGGCTGTGGCGGGCAGCGACATGGCGGTTTTCGCTTTGTCGGGGCCCCGACGGCAGCCTGCTGCGAGTTCGAGTCGCAGCGGCGTATATCAGGGAACGGTAACTGTCACCATCTCGGTGAACGGCATCCCGCCAGTGGAAGTATCGTCGAAACAGCCGCCACGGGCGGTGATGGTCGTGCCGGAGTCGAGCCCTTCCAGCGTGGTGGTCACGGTCTGGCCTGGGCCGGCCAGCGACTCCAGGGCGCTGTTGCCGAAGAAGCGGTGGTTGTTCTCAGGGCCGACACCGGCTTCCGCCCAGCACCGACCGGTGCGGTTGGGATTGTGCACGGTAGCGGTTACGGTTCCCGGCGCGGTGCCGGCGAAGGTCACCTCCGGGGCCTGCAGCGGTGCTTGCGCGTTCGCCGGCGCGGTGACCGGGCCGAACGCGACAAGCGCGGCGGTCGCGGCCAGGAGAACGGGTCCATTGATTTGCTTGATCGTCACAAACAGACCTTATCGGAAACAGGTGAGCCGGCCACGGTCGTGAACCTGGACGTCGGTTGATCGCGAATCCGACACCACCTCTGGGACTGCGGTCCCCGTGATCGCGAACCTGGACACCAGCGAACACCGCAACAGCGCGTAGATCGCCTGCCAGGACCTGTACTGCGGTGGGATGTCTCACCAGGGGCAACCGTCCCGGATACGCCGGCGGATATCGTCTATGAGCTGCCGTTTCATCCACGCCGAGAGGCGTGCCGTTTTCTTTCCGCAGGGCAGCAACGGTTGCAGCCTCGCCCATTGGACATCGGTCAGATCCGCGCGCCCCGTCACCGCTACGCTGTTCTCAGTGTGAGACTGCCTATGCCGCTGTTGAAGTGGTAGACCGGCTTCGGTCGCGGGGTGACTCTTACGCTGGATGCCGCCGATCGGGTTGGCTTTCTCATGAATCGTCCACCGCGGCCGGAGCCGGTCCGGCCGGTGTGACTTGATAGGAGAACGAGGCGCACCCTCCCGATTGAGACGTGTCCACCGGTCGAACCTTCGTCACTGAAAATACAAGGAGACAAGGGCGTTGGCGGTCATCATCGGAATCGATCCACACATGCGGAGCCACACAGCGGTGGCGGTGGACGGCACCGGCCGGAAACTCGGCCAGGTCACCGCGAGATGCTCGTTGTCGCGAACGACGACGAGCAGTATGCGATATGGCCTACGGGGCAGCCGGTTCCCGCGGGCCGGCAGCAGCGGTACGGGCCTGCGGCTCTTCCCGAATGCCGAGCCTTCATCCGGCGCGTCTGGGTCGGTCCCCGGCCACGGCGTCCGGATACGTCCGGGGAGTCCCACCGTATGAACCGACCACGGCCATAACATGCGGCCCGGAGCCCATAGCAGCTGCAGAACCGAAGATTGGGCTCACATTCTGGTGGGCCGAGCAGGTGGTGCCGGCACGAGGCCGGGGATCTGTCGGTGCAGGGCTTCTGCTTTGTCTCGTAGGTAACGTTGTTCAGGGAGGCTGATGGTTCGGCGGGCCGCCAGTCGGTAGTTGTCGTGGGCGGCTACGTGGTTGCCGGCGAGTTCTTGGAGGTGGGCGCGGACGGCGTAGAGGCGGTGATGACCGGCGATCCGAGGGTCGTTGTCCAGGTTTTCCAGAAGGTCGAGTCCGGCCTGCGGGCCGCGGGTCATGGCGATGGCGATGGCGTGGTTGAGCATGACCATCGGGTTTGGGGCGACCCGGCGAAGAATGTCGTACAGGATTCGGATCTGCTCCCAGTCGGTGTCCTCGGCGCGTGACGGCTGCACGTGCAACGCAGCGATCGCCGCCTGCAACTGGTAGGGACCCAGGGATGACCGGGCCATGGCCTGCGTGACCAGTGCGGTACCCTCGTCGATCGCGGCAGTATTCCACAGGCCGCGGTCCTGTTCGGACAGCGGAATGAGGGCACCGCCCGGACCGGTGCGGGCCGCGCGGCGGGCATCGGTGAGCAGCATCAACGCCAGCAGGCCGGCGGTTTCACCGTCCTCGGGTGCGAGGTGGTGCAACATCCGGGTAAGCCGTATGGCCTCGGTGGTGAGTTCACGGCGGTGCAGTTCGGGGCCGGAACTGGCGGTGTAGCCCTCATTGAAGATCAGGTAGAGCACGTGCAGGACAGCAGCGAGGCGTTCGGGCCACTCCTGCGCGGTCGGTACCGCGAATGATGCGCCGACCGCTTTCAGCCGCTGCTTCGCGCGGCTGATCCGTGGCGCCATGGTGGCCTCGGGCACAAGGAATGCGCGCGCCACTTCCGCCGTGGTGAGACCGCCGACGGCGCGGAGCGTGAGCCCTACCTGCGAAGCGGGCGTCAATGCTGGATGACAGCACAGGAAAAGCAGTACGAGTGTGTCATCGTGGTCACCGGGTGTGTCGTAGCCCGGCGCGGAGGTGAGTGCGGCGTCCGGGATGTCACGGACGGCTACGCCGGCCTCCCGGCGGCGGCGAGCCTGCTCGCTGCGTATGTGATCGAGCAGGCGCCGGGTGGCGACAGTGATCAGCCAGGATCGCGGACTGTCCGGGATGGCGTCGAGCCACTGCGTAGCCGCGGCGAGGAGCGCCTCCTGCACGGCGTCCTCGCACTCTTCGAACCCTCCGTGCCGACGTAGGAGCGCGGCAAGGACCTGCGGCGCCAGTTCGCGCAGCAGGTCCTCGATCCGGTGGGGAGTGCTCACATCTCCATACCGGCCGCGTCCATCAGCGGCCGTACCTCCACACCGCCTATCCGAGCCCGGGAAAGGAGTGCGGCCAATCCGACTGCGCGCTCGTGGCTGTCACAGTCGAGAAGGTACTGGACCGCGACCTGATCCCGGGTCGGCAGATACGGGCCCTCGGTCACCGATACGACACCGTTGCGGACTCCGACGACGGCGCTGAGCGACGGATCCGCGAACCGGTATTCACCCAGCAGTTCCCCCGTATGCCCGGCCGTGGCCGGCAACGGCTCGCCACCGGACCCGTCCCAGGGCAGGGCGGCAACACTACGGTATACGTTCACCAGGTATTTCATCGTGTGTTCAGTCGTCGGCTGTACTCGCGAATACCACCGGCCGCACCTCGATTCCCAGTCCTTCGACCCGGGCGTCGGGGATGAACGCCGCCAACTCCAAGGCGCGGTCCCGGCTGTCGCATTCGACCAGATAGTAGCCGCCGAGGTACTCCTTGGCCTCCAGATACGGCCCATCCGTCACGACCGGCACACCGCCCCGGACTTGCACCACGGCACTCTGCGACGGGTCGGCCAGCGCTGCGGTGCCGATCATCTCCCCGGACTCGGTGATCGTCTCCATGAAAGCGCCGTGTCCGCGCATCACCTCGTTGCGCTCTTCCTCGGTCAGCGCATCCCAGATCTGCGGATTCGAATGCATGATCAACAAAAACTTCACGTCGTCTCCTTCGGTTCTCCGGCAACGCCCCAACGGCGCGCCGTTCCCTATGAAGTCGGTCCTGGTGCCGCTTTCTTGCGGCTGTGTGCGCAAGAATCGTGTGGCCGCTCCGACCAACTTCCGAAGCCGCCCAACCGGGCGTGCCCTTGACCTACTGCCGGCACTGGAGTTTAGGAATGAACTTTCCCCGTATCGGAGTCAGCCTGCCGCACGTCGACCCGTACGCCGGGCCCGACGCCGTCGCCGCCGTTGCCCGCGCGGCCGAACGACTCGGATTCCATGCCGTGTCCGCAAGCGACCGGCTGCTGATTCCCGCCGCAGCGCACTGGAGCAACGACGCAGGCCTGCCCGAGTCCCATGCCTGGGACTCGCTCGAGGTGCTGACCTGGGCGGCCGCGCATACCCACCGCATCCGCGTGACCACAAGCATCCTGAATTCGATCTTCCACTCACCCGTCATGCTGGCACGCAGGCTGGCCACGCTGGACCGGCTGTCTCGCGGGCGTCTCGATATCGGTATCGGTCAAGGCGGCGGCACCCGGCTACCTCCGTTCTACATCCCCGAAGAGTTCGCCGCGGCGGGAGTGCCGACCAGCCGCCGAGGCGCCGGTTTCGTCGATCATCTCGCCGCGATGCGCGCCTGCTGGGCTCCCGACCCCGTCGAATTCCATGGCACGCACTACCGGATCCCGCCATCGACGATCGGGCCGAAACCCTACGCAGGCACCATCCCCGTATTCCTCGGCGCGACGACCCGCCACACCATCGAACGAGCCGCCCGCATCGCCGATGGCTTCATCACCGTCGCCGTCGATTGGCCTGACACTCGCAGCCGGATCCGCTGGTACCGGGACGCCGGCGGGGCCGGCATCGTCGTGGTGACAACGATCCCGGTCCCGCCGGGCAGCCGCGTCTCCCTCGCCACCTTCACCGACGCTGTACTCAGTGACATCGCCCGCGCCACCGCCGCGGGCGCCGACGAGATGCACATCGCGCTGCATCTGCTCGCCACCGACACCGACGGGCAGGTAAGCCTGATGGAAGCCATCGCCGCCCAACTCGACCTGCCTGCCCTCACCGGGAAACCATAGAAACGGACCAACCGGTGTATGGTCGGCGTCCACCCCACAGCGGCGTCAGGTGAGCAGGTCCGGGACCAGTCGTCGGGTGAGCAACCGTCGCAGGCGATGTGGCCTGTCGGGATGACCGAGCCAGTTCCGCTGTGCCAGGGTGACCGAGTGCTTCATCATCGCCCGGGCCGTGTCGGCATCCGGGTACCGGCCCAGACCGCATGGGGCCGCGATGTCGAGTGTGTGTCCGATGGCGTCCTCGGCCAGGTCCAGCGCTTGCCGCTGAACATCCAGAGATTGATGGGCGTGGGATATCCCGGCGACGATACGGGTCTCGGCCGGTAGCGAAAGCCGCCCGAGGTGTGTGTAGTAGTCCGGTTCGAGGGGAGGGCGTGGTCCATCGGCCATGGGAAGGTGGACGAAATCGAAGTGGCGACCGGTGGGCCGGTACCGCGCGATGGCATTCGCAAGCGCGACGACACCTGCCGTCGAGCGGGGTACGGTCGCAGGCGTAGCTATGATGGGACTGTCCAGGTCCGGTGGCAGGCTACCGACGAAGTGGGTCTTCCGACAGTCGTTCACGGCTCTCTTCCGACCGATAACTCGGATGGTATTCCAGCCGGAGCGTACCGGCGGTCGGCGAAGGTGATCGCGAACGTGTTGACTGCAGATTCCCAGCGCATGGTCCATGCGTGCCCGGCCTGCCGAGTACGGTGCGAGCGGCCGGAAGAGGGCGTCGGGAAAACAGTAATGCGCATCGTCGGAGTCGCTGAGCGAACACTGGAGTTGATGTGTTCCAGAGCGCTATCGCGCCGCACATTCGGCGCGCCCCTAGCGATCGCACCAACACCCAGGACTGGATCGCCGAGGCCCGCCTCAACATCGACATGGCACGCCTGCTCACTTGCAGTCGGCGCACCTGGATGTATGCCCAAATACGTGCACTTCGACTTGCCGACGGCCCTGACGAAGTTCACAAGCGTGCTATCGCGAGGATGAAGCTGCGAAAGCATCGGCCGAGGAAGAATCGGACCGACAGCTCGTGAGCGGCCGGCTCCGTCTTGAACGCGGTGGGGTCCGGCTTCGGCTCTTGACCTTGCGTGGCCGACGCGCTGCTCCTTTGACATGGTCGACACAGGACGTCGATAGCCGGAGCAATCTTCGACGGCCGAACCCTCGAGTCGGTGCACAGGGCCGGCTCGGCCTTGATGCACTGTCTCCCCCTCGCATTCCCCCGCCCAAGAAATACTCGCGGTAATGCGCGAGTAAGTGGGCCAACCGGTCCCGGCGCTGGGGCGAGCTCGGCCTGCTCGACTGCTCCAGCACACCGCACCGGTCATCGACGGCGACTCGTGGCACGGGCCCAATTCCCGCGGAGGGACCGCAAGTGGCCGGCGCGGCGAAGCACGTTGGAATCGAGAGCCGAGGGCACACCGGTGTCGGTGCGAACCGTCGGCCGGCCGGTCCTCGCCGCTGATCCGGCGTTGTTCCACGATCCGCCGCCTGGGTCGCTGCGCGGATGGGGTGCGCCGCGGACAACAGCGCGATCCGGCTCGGCGTACCACAGCTTCTCTGGGCCGATAGCCACAGAATCGGGCATGTCGGGTGCCGAGTCGGAAGCGTCGACCACTGCACTGACGACGAGCCGGGTCAGTACACGGTGATGCGGAGCGCGCGCATCTTGGCGTACAACGTGGTGCGTGAGATGCCCAGGGTTTGCGCCGCTTTGACTTTGTTGCCGTCGCATTTGCGCAGCGCCTCGATGATGACGTCACGTTCGGCGCGGTCGATGGGTGCGAGTTTTCGTGTGGGCTGCTGCGTGCGGTATGTCTCGGGCAGATCGGTGAGCACGACGGCTCCGGTACGCCGATGCCTGATGACTTCGGTGATGACCGCGCGCAGTTCGCGCAGGTTACCCGGCCAGTTGTGCGCCGAGAGCGCTGATAGCGCGCCAGGGGTGAAATGTAAGGACTTATCGATGCCCGCTTCACGCAGCATGGCCGTGACGAGTGTGGGGATCTCACCGCGTCGGCTGTGCAGCGGCGCGAGCACCACTTGGTCGGTGCATTCTCCGGCGAGTGCGGCGGCGCGGCCGGCGAGTGTTTCGGTGGGTCCGGTAACCAGCACGATGCGTGGCATCTGCCGCTCCGCGACATGAGTTGCCACGATATCGATGAGGTCATCGGGTAACAGGTCGAGGCCGTCCACACAGACGGTTCCCTGTCGGGTGCGGACCAGTGCGGCGAAGTTGCGCGCCCAGGTGTCGCGGCCGTCGAGCAGCGCATCGGCAGCCGTCATGATGGTCACCGGCTGCTCGGTGGCATGGTCTCGAGCCGCGCGGGAGCGCCCTGATCCGGGTGGGCCGATGATGAGCAAGGGCGCGCAGGGCTCGGGGGCGCGGCGCGAACAGCCGATGGTCGCCTGTTCCTGTGGTTCGACATTGAGCAGTGCTCCGCCGGCGGGGCCGCCGACGCGGGTCGCTTCGACGCGCACGGCGAGCCCGGACTCGAGCGTCAGGTCGATGACAGCGCTTCGGCGCACGTCTGCCGCCATCATGCGCAGCAGCGCCAAATCGGTAGCTCCCAGCAGGTCGGCGGCGGCTTGGTTGGACATCAGAAGGTCGCGCCCGACCGCCACAACCGCGCGCCGCCGCGTCCCGGCTGCTCGAAACGCGGCGAGCAGTTCCTTGTCCGATATACGCGAACCGTCGAGGAGCCGTTGCTCGATGTCGGCGACCGCGCGGGCGACCAGCGGCGGCAGCAGCGGACTCGCTTCCTCTACGACGGCGGACAGGTCCAGCACGCCCTCGATGCGACGGGTCGTGGGGTGGAAGATCGGGTGTCCGTAACAGCTCACCCTCCGCAACGGGAGTGCGAAGTGCTCGTCGCCGTTGACGGCTATGCCGGCGCGGGTCTCGAGCACCACGCCCGGTGCGGTGGTGCCGACCGCTTCTTCGAGCAGGGAAGCGCCGACATCGACACCTAGGTGGTCGAATGCCTTGCGGGCATCGCGGCTGCCGCACCAGCGATGCGCGACGCGACCTTCGCGGTCGACGAGGATGGTGGTGAAGTTGGTGCCTTCGAGGCGCTGGTTGAGGTCGTCGAGAACCGGTGACGCCGCAGCCATGAGCGGACTGGCTTCGTCGACGTCGGCGTAGGTGATTCCATCCAGCGCGGACGCCGGCTCGAGGCCGGCCATCGTCGCTCGATGCCATGACGCGGCGATCGGGTCCCGTTTGGCCTCGCTGCCGATCAGGTCCACCACCATGACCACTCCATTCGATCGGGCCGTTCTCGCCACCACCGTAGCAAGCGTGACCAAGGTCACGGTTGTCCAGTTTCTGAACACTTGCGGTCTCGTCGGATTGGGAATGTGGTTCTCGTCACGTCCGGTTGGGCGCATCAATGAGGATGAGGAGAACCCGCAATGAAGACCAGGGCCGCAGTGGTCTACCAGACCGGAAAACCGATCGAGATCGAAGAGCTCGAAGTCGACAGGCCTCGCGAAGGCGAGGTGTTGATCCGATACCTCTACGGCGGTCTGTGTCACTCCGACGTTCATATCGCCCATGGTGATCTCGAGGCGCGCCTGCCGATGGTGCTCGGCCACGAGGGCGCCGGGATCATCGAAGATGTCGGGCCCGGCGTCACTCGCGTCAAGGCCGGAGACCACGTCGTGTGCTCGTTCATTCCCAACTGCGGCACCTGCCGCTACTGCGCCAACGGCCAACAGTCGATCTGCGACATGGGCGCGACGATTCTCGAGGGCTATCTGCCCGGTGGGCGCTTCCCCCTGCGGGGCCCGGCCGGTGAGTACGGCGCGATGTGCATGCTCGGCACGTTCAGCCAGTACGGGGTGATTCACCAGAACTCCTGTGTCAAGGTCGACGACGAGCTGCCGCTCGACAAGGCGGTGCTGGTCGGCTGCGGTGTGCCCAGCGGGTGGGGCTCGGCGGTCAACACCGCCGAAGTCAAACCCGGTGACGTCGTGGCCGTATTCGGTATCGGCGGCCTGGGTATCAACGCCGTGCAGGGTGCCCGGTTCGCCGGCGCGCGATACGTCGTCGCGGTAGACCCGTTGCAGAACAAGCGTGAGCGCGCCCTCGGGCTCGGTGCCACGCACGCCTTTGCCGATGCCGGTGAGGCATTGGCGACGATCAACGAACTGACCCGCGGGCAGGGCGCGGACGCGGCGATCCTGATCCCGGATCTGGTGACCGCCGACATCGTTCGCGCCGGCTTCGATGCCGTCGGCAAGGGGGGCAAGGTTGTGCTGACGGGGCTGAACAAGCTCGACGAAATCAACATCCAGCTACCCGGTTCGATCCTGACGCTGTTCCGGAAGGAGCTGCGCGGAAGCCTCTTCGGCGACTGCAACCCGACCGTCGACATCCCGAAGATCCTCGCCCTCTACCAGAGCGGCGATCTCGAGCTCGATGAGCTGATCACCCGAACCTACACCCTCGAACAGATCAACCAGGGCTACGACGACCTGCTCAACGGCCAGAACATCCGTGGCGTGCTGGTGCACGACCACTCCTGAGAACTTCCGGAGGCGAACGATGACCGAAGTATCGAACCTCACCGCGACCCCGATCCTGCCGCAGGTCCGAGACTGGCTGGCCACCCCCAAGAAGCTGTTCATCGGTGGCCGATGGGTCGAGGCGGAGGCGGGGCGCGTATTCGAAACGCGTGACCCCGCAACCGGGCAGGTGCTGACCCAGGTGGCCCACGCAGAGGCCGCTGATATCGACCGTGCCGTGCGGGCCGCGCGCGCTGCCTTCGAGGGTGAGTGGTCGCTGTGGACACCGGCGCAGCGGCAGCGGCTGCTGTTCAGGGCCGGAGAGGCGATCTACGCGCATGCCGAGGAACTGGCACAACTCGAATCGCTCGACAACGGCAAGTCCGCCGGTGTCGCCCAGGCCGTCGACATCACGTGGGTCGCCGAGCTGTTCGAGTACTACGCCGGTTGGGCCACCAAGATCGAGGGTCGCACGATCCCGGTGTCGGTGCCGTGGGCGCCCGGCACCCAGTGGCACGCCTACACCTTGCGCGAACCGGTCGGTGTGTGTGGCGCGATCGTTCCCTGGAACTTCCCGCTGCTGATGGCGGCATTCAAGATTCCGGTGGCACTGGCCACAGGTAACACCGTCGTGCTCAAACCCGCCGAAGACACCCCGCTCACCGCGGTGCGCCTGGCCGAGATCCTGGCCGAGGTCGGCTTGCCCGACGGCGTGCTCAATGTAGTCACCGGTTATGGCGACGCGGGTGCCGCCCTGGCCGCCCACGACGGCGTCGACAAGATCGCCTTCACCGGCTCGACCGAAGTCGGCAAGCTCATCGTCGACGCCGCCAAGGGCAACCTCAAGAAGGTCAGCCTCGAACTCGGTGGCAAGAGCCCCCAGGTCGTCTTCGCCGATGCCGACCTGGATCTGGCGATCCCGGGTACGGCGTCGGGGTTCTTGTTCAACCACGGCCAGACCTGCACCAGCGGCAGCCGGCTGCTGGTGGAGGATAAGATTTTCGACGAGTTCACCCAGGGAGTCGCCGAGGTCGCCGCAGCCGGCAAACTCGGCTCGGGCCTGGACCCGACCACCGACGTCGGCCCGCTGGTGTCGCAGACCCAACTCGACCGGGTGCTCGGTTATGTAGATGCCGGCCTGCGCGACGGTGCACGGGCGCTGACCGGCGGCAAACGCCACGGTGACAGCGGCTACTTCGTCGAACCGACGGTATTCGTCGATGTCGACTCCTCGTTCAGCGTATACCGCGAGGAGATCTTCGGCCCGGTAGTGGTGGCGACCCCGTTCAACGCCGAACGCGGTGTCGCCGCGGCCGCCAACGACACCCCCTACGGGTTGGCGGCCTCGGTGTGGACCAGCGATGTGTCCAAGGCGCACCGCACGGCGCGCCAGATCAAGGCCGGCACAGTATGGATCAACGCGCACAATGCCTTCGACGCCGCCCTGCCCTTCGGTGGCTACAAGCAGTCCGGGTGGGGTCGTGAACTCGGTGCGGCGGCGATCGAGGCCTACACCGAGCAGAAGTCGATCAACACCTTCCTCGCCTGATCCCGGCAACAGCGGCTCCGGTACCGAATCCCGTCGGTACCGGAGCCGCTCTGCTCACCCTTCTCTCACATTCCCGTCCCGGAGATGCCATTGACCACCGTGAACCCGTTCGCTCAGGACTCCTACGCCCGGGGTGATACGGCCCTCCCGCTGCTCGAGGAAACCATCGGCGCCTGCTTCGAACGCACTGTCGCTACCTATGGTGACCGCGAAGCCCTCGTCGAGGTGGCGACCGGGCGCCGTTGGACGTGGAACCAACTCGACGACGAGGTCAACGCCGTGGCCCGCGGGCTGCTGGGTCTGGGCGTAGCCCCCGGTGACCGCGTCGGCATATGGGCACCCAACTGTGCCGAATGGACCATCACCCAGTTCGCCACCGCCAAGATCGGGGCGGTCCTGGTCAACATCAATCCCGCCTACCGGCTCCACGAATACGCCTATGTCGCCAACCGGTCCGGTCTGCGGCTGCTGCTGGCCGCCACCACGTTCAAAGGTAGCGAATACCGGTCCATGATCGAACAAACCCGCGAGCAGACACCGGCGTTGGAATGTGTCGTGTTCCTCGATACCTCCGACTGGGACGAACTCCTCGCGGCCGGAAGGCATCTGGCGTCCGACCGCCTGACCGAACGCGCCCTCGACCTGATGCCGGACGATCCGATCAATATCCAGTACACCTCGGGCACCACCGGTTTCCCCAAGGGCGCGACGCTGAGTCATCGCAACATCCTCAACAACGGCTACTTCACGACGGAGACGATCGGCTTCACCGAGGCGGACCGGCTGTGCATCCCGGTGCCCTTCTACCACTGCTTCGGTATGGTGATGGGCAACCTCGGCTGCGTAACCCACGGCTCCACCATGGTGATCCCTGCTCCCGGCTTCGACCCTCAGACCACCCTTCGGGCGATCCGAGACGAACGGTGCACCGCCGTCTATGGCGTGCCCACCATGTTCATCGCGATGTTGGGCGTGACCGACTTCGACTCCTATGACCTGTCATCACTGCGGACCGGCATCATGGCCGGGTCACCGTGCCCGGTCGAGGTGATGAAGCGCTGCGTCGGTGACATGCACATGGAGCAGATCTCCATCTGCTACGGCATGACCGAAACCAGCCCCGTGTCCACACAAACACACGCCGACGACACCCTCGAGCGCCGCACCACAACCATCGGCACGGTCCATCCGCACGTCGAGGTCAAGATCATCGACCCGGCCACCGGTGCCGCCGTCGGACGTGGAACCCCAGGCGAGTTCTGCACCCGCGGCTACTCGGTGATGCTCGGCTACTGGAATGATCCCGCCAAGACCGCCGAAGTCATCGACGACGAGGGCTGGATGCACACCGGCGACCTCGCGGTCATGCGGGACGACGGATACTGCCTGATCGTTGGGCGGATCAAGGATATGGTGATCCGCGGCGGCGAGAACATCTACCCCCGCGAGATCGAAGAGTTCTTCTATACCCACCCCGACATCGACGACGTCCAGGTCGTCGGTGTCCCGGACCGTAAGTACGGCGAAGAACTGTGCGCGTGGATTCGGCTGCACCCGAGCGCAGCCGGCATCGATGCCGAGGCCCTGCGCGAGTTCGCGAAGGGCAAACTCGCGCATTACAAAGTGCCGCGATATGTGCTGACCGTCGACGAATTCCCCATGACCGTGACCGGCAAGGTCCGCAAGGTCGAGATGCGTGAAGAGTCCATCCGCAGACTCGGCCTGGTTTGAACACCTCTCTGTCCCTGAGGAGTATCAACCTCGCGGCAGCCGGCGCGCCGCCGGACAAGTGGACGGGGGTAGTTCTCGACGACGTGGACAGGCCGGCAACGACGCCGACCGCGGCCATACCATCGTTCCGCCCGCTTTCACCACGCCGCCCAACGGCACAGTCCCCAATGAACGAGTGCCACCGAGCCGTATGCGCCGGTCGAAGGGTCGGGATCCGGGAGTCAATGCGTGAAGACCACCGCATCGAATACCGAGACGAAGGTCAGCGCGTGATCGCGCGTGAAATCGATGCTTTCCTGCTCGCCCACCATCCTGGCCGAATCCGCCGGGGGGAGACCAGTTCGCACAGGGCCGCCATCGGGCGCAGGCCGGGCCGTCCGGCATCAGTCCGATCGAAGTGAACGGCATGGAGAAGAAGACGTCGGAACGGGCGACGGTGAAATCCGCCGCCGGCGCGAGCGGCACGCCCACGCCGACGGCCGGTCCGCGAACCGCGGTGACGACCGGACGCGGGACACCGACGATCGCCGAGATGCCCCCGGCAACGCCGGCCTCCGGCAGCACTGGACCCTGGATTACCGAAGACGGTCGTCAGGCCCAATGACCTCAACAAATCGTAGGTCACGCTGTGAACGGTCGATTTCTCGGTCATAGTGGTCGGTCGGTTCGCTTCGCCGGCAGATGCCGGCGAAGCGGGCAAACCATCATCCCGTGCGCATGAAGATCGGACCGACGCGGCCGGACGGGCGGTGAGTCGACCGGATCGCGGTTAGCATCTCGAGGAGAACTCCGGATGACAGCGCGGCGATCGAAGGAGACTTCTCATGGAACGGACAACCTGCCTGGTAGTCGGCGGCGGGCCGGCGGGACTGATGCTGGGGCTACTGCTCGCCCGAGCCGGCGTGGAGGTCACCGTGCTGGAGAAGCACCAGGACTTCCTGCGCGATTTCCGCGGCGACACCGTGCACCCCACCACGCTCGACCTGCTCGACGAGCTGGGCCTCGGTGCCGAATTCGAGAAGCTGGGAGCGCGCAAGTTGAAACAGGTACTGCTGCCGATCGCGGGCGGTACGCAACTGCTGGCCACGTTCGACCACCTGCCCGGCACGCACAAGTACGTGGCGATGGTGCCGCAGTGGGACCTGCTCGACCTGTTGGCCCGGACCGCCGCGCAGGAGCCGAGCTTTCGTCTGCGGATGAAGACCGAAGCGACCGAACTGATTCGGACCGAAGGCAAGGTCGTCGGCTGCGCCTATCGAACGGCCGACGGTGCGACCGGCGCAATACACGCCGACCTCACGGTGGCGTGCGACGGTCGCGCTTCGGTGCTGCGTGCCTCGACCGGACTGCCCTCGCGGAGCTGGCCGACCCCGATGGATGTGTGGTGGTTCCGTCTCCCGCGCACCGATAACGATCCCGCAGGAGCGCTCCCCATCGTCACCGCCCGCCGCGCCGCGGTCATGCTCGACCGTGGTGACTACTGGCAGTGCGCCACCCTCATCGCCAAGGGTGCCGACACCGAAGCCCGGCGTGGGCCGGTCCAGGACATCATGCGCGGCATGGCCGAGGCCGCGCCCTGGCTCGGTAGCCGACGTGACACCCTGACCAGATGGGACGAGGTGAAGCTGCTCGATGTTCAGCTGGATCGGCTGAGCACCTGGTACGTCGATGGCCTGCTCTGCATCGGCGACGCGGCGCACGCAATGTCCCCGGTCGGGGGTGTCGGCATCAATCTCGCGATTCAGGACGCCGTCGCCGCCGCCAGAATACTGGCGGCACCGCTGCTGGCGGGAACCACAACGACCCGCGATCTGGCCCGGGTACAGCGCCGGCGCGTCATCTCGACTGCGGTGATCCAAGGAATACAGCGGGTGCTGCACGCCCGCCTGATCGTGCCGACGCTCTCCGGTCGGATCGAGATCGCCAACGCGGCCCGCGCACCGCGCGCGCTGCGACTGTTGCGCCGGATCCCGGTGGCGCGCAGTCTGCCTCCGTATCTCCTCGCACGCGGGGTGTTTCCGGAACACGCACCGGATTTCGCGCGCCGCCCGCCCACACGGACCGCCGCCGGGCCGGACGAGGCGGGTGCCTGACACCGCGGCAGATGTACAAGCGATCCCACCACCGCGACCGCCACCATTCGCCGGCTACCGAAACCTGCTCGGGGCTCACTCCCGAACGACGGCGGCAGATGCCGCAAAACTCGCTTGTCCCGTCATCTGCGATGGCAAGAAGAGAGGACCTCTCGATGGTGACAGTGGGAATCGACCCGCACAAGCACGCCCATGCCGCGGTAGCTGTCGATGCCGCCGGCAGGCGGGTCGGCAAGCCGCTGACCGTGAAGAACGATGGGTCGCCGATCGCTGCTCTGCTCGAATAGATCCGGTCGATCACCGATGATGCATATGTCCCGTGGGCCATCGAAGATGGTCACGGGTTCGCCCGCCGCCTCGCCGATGGCCTGCTGCCGGCCGGCCACGAGGTGGTTCAGGTCCCGACCCGGACGGCTGCAGCCCACCGGAAACTGCACGCTGCTAACGGAGCCGAACCCGACCCGGACGACTTGGCTCGCAACAAGCCCTTGGATGTGGTGGTCGTATTGGTGAACGCCGAGGACCGGGCATCCACGCCCGCCAGGTCCTCACCGACATGATCTCCGAGATCGCCGAGCAACCGGATACGCTCGGCGGTTTCGACTCGGCTCATCAAGACCTCGCCACCGCCATGGCCCAGTGGGTCAGATCTCGGCGTTGCAGCCGATGAGGGCAGAATACGCCTGGTGAGCGCAACATTGCATGCCAGCGGTCTGGCGGCCGGGCACGGCGAACGCACCCTCTTCTCCGACCTCCATCTCACCCTCGCTCCCGGCGACGTGATCGGTCTGGTCGGTGTCAACGGGGCGGGCAAGTCGACACTGTTGCGCATACTCGCCGACGGCGCCTCGGACGAAGGCACGATCACGCTGAGCCCGCCTGACGCCACCGTCGGATATCTGACCCAGGAACCCGAACGCATAGGCGGCGAGACCGTACTCGAATTCCTCGCTCGTCGGACCGGTGTCGCGCACGCCCGGCAGGTCATGGACGCGGCTGCCGCACGCCTGGGCGACGGCGACGATGACTACTCCCCCGCGCTCGAACACTGGCTGGCCCTCGGGGGCGCCGACCTCGACCAGCGCGCCGAGAAGGTCGCCGCCGATCTCGGGCTCACCGACGGCCTCGCCGGTGGACTGGCCACCCTGATGACAGGCCTGTCCGGCGGACAAGCCGCCCGCGTCGGTCTCGCTTCGGTCCTGCTGTCGCGCTTCGATATCCTGCTGCTCGACGAACCCACCAACGACCTCGACCTCGACGGTCTCGATCGCCTGGAGCGTTTCGTCACCGGTGCCAGGGTCCCGCTGATGATCATCAGCCACGACCGCGAGTTCCTGACCCGCACTGTGAACAGTGTCCTCGAACTCGACCTCGCGCAACAGCAGGTGAGCTTCTACGACGGGGGCTACGACTCCTACCTGGCCGAACACGAGATCGCGCGCCGGCACGCCCGCCAGGCGTACGACGAATTCGCCGCTACCAAGGCCGGTTTGGAGGCACGGGCACTGATGCAACGCAACTGGTTGGAAAAGGGTGTCCGCAACGCACGCCGCAAGAGCAAGAACGACGACAAGGTCAGCCGCAGGACCCGCGCCGAGTCCACTGAGAAGCAAGCCGCCAAGGCCCGCCAGACGCAGCGCCGCATCGAACGGCTCGACGTGGTCGAGGAACCGCGCAAAGAGTGGGAACTACGCATGGAGATCGCGACAGCTCCACGCAGTGGTTCCGTCGTGGCGACAGTGAACAACGCCACTGTCGCGCGCGGCGAATTCGCTCTCGGACCGGTCACCGTCCAGATCGATTGGGCCGACCGCATCGTCCTGACCGGTGCAAACGGCTCAGGCAAGTCCACCCTGCTCGCCCTGTTGCTCGGCAGGCTCGCCCCCGATACGGGCACTGCCGCACTTGGCTCAGGCGTGCAGATCGGCGAGGTCGACCAGGCGCGCGGCCTGTTCCGCGGTGACGCCACCCTCGCCGACACCTTCGGCGCGGCGATGCCCGACTGGCCCGATGCCGATGTGCGCACCCTGCTCGCCAAGTTCGGTCTGTGCGGCCCACACGTCAACCGCGCCTGCGACACCCTGTCCCCCGGAGAGCGTACCCGCGCCGCGCTGGCCTTGCTGCAGGCCCGCGGCGTGAACCTGCTCGTCCTCGACGAGCCGACCAACCATCTCGACCTACCCGCCATCGAACAGCTCGAGCAGGCCATCGACTCTTTCTCCGGCACACTCGTTCTGGTGACACACGACCGCCGGATGCTGGATTCGGTGCGAGCGACACGCCGCTGGCACATTGCCGGTGGGCGGCTCACCGAGGGGTAGGGCATCGATGGGAAGGACGCTCGCGGGATCAACAGAACCGAAGCAACATGGAGGCTGTTCCGACCCGGGCGACGATCGGATCTCTCCGGCACGTCATTCTCTCGAGTTGCGCGGTGACCGAGGACAGGAAGTGGCCGGTCTTCGGTCCACCCGCGGCGGCCGCCGCGTCGGAGATCCGGAGGTTTCATCGGTGGATACGATTACCAGCCGATCGAACACACACCGGAACGTTCACGGGACAGATGGACCACGAAACCGCATCCGGTCTGCGAGCAAGGACCCGAACCGCCGCCGGGTTCTTCGATCGGCTGCCCCGGAAAGCGCTGGACCGGCTCGGCGCGGTCGAGGATCTGGACCGGTCGTCGGCGATCGCGGCCGCGGATGCGGTGGCAGTCGTAGTAGACGCGGGCGCCGGGCAAGGCGGTCGGGGCAGAACGCCTGCCGAATGAGGGCGTCGATGAGTCGGTCGCTGTGCACGAACCGGGCGGCAGCGATCTTCTTGCCGGAGGCGCGGGTGATCGGGTTGGTGCCTGCCAAAATGGGCATGCACCTGCCCTTGCAGTTCGGTGGTCTGCTCGCACCGGGGGCTCAGGCTCCGCTCGGTGTGCTGTATCGGCCATGCACCCCAGGAGACCGCGTCGTCATCGAGATCGCGCCATAAGTTGACTCTGATACCTCGGGAGCGCTTGCGGGGCGAACCCTCGAACAGAGACGTAGCTCGGCGGCTGTATTCGCAGTCGCCGGACCGCCGACTGCAGGTGAGCACAGCGGTGAGGTATAGAAATGCAATGAGCAGATGCCTGTGGCGTTCTGGGTAGACGCCCAGGCGCCGATAGCCGGCGAGCCAGAGGACCATACTACCGCCGCCCCGCTGACCGGCGACACCGAGCACCGCACCACCACCCGTCCACCCTCCCCCACCGATACGGACACGAACCCGATACCGCACCCGACCGGTACCGATGTACCACAACACCAGCGGAATGCACATCGAGCAAGCCTTCACAGCCGTCCTCATGGACCTGCTCACCCTTCAAGCAGCACTGCTCGCCGCAGCAGCACCGCCCCCGGGCCCACCAGCGACCGGCCCGAAAGCCGCCCGGCGACGCTCCACACCCCAGCCCCGCCCGCCCCACCACCGGCGGGCCTGTGCCACCCGTCCCAGGCTGCATACCGAACCGGATATCCCTACCGCAACCCCGAAGAACTCGCCATCAGACGATATGCGGGTGCGCCCGAACTGCTCACTTAGAGGGCGTCTCATATGGGGCGTTCCTTGTAGCAGATGAGCGCGGCAGCAAGGTCGAGGAAGGCCGCGAACAGATGCCCGTGGCGTTCGTAGCGGATGGCCGGACGCCGGTAGCCGGCGAGCCGGGCGAGGGTGCGTTCGATCTCCCATTGATGGCGGCCCAGTCGGGTGGAGTCGTCGATGCCGCGGCGAGTGATGCGCGAGATGATGCGCCGGCAGCGCAGCCGATGACGGTGGCGGGATAGTCGTAGCCGGTGTCGGCACGCAGCCGCTCGGCTCGACGGCGGCGCGGTCCGCGCCGGGGCCGGATCGCTGCAATCGCCTCCACCAGTGGCCGCAGCATAACGCTGCCGTGGGCGTTCGCGCCGTTCACGGCGGTGACCAGCGGGATCCTGTTCGCGTCGGAGAACAGGTGGATCTTCGAACCCGCCTTGCCGCGATCGAAGAGGATTGCGGCCGGTCAGCGATCCTCCCCTTTTCCGGCCCGCACGAACGCCGGGTCCACGATCGCCGCCGACCGGTCCACCTCCCCGGCTGCTCCGAGCCGGTCCAGGGCCTCCCGATGCAGTCGGTCGAAGAACCCCGCGGCGGCTCGGGCGGTGGATCGGCGATGCGCGGTGGGCCCACTCACCCCGAACGCCGGCGGCAACTGCCGCCACGCACACCCACTGGTCAACACGGACACTATCGCGGTGAACACCGTACGACCACCGACCGGCGCGGTCCCACCACCCTGGCGGCGCGCAGCGAACTTCGGAATCAACGGTTCGGCGATGTCCCACAACATATCGCCGAACCAGACGTCGAGTCAGAGCATCCCTCACCCGGCAGGTGATACGGTGCAGCTATTTCTGTCCACATGAGATGTTCTCTTGGCCGCCCGGATACTCCTTGATCGCAGGAGACCTCCAGGAACTCCACCGCGCATGGCGCGTCCGGCCTGGTGCGGCGATTGCGGTGGGTCGAACGCGGTGTCTCGTTTGCATAGGCCGGCGCGGCCGCCGCGCGAAAGCCCTGCGAGCCCAGCACGTCGTAGAAGTGGCGAATCGCCGGCTCGATCTCCTTGATGTCCGAGAGGTCAACCAAGGGCTGCTTCACCTTTCACCTGGGATGCCGCTCGCCCGCCTGCACCTTGAACAACAAGCCAAGGCGCTGCGCGGCTTGTCCGCCGGCGCTCTGTCGTTGGTCCGAACTGCTCTCCGGTGACTATCCGGCCGCGGCGAGAGCGGGGATATCGAGCGCGGCGCGGGCCACTTCCCGAGTCATGTCCGCGGCGCGTCGACGCGTCATGCCGCCCGTGCTCGCCGAGCTGGATAGCGCCCCACTCGGTGAGCTTCTCGGCACGAACTCGCTGCCGCGGTTGCCCGTGTCGCCGTACCCGATGTCGCCGAGCACGAACACAGCGCAGCGCAGGCCGGTCAGCTCGGGTGCTCGGCGGTCGAACGCTTCGGAGAACACCTCGGCCCTGGTGAGACCATCCTGACCATTTTGCCGGAGATGTGCTCCGACCTGTGGTCGCCGGGTCGGGGGCCGGAAGCAGCGGAAGGATAGGGGCGGTCAGCTGCGCCGATTGACGGAATGCCGAATGCGTTGCATCATTCGTAACGGTGCCCGGTGTTGTCTGGGCAACCCTCCCGTCGGCCGATGGCCGTCCGGCTCGGATGCCTGCCACGCGTGCTTCGCGACTTCCGCGCACGGTGCACCACTTCTATCCACGACGCTTCGGCGTCCGGCCGTGAGTGAGGTGAAAACGAAATGGTTTACCAGTCGTCTGGATTTCCGGTGATCAGTTCGCACCCACGCTTCGGCATTCTTCCGCATCTCTGAATGTCGCCGCGCGGAGCGCGGTCCCGGCGCGTCGATGCCACGGCAATCGGCGCCGGACGCCGCTCGGCGCGGTGCCCGGAAGGAACGGAAACCAGCGGATGGACGGAAGTGGAGACAATCATGGTGGACATGGGCGCGATGAACTCGGGGGCGGTGGAGATCCGTACGTGGACGACGGCGGGAAACCTCGCCGTGTCGGCCGCGATGATCGAGGATCTCGGGTACCTGCGAGCGGAGCTGGCGGCGGCGGAAGTGCCGTTTCTGCTCGTGCGCGGCAGCGGGCACCAGCTCGTGCTGGCCGCCGACGCGGCGCACTGCGCGATGGTGCACCGCGTGACGGCCGCCGCCGTGTCGGCGGGGTTTCGCTGCACAGAGTTGCGGCACAACGTATTCCGGCTTGGGCGCGATAGCGACCCGGCGCATCGCGTCGACGTGGAACTGTGGGAGTACCACGGCGACACGGTAACCTGCCCGCGCCCCAACGCGCTGACCAGGGCGGTCTTCGACCTCGCCGACGTCCAGCGCACCGAGGTTCGGCTGTTCGAGCGGAACTGGCCGACCTTGGTGGACATGTTCGCGCCGCAGCCCGGCGACGTCGGCTTCGACATCGACCTGGTGATTTCCTGGGTGGACGGTTCCGATCCCGAATTCCGCGCCCGCCGCGCCGGGATGCTCGCCCAGGTCGCGGTGGGCGAGGGCGACGAGGCGGACGCCAGGATCCGGCAGATCGACGAGGTGAAGTACGCCTTGCGCTCGGTGCACAAGAACGCGCCGTGGATACGCAAGATCTTCATCGCCACCGATTCGGCGATGCCGGACTGGTTGACCACGCATCCGAAGGTCACGGTGGTGCGTGCGGTGGAGCATTTCCGCGACACCACGGACTTGCCGACCTTCAATTCGCACGCGGTGGAGTCGCAGTTGCAGCACATCGAAGGACTCGGCGAGTACTTCCTATACGCCAACGACGACATGTTCTTCGCGCGCCCGGTGCGCCCGTCGATGTTCTTCACCGCGGCCGGGATGAGCCGGTTCATCGAGGCCGGCACCAGGATCGGACCGGGCCGCAACAACGAGCGGCGCAGCGGTTTCGAAAACGCCGCGCGAGTGAACCGAGCGCTGCTGGCCGAGCGCTTCGGCTATGTCATCACCCGGCACCTGGAACACACGCCGGTTCCGCTACGCCGCAGTGTGCTGCTGGAGATGGAAGAGGAGTTCGCGGCGGATTTCGTGCGAACGAGCGCGAGCCGCTTCCGGGCTGCCACCGATATCTCGGTGACCAACTCGCTGTATCACTACTACGCGCTGTTCACCGGTCGCGCAGCGCCGCAGGAGGCGGCGAAGGTGCGTTACGTCGACACGACCAGCCACACTGGGTTGGCCATGATGGACGAGTTGGCGCGCCACCGCGACGTGGACTTCTTCTGCCTCAACGACGGCAGCTTCCCCGAGGTCGCCGAGGCCGAGCGGGTACAGGTCATCTCCGATTTCCTCGCCGAGTACTACCCGGAGCCCGCACCCTGGGAGCGGCTCAGTGCACCGCCTCGTCATTCGATTCCGGAGTCGACGCCTGGCGCCGCATGACGTGCGGGATGCGCGCGGCGGGCGGGATCACGATACCCTCCTGCGCGAGACGTCGCTGTGCTTGCTCCGGCGTAGCGGGTGTGCCGACGGTGCGGCCCTGCTCGATGGGAACCACCGAGTGCACCACAGTATCCGGGTAGACGTGCACGTAGTTGAATGCCTGTGCGCCGTCCCGGCCGCGCAGGCCGCCCTGCTCGACGCCGAGATCCTGGCTGTAGCAGGTCGCCGAGGCCACCGACACCGGGATGCCCGCGAAGGTCGCGCTGGTCGAGAAGTGCAGGTGACCGGCGAGGATGGCCCGCACATCGCTGCCGTCGAGCACGTCGGCCAGCTTACGCTGGTCGCGCAGCTCCACGGCGACGGCGAGGTCGACGACACACGGGACCGGCGGGTGATGCATGGCCAGGATGGTGCCGAACGGCGCCGGTTCGGCCAGCACCGAGCGCAGCCAGTCCAGCTGGTCGTCGGAGATCTCGCCGTGGTGGTGCCCGGGTACCGAAGTGTCCAGGGCGATGATGCGCAGTCCGTCGATCAGGTGCACGCGGTCCAGCGGCGAGGTCGATGCGGGCTCGCCGAGCAGTCGCGCGCGCAGTGTGCAGCGGTCGTCGTGGTTGCCGGCGACCCACACTATGGGTGCGGGCAAACAGTCAGCGAATGACTCGATGATGGCTTTGAGCTTGTCGTATGCGGCGGACTCACCCTGATCGGTGAGGTCGCCGGTGAACACGAGTGCGGTCGGCCGGATCCGGCTGGCCGCGGCCTGCTCGAGCAACTGGCGTAACCGCAGGTCGGCGTCGACATCGCCGTACAGGGGTTGTTCGCCTGCGACGAGATGGGTGTCGCTGAAATGGAACAACACGTGATCCGGTCGCGGGTACTCCGCGACTCTGGTGGTGGGCACCGGATCGAAACCCCTCCCGGCGGGTTGCCCGCCATTGGCTTGATTCTGTCGTCAGAATAGCGGCGGATTACGGACAGGATTCCCGACGCCCGGTGACGACATGCTTGCGGGAAGGTGAGCTTTAGGTGTCGAATATCGCCTGAATCGGCCCGTGGGCTGGGGCGATTACCGGCTGCCGCGCGTCGGACCACCATCGCGACATCCACGGTGAACGGTTTGCTGTGAACTACCTCACCCCGCACGGCCGTCTGTGCGGCGATGGTGGCTGGCGTCGCGTGATCGGCGTCGGGCAGATCGAACACGGCGAGGTGGTCGGCGAGCTCGACGAGATCATCCGGCTGCGGAATCTGTTGCGGCTCATCGGTGAACAAGCCCGTGCGGCGGCACTCGACCAGACCGCCACGGACACACCGGTCGATATGCGGGCCGCACCGGAAGCCAAGGTCCGGCGCTTCCTGGACCTGTTCGATGCCCGCACCGACACCGCGATGCTGGATGCCCTCGCATACGTGAAAGCCGCCCGCGCCGCCGAGATCCCGGCGGCGTTGAAGGTGTCGCAGTCCCGTCGCGACGCGCATGTATGGATCTTCTTCGCGACCGCCGTGCCCGCGGTCTCGGCGCGGCGGATGTCCACCGGCCTGCTCGCCGGAGCGATCGGGTTACGCGGCCGGACGAACCTGTCCGGCATCGCACGGCTATCGGCCAAACAGGTCGAGGGCTTCTCCGCCTCGCTCCCCCGGCCCCAGCTCGGTCACGGCGTGCGGCGCCTGCGGCTGCCGACCTCGTCGAATTCACCGCATTGGCCGCCTTCAGCGTGGTTGCCGTGCCCCTTGGCCACAGCCTCGCCGCCGACCGGCTCCGCGAACCCCTGGACCGGCCTCGAGCCTGGCTGCAAGCCAACAACCATGTGGTGAGGGCGCTCGCGATCACGGGCACGGTTGCGGCCGGGAAAGGTATCAGCGGGCTCCGAAACAGCGGCAGGGCGTGGCGCCTTCGTGGCACGCGTTCGAATCCCTGCTTCTGGACGGATCGGAACGGCTTCTCGCGAGAACGCGGACCGAGCTCAATCCATCCGGAACGTGGCCTCCGGGTTCGAAGTGTCCCGCACGATTCGCAGCGCTTCGGTCAATGCCGTGAGCTGATCGGGCGTGAGCAATCCGACGAACCAGCGGTCGACGGCGGCGAGATAGTCCGGCAGTACCTGCGCGAGCCGCACGGCGCCCGCCTCGGTGAGCACCGCATACGCGCTGCGCCGATCCCCCGGGTCCGGCTCGCGTTCCACCAGCCCGGCGCGCGCCAGCCGATCGATGAGCCGGGTGACGCCGCTGGTGGACAGCGTCGTCTGCACTGCCAGCTCCGTCATCCGCAGCCGCCGCCCCGGCGAACGGCTCAGCCGCATGAGGGCGTTCAGATCCAGTCCGGACATGCCGTGCGCCTTCCAGACCTGCTCCAGTTTGGCGACCACACCGCCGTGCGCCTCGAACAGCAGGCCCATCGTGGTCAGGCGCGGATCGTCGAACAGCTCCGTCACGTCCATGTCGGAAACCTATCAGAATGTTTCCCTGCGGATAGTTGACGAGAGGAATAATTCATCGTAGAAATATGCATACGCATTTTTCCTCGCATCAACTAGTGGAGGTACCCATGTCGCCGACCGCCTGGATCGCCGGATTCCGCTCCGCGGTGATCCGCCCGGACGAGCAGATCAAGCTCGCGGAGTCGCGCACGTTCACCGACCGGACCGTGCGCCAAGTGCTCCACTTGGCAGGCGGCGGCGCGCGGGTACGGGTCGGACTGACCAATCGCTATGGGAAGGCTCCGCTGACGATCGGCGCCGCCCGGGTCGCCCTGCGCAAGACCGGCAGCGAGATCGTCACCGAGACCGATGCCGCATTGCGGTTCGACGGGGACGAGCAGGTAATCGTCCCGGTAGGCGGCGAAGTGTTCAGCGACCCCGTCGATCTGGCCGTCGCGGCGGACACGGATCTGGCATTGAGCCTCTATCTGCCCGGCCCCACCGGCCTGGCCACCTTCTCCCACCAGCCCGCCGAAACCGCATACATCGCGAACGGAAACGTCGCCGCCGAGGCCGCGCTCACCACCGTCGAAGAGGTGCCCGCGCGGTTCTACGTCGCCGGTGTCGACGTGCTCGCACCGGCGGAGACGCCGGTGGCCGTCGCGTTCGGCGATTCCTGGTTCGAAGGCGTCGGCACCACCCTCGGCGCCAACCGGCGGTCGGTCGATTTCCTCAACGCGCGGCTGGAGCGGGGCTGGGTGGTCAACCAGGGCATCGCGGGGAATCGGCTGCTCACCGATGAAATCGGCGAGCCGGGCCTGGATCGTTTCGAGCGCGACGCACGCGCCGTGCCCGGTGCGACGAGCGTGCTGATCAACTTCGGCATCAACGACCTCATCCTGGGCGGGATGGCGGGGCAACCGCCCGCGACCGCCGAAGAACTGATCGCGGGCTTCACCACGCTCGCGCGGCGCGCGCACGCGGCGGGGCTCACGGTCCACGCGGCGACGATCGGCCCCTACGGCGGCTGCGTCTACGAGGGTCTGCCGATCACCGAGACATTGCCGACCCGGCGGCGCGTGAACGAATGGCTGCGCGGCACCGACGTCTTCGATTCGGTGTTCGACGTGGCGCGAGCGGTCGAGGATCCAGAACGGCCCGACTTCATCCACCCCGGTTTCGACAGCGGCGACGGCATGCACCTCAACGACGACGGCGCTCGCGCGATGGCCGAAACCATCGATGTCACAGCGGTTTTCGGTTAGGTCGCAGCTTCGTCCGCCGCTAGGACCCGAAACCACGCAGCACGATCTCGACGCCACCGCGGAATTCGTCGTCGGCCGACATGCCCTTGGCCTGCCCCGCGGTCTGCGCCAGGTGCGGGTATTTCTCCGCGGGCAGGTCGGCCGGCACGATCGTCCCCCGCACTCGCAGCGGGAGCGTAGTGCTCGTTCCGGAGATAGCCGATCAGGAAGGCGATCAGGGTGCGCTCGGCTATGACGTGGACGCGCCCGGTGAACCCGCCCTCGGTGAGTACGGCGAGCATCGTTTCCATCGCGCGTAGCGATTCGACCGACGACTGCCGACGCCGCGGCACGACCGGCACGGAGGCCGGATGGGCCGAGAACGCGTCGCGGATGTTCTCGAGCAGCACCGTTCGGAGTAACCGCAGCCGAGGGGTGCTATCGGTCGTGACGCCGGGTCCAAAGAGGCGCCACCGATAGATCACCCCTACCAGGGGGTATGCCGAACTTCGTTGGACTCTCGGCGATTACTACCGGAAGCCCTACAACCACTGGTCCCGGCGTGCAGCCGGAAGACGGGATTACGCAGGGGGCAGGACTGTCGCACTGCATGCGTGTACTGCTCTCCGGCCGGTCACATGGCAAACAGGAGTGCAGTAACTTCGAACTGTGTGTGGCATACCACACACCATTGAATTCGACGCCTAAGGTCTGACTCGGTCCGCCCATCAGGGGCAGCTGAGCGGAGGGATTCGAAGGATGAAGTTCGAGAAGATCACTGCTGCCGCTTTCCTGGCCATCTCGGCCGTGGGTATCACTGCGGCAACCGCCCATGCAGAGCCGGCCGCAACGGAGCGGCCGGCTGCGGTGACCGCGGGGGGCGCGACTTCCGGCGTGGATCACGGAATCAACTACCGGATCATCGTTTCGCCGGTCGACAGGGTCATTATCACTACCGTCGAGAATGGCAAGTTCGAGATCGTGCAGAACGGCGCGGTGGTGCTCGAGTCCGGCGACGGAGCGGCGGTGACCGAAGTGCCGCAACGGTACGCCGTCGGCGGGCGTTCAATCGCGATTGCGCAGCACATCGGTGCGGACGTCCATACCCTGACGCTGACACCGACCCCGACGGCGGAAGATGTTGCGCAACCGAAGGACATCAGCTCATACGACCGGCTCGAGGAGCAAATCAACAAGAACCTTCCTGGCGTAGTCGGCGGTGCCATCGTGGGCGGCATCCTCGGGGCATGTCTTTTTTTGATATGGGGGGTCAGCATCCCCGTGGGTGTGCTGATCGGTGGAATTGCCGGCGGATACGTCCAGGGCGGCCCGGAGTTCCTCGACGCCGTACAGGCGTTCGCCACCGGCCGGCCGTGATCACGGGCGGGTGAGATAGCGGCCAACCGGTCGGGGGCCGAGGAGCGTCTGCGACAAATCGGATCCCGGTAGTAAACGCCGAGAGTCCAACGAAGTTCGGCACACCCCCTGGTAGGGGTGATCTATCGGTGGCGCCTCTTTGGACCCGGCGTCACGACCGATAGCACCCCTCGGCTGCGGTTACTCCGATATCCGCCCGATTTTCGGCGGGTACTATGGCGTCCCCTCGACGAAAGCGGCGACAAGGGCGGGAAACTGCTGCTCGCCCTTGGGTAAGGGACCGGCTTCGGTGTCAGACCGGCGCCGGTCGGCGTGGCGGTTATTGAGCGCAGTACCCGGCCGGGGTCAGGCAGGTCAGCCGACCGGCCACCCAGCCTTGTGCCGGGGGTCGGGCCGTTGCGTACGCGCACCTGGCGTGGGGTTGTGTCATTTCTCCGACCAGAGGGGATACCGCAATGACCACGACTGCTGCTGTTGCGACAACGATGCCCGGCACCGACGCCGCCCGCCTAACGCTCGAGGCCATCGCCTGCCGCCGTGCCCGCACGCCCTATCCCCCACACAGGTGAGCCTGCATCACCGTGCACGCGACCGCCGCCCGTCCGGATGTCGGCAGCACGTGAATACCGACCCCTGCGTGGCACCGGGGCGTCGACGAGGGGTTTGAGCCCGACACGGCGCCCAGCGGGGACCGTGTCGCTGGGCGACTCACACCGCCGCGGTAAACCGCGGGTCTCATGTGTTGGCGGGCTTGCCCGCCCAGCGCTCGTCGCGGATCCGAGCAGCGGCTTCGACGTCTTCACGCTCGACTGTGTCTGCTTCGTCGAGCACGCGGCTCAGACTGTCGGCGGGGATAACCACCGCGCCGGCCACGTCGGCATACACCAAGTCGCCAGGTGTGACAGTGACGCCGTCGATCTCGACGGCGATGTTGGCCGCGTAGGGCATCACGGTGTCCCCACCCCAACGGGTCGCTTCGCCACGGCACCAGGTCGCGAAGTCGTAGCTGCGCAGCTGTTCGAAATCGCGCAGCCGTCCGTCGGCGAGTACACCGGCGAGCCGGTGGTACTCAACTCTGCCCAGCTTGGTGCCTCCGCCGTGGGATACGTCAGGGTAGCCGCCGCTGGACAACACCAGCACCTGCCCGATCGGCTGTTGTCCGAGCGCCTCGTAGAACAGTTCGCCGAACCCGAGGTTGGCTTGCGGCACATCATCGCGGTAGGGCATAAACGCGATGGTGGCCGCCGGGCCGAACATCGTCCGCCGGGGTTCGGGGCTCTTCAGTGCAAGGATATGTGCACGGTGACGATGGACGCGGCCCATCGCGTCAACCAATGTGGCGCATCCGTATTCGGCCGCTCGGGCCGCGAGATCGCTGTTGTCGACACTGTTCATGCGGCTTCGCCGCCCCCTTTCTCGTGCTGTTATCGGCGCTGTGACCAGCGGTCAGGATGGTCCTCGAGCAAACTGCGATCCCAGCCGCCGTGTTCGGCGGCGGCCTCGTAGCTGGTTTGCAGAAAGGCGAGAAGCGTGCGGTCGGGGTCATCGGCGGTGCGCACCACCTCGTAGGGCAGCAGGAATTCGCCTTCGTCACGGCTGTAATACGCCTGGGGCGGATGGACGGGATGCTCGGCGAAGCCGTCGGGCTCGGGATAGGCGTAGGCGTAGAAGGCGCCCTCCTCGCCACCGGGCCAGAATCCGCAACTACTGAGTTCTCGCGAGTAACCCTCAACCATCACCCAGTCACCCAAGTTCGGTGCGCCGCCGGGGTGTCGTGGGGCGGGGCGGCCGGAGAATCTGGTGCATGCGAGGTCCATCGCGCCCCAGAAGAAGTGCACCGGGCTGGCCTTGCCGATGAAGTAGGAACGGAAATAGCCCATCACCCGATTGGCCTGCAGCAGCTGCCGCCAAAACATGTGCGCTGCCTGCGGATCGTAGGACGCGTGTTCGTGGTCCTCGGCGAACGGAATCGCGGGTTCGACCTCGTTAGGGTGCGGCTGAATGTGTGCGTCCATTCCAAGCTCGCCGAGAGCGTGGAATATTCGGGCGTGGAACTCAGCGACCGACATCGCCTGCAGGGCAACGCGCCGGGTTGCGCCGGTGGTCGTGTGGATCAGCAGCTGGTGGTCGATGAAATCGAACTGAATTTCGAAAGCTTCCGCGCGGTGAGGGATTAGCGACGTCGTCAGACCGCGCGGGCCGACATACAGCGTTACCTGCCACCAGTGATTCAATAGCGGCGCGTATTCCAAGCGAAGTTTGCCGACGATCTGAAGCCACATATGCAGTGTCTCGCGCGTGTCGGCCCAGTCATCGACGCGCAGGCGGGGCCATAGGTCTGTGCCGCGTTGCTGTGCGGTCATGGTGTCTCCCTCAGCTCGACGGCTATCGGTGTTCGGGATTGTCGGACTCTGGTCGACACCCCGCGTCCCACTGGCTGCGCTGATTGCCGTAGCCGGGGATACCGTCGTTGGCCTGCAGCATCCGGGCCAGGTGAAGCAGGTTGTAGGTCATGAAGGTGGTATTGCGATTCGTGAAGTCGTTTTCCGGCCCGCCCGAGCCGGGATCGAGATATGAGGGGCCGGGCCCGGCTTCCCCGATCCACCCGGCATCGGCCTGCGGGGGAATGGTGTAGCCCAAGTGCTGCAGGCTATAGAGCACGTTCATCGCGCAGTGTTTGATGCCATCTTCGTTACCAGTGATCAAACATCCGCCGACACGACCGTAGTAGGCGTATTGTCCACGCTCGTTGAGTACGTTCGAACAGCCGTAAAGCCGCTCGATCACTCGTTTCATCACCGAACTGTTGTCACCGAGCCAGATGGGCCCGCACAGCACCAAGATGTTGGCGTCCAGCACTCGGTCGAACAGGGCCGGCCATTCGTCGCCGGCCCAGCCGTGTTCGGTCATGTCCGGCCAGACCCCGGTCGCGATGTCATGATCGACCGCGCGCACGATGTCGACCTCGACACCATGACGGCGCATGATCTGCGAACTGCGCCGAATCAGTCCCTCGGTGTTGCTGACCTCAGGTGAGCGTTTCAACGTTGCATTCACGTACAACGCCCGCAATCCAGCCACCGACAGGCCCGCGACTTCGCCCTCGTGCTCGGCCCCTGCGCTCATCGTCACCCACCACCGGCCCAGCGGAACATCGACGCGATGCACCGAGCCCGCCGGTTTTCGGGGCAAAGACACTGAATACACCGCATACCGAATTTCCTTCCAATCGGTGGGCCGCCCGAGATGCCGACCCGAAGATGTGACTGCGCGACCAACACCTACATGTCCGTTTCCCTTCGAGACAGCGGACCATCGCGGCCACGTCGAGGCCATACATCTGCATACTGCTTGTCTGCGATCCCGATCTCGCGGTGTGCAGTCGACTACCCTGCCGGCGCCGATGGAAACATCGGCAACCCGTCGGTGATCGTGATGTCACCGGCCCGGCCCAACCGGCGGCCTCGGGAGAGGCGGTAGCTGCCCGATACTGCGCCGGTTGGGCGAGCCACTGCCCGACCGAGGCGTTCATGCTGCCGCAGACAGGGTCCTCGGCTACCCCGATGACGGGCGCAAACGTGCGCATCTCGGACGCGTGCTCCGACCCGTCCGGGTAGGAGCCGATCGCACCGACCATCGCGATCGGTATCTGTGACAGGTCCGGCTCCAGGTCGAGCACCTCCTGAGCGGTCGCCGGCCGCGCTACGGCCCAGCCGGGGCCGTTGTCCACCCACTGGTGGGTCGGCACTCGGTCGCTGTCGATGCCGAGCGCCGTAACGATCCGCTCCAGATATTGCTCCTCGAGATCCCCGCGCGGCGCGTGGGCGGAGCAGCGAACGACGGCAACCGTCGCCGCGGCGCACCTCGACCGGTCCCGCACTGCATTCCTGCACGACCCGATCGGCGTTTCGTGGGGTTCCGCCGTGCTCGGGCCAGGCATGCGCGGAGCCGAGCGTGGGGTGGCCGGCGAATGAGAGCTCGCCACCGGGGGTGAAGGTCCGCAACCGGTAGTCGGCCTCCAGGGTCGTGGGTGGCAGCACGAACGTCGTCTCCGACAGATTCGTCCACCAGGCCGCCCGCTGCATGGCCTCGGCACCGACGACGAACTTGTGGCCATCGGGTGGCGCGGGGTCGCTGAGGTGCGGCGCGCTGTCTTTTGTTGGACGTTGGTGTGCTGTGTCGTCCAGGTCCAGGGTGTGTGTCGAAGTGATCGAGAGTGGGCGGACCGGCGGACCGCCCACTCTCATTCGTGGCGGAGCCATTGGTTGATGGCGGCGACGTGGATGGTCTCCAGGTAGCGAACCGCGAGTTTGTCGAACCGGGTCGCGACTGCCAGGTGTAGTTCGAGCTGGTTGGTGCCGCGTTCGACGGTGTTGCGGTCGCGAGAGAGCATCGAGCCGAACGCAGGTGGCCGTCCACCGGCGCGGCCGCGAGCGCGGCGGTGGACGGCTTGATCGGCCGGCACCGGGATCGTGGCCTTGATCCGGCGCCGTCGCAGCCACACGCGGTTGTGCGACTGGGATAGGCCTTGCCGGCCAACACCCGGCCCGGTCTGTGCCCGGCCTCCACCGGGTTTGGGTACCTCGACCCGGTCGAGGATCGCTGTGAGTTGTGGGCCGTCTCCGGCCTGCTCGGCGATGACCGGCATTCCCATCACCCGGCAACCGGCCTCGCACGCCGGATGCAGCTTCGTCGTCCATCCGCCTCATGACCGGCCGAGTGTGTGGTCGTCGGGCTCGCACCCACCGGAGCCGCCCGGCGGTTCGGCTTGGCCGTTGTGGTCACGGCGGGCACCGGCTACGTGTCGATGGGCCCGCATGATCGTCGAGTCCACAATGGAATGTGATGTCGGGTATCCGCCGGCATGAGTTGCCGGCGAAAGTCGGATTGGTCGATATGACCGACGTACTGACAGGGATTATCGATCGGTTCGTCACGGCCAGTGCCGAGTTCGAATGGAGATTGCGATCGGTCCGCCCCGGGCAATGGACGTCGCCGACTCCGTGCACGGAGTGGAACGTGCGTCAGCTGGTCAATCACATGACCCGGGGGAATCTGAGTTACGTCGGTTTGCCGACAGGTGGCACCGGCGCAGATTTTCTGCGGATGCGAGACGTCGACGCTCTGAGTGGCGACCCGGTTATCGCGTATGCCGCGTCGGTGCGGGAATGCGCCGACGCGTTCGGCCGGCCTGGAGCGCTGCAGCAGCTACTGGATTACCCCTTGGGTCGAGTGTCCGGGCAACAAGCGCTGGCTGTGCGCACCACGGATACCGCCATTCACGCATGGGAGCTCGCGCGGGCCGTGGGTGTCGATGATCACCTCGATCCCGGCCTGATCGCGTGGATCGATGACAATCTCGAAGCGATCTACGCTGGTTTGACGGAAACACCGGTCGCCGCGGAGACGACGCATCGGTTCTTCGCCGCTCCTGCATGCGCACTCACTGACGACGCATCTCCGCAGGACCGGCTGTTGCACCGTATGGGCAGGAATCCGCAGCGTCGGGTGTGAGCCGTTGCCGCCAGGGCTTCAGGTCTCGAGCGACCGGGTAGTCAGGGACTGTCCAGGCGCGCCGGTCCAGAGCCGGGAAGAGATTCGCGTCATGGGCGCGCTCAGGGTTGCCGGAGGGCGATATCTCCATCGAAACCAGCGCAATGCCGAGACCCGGTGGACGCTGTCGCGGTTCAGCCTGCGCGCCGGTTGAACCCGTGGATGAGTGTGCGGTGTAGGCGGGTGTCTCGCCATCCATCGGGTCAGTGAGGCGGCCCCGCTGGACATCTTTCCGCCTGGCCGGGGCCCACCATGCGGGCCGGTCGAAGGCCGAGCTGATCAAGCTCTGCCGCTGCCCGCTGCTGGTCGTCGACGAGGTCGGCTGTGCACATCTCGTTGGAGAACGAAGCCGCCAAGCTGTTCTTCCAACTGGTCTCCTCCCGCCACGAACGCGCCTCACTGATCGTGACCAGCAGCAAGGTCTCGGCTGTTGGGGCGAGGTGTTCGGCAATGACATCGTCGCCGTGATCAACCGCCTCGGCCACCACGCCGAGATCTCGAGGCCGACTTTTGCCGGTCTCCTACAGTTTCCGGCCCAGGCGGCGCGCGCACGACACAACCGCGGAGATCCAATATTTCGGCACTCGAGGCTACCGGCGGGTGCTGGGATGCGTGGAGACACGCACGCAGGGTTCGGCGAGCGGCCCGCAGAAAATGACCGGTGGACAATACCGGCACCACACTGCGAGCCGACTCGACCAAGGACTGCTCGCCGCATTGTAGCCGGGCGTTGAGGGAAAGCGAAATCCAGCAGGATCGGCCGGACTGTTCAGTTGTCCGGCGGGAACTGTCCGTTCGCCTGCACGGTGGTGCCGCTCAGGGTGAACGTCACGACGCTCGGTCCTCCCTGCGGGCAGCACAGCGGGTCGCTCTTCTCCGGCCAGCGGTACTGCACCGACACCGTGTCGCGGGTCTTGCCCAGCACTGTCGTGTACGCGTACGGCTGCGTACTCGCGGTCCCCAGATACTTTCCGCCGGTGAAGAACAGAACATGCGTGCCGGGATGAATTCCCGGCCATTCCACCGTCATCCACGACAGCACCCCGGAACATCCCGCCGCGATCGGATCCTCGCTCGCCCCTTGGATTGTCCAGGACCCGCCGCCGGTCGGCGCGGCCAATCTGGTGACCGCGGCCGCCGCGAGCGCCGAGTTGGCGTCGAAGCACAGGCCGTGGCCACTACCCTCCGGCGCCGCCTGCGTGCTGGGAGACTCGGTCGTCGCAGCGGGTGGTTCGGGAGCCGCCGTGGCCTCAGGAGGCGGTTGTGGCGCCGTAGCCGGTTGTGGCGCCGCCCCCGGCTGTTCGCCGACCGCTGGGGTCCGTGCCCCCGCCGGACCCGCCGGTGACGCGGTGATCGTACTCCCCGCCGACGTTGGAGCTCCGGCTGATGTGCCCGAGTCGGTGCCGCATGCGGCGGTTGCGATCACGACGGTTGCAGCGATCGACACCACAGCCGATAGTCCGACGTTCATTGCGCACTCCTCGAAGGTCCTTGAGCAAGCTGCGGTTTCGATATTCGTTCGTGCACGTGATCATCGGCGCACCGAAACCGGCGCACCACGGCATCGTGACGTTACGAATATTGCTGTCCTCCAACTGTTGTCATAAGTGTCGGACCGACTGCCATAAGCGTTACAGGGATACATCCAGCGGCGAGTCCCGGGACGCCAGTGGCGCATTCGAGGGGTGTGCCACCCAGACCAGGTGACAGCCGCCCCCGCAATGGCGCCGAACCGAGGTGGCAGCGACGATGAGCCGCCGATACGCGCAGGCATTCGATGCCCGCGTCGGTGTTCATCGTGTACATGCCGATGTAGTGCATGACGGCCACATCGAAGTCGGTGGTGGCGCCCCCGAGTGGCAGCATCGAACTCTCCCGCCGGCCACGCACGACGATCGACAGTCCGAGCCACACCACCACGATCGCTACCGTCGCGCTGAACACGGTCATCGGCACGTGGTAGCGGATCCTCCCACCGTAGGTGGAAAAGCCGAGCATCGCGGTGAAGTGTATGACCCGGATTCCGGCACCACCGAGAGCGACAGTTGCGGCGACGAGCCGGCCGCCGCGCCACTCGGACGATCGGGCATGGACTGCGCATCGCAGACCGAGGACGGGTCCGACGACCGACATGGTGTAGGCCAGGGCGGAGGTTATCCATCCGGCGCTGAAGTGATCGAGTTTCAGCACGTAGATACTCCGTGGCCAATGCGGTCTCGGATAAAAGCAATCCGAGGACGAAGAGGCCCGGCTGTCGAGGGTTGGAGAACGGTTGTCGGTTGGGGGCAAGCGTGGCGTGTGGGGATCAGCCGAGCAGATGCGGTGGTGTTCGGGTGGGGCGCACTGCGTGCACGAAGTGTCGCCGCAGCTCATGGTAGGGCTCACCTGGGGCGAAGAAGTTGCGGCGCATATGGCTCAGCTCCTCGCCGCGGTAGGCGGCCAATGGCTTGATTGCCTCGTCGGCGGCTCGGCGTTGCTTCTTCGCCACGAGGAGGCTCGCCAACTCCGGGCTGTCGGCCAGCTCTGTCGCCGCACGTCGTATCGAGATCCAGAAAATCTCGGCGCTACCGGGTAGGACGCGGTCTGCCAGGCCGAGCGTCGCGGCGTCTCGGGTACCAACAGGAAGAGCTTCTCGCATCAGGCGCTCGGCCTCGGCCGCGCCGACACGCCGGGGCAGTGTGTAGGTCCAATATTCCGAACCATGCAGACCCATCAGCCGATAGTGCGGATTCAATACGACAGATTCGCGGCACCAGACCTCATCGGCGGCCAGCGCCAGCATCACACCGCCGGCCGCCGCATTTCCTGCCACCGCCGAGATCACGAACTTGTCCGTGGTGGTGAGTATCGCTTCCACCAAGTCGTTCATGGCGTTGATGTTGAGCCAGGATTCCTCGGCCGGGTCGTCGGCCGCCTCGATTACGTTCAGGTGGATGCCGTTGGAGAAGAAGTCTCGGCCCGGGCCGAGTACGAGTACATCGATCGGCCGCGCACACGCCTGCCGGAAGGCTGCCAGCAGCCTACGGCATTGGCGAGTACTCATCGCGCCGCCGGGAAAGGAGAACTCGAGGTAACCGACGGTGCCCTCTTCCCGGTAGCGAAGCTCGGACCAGGTATCACGGAAGGCGGCCGCGGCAGGTGCGACCGGGACTTCCGGAACCGATGCGGGCAGTTCGGACCCGAGCGCGTCGGTGGCGGGCTGCTTGAACGTCGGTGGGCCGCCTGCCACACGGCGGGGACGCAGCTGCGGCAGCCATACCGCGCCATCGACAGTGGCCCGACAGATCGCGCCGTCTCGGGTGGCTATCACGGTGCCCGGAACGCCGCGCAACCGATCCTCGCCGTGGCCGCCGTGCAGGTAGTACTCCCGCCCGTACAGCTCGTCCAGGACACCCGGTTGCGAATCGGCGGCGCGCAGCTTCCGCAACACGACTGCGGTGTCGTCGGCTGTCCAGTCGATCCGGCGTATCCGCTGATCGTGATAGGGACGCAGTTGTCCCCGGACATCCGGACGACGGTAGTCCAGAGGCTCGGGCTCGAACCGGCCATCGGCGAAGCGGTCGACCGCGAGTAGCACAGCCCGCACGGCGGCGTCGGCGAGCTCGTTGCGGTACAGTTCGCTTTTGCCGCAGGGCTGGACGGTGAACGGTACCGAGGCCCAGATCGGGCCTGCATCCATCTCCTCGATCGCCTGAAGCACTGTGACGCCCCACTCGTGTTCGCCTTCGTGGATGGCCCAGTCGAGGGATGAGGGCCCGCGGTCCCCCTTCGGTCCCGGGTGCATGATCAACACCGTGTGCGCGGACCAGATGTCCTTCGGAATCGCCGTGGTGAGCATGGGTGCGAGGATCAGCTTCGGGTGGAAGGCCGCCACTCGTGCGCGCAACAGGTCGTCGTCGAGGGCCAGCTCGACACCAACGTAGTGATCGCGGGTGCACAGTTCGGTGTATACGCGCTGGGTAAGGCTGTTGAATGCACTAGCGACCAAAAGAATGCGCACTGTCGCCCTCCATCATCTGATATGAAACATCGATACCTCATATTGGTGTCGTCTGAAAATAGCCGTCCTGCGGCCGATCCGCACCTCGTCGCGGTTCGCCTCATACCCCGAACCGGGTTGCCTGTCCCCGACGACGTTGCCCCGTAGGAATTTCAGCAGAAGCGGGCCTGAGACGAGCGGCACGAGAGCACCGACAAGGTCGCCGCGCATCTGGACACGCGCATTCGGGATATGAACGCCAAACGCGCAGCCGCGGGAGAGAAGACCACAGTCACCGATACGACAACGAGCCGACATCGACGAAGGCGCACGCGACGGAGTGACCAGCGCTGAACGCAAGGATCCGGCCGAGCTGCGGCGCAGGACTTACCGGTTCGAGCTCGAGAACGAGGTGCTGCGCAAGGCGGCGGCGTATTTTGCGCGGGAGAACGTCCTCCCGAAATAGTGTTCCCGGTGGTCGCTGAACCGGCCGGGATCTTCCGACGCCGCCGAGGTTGCACGACACAGGATCGGCAGGCCGGTCCACACCCGGACCCGGTCAACCGCCGCTTCGACGCCGAGCCCGGACCGGCAGTGGCGCATGGACGTAACCGAAAGGCTTCTGCATATCCGTTGACAGCAGCGCGACGACTCCTCCGGCCGTCGGTCACAATCCCTCATCTGGTCCGGTAACGGCCACCAGCACATCACCACGTGCGCGCGCACCCTGTCGGCGCGTACTGGTCGATGGTGCTGGATGCCCGCCGAGCAGAAGTATCGACCCCGTCCCATCTTGTCACCAACCCTGGGACATCCGCAGAGGTCGGCCGGGACTCACCGCGAGTTCGCCGCAGCGGTACCGGAATTTACTGGGGTCGGCCGCAGTTCGAGCAGAACGCCGCACCTACCTGAACCGCCCGTCCGTAGCCGCGGCAATCCGAACGCAGGTCGAGCACGGTGCCACAGGCGGAGCAGAAGTGACCGCCGGAGGTGGTCGCGCCGCAGGTCGGGCAGGACACCCGCGCCGGTGTGGCGACGTCGTGCTGCTGTGCCCAGTCCTGCCGGTGCGCCGCGTCGCGGATCTGTACCTCGCGCGCCTCGGCCTGAGCTTGGGCAAGCTGGTGGGCGACCATGGGTGAGCAGCGGGCGCACTGCCCGACCTGCTCGTTCCAGCAGATCCGAGCACACACCCAGGATCCGCAACCCCCGCAGAGCCGGAAGTCGTGTTTGACTTCGTCGACCGCGGTAGCGAATGCCTTGTCCTTTGTGCTCGACGCCGAGCCGCCCCAGGCGTTGGAGTAACTGTCGGCAGCCGAGGATGCCTTGTACAGCACGCTGAAGTGATCGCCGAAGAGGTCTCGTAACACCCGCAACAGCCCGCGCCCACGCGAGAAGTAGTTCTGCTGGTAGGAGGAGCGGTACTCGGTACTGCAGCGATCACAGCGGAACTCCCACTGGAAACCGTTGTCGTTCGACTGGTCGGAGTAGTAGCTGGTGAACACCACCGGTGCGGCCATAATGTGATCGATTCCTCGTGCGGCTGGACGGGATGCGGCGAATGGACACCCGGACCACCGGAGCACCTTTCGTCAGGTTCTTATCGCACAAACCGTCGGAGCGCGCAACGTTTCATCAGCACACCGCGTGTGGATCGACCCATGACTACATTGTTCGCCTGCACCGTCGCGATCGCAGGCGGAGCGTTCGGGCCTTCGCCCACATGTTCGGGGCCCGTGACGTTCGCTTTGCCGATCTGCGGGAAGGATTCGCCTCGGACCACTCTCGCGATCAAATCGGTGGACGGGCAGGCGCTTTCCTCACGTCGTCGACCGTTTTGCTGTCCGGCGCGGTCCGGTACCGCGTCTGGGTAGATTGCTGTGGTAACCGGGTATCGGCTTGCTCCCGCGTCCGGGGACATCGATGCTGCCGGTGGAGGCGATACCGTGGCACGGAAAGCCGACCTTGCAATCGAACGGGAAATCCGATCGGATCAGCCCGGTCGCGTCGACCGTCTGCCGGGAGATCCGCTCGAGCGTCGGACAACTCGGTGGGTTCGCCCCTTGGCAATTACTCGACCCGCCGGCCGACTTCGGCATGGCCGTGCGCGAAGGAAAGGCCGCATTCCCGTACGCTCGCCGCGATTCGAGGCGCCGCCGGAAGGCATTAAAAGCTTTCAGGTCCGGCAAACCATATCTTTCTCGGCACAACCGAATAGACACGACCACGATGAGCAATTTCGGTTTGTTTCGAGCGTCCCTGTCACGGCATCGATGTCAGGTCCGACGGATCAATATTCAGTTCGTTGATCCGCCGTGCGGCGTCCCGGAGCGCCTGGGTCAGGGGCGAGGTATCCGCCAGTCGGGTGCACAGGCACAGCGATGCCGGTTCCACATCGTGTATCGGAACGAAGACCACATCGGGATGGCGATGGGAGTCCTGGACGAACCCGCTCGTTATCGAGATGGCCGCGCCGGAGGCGACGACCTCGAGCAGTTCGTCCATGGTGCGTACGGAGGGTCCGTAAACGACTTGTCTACCGCTCGGGCGCGGATCGCATGCCCACCAGCGAACCCACTCCTGGTCTGCCTCCTGGTCGGTCACGTGCGGTTCGCCGTCGAGATCGGCGACCGAGACCGATGTTCTACCCGCCAGAGGGTGTGTGGCAGGTACGGCCACGACCCTGGGTTCCTTGCACAGGACATCGAGGCGCAGGCCACTGGCGTCCGCCACGGGCGGACGCATCAGCGAGGCGTCCACCTTGGCGTTGCGAACGGCCGAAGCCTGCTCCGACCAGGCGAGTTCGACGAGCTGGATGGAAGCGACGTGCGCTTCCCGGCGCACCAGGTCCAGTAGTGGCCGGGTGCGCGCACCGAGGGCCGCGGTCATGAAGCCGAGGCGAAGCGTCTCACCGTCGACCCGCACCGTGTGGAGCGCTCGCTGGGCGGCGGCGAGCGCGGCACGCGCCTCGGGCAGGAAGCGGCGCCCGGCCGCGGTCGGTTGCAACGGGTGCGCCGACCGGTCGATCAGTTCGACACCGAGTTTGTTCTCGAGTTTGCGGATCTGCTGGCTCAACGCGGGCGGACTGATGTAGAGCCGTTGCGCGGCGCGGCCGAAGTGGCCCTCGTCGAGCACCGTGACCAGATATGAGACCAGATGCAGGTTCAGGTCTACCACGACAGCCTCTCTCGCCGTGGGCCGGCGGAACCCGCCCGAATGCCGCCGGCCTGTATTGATAACCGGAAGGTTAACACCTCCCTCGAGTAATGTAATGGACATCACATCACAGTAGAAGCCACATTGGTAAATGTCCCGCCTCACGGAGACCGGCGCAATGAATTCTCGTCATCGCGGCCGCGGAAGCGGTGCTCAACGCATCCCATTCACTCGAGAGGACCCGAAACTTGACTATCTCGACGCCTGTCGGGTCGGCCTTCTGGATGAACAATCCCGGGGTCACCCCGAAGGGCTCGCGAAAGGAATTCATAGACCCCGACGCGATTCCTTGGACGGACTGGCTTATGCCGGGAACCCGTTTCAAACTGCTCTATGCGAATCTTGTCAACGGCAGCTTCAGCCTGATCCTGCAAGTCGATCCCGGCGTACAGGCCACACCGCATTGGCATATGGGCAATGTGCAGGCCTACATCCTGGAGGGCGGCTTCCATTATCACGAGGACGATCCAGGCCGCCAGGGCACGTACACCTGTGAGGTCGCAGGCGCCGTCCATCAACCGATCTCACCGCAGGGCACGACCATGCTGGCCTTCGTCGAGGGCCCGATCGCTGGTTACCTACCCGACGGCGGCCTCGGGGTCGTCGCCGATGCCCGCCTGCATTACTACATGGCACGCGACAACGATGCCGTTGCACTGACCCAGGTGGTCGACTACGCCACGGACCCCTCCGTATCCATGCACGACCGAAGGGGTGACCGATGAGCCGCGCTTCCGGACGACTCGCGGGCAAGGTCGCTTTCATCACCGGGGCCGCTCGCGGACAGGGGCGTGCACACGCCGTGCGGTTCGCGCAGGAAGGCGCCGATATCGTACTGGTCGACCACTGCGGTCAGATCGATTCGGTTCCTTATGCGCTGGCCACTCCGGACGATCTGGCCGAAGCCGTGCGACAGGTCGAGCAGTGCGGCGCCGGCGTACTGAGCGTCCAGTGTGATGTCCGCGACCTGGTCGCGCTGGAACGGGCCCGCGATGCGGCCATCGACCGTTTCGGACACGTCGACGTACTGGTCGCCAATGCCGGTGTCGGCAGCTTCGGGCCGGCGCTCGAGATCACCGAACAGCAGTGGCAGGATGTTATCGATATCGATCTGACCGGCGTCTGGAAAACCGTCCGAGCCATCGTGCCGTCCATGGTCACGCGCGGCCAGGGCGGTTCGGTAATCCTGACCAGTTCGGTCGCCGGCCTGGTCGCGTTCCTCAATCTGGCCCATTACACCGCGGCCAAGCACGGCGTTACCGGGCTCATGCGCGCTCTTGCCGCCGAACTCGCCCCACATCGGATCCGAGTCAACTCGATCCACCCCACCACCGTCGACACGCCGATGATCGACAACGCCGAAACCCGTGAGCTGTTCCTTCCGGGAGTCGAAAACCCGAACCGGGAACTGGCATCCGAGCTCATGAAGGGCCTCAATGCCCTGCCGGTTCCGTGGATCGAATCGATCGACGTCAGTAATGCCGCATTGTGGCTCGCCTCCGACGAGGCGCGCTACGTCACCGGCGTCGCTCTACCCATCGATGCCGGTGCCACCGCGCCCTACAAAGTCCCGCACCAGTAACAAAGGACAGCATGCTCAACACGGCAACACCCCAGAAATCCATCGTCACCGGCGCGGCATCGGGAATCGGCTATGCGATCGCCGAGCAACTGATCGCCGCGGGCGGCAAGGTGGTCGCCTTCGACCTCGACTCCGCAGGACTGACCGCAGCAGCCGAAAAGCTCGGTGACGCCTACATCTCGCACCCGGGAAGCGTCACCGACATCGGCGATGTGCAGGCGGCGGTAACACTGGCCGAGTCCGAACTCGACGGCATCGACAGCCTCTTCAATGTGGCGGGGGGCCTTCGGCCCGCTCCGATCACCGAACTCGCCGAAGACGACTGGGACTTCACCGTCGACGTGGTGCTGCGCAGCGTCTATCTCTGCACGAAATATGTCGCGCGCAGCATGATCCGGGCCGGCAAGGGCGGCGCGATCGTCAATATCGCCTCGGTCAATGCCCACATCCCGCTCTACGGCGGGAGCGCCTACGCGGCAGGCAAGGCCGGCGCGGACATGTTCGGCAAGAACGCCGCTCTGGAGCTCGCCCCGCACGGTATCAGGGTCAACACCGTCCTGCCCGGATTGGTACAGACACCCATGGCGGGCTTCATCCTCGAGAACGAGCAGATCATGAGCGAGTTCTACGCCAACGCCGTCCTGAAACGCCCAGCGCAGCCCGCCGAACTCGCCGCGCCCGCGGTATTCCTCGCCAGCGGCGCCGCCGGCTACATCACCGGAGCGAGCCTCGTCGTGGACGGCGGTTACGAGATCGGCAGCTACCCAGACCTCAGCAAACACCTTTAGGAGTCCGAAATGACCACGTTACAGGGACACGACACGGCCGCACCGCGCACCTCCTACGAGCAAGAGCTCGTCCATATGATGGACGATATCGACGCGCTGATCGACTCGCTGCCCAACCCGACCCATCGGAAGATCCTCATCAACTACCGCAGGCATGCGCTCCTCGAGGTCTCCGGCCGCTACGATGAACTCCTCGCCCCCGAGATGACCGTCACCCATCCGCACTACCGCATCTTCGAAGGCGGGCAAGGGGTCATCCTGGACGGCATGGACCAGGTGCGCAGCTTCTACCAGTCCCTGGCCGAGCTGGATATGCTTGTCATGTGGACCGGAAGGCAGCATATCGCCGTGGGTGATCACGGCTTCTCCGGCGAAGCCGAGTTCAGCCAGTTCGTTCCGGGAAAGATGTTGGGCGACAACGTCTTCGGATCGATCGGCGACGATGCGAAGACCGCTTCGGAATACGACCCCGACGCCTGGTATCTGGTCCGCCGGACCCTGGCTTTCGTATGGCCCTACGACGAGCACGGCAAAATGATCGGTGAACACGTCTACGAGGACACCAACTCGAAGACCGTCACCCCGGTCGACGCCGGGGACGTCATCTCCGGCGCTCGCGCCGCCGAGCTGCTCGCTCCCCTCATCGACAAGTACCGGCTACCCGCGTAGCGATCACTTGCCGCACGCCGAGTAAGGCATCACCGACGGTAGGCCCGAGCCCGCGACAGGGCTCGGGCCTACCGTGTCCGGCGAGGGGAACAGATGGATCTTCGGCACCTGTCCATGGTGCGAGGGTCCTGTTCCAAGAGCCGGAACACGTGTGGAGGACAGGGTCGTCCGGGTAGGCGAATGTCATGACCACCGCGTCGACCCCGGAGAACCGGCGCAACTTTTCTCTCGATGAGGGCTACGTCGTCGATCTCGAAATCGACTACCGCGGTGAAGGTGTGCTCGATACCGAAGTCCAGGACGCTGAACAGCGAAATACGCCCATATCCATGGTTTTTGCGCGAAACTACCGAGCCCTGTCAGGGCCGATTGGCGCACGGCTCTTTGGCCGTGCACGCACCAGAGGACAGAGCAGTGCGTCGGCTGCTGCGAAACAGCGAGGCGGGCAGGCTTCGTCGGGTGGCATGCCGCGAGGTGGTACCGCCGTATCGTAGACGGCCATACGGCCGACTTGGACCGAACCCCCGGTGCGGCAGCCGAGCGAACCGTCGAACGAATACCGCATCCGACAACAGCCTGGTATCCAGCGGAACGAAGACCTGCGAAATCGGTTTCCGCCAGGCGCCGAAACGCTCCGTCGACGACGGCGCCACGACTGTCACGAGGGTTCGTTCGGCCGGCTCCATGGCCTACTTCGGGCGCAGGTCCACCAGCCGCCGCGCCTTACCGAGTGACCGCTCGATCGAGTCGGGAGTCAGTACATCGACGACGACACTGACGCCGATTCGTTGCTTGATCTGCTGTTTCAACGCTACAGCCGCCGATAGGCGGTCATCGGGGGAAGTGTCGACCCGACATTCCACCCGTACGGTCAGTCGGTCCAGGCGTTCGGGCCGGTCGAGAACGCACTGGAACTGCGGCGACAGCGCCGGGACACTCAGGACGAGTTCCTCGATCTGTGAGGGGAACAAGTTCACCCCGCGCAGGATGATCATGTCGTCGCTGCGCCCGGTGATCTTCTGCATACGCCGCATGGTCCGGGCAGTGCCGGGAAGCAGCCGGGTCAGGTCCCGGGTCCGATACCGCACGATCGGGAAGGCCTCTTTGGTCAGGGAGGTGAAGACGAGCTCTCCCTCGGCGCCGTCGGGCAGCACCTCGCCGATCTCCGGGTCGATCACCTCGGGGTAGAAGTGGTCCTCCCAGATGTGCAGGCCGTCCTTGGTCTCCACGCATTCCATCGCCACGCCGGGACCCATGACCTCGGACAGCCCGTAGATGTCGACGGCCTGGATGCCCAACTTCTGCTCGAGTTCGGCGCGCATGGACTCGGTCCACGGCTCGGCGCCGAAGATGCCGGTTCGCAGCGAAGTGGTGGCCGGGTCGATGCCCTGCTCGATCATCGCGTCGACGATCGTGAGCATGTAGGAGGGAGTGACCATGATGGCCTCGGGCCGGAAGTCCTGGATCACCTGGATCTGGCGCTCTGTCATGCCTCCGGACATGGGGACCACCGTGCATCCGAGACGCTCGGCGCCGTAGTGCGCGCCCAGTCCGCCGGTGAACAGCCCGTAGCCGTAGGCGATGTGCACCATATCGCCGGGGTTCACCCCGGCGATACGCATACTGCGGGCGATCAGATCGGCCCAGTTGTCGAGATCCCGCCGGGTGTACCCGACGACCGTGGGTCTGCCGGTGGTGCCGGAGGAGGCATGGATCCGGTTCACCTGGTTCCGGGGTACGGCGAACATGCCGAACGGGTAGTTCGCCCGCAGTTCGGCCTTGGTGGTGAAGGGGAAGCGGGCCAGATCGGAAAGTTCCCGAAGGTCCGAGGGGTGCACCTCGGCGGTGTCGAACGCCGCGCGGTAGTGCGGGACGTTGATGTAGGCGTGGTTCAACGACCAGCGCAGCCGCTCGAGCTGCAGGGCCGCGATGCGGTCGCGGTCGGCGTACTCGATATCGGTGTCGGAGACGTTCTCGGGTGCGGAAGCGGCGGTGCTCATGGCGGGTTTCCTTCGTGAACGCGGTCAGCGGTCGAAGTCGACCGTGAGAGTGTCGGTGGTCGGATAGGTCTGGCAGGTGAGTACGAAGCCGGCGGCTACCTCGTCGTCGTCGAGCGCGTAGTTGCGGCGCATGTCGGCCTCACCGGCACAGACCAGGGCCCGGCAGGTGCCGCAGACGCCGCCCTTGCAGGCGAAGGGCAGGTCGGAGCGGACCTGCACGGCCGCGTCCAGGATGGTTCGGCCCCGCGGCAGGTCGGCGATGGTGGAACGCCCGTCCAGGGTGATGGTGACCCGGCTGGTGGGGCCGGTCTCCCCGGTCTCCCGATGCCGGTTCGGGGGCGGCGGGACCTCCCCCACGTAGAACAGCTCACGGTGGATGCGGGACGGGTCCATGCCGAGTTCGCCGAGCACCGTCACCGCGTCGGTGACCACGCCGAGCGGACCGCACAGCCAGGCGTGATCCAGGGCGTCGAGTGGAACAAGCTCGGTGAGGATGGCCCGGATCCGCTCGGCGTCCAGTCGCCCGGAGAACAATTCCACATCGCGCGGCTCTCGGGAGAGCACGTGGATCACCGACAGTCGGGGACCGTAGCGGTCCTTGAGGTCGGCGATCTCGTCGGTGAACATCACCGAGCGGGTGCGCCGGTTGCCGTAGAGCAGAGTGACGTGGGCATCGGGGTGGGTCAGCACCGAGGCGGCGATCGACAGCAGCGGTGTGATGCCCGATCCGGCGCCGATGAGCAGGTGGCGGCCACCGTTCGCCGGGTCGGCTGTGAAGGCACCGGATGGTTCCTGCACGTCCACGCGGTCACCGGCGGAGACCTCCCGCACCAGCCAGCGGGAGAAGAGCCCGGCCGAGACCTCCCGCACACCCACGCGCAGTGCCTGCCCGGCCGGGGCGCAGATCGAGTAGGAGCGTCGGTGCTCGATGCCGTCGACCTCGCGCCGCAGGGTGAGGAACTGTCCGGGTCGGAAGCGGAACCGCTCACGCAGTTCGTCGGGCACCGCAAAGGTGACGGCCACGGCGTCGTCACAGAGCCGTTCCACCGCCGAGACGGTCAAGGTGTGAAACACCCCCGTCCGTGGTACGGGCGCGGGTCGCCGCGTGGCGATCGTCATCTCAGATCTCCTTGACGTGGTCGAACGGCTCATGGCACGTCCGGCACCGGTAGAGCGCTTTGCACGCGGTGGCTCCGAACTCGGAGATGCGCTGGGTGTCCGGCGAGTCGCAGCGTGGGCAGAGCACTCGGCGTGCGGCGGGAGTCAGGGTCAGCGCGACCGGCCCAGGGCGCGGCACGGGTCCCGGCGGCGAGTAACCGTGCTCGCGCAGCTTGCGGCGGCCGTCCTCGCTGATCCAGTCACTGCTCCAGGCCGGCGTGAGTACGGTATCGACCCGCACCTGCGGGTGGCCACTACGGCGCAGAGTGCGCGCGATGTCAGCCCGGATCTCGGCCATGGCAGGGCAGCCGGAGTAGGTCGGAGTGATCGTCACGACCACGGTGCCGTCGGCTTCGGCGTGTATATCGCGTAGTATCCCCAGGTGTGCCAAGGTCAGCATCGGCATCTCCGGGTCCGGGACCGCCGCGGCGATCCGGCGGACGGCGTCGAGGGCGTCGGTGGCCATGCTCACCACCGCCCTTCCGGGTGGGCGCGGGCCACGCTCTGCATCTCGGCGAGCAGAACCGTGAGATCGTCGGTGTGCTCACCGCGACGCCCGATCGGTGTGGGCGTTGCGGCGTCGGCGGTAGGCAGCTCCAGGTTCGCGGCGTCGAGGATGGTGGCCAGGATGCGGTCGAAGTCCGCGCGCAGCCCGGCCGGGTCGGCCGCGATGCCCGCGCCGGTGAGTTCCCGCTCCTCGTCGGTGATGGCGAACAATTCCCCGACGAACGGCGCCAGCGCGCCAAGGCCGTTTCCGGTCCGGCTCCGCGACTCCTCGGTGCCGTTTCCCAGCACGACCAGCCGGCGTGCGGCGTAGTCACGGTGGTAGGTGAGTTCTTTGAGGCCCTTTTCCGCGATCGCCGACAGCACCGGGTCGCCGGAGTCGCGCAGGCGGTCGAACAGCAGCGTGCGCCATGTAACGAAGATGAGCAGCCGCGCGACGGTGTGCGCGAAGTCACCGTTGGCAAGTTCGCACAACCGCACGTTGCGGTAGTTTCCGGCGTCGCGGAAGAACGCCAGCGCGTCCTCCGCGGGCACCGGCGAGGTGGGCGAAATCGCCGGAACGACACCGGGGTCGGCAGCGGCCGCGCGGGCGAACAGCAGTCGCGCCTGCCCGATCAGGTCCAGGCCGATATTGGCGAGGGCGACTTCCTCCTCGAGTTCGGGGGCGTGGGTGCACCACTGGACGAGTCGCTGGGCGCTGACCAAGGCGTCGTCGGCGAGCATCAGGCAGTAGCATGCCAGCGCGCCGTGGTCCACGCCGGCCGGCACCGAGGTGTCGGTACCCGCCGGCGGGTCGTCGAAATCGCCGCCGAAGGCCCACCGATCGTGGTTGTCGCCCTCCAACAGGCCGGAGTAGGCGTTGTCGTGATCGATCATGACTGTTGCCTCACATGTGCGGGACGTTGTCGGGAATCTCGTAGAAGGTCGGGTGGCGGTAGACCTTGTCCCGGTTCGGGTCGAAGAACGGGTCCTTTTCGCTGGGGCTGGAGGCGGCGATGACCTCCGAGCGCACCACCCACAGGCTCACACCCTCGTTGCGTCGGGTGTAGACGTCGCGGGCGTGCCGCAGCGCCATCTCGTCGTCGGCGGCGTGCAGCGAACCGACGTGGACGTGGTTGAGTCCGCGCTTACCGCGGACGAACACTTCGTAGAGCGGCCAGTCCGACCGGGTTCCGTCGGTGCCCGACATCACCGTGCTCCTTCTCCGCGCCGGGCGAACGCGGCCGCGGCCTCACGCACCCAGGCGCCCTCGTCGTGGGCGGCCCGGCGCACGGCGATGCGCTCGGCGTTGCAGGGGCCGTCGCCGGAGATGACCCGGTTGAACTCATCCCAGTCGGGAGTGCCGAAATCGTGATGCCCGCGGCTGTCGTTCCACTTCAGCTCCGGGTCGGGCAGGGTAACACCCAGCGCCTCGGCCTGGGGAACGGACATATCGACGAAACGTTGGCGTAGTTCATCGTTGGTGTGGCGCTTGATCCGCCACCGCATGGACTGCGCGGTGTTGGGTGAGGCCTCGTCGGGCGGGCCGAACATCATCAGCGCCGGCCACCACCAGCGGTCGACGGCGTCCTGCACCATCTCCCGCTGCTCGGTGGTGCCGCGCATCATGGTCATCAGCAGCTCGTAGCCCTGGCGCTGGTGGAAGGACTCCTCCTTGCAGATGCGCACCATGGCACGCGCGTACGGGCCGAACGAGCTGCGACACAGCGGCACCTGGTTGCAGATCGCCGCGCCGTCGACCAACCATCCGATCACGCCGACATCGGCGAACGTCAGGCTAGGGTAGTTGAAGATCGATGAATACTTCTGGGCGCCGGAGATCAGTTTGGCGGTCAGCTCGCCGCGGTCGGCGCCGAGCGTCTCGGCGGCCGAGTACAGATAGAGTCCGTGCCCGGCCTCGTCCTGCACCTTGGCCATCAGGATCGCCTTGCGGCGCAGCGAAGGAGCCGAGGTGAGCCAGGCACCCTCCGGCTGCATACCGATGATCTCAGAGTGGGCATGCTGGGCGATCTGCCGGATCAGGGTGCGGCGGTAGTCGTCGGGCATCCAGTCTCGCGGCTCGACACGCTGATCGGCGGTGATGGTGTGGTCGAACTGCGATTGCAGGTTTTCGGTAGAAGTCATGATCGGCCGTCTCTTCTCATCGGCCCGTGAACACGGGGGTGGTCTTGTCGAGGAACGCCGCGACCGCGTTGCGATGGTCGTCGGTCGCACCGAGTTCCTCCTGGACGGCGCGCTCGCGCTCCAGCGCGCCGTCCAGCTCGTCGTCGCTATGGCGGATCAGGTCTTTGACCGCCCGATACGCGGCGGTCGGGCCCGCGGCCAAGCGCGCCGCGATGGTGCGCGCGGTCTGCGCCAACTCCGTCGCAGGCACGCGGCGATGCACCAGGCCCCATGATTCGGCCTGTTCGGCGGTGATCTTGTCGCCCAGCAACAGCAGTCCGGCGGCGCGGCCGGCGCCGAGGCTGCGGGTCAGGGCATGACTCAGCCCGGAGTCGCTCGCCAGGCCGATGCCGGTGAACGCGGTGGCGAAGGTGGCGTTATCGGCGGCGACCCGGATGTCGGCGGCCAGCGCCAGGCCCAGACCGGCGCCGACGCAGGCGCCGTTCACCGCGGCGATCACCGGGATGTCGAGCTCGGCCAAGGCGGTGATCAGCGGGTTGTAGTGCTCGGCGATGGTGCTCATGGCGGGCCCGGGGCCGGCGCGCAGCGCGTCCGCGTGCTCGGCCAGGTCCTGGCCCACGCAGAAGTGCTTACCCTCGGCCCGCAACAGCACAGCCCGTGCGGTTGAGTCCTCGCCCACCTTGCGCACCGCTGCGAGCAGCGCTTCCTTGACCGCGGTGTTCAACGCGTTGGCCGCCTCCGCCCGGGCCAGGGTGATGGTGACGAGTCCGGCGGCGGACTCGACGAGCACAGGGTCGGTGGTTGGGGTGCTCATCGCATCTCCTTCTTCGAGGTGTTCCAGGTGTGGAAGCCCTGGCCGGTCTTGCGGCCGAGTTCGCCGCGAGCGACCTTGTCGCGCAATAGTTGTGGCGGCTCGAAGCGCGGGCCGAGTTCGGCGGCCAGGTGTTCGGCGATGGCCAGCCGCACATCCAACCCGACCAGGTCGGTGGAGCGCAGCGGCCCCATCGCATGCCGGTAGCCCAGTTCCATGGCTCGATCGATGGCCTCGGCGTCGGCGACGCCGCCCTCGAGCATGCGGATCGCCTCCAGCCCCAGTGCCACGCCGAGGCGGCTGGTCGCGAAGCCGGGGAAATCGTTGACGACAATGCCTTCCTTGCCGAGCGCGGTGACCCAGTCGTGCACCTCCGCGACTGCCGGCTCGCCGGTCGCGGCCGAGCGCACGATCTCGACCAGGCTCGACGCGGGCACCGGATTGAAGAAGTGCATGCCGAGGAAGCGGGCCGGGTTCGCCAGCACGGCACCGAGTTCACCGATCGGCAGTGAGCTGGTGTTGGAGGCGATGACCGCCTCGGGTCCGACGGTCTTTTCCGCGGCGACCAGCACATCGATCTTGAGGGTGATGTCCTCCGGCACCGCTTCGACGACCAGCGCGGCCTCGGCGGGCAGGTGGGTGATCGCACCGACCACGCTCACCCTGCGTAGCACCTCCTCGGGGGTGGTGCCGGGGAGTTCGCCTTTCCGGGCCGCCGCTTCGAGCCCCTCGGTGATGCGGGCGGTGGCTGCCTCTCGGTCGCCGGCTTCGGCGACGGTCACGGTGCCGCCCAGGGTGGCGAACACCTGCGCGATGCCCGCACCCATGCGGCCGCCACCGATGACGGCGACGATGTCAGGTGTCCGGGTGGTCATCGAGTCCTCTTCTCCAGGAATGCGGTCATGCGGTTGTGTTTGTCGGTCGTCTCGAACAGGACGGCCTGGGCGAGGTCGTCGGCGAGCGGCCGCGGACCGGATGCGTCGACGACCAGCTTGGTGAGTCGCAGGGCCAGCGCGGAGTTGCCGGCGATGCGGTCGAGCAGGTCGTGGCCGGCCTGCAGGGGCGTGCCGTCCGCGACGATCGTCATGACCAGCCCGCTGCGCAGCGCGGTCTCGGCGTCGATGCGTGCGCCGGCGAGTAGCACCTGTTTGGCCGACGAGACTCCGATCAGGGCGGGCAGCCGATAGGCGGCGCCCGCTGCCGCCATGATGCCCAGTCCAGGTTCGGGATTGGCGAACACGGTGGTAGGGGTGGCGATACGGATATCGCAGGCGTAGGCGAGTTCGGCGCCGCCACCGAGGGCGTAGCCGTTGACCACTGCGACGGTGGGTAGCGGGAGCCGGGCGACCCGATCGAACAGGTTCCTGTTGATACCGGCCAGTGCCGCGTCGCGGCCCCGGATGCGCAGTTCGTTGATGTCGGCGCCGCCGGCGAAATGGTCACCGCGGCCGGTGAGCAGCAACAGTTTCGGCTCCCGCTCCAGGCGCTCGCACACCTGGTGCAGTTCGGCGATCATCTCCGCGTCGATGGCATTGCGCTGCTCGGGCCTGTCGAGGATCACCGTGATCCGATCGTCGCTCTCGACGACCTCGAGGGTGCGGAACTGCTCGGTCACGGCGCCTCCACCGGCATCGAGACGCCCTGGCCGACGTCCACGCACAGGGTCGCCAGTCCGCGGCGGTGGTTCCCGCGCTCCATCCGCCCCAGCAGTGTGAGCTGGATCCGCGCGCCGGAGCAACCCAGCGGGTGGCCGAGGGCGATGGCGCCGCCGTCGGCGTTGACGATCTTCTCGTCGAGTTTCAGTTGCCGGATCATCCCAGGGGACTGAGCGGCGAAGGCCTCATTGAGTTCCACGGCATCCAGATCCGTGACCACCCACCCGGCACGGTCGAGTGCCTTACGGGTGGACGGGATCGGTCCGAGTCCCATCACGTTCGGTGCGACACCGGCACCCGCGCTCGCGACGAGGCGCGCCCGCACGGTCAGACCGTGTTCACGCACCGCCGCCTCGCTCGCCACCGCGAGCGCGGCCGCACCCGAGGAGCTCGCCGTGACGATTCCATCGGCGCGGAAGACCGGCCGCAGCCGCGCCAACGGTTCCAGCGTGGTGTCCGGGGGCGGTGTCTCGTCGGCGGAGACCTCGGTATCGCCCACTGTGACCGGGACGATCTCACGATCGAAGTGCCCGGCGGCCACCGTGGCCGCGGCGCGCTGCTGACTCCGCAGCGCGAACGCGTCGCTCTCGACGCGGGTGATGTTCTCGGCGGCGGCCACCTCTTCGGCGGTCTCACCCATGGACAGAGTCACCTTGCGCGCCTGCGGCGACTCACCCAGCACAGCCCGATCGGCCTCCGTGGAGCGCGAGTTGGTGAACCGCCAACCCAGCACGGTGTCGGCGGGCATACCGGCCCACCGCACCGACTCGGCGACCACTGTGGCCGCCAAATCATCCGGACGCACCTGCGCCGAGGCATCGCCGTAGCGCCCCTGCGGGGTCCTGGCCCCGTCGACGAGATACACGTTCTGCACGTCTCAACTCCTGTCGCCGATAGTCGAATTATTACCGAACATTCGGTCAGTAATCAAGGTCTCGACATTATCCGCCACCAACTGGCCGACACCTGAGAGGATTTGGTCATGACTTCCGCACACGCCACTCGCAGACCGGGCCCGGGGCGCCCGGGCTATGACCTGGACTCGTTACTGTCCGTCGCCGTCAAGGTCTTCAACGAGAAGGGCTACGACGGCACCAGTATGGAAGTGCTCGCCAAGCGCCTCGGGATCAGCAAATCCGCGATCTATCACCATGTAACGAGCAAAGAGGAGCTACTCGACCTCGCCCTGTCGCGCGCGCTCAACGCGCTGTTCGCCGCGACTACGGAGCCGGAGGCCACCAGCGGTCGCTCGGTGGCGCGACTCGAACACCTCGTGCGCCGCAGCGTGCAGGTCCTCGTCGCGGAACTGCCCTACGTGACCTTACTGCTGCGGGTCCGCGGGAACAGCGCGGTCGAGCGACGCGCACTGGCCCGACGGCGCGAGTTCGACGAGTTCGTCGCGACGCTGGCGAAAGACGCCGCCGTCGAAGGTGATCTGCGTCCCGATATCGATCCGGCCCTGATCGGCCGACTGCTGTTCGGCATGGTCAACTCGATCACCGAGTGGTATCGCCCGCGAGGCGGCGCCACCCCCGATCAGCTTGCCGACGCCGTGGCCGCCCTGACCTTCGACGGCCTGCGCACCACCTGATTTCGGCGGCCTCCTTGACAGGACTCCGCCCTGAAGGGATCGTAATTACTGACCGAACGGACGGTTCAAGGAGACGTGGTGAGCAGACTTCTGCAAAGTTATGTGACAGGGAACTGGTACAGCGCGCCCGACGAGGGCTCGCCGGTGTACAGCGCCGTCGACAGCAGCGAGATCGCCCGATTCTCCTCCACAGGATTGGACTACGCTGCCGCAGTGGACTACGCGCGCACCGTGGGCGGCCCCGCGCTTGCCGCGCTGACCTTCCATCAGCGCGCGGCCGCGCTCGGGAAGCTGGGCCAGACCCTGCTGGCGGGCAAGGAGGAGTTCCACGAGCTGTCCCGCGCGACCGGCGCCACGGAGCGGGACTCCGGTCTCGATATCGACGGCGGTATCGGCACCCTGCTCAGCTACGCGAGCCGGGCGCGGCGCGAGCTGCCCAACGACACCGTCGTCCTGGACGGCGCCGTCGAGCGGCTCGGCAAAGCCGGAACCTTCCTCGGCCGGCACATCTACACCTCACGCCGCGGTGTCGCGGTGCAGATCAACGCGTTCAACTTCCCGGTCTGGGGCTTCCTGGAGAAGCTGGCACCCGCCTTCATCGCCGGGCTGCCCACCATCGTGAAACCGGCCGGACAGACCGCCTACCTGACCGAACTGGTATTCCGCCGGATCGTCGAATCCGGCCTGCTGCCCGAGGGTTCGGTGCAGCTGGTCTGCGGCAGCGGTCAAAGCCTGCTCGAACACCTCGGTGTCCAGGACTCGATCCTGTTCACCGGCTCCGCCGACACCGCCCGCGTACTGCGCACCCATGAGGCGGTGGTCGCGCGCGGTGTCAGGTTCACCGCCGAGACCGACTCGCTCAATGCCTCGATCCTGGGCACCGATGTGACCGCCGGATCCGCGGAGTTCGACCTCTTCGTCAAACAGCTCGTGGTCGAGATGACGGCGAAGGCGGGCCAGAAGTGCACCGCAATCCGCCGCGCGTTCGTACCCAACGCCCTGGTGGACGACGTGATCGCCGCAGCGAAGGTCCGGCTCGAGAAGGTCGTCGTCGGCCCCCCGGACACCCCGGGCGTCACTATGGGAGCCCTGGTGAACGTCGAGCAGCGCGAGGAAGTGCTGCAGGCGGTACGGGCACTGACCAAGAGCTGCGAGATCGTCTTCGGCTCCACCGAACCGCCGGCCGGGCCTGGCGCCTACCTGCCGCCGATCCTGTTGCGCAGCACCGACAACACCGCCGACGAACCACACGACATCGAGCCGTTCGGGCCTGTGGCGACAGTAATCGGCTACGACGACACCGCCGAGGTCATCGAGCTCGCCGCGCGCGGCCGAGGCAGTCTGGTCGCCTCCGTCGTCACCGGCGACACCGGCCTGGCCCGCAAGATCGTGCTCGGCCTGGCGCCGTACCACGGCCGCGTACTCGTCCTGGATACCGTCGGCGCCAAGGAGTCGACGGGCCACGGTTCACCGCTGCCGGTGCTGGTGCACGGCGGCCCGGGCCGTGCGGGCGGCGGCGAGGAACTCGGCGGTATCCGCGCTGTGCTGCACCATATGCAGCGCACCGCAGTCCAGGGCAGCCCACAGGTGCTCACCGCCGTCGGCAACCGCTGGGTGCCCGGTTCTGCCCGTGTCGACGACGGCGTGCACCCATTCCGCAAAGACCTCGGCGAACTCACCCTCGGTGACACCATCGTCGGCGGCCCGCGGCAGGTCACCCTGGACGATATCGCCCACTTCGCCGAGTTCACCGGCGACACCTTCTACGCCCACACCGATCCGGCAGCGGCAGCGGCGAATCCGCTCTTCGGCGGGATCGTGGCGCACGGCTACCTGGTGGTCTCGCTGGCAGCCGGACTGTTCGTCGATCCCGCTCCTGGCCCGGTGCTGGCCAACTTCGGCGTGGACAACCTGCGCTTCCTCACCCCGGTCAAGGCCGAAGACGAACTCACCGTCACCCTGACCGCCAAGCAGATCACCCCGCGCAGCGGCGCGGACTACGGCGAGGTCCGCTGGGACACCGTCGTCACGAATCAGAACGACGAGGCCGTTGCCACCTACGACGTCCTCACCCTGGTCGCCAAACCGAAGGAAGAGAGCGTATGAGCCGCCGGATCGCCGTCTGCTACGGCACCCCCACCGATCCCGCCGCGTTCGACACGCACTACCGCACCGTACACATCCCGCTCACCCTGAAAGTGCCCGGTCTGCAAGGGTTCACCTGGGCCAAGTGCGCCTCCCTCGACGGTTCGACCCCGCCCTACTACGCCGTCGCTCATCTCGCTTTCGAAACCGAAGAAACGCTGCAGCAGGCCCTGAACTCCCCCGAAATGAAGGCCGCCGCCAGGGATGTGCGCAACTTCGCCACCGGCCCGGTGACGATGTACGTCGAACATCAACAGTAGCCACCGTGCGGGTCGCATTCGCGGCCCGCACGGTCGCCCCTACCCCACCGCGGAGTATCCGGATGACATCCACAGACCCCACCACGGCGGACCTGTCGGCCGCAATGTTCGAGGCCGACAACGCCTCCCGCGCACTCGGCATCCAGGTCATAGACATCGGCCCCGGTCACGCCACAGCACAGATGACCATCACTGATGCCATGATCAACGGCCATGGCATCACCCACGGTGGATACGTCTTCCTCCTCGCAGACACCACCTTCGCCCTGGCCTGCAACAGTCACAACCACCCGGCGGTCGCCGCGCGCGCCGATATCCGCTACATCCGGCCGACCCGCACCGGCGCCCACCTCACGGCCGTGGCTGTCGAGCGGGCCCGGTTCGGCCGCAGCGGAATCTACGACGTCGCCATCACCGACGAGCACGGGAATCCCATCGCCGAATTCCGAGGCGACAGCCGGCTGAAGCCTGCCGTCTGACATTGCTACCAAATGAAGTCCGACCCCCTCCCTCTCTGAAGGGAGGGTTCCGACTTTCTGTACCAGATGCGTTGACCTCCGCCTGACCTCGAGGCTGCTATTTGCCGTGCCCCGACGCACTCTGCTCCGGGCCTGGTGACCCACATACGGAAAAGTGCACTGCCGCGGCCATCCAGCCACGGCAGTGCATCCCATCACGATGACCAGGGCACCAGCTCGTACATGACCGCACGTGGTAGTGACGGGTTTGCGGCCGCGGCTTCCACCACTTGCCAGTCGTCGTCGGCGGTGAGCAGGTCGACGATGACCGGTGACGGCAGGGCCGGGTGTCCAGCGGCGATACGCCTTGCTTTCCTGTCCGCCAGACAGGCAAGCAGCGACGGAGCCGTCGCATTGGGGTGCCGGGCAATCTCGCGGTACGCCTTATGCACCGTGGGTTTGTACCGGGCCAGATCCTCCAGCAATACCGGTGAGGCGTCTGGATTCGACGCCACTGCGGCGAGAACGCGTACGCCATGGCGTGCGACCATCGCGCGTAGTTGAACTTCGGACAGGCCCGGATGCGGCGCTACGGATTTGACCACCTTCGCATCGGGATCGGCGGCGAGCGCGTCACGGATCCCAGTCGGCAGATCGCGTCGCTGAGCCAGAAGCATCCGCAGGACCGGATGCGGCAACTCGGCCAGTTCCTCGACCTCGGCGGGAGAGGCGGCGGCGATCCTCGACAGCAGGGTGGAACCGATCTTGGTGGCGCCGACAAGACAGGCGAGTACATCGAGGGGCGCATGCCGGTTGTGAGCCAACCTGCGCTGCACGTCGTAGCCCCGATCGGCGGCCAACATGCGGATCAGTGCGGCATCGATCGCGGGATTCTCCGCTCGTTCGCCCCGGACACCGGGAATCGGATCGTCGGCAAGCCGTCGGTACGTCTCCAACGGCAGATCAGTACGGGCGGCGAGCTGCTCGCGCAGCAGCATCGACGGGTGGTCGACGAAACCGACAACAGCTTCGGTCGGCGTAACCCGGGTTCCACAACGCCCTTTGGTATAGCTCGTGAACGGTGGACTCATGGGAACCGTCGCAAGAAGCATCCGGCCTGAGATCACAATCGAGCCGCGAGCAGCGCGGATCGTGCACGAACGGTGTTTCCTCGCGGTCGCAGACCAGGCATCGCCGGGCTGGAGGCAATCCTTCGCCGGTGATCAGCGCCGCCAGCACCGCAGGTGGCGTCGCCTCGTTGGCCGCCGCCGCGGAGCGGACCTCTGCGTGCGGATGTGCCGCAAGCACGGCCGCGATATCCGGTGTCGTCCACAGCGCGAGTTCTGCGACTACCCGCGCGTCCGTGTCGGTAGCGAGTATCCCCATCACATCGGCCGGCAAGCGGAGGCACGCAGCCAACCTTTCCCGCCGCTCAGGAGATGAATCTTCCATCAGCAGGCGCGCCCACTCCGGGGGACCATCACCTTTTTCGAGCAGTGCAAGCGCGGCCAGTGGGTGCGTAGTGGGATCGACGTCATCGGCCGTCAGCAAGCCCCTGTCCACAAGTCGCGCAACGGTTTCCTCGAAACATGAGGCCAACGTGACAGCCTGTGCCCCGTTGAGGGCCCCACGACCAGCAAGGTCCGCGGCAATCTCGGCATCGGCGACCAAGACCAGCCGGTCGACAAGGTCGGATGGCAGGGCCGGATTGGCGGCGAGCCCGCAAAGGACAGGGTCCACGTTGAGCATCCTGCCCGGGCGCGACCACATATAGCCAATGGGTTTTCGACGATAATTCTCCACCGCCACACCCGGCTCAACCGAATGGTCTCCACCGTCTGCGAAGGCAGGTCGCTGAGCAGGACAAAGACATCGCGTTCCCGAAAAAGCGTCGTCGTATTCTGCTGCGATGCAGACGAACCGTCCCGGTTCGATCTGATGACCGAGTATGCCGGCACGTGGGCCGCAGGCCGGGCGCGCAACTGGTCACGGGAGTTTCAGACCGTTGTGGCGACGAAGGCGAGAAGGTATGCGACGGCGAATATGACCGGTACCCATTGTGCAATGTGACTGAGGGGTGGTTATTTACGCCAGTCGTGGCCTTCGTCCAGGGAGTGCCGCGCGGCTCGGGAGTAGGTGTAGGCGGGTAAGCGTTGTTCGAAGGCGCCGATCACCGCATATTTCGCTGCGTTGAGTAATCGGTAGAACCGCACGATAACGAACCGGGCGGTGCATTGGGCGAGCAGAATGAGCAGCCCGGCAGCCGGCGCCCCTGTCGATGGCGGCGCTCGTGCCGGCTGCGTGGATGAGCGTCACCGGTCACGTATCCTTCGGCGCGCCCTGGCCAACCGTTCCGGTGATCACCGCAGCCGGCTATCCTATGGGCGCCCCGGCGTTCGACGGTGCCACCTGGTCACATCGGCCGGCCGCGGCAGACAAAACCAGCGCAAACATCGCATTGCCGGTCGCGGGCCCTCGCCCGCCGGTGGCGTGACGTAACGATCTTGACACTGGATTCCTTTGCGGCCCGTCACTGAAATGGGTTTTGGCACAGGAAGTGTGGATTGCTGTGGCCAACCAGAATGTCAGTGGGTGATTCCACTTCGATGTCGGCAGCCCGCGTCGGTTATCCGGCTCGAGCCCCATGTCCAACCCGCTACCGGCCGGCGGGATCGGCGCTGACGGTCAGAAGCTGCAGCACACAGTCACCGCCGCCGGCCCGAGCCACCCCGAGCGGATTCGGTGGTCGGAACCGTTGATGGCAACGATCACCTCCGCGCCGCGTCACGCACTTCGAGCTCGGGATCGGTGGACAGGCGTTCCAGGAGCCGACGAGCCTCGCCGCCGCGATATCTGCGCAGCGCCGAGGCGAGCGCATAACGGACATCCGGGTTGGGGTGGTCGACAAGGTAGGCGATATCGGTGACATCACCGCGGCTCTTGCTACCCAAACCGTAGAGCGCCTCGACCAGATCGTCGTCGTTGTCCGCACTGCGCAGTTGAGCCAACAGTTGCGGTTTCGTGGGCTCCGGGGGATCTGTTGCGAACCGGCGACGGAGGTCGGCGGCCTTGAACTCACCACGCCCCAGACATGCCGGACACGCACAGGGCCGCTGACCGTGCGCCTCGGGGTGATACCGCCAACCCGTCACCTGCCGCAGGTGCCGAACCCGACGCAGTTCGGCACCTGCGATCGAGCGAGGCACCAGGATCTCGTACCCGCGCGCGTCCTCGGCGTGCAGGATGACCGAAACAGCCTCGACCGCCGGCATCTCGGTCGCGGCGGCGCGGTAGTGTCCGACGAGAACCGGCTCGTCGTCTCGAATCCGGAAATCCACCGCGACGATCAGCCGCTGCCCGCCGCGGCGCAGCTCGCGCAGCCACTGATGCGACAGCACATAAGACGGCATCACCGGCATACAGAACACTCCGCGTCCAGGGCCACTCGCAGTGATGCCCGCACGACGGATCCGCCGAGCGTTCTTCTCCGGTGTCAGGTGCACAAGCAGGGCCACAGGACGACCCTACTGCCCGCCGTCGTCCACGCGGCGGCGATAGCCACCCGCGACCACCGAGACCCGGAAACCCGCGTAACCGGCCCGACCCAACCCACTGCCCGACCATCACCGGCACCGGCAAACGAGCCTCTTCGTCGGCATCGAACGTCCACGCGAGGTCGAACGCACGATGCCGCGTCACCCGCATGAGACTGGGGCGATGCGGCATCGTATACGGTACGTGTCAAAGCAGGGTGTAGGAGTGGTGACGCCCGGGAACAGGGACAGGCCGGCGCCGAAGCCGATCGCGGCCGCGCGCACGCCGGCCGGTTCGTGGAAAACCTCCTGCGGGAACGACCCAATCCATTCTTCGCGGACCCGGACACAACCGCTGAGCACTTGCAGCTCGAAACCGCGTGCTGATGGAGCACGAGCTACTGGCGCCTAAGAGAACGTCTCATGTGGACGGAAACAGCTGCACCGTATAGCCTGCCGGGTGATGGATGTTCTGGCTCGACATCTGGTTCCGGATGCGTTGTGGGAGATCGCCGAACCACTGATACCGAAGTTCACTCCACGCCGCCAGGGTGGTACCGCGCCGGTCGATGGTCGTGCGGTGTTGGTCGCGATCGTGTTCGTGTTGACCAGCGGGTGCACGTGGCGGCAGTTGCCGCCGGCGTTCGCGGTGAGCGTGCCCACCACGCATCGCCGGTTCAGCGCCTGGGCAGCCGACGGTTCTTCGACCGGCTGCACCAGGAGGTTCTGGACCGGCTCGGCGCCGGTCTCCTCGAGCTTCCCTTCTTCCCGCTGCACGACAGGTTGACGACGGTTGGGTTGACGACGGTATCGTGTCGACATTTCGGAGCGACCTCTCCGATTGATATCGAAACCACCACGTGTCATATACCTGCTATCCCCTGCGTTGGGGACAGTGGGCCTCGATGTACGTTGGATTACGCTGATGGTGAGTTACTGGCCGGCTCGTGGGCGACTCCATTGTCGTAGCGGCCGTTCGAGAACGGTGGACGTGGGGACGGTCTGATTCACCTATTCATTAACCCACCGCAGGTATTGGGCGGGTCGTATCGGCAGGAAAGCCGGGTCTGAAATGTGTACAGGGGGTTCGAGAAATGAGTTGACATGTGTGGAATTGCGGGCTGCGTATCGTGGAGCGGACGCCCGTCGGATAGTGATCGGGTCATCGAGCGGATGACCGCCCAACTTGTGCATCGCGGCCCGGACGGTATGGGCGTATGGACGGATCCCCGTGCGGCTCTGGGGCATACCCGGCTGTCGATCATCGACTTGCGTGGTGGATCGCAGCCCATGGTGGTGCGCAACCACAGTGGTGACGGGTTCGTCATCACCTACAACGGCGAGCTGTACAACTATCGGAAGTTGCGATCGGAACTGCAGGCTTTAGGGCGGGATTTTGTCACGGAGTCGGACACCGAGGTGGTGCTGCACGCGTTTGCCGAATGGGGGACGGCATGTGTCAACCGCTTCACCGGCATGTTCGCGTTCGCCATCTGGGATCAACGTCGTCGTCGCTTGGTACTGGCCCGGGATCCACTGGGGGTCAAGCCATTGTTTTATTTCCGAACCGAACATTCGGTGATATTCGGAAGCGAAGAGAAAGCGATTCTTGCCCATCCCGAGGTCGCAGCGGAGGTGGACCATGAAGGGATTGCCGAGTTGTTCTGCATGGTCCCGATGACGAACCGGGACCGGTCGATTCTCCGCGGATTCCGACAGGTCCTGCCCGGCCATGTGCTGACCTTCGACGAATCGGGTTGTGTCACAAGTCGTTACTGGCAACTCGAGGCATTACCGCATCGCGACGATGCGACGACGACGACAGCGCACGTGCGCGAGTTACTGCAGGAGTCGGTGCAGGGTCAGTTGGTGTCGGATGTGTCGCTCGGCGCGATGCTCTCGGGTGGAATCGATTCCAGTGCGGTCGCCGCGATCGCGGCGACCGGGCGGATGGAGGGCAGCCTGGCGACTTTCGATATCGATTACGTCTCCGCCGAGACCAACTACTCGTCGTCGACTCTCCATGTGGAGCGCGACTCACCGTGGGCGCATCGCGTTTCCGCCCATATCGGATCCGTCCACTCGACCAAGATGGTCACTACCGAGGATCTCCTCGCCGCGCAGGAGTACACCCTGCGGATGTGGGGACGGCCGACCCACCGCACGGCGAATGTGTCGCTGTATCTGCTGTTTCGGCATATCCGCGACAACGGGGTGCGGGTTGTGGTGGGAGGTGAGGGCGCGGATGAGGCGTTCGCGGGATACGCGTGGTGGCGCAGTGGGCCGACCGGGTCATTCCCCTGGCAGCATACTTTCCGGTCGGCCGCAGGACTGCTCCGGCCCGAGGTGGTCGACCGGCGTGGCCTGAGAGAGTACGCCCACGACAGCTACGCCACGGCCATGGCCCATGTTCCGACGCTGGACGGGGAGAACCCACAAGACCGGCATGCCAGACGGGTCTCGTGGCTGACATACACCTTCTATCTGGACTATCTACTCACGCGCGTGGACCGGATGAGCATGGCGGCGAGTGTCGAGGCCAGAGTGCCGTTCTGCGACCGTGAGCTGGTTCAGTACTGCTGGAACATCCCCTGGGACATGAAGAACCGCGGCGGCATCGAGAAAGGCATCCTGCGTGACGCCGTCGGCGACCTGCTCCCGGTTGATGTGCTCAGGCGGCGAAAAAGCGGGTATCCCATGGCGCAGACGGGTGACTATCAGCGAGCATCCTATGCCGCGGCCCGGGACATGATCGCCGACCCGAATGCGCCCGTGTGGGAGATCGTGGACCCCGCGGCGATGGCCGACTTGCTCAACCGAACCGACGGGAACGTGGCCGACTGGACGGCGCTCAATCACGTAACCTATGTCCTGGATACCAACGCGTGGATGACGATGCTGGGGATGCGGGTCGTGTGAGCGTCTCGGCCCGACACCCGGGTTGTCGGGAGTCGAGCCGTGAACCACACCCGGTTCATAGTGACTTGGTACGTTTGAGGTAGGCGACGAGTTCATCGTAGAGGCCGCCTTCATCGGTGAACACGGCGGCCGAGCGCGCCGATTCGAACCAGGCCGACACGGAGGGGCGCACCTCGCGCAGCACGGTCTCCAAGCCGGCCGTGTCGATCATTCGGACCTGTCCGGTTCGGGCCGAGTCGATGAGCGCGCGCTCGGCGGTGCTCTCGCACAGGCGCGCCAGATCCGAGCCGGAGAAGCCATCGGTGCGCGCGGCCAAGCCGCAGATAGATTCCCTCGATCGGACGTTCACGCAGATGGTGACGGAGAATCTGCTCGCATGCCACGGTGTCCTGGGAGGACCGGTAGCGTCCGGTCGAACTCGACCGACTCGCAGGCGAAGTTGGCCCGTCGATCATTGTCATCGATGCGACGGACAACAACGATCTGCGCACCATTGCACAAGCCGTTGCCGCCGAACCACTCGTGGCAAGCGGATCAGGCCTGACACTCGGCCTTTCCTCCGCACGGCGACTCGACCACCGGACCGCCGGCGAGCTACCCGCCCCAGCGGGCCACCGTGCGATTGTCGCGAGCAGCGTCTCGACTCGCACCAACAAGCAGGTCACGCAGCACCCGGGCCCCAAGTTCCGGATAGAGCCCACCCACATCGGCGGCGCCGATGTCGTCACCGAGGCGATGGCCTGGGCAACACCACAGTTCGAGGCCGCCTGCACTCCATTGATCTACTCGACAGCGTCGCCCTGTGATGTCGCCGAGGCACAGCGACCAAATGCCACGCAAGTCGGCACAGCCGTCGAGGACACGCTCTCCTCGATCACCGTGCGGCTTGTCGCCGACGGCGTCGGTCAACTCGTCGCGGCCGGTGGCGAAACCTCCGGGGCATGCATTCGGGCTTTGGGCATTTCGCGAACTGCGCATCGGGCGCCAGATCGATCCCGGCGTCCCGTGGACGCACGGCCGGAGTGCAGCGGGACATTCCCTGCATATCATGTTGAAATCCGGCAATTTCGGTGCCGTCGACTTCTTCACCAAGGCATTTGGCCGTAGCGTCCGAATCCAGGAACCGGATCGCACTCGGCTTCCGGTTACCTAGAATCCGTCAATAGGACTGTTTCACAAGTAAATTGACAACTTTCATCGCTCTGTTCACCCATCGGGATGCCGCCGCGAACCGGTGGCAAGTACGTCGCGCAGCGCAGCGGTCCTGCACTTCGATACACGTCCTAGGCGGGCAAGCGGCCGTAGCCGACGATGTTGATGAAATAGTTGCCGGGGATGAGTTCGTTCATCGCGTGCCACTGCCCCGACGGGTCACGCTGATAGAAGCTCACCGGCGGGTAGCCGACGTCGTAGCAGACGATGTCGGCGGTGCCGAACGGGCTCCAATATGTCGGGGCCGCACGATTGAATTCGAACGGTGTCTTGAACAGGTGACTGCACGGGGTGATGCTCGGTTCGTAAATCGACGGGGTGGCTGCCGCGTTCGGTGCGAAGCCGGCCATCCCGCCCAGGGCAGCGAACGCCGACGCGGTAATCGCACATCGGACGAATCGACCCATAGGTGGTTCTCCTTTCGTTTTCGATCAACGGGGTCAACTCTCGCACACTCGGGGTCCGGCCACGTCGGATCCACCGCACGAGCCGGATCCGGCGTCCACGAGCACCGGAATCTGCGGGTGCGCCGCTCGGGCATGCCCGGCATCATCTCCCAACACCAGCATCCCACCCCGACACGCCACGAGCCAAGGAGTAATCAACGAATTCCGGCATGGGACACTGGCCCAGCGATGTGGCAGTCCCGGTTAGGGCGCCATCCGTAATGGCCTGACTTTGCTTTACAGTTCCGGTCCCATCGGAGCCACATCAACCGCATCGGATGCTCAACGCCAAATGTGCGGCTGTAAACCTCGATCTACTCCGCAAATGCACTCTGCTACGGAATTGATCACGAAGTCTGCACCAGAGCCCGTTGCGCACCCATCCATGACTTCGCGGTCGGATCGAAATCCGGCATCCAGATTACCTACCCAACATTGCTTGACGCGGCACTATGCCGAGCGCACCAGCCGGCAAGCGGGCAGACACCCCAGCGGCCGGCACGCCGACCGGCCCTTCATCGGCAGCCAAGCCGAGCACCAACCGCACAGGGGTGCAGAGGCATGGGCACTGCCGGCCCGCCCGTCACTTCTGCCTACGACATGAGCCGGTAGTCCGCGATCTCGACTCGGCGGGTACGTCGGTCGTATTCACTGACCAGTCCGGGCCAGTTCGTCGAGATCCGGCCGGTTTCGGAGCGATACCAGCTCGCACAGGAAGCCCATACCGTCGAGGCGAGCCTGCGCTGAACCTCGGTATCGTAGCGTCGCTCGACGTCGGCGCGCACGTCGAGCGCGGTTCCCGGACGAGTATCGAGATACTCGATGAGTTGGCGGATGTAGCGCGCTTGGCGTTCGAGCATGTAGATGATCGACCCGGAGCCGAGATTGGTGTTCGGGCCATACATGATGAACAGATTCGGAAAACCGGGAACCGCGATGCCCAGGTAGGCCCGTGCGCCTGCGGCCCACACATCGTGCAGGTCGCGACCGTTGTGATCTCGGATCTTCATCGGCGCCAACAGTTCCTGCGCCAGGAAACCTGTCCCGTAGATAATGGCATCGACGTCGTGTTCGACACCGTCGGCAGTCCGGATTCCTCGGGGGGTGATCTCGGTGATGGCCTCGGTCACCACGTGCACATTGGTTTCGGTGAGCGCGGCATAGAATTTGTTGCCGAATAGCACACACTTACACCCGATCGGATAGTCCGGTGTCAGCGCCGCCCGCAGTTTCTCGTCCGGAATTTGTATGCGCAGATTACATTTCGCGATCCAGCCGACAAGGCGTGCAATGCTTCGATTCCCCATAAGACCCAAGGCGGCAAGTTCCCCGCCCGACCAGCACAGCAGCCGCTCCGCGCTGTGCAGCAGTGGCCTCCGCCGAAAAGTCAACCGGCGCAAGCGACCGTACGCGGTGTCCGGCTTCGGCAGGATGTAGGGAGCCGTTCGCTGAAAAACCGTCAGATCTGCCACCACCGGCTGGATCCGCGGCACGAACTGGACGGCGCTCGCACCGGTTCCGATGACCGCCACCCGCTTGCCGGCGAGTTCGTAGTCGTGATTCCACTCCGCTGAATGGAAGCTGACGCCCGCAAATGTTTCTCGGCCCGAGATTGCCGGAATTGCCGGTCGGGACAGCTGGCCAGTGGCGGGCACGAACACATCGGCATCCAAGGCCTCGCCGGTGTTCGTCTCGATCCGCCACCGTCGCGTTGCCGCATCGAAGTCCGCGCCGGTTACCTCCGTATCGAACCGGATGTGCGGACGCAGACCGTAGTCGTCCATCAGCCGGTTCAGATAGTCCTTGATATCGCGCTGCTCCGAATACCGCCTCGGCCAACTGGGGTTCGGAGCGAATGAGAACGAGTAGTACGGCGACGGAACATCGCATGCCGCACCCGGATAGGTGTTTTCCCGCCAGACTCCCCCTGCCTCGGACGCCTTCTCCAGGATGACGAAATCATGGTGACCGGAGCGCACGAGCTCCAATGCCATCGCCACCCCACCGAACCCTGCACCGACGATGACTACAGCCACAAACTCAGCCTAGTACCGCATCGGACTACGTTTGCCCTATCGACGATTTGCGTAGCCGCTCGTCCTCGGTGTGCTTGGTGCGTCAGATGATGTAGCGACGAATCATCGATACCTGCTCCCGGTGACTGCCGTGGTCGGTGCCGTCGAGCGCGAAGTACCGCAGCGCGGTGAACTGGGCCTCGGTCCACTCTGCCACCCACCGACGCTCCTTGGTCGTCAGATGGAGGGAGAAGTCGTCGCACGCGATCGCGATGCGGACCTCGGCCGGGCAGATACCCAGGACAGCCCACACCGCAACCCACATCACCACTTCGATACAGAAGCCAGACACGCCTTTGTCGATTGTCAGTGCGGGTTGTGGTCGAGCGCGGCGGTATCGGTTGCCACCGCACGCAGGCGGTTCGCAGTGATCCGCCGGGCCCGGTCGTATCGGGGGTTGTCGTCGAGCAAGGCGGCGTCCTCGGCGGCGATGCGGGCGAGGGCGTCGAGTTCGAAGGCCAGGTCGGCCGGATCGATTTCGGGGCGTATCTCGCCCAGTTGCTGAGCCTCGGTAACGATGGTCGTGTAGAGGGTGTGCCAGTCCCGGCGGGCCGAGGCGAGGGCATCGCGAACTCGCCCGGGCCGGGTGTCGAATTCGGGCGCCACCGAGATGAAGAAACAGCCGCCCTCGAATACGGGCTGCTGCGCATAGTCCATCCACGACTCGGACAGCGCCCTGACCCGCCGGATCCCGGCGGGCACCTTCATGGCCGGGCGGATCACCCGGGCGGAGAACACGTCGATTGCCGCCCGCACCGTCGCCAGCTGCAGTTCCTCCTTGGACCCGAACTGTGCGAATACACCGCTCTTGCTGACCTCGAGTTCGCTAGCCAGCCGCCGCACGGACAGGCTTTCGAGTCCTTCCACCGAGGCGATGTTCATCGCCCGGTCCAGAATGATCTGTCGTGATCGGAGGCCACGCTGCACCCTCTTGTCCATAACCCCAGAGTACTAGGACGGCTGTCCGGGTTTCAGGGTTGGGGCGACCGGGCGGTGTCGCGCCAGGCGCCGAACTGGGCCGCCGCCGCATCGGTCGACAGGCCGAGTTGTTCGCACATCTGGCGGAAGTCGAAGAAGAATCGTTCCTGCGCGATCAGGCCATCGCGCATACGCCAGTGACAGGCGAACGGCAGCGCGAAGCGACGGCCGGTCGGTTCGATACCGGCCGGCGGCCCCAACCATCGTGGCGCGGATGGTCCCGGCCCCCACAACGAGACCGCGGTCTCGTGCAGGTACTCGAGCTCGACCGAGTAGTCGGGGAAGGCGCGGAAGAACCCGGTCAGATGCCCGGCTGCCTCGGTCCGGCTGCGGCCGACGACCCGGAACGGGACGGTCTCGAGTATCGCGTCGTCATGGCAGGCCGACAGCGCGGCCGCGATATCGGCTCGCGACTTGGCCTCCGCATAGGTCTGCACCGTCTCGATCGGTGTTCCAGTCATCGCAATCCTCCAGATTCCCGGGGCACTAAATGGACAGTCGGATGTCGTTTCGTCCTGAAGCAAAGACATTGATAGGAAAGCACGCTGTACATAGGTGGTCAACTAATAGTACAGTCGTCCATATACTTTTCCCGGAGCGCTCGAGGAGGGTCAGTCATGCTGGCAGTGCTGCAGGAAGAGTGGGGAAGTACGGAGAACATGCGGTTGACCGAGATCGACCGGCCGAAACCCGCCTTCGGCGAGGTTCTCGTGGAAGTGGTTGCGGCGGGCGTGAATCCGGTCGACTTCTACACCGCCCAGGGCTCGGCCTACAACCGGATCCTCGAGCTGCCGTTCGTCCATGGCTGGGACGTCGCCGGCGTAGTCACCGAGGTCGGCTACGGCACCACCCGGTTCCGGCCCGGCGACCGGGTATTCGGGATGCCATGGTTTCCGCGGGCGGCCGGCGCCTACGCCGAATATGTCACCGCGCCCGCCCGTCATTTCGCACAGATGCCGGAGAAGTCGACCTTTCCGGAGGCGGCCGCGTTACCGCTGGCCGGGCTCACCGCATGGCAGATACTGGTCGATGTGGCCCGGGTCGGTCCTGGGCAGCGAGTGTTGATCACGGCGGCCGCGGGCGGAGTCGGACATCTCGCGGTGCAGATCGCCAAGTCGTTGGGCGCCTATGTGATCGGCACCGCGAGCGCCGCCAAATATCCTTTCGTCCGAGCCCTGGGGGCGGACGAAGTGGTGGACTACACCACCATCGATGTCGCCACCGCGGTCGGCGATGTCGATGTGGTGATCCAGATGTTCGGCGGTGATGCCGCCCTCGGCGCGCTGCAGTGCCTGCGTCGCAGCGGAATCATGGTCAATGCACAGAGCGCCTGGACTCCAGGAATGGCCGCCCGGGCCGCCGAGCTGGGGGTGCGTGCCTCCGGGTTCCTGGTCGAACCCGACCAGGTGGGTTTGGCAGCGCTGGCACAGCTCGTGGACGAGGGACAGCTGACGGTGCATATCGACAGCGAACTACCACTGGCGCGTGCGGCGGAGGCCAATCGGCTGGTCGGACGCGGACATGCCACCGGCAAGGTCGTACTGACCGTCGGCAGCCCTGCCCGCTTCGGTGCCACAGCACCACGTGATATCCGGTAATCACTTGTCGGGAATCCGGTAAAGGTCGGCTATCTGCTACCGACGCGGGACCAGTCTGTGTTGGACAGGCACGGCACGCAGGCATTCGTCGAGCCGGCCTGATGCGCCGAGGCATGCGGATTCGACTCGATCCGGGCGGGCGACGGTCCTGTTACCCGACCACACGCGGATCCGCTCATATTGCCGGCCGCAGTCGCCCAGGCCACCGAACGCCTTACGCTCGGCATGGCCGTGCTGCATCCCGCGCTACATCATCCGCTCCTGCCGGCCCATCGGCCGGCCGCCGTCGACCGGCTGTCGGAGGGGCGGCCGATCGCGGGTATGGGCGGCGGATGCCCGAACTCCGCCACCCGGGCCCACCACGCCGCCAGGGGGATCGATTTTCGAACCCACACCGACCGCCTGGTGGAACCATCGATATCCTGCGGCAGCTGTGGTCCCGAGTGGAACGGAGCGCACTTTGCCTTCCAGGACGTGCGGCTCGTATCTCCACCCACGCGGCCCGCGGGTCCCGCGCTGCGCCGCGTTGCCCATCTCACCGACGGCCGTGCCGTACCCGGTGAACGCGAACGAATACAGGTTCATCGAACAGGCGGCAACCAGATCGGGGCTGCCCGCGCTTTCTCGAGCCGGCGCCGGCCACAGGCACCGACCACGTCACGCCACACCCGTCGTAATGGTTCAAGGGACCGTTACGACGGGCACCAGGGGAAGCGGATTGTCCCGGGGGACGTCGAGGATGGCGCCGGTGGGGATGTCGGGGTGTGAGTGGTTCGGTAGGTCTACGGTCCGAGTGTGGCGGGCAGGACGTTTGCCACGGTTGGCAACTGCTGTTTGCATCCGAGTGTCGATTGCGAAACCCTCCATGTGGGTGCGATCCGATCCTGGCGATGAACTGGTCGAGGCGATTGGGGGGCGATTGTGGAAATTGCTCGTGAACTCTTGGTGGTCGAGGCTGCGGGACTGTGTTGCGGAGCGGTCGGTGTAGTGAAGGTTCGCCGAATTGGGGGTGTGCTGTGATCGATTCGGGAGGTGAGGATCTCACGGAGCCGGCCGATCGGATTGTGGATGGGTTGCGGGGGCTTGCCCCGCTCGGGTGGCAACGGTTGGAGGCGTGGTTCGCGATGACCGTTGTCGCTGAATCGGCGCTGCTGGTGGCCGATGACGGCAGCAGGGCGATTCGGTGCCAGGTGTCGGATGCGGTGTGGGAGTCGGTGCGTCGGCATCGGCGGATGTCGGCCGGGTCGGAGAGCGGACCATGGTGGCGGTTGCTGGTGCGCATCGACGGGGACGGTGCCGAGGTCGTCGCCGATTATGGTGCCGAGCCGTTTCCCGGTGAGCAGTTGTTCGCGCCGGAGGCATATCTGGCTGATGTGGAACACTATCCGCGCGGTCGGCTGCCGGTGTGGTTGGCGGCTTACATCGGGCGTGGTGATCGCCAGTCGAGGCCGCCGCAGGCTGCCGCGGACGGGATGCGGGCGGACCAGCGTGCGGGTGTGCGGGCGGTGGTCGTGGCCGGTGAGTTGCCGGAACTGGCGGTGTTGTGGGCCCGGTGGGCGGTGCTGGCGGCGGCCTTCGTGGCGGTCGGATCGGAGCGGGGGCCGCGGATCGGTCCGTCGGTGGGCATATTCGAAAGCGCGGGGCATAGCGGCTCGACGTTGACTCTGCTGCCCGGGGACCGCGCGGTGCTGTCGGGCGGGGTGTGGGATGCGCCGGTCTTGGACGCTGCGTACAACGGGGGTGGCGAGATGCCGAAATTGTTTGCGGGAGCTCCGGACTGGGTGGCGGACCCGGTGCTCAATCCGCGTGCGATGACCGGCTTGCTGTCGTTCTGCTACTGGTGGGAGGCCGGGCAGTGGTATCGGGGCGAATCCGCTCCGATACCGGAATGCGCGCCGGCGCTGCCCGCAGTGTGGACGGTCGAGACGGTTGCGGGAGTGGTCGACAGCCTGCTGGATGGCCCGTCACCGGAAACGGCAGGCGCCGAGTTATTGGTGTCGTCGGCGCAGGCCGCCGCGGTGACACGAGAGGCGATCGTGCAGGTTCTCGGTAACGGCGCCGGGGTCGACATCGATGGCGCCCTGTTCCAGTTCGTGCTCGCCGATCTGGTCGCCGGTCGCACCGCCGGGATCCGCGAAGCGGATGCGCTCGACCTGGTCCGGGATCACATCCACAGGCGGGGTTACGACACCACGGGGTACCCCCTGTCGACGTTGCGGGCCGACCGCATCAGCATGGGCTGGATGGTGCGTTCGCCGGTGCCGGACGGTGAAATGACTTTGGACCGCGCGGTTTTCTACGTCGCCGACGATGGTGTCGTGGAGCGTTCGAGCTCGTCGGTGCCGCTATCGGTCTTCGTCACCGATTTCGAGCGGCGGTTCCGCCTGCGCACCAGCGGCCGAGCCTGACCGACCTAGGTGGGACATGAACAGTGAAACACGGTTGGACCTGGCCGGTCTGCGAGAGCGGGGAGCACGGCTGGCCGAACTCGGTGACCGGATGAGGCAGACCTATGCGGGATTGCGGGATTGCCTGGCGCAGGCCGAGGGTAGTTGGGGCGACGACGATCTGGGCCTGGCGTTCGCCCAGGAGTTCAAACCGCATGCCGATCAATTGCTGACCAATGTCCAGGCGATGGCGGAGAGCCTGCACGGTACGTCCGTCGGAATGACCAATGCTGCAAGCCAATTCGAGGCACAGGATGTCGACGGTGCTGCCCGGATAAATACCGCGGCTCCGGGCATGCATCCGCAAACCGGAGAGCCGGCTTTGCTGCGGTTGGACGACGGCACGGGCACGCCGTCTCCCGTCGGTGTACAGCCGCCAGTGTCGTTCGATCCCACAGCGACCTCTCCGGCGGCGAGGGCCCCGGCGTATCCGACGGACCGGGCGCAGCTCACTGCGCCACCCACACCTGGCGCACCGCTCTCGACGGATGGTTCCGCGGGACGGCCGACGTCGGAAAGCGGCCAACAGCGTCAGGAGCCGTCGGAACACGGACGCCCTCAGCCGGATCGTGGACGCCCCGAGCCGGAACAGGGCAGTCGAGCGGGCAATGGTGTATCCGGCAATCCTGCCGAAAACTCCGGTCGACGACCCCCCTCTTCGGTAGCGCCCCCGTCCACGGTGCCTCCCACGTCCTCGGTGCTGCCCCCGGCCGCCACGCGGGATGCACCCCGCACCCCAGGCCCAGCTCCTGGTCGCCCGGTAGAGTCAGGTATGGGACGGCGCGACACCCCGTGGGCCGGACAGCCGTCTCGAACAGCGGGCCCGCCCATGGGTGCCGAGCCGAGCCCTCGGCACGATTCCCCGCCGCCGTCGAACAAACCGCCCGGCGAAAAGCCCCGTGAGCGTGATCGGCGCAGTTCCGGTGAGCGACCGGCATCCGATCCCGTGATCGGGTGGCTGGCGCGAATGTTGGTCGACCGCCACGGTGTGCGGGTGGTCGGATTCGACACACCCGGCCTCCAGGTACCGGCCGTGCGGGAGTTCGTGTCCGCGGTGGACCGGGTGCTCACCGACTACCCGGTGATCACCCTGGATATCGCCGCGGTGGCAGAACTCACCGACGAATCGGGCATGGCGCGGTGGAGCTCCGAACCGCGCGGCATCCAGGGCGCAACCCGCTCGATGACTCTCGACCAGCGAACCGCACAGGAGCCGAAGCGAGCGACCGGAATCACGGAACCCGGCGCCGAGCCGGCACAACTGGATATCTATACGGCAACATTGCGTGAATTCGGCCGGGCGCTCGATATCGCTGGTGGCGGTCTCGCGAGCAGGCAGGCACAGCGGGTCCTGATCGCGGAGTACCTGCGTCGGGAGTCGGGACGCCACCGCACACTCGCCGAGGTGGTGCGTGGTTACCGGCAGTGGCGTGCCGAATTGACCGGGGATGCCACGGCCCTGGGTGGTTTCGATGTGAGCCGGGCTGTGGGCGCTGCGTTCGCCGAGGTGGTGCTGCGGGGCGACGAGGCGGGTGTGCAGGCCAGGACACTGCATGCGGTGCTGGTCGCCGCGGCGTCTGAGCCGGTGTAGGCAGTGCCGGTGGACGGTTCGTCGTTTCCGGATCCCGTCGCGGAGCTGCAGAACTTGTTCGAAAGTCTGCCTGATGGATTGCGGGATCTGATCGAGGCGGTGGTGTTCGGAGGAGGACTGCCGCGTGCCGACATTTCCGGGATGCGTTGGATGGTCACGGAGCTGCGGAAGTATGCCACCGCGCTCGACGGCCAATCCGAGGATGCGAAATACATTCTCGAGCAAGAAAATTCGGTAGGCACGGTCGGCGACCAGGCCCGCAAGGCGCTGAGTTTGCACCGGGATGGTGCGGCCAGGCTCGGTGACGACGCGCGCGCATTGGCCGATCAGGTGCAGGCCGGTGCCAACGAGGCGGAGAAGACGCTCTGCGTGATGCTCGCCTTCGGGATCGAGTTGGCCTGGCGGATTGTGACCGTGGTGTCCGCCGCCGCGGCGGGGGGTCCTGCCGGGCCGGTGGCGGCGGCGCCGGTGGTGGAGTCGATGCTGGTCGAGGGGCGGGGCCGGATCGCGATGCTGCGTGCGGCCCTGTTGCAGGCCTTCAAGGCGGTCGCGATGAGGATGGCGGCCCGGTCCACGGAGTTGGGGCCGCTCCGGTTGGCTGTCACGTTGGGTAAGGCCGCCGCGCTGCCCGTGGCTGTCGATGCGGGCGTGCAGGGACTGCAGGTCGCGTTCGGTGACCGCGCCTTCGCCGTGATCGGACCGAACGGCGAGAATCCGACGGGCATCGATCTGACCTCGATCGGGGTGGCGGCGTTGTCGGGTGCGGGTGGTGCGGTGGGCGGCATGATCGCGGGCCGGTTCGTGCCGAAGGTGTTTCCCCGGATCGAGAGCAGCAGATTGGCCTTGGGGTTGGTGCACGGCACGGCCGGCGCGGTGGGGGGTTTGGGAGCGGCGGCGGTGGTGACCGGCTGGCCGGAGAATTTCCATCAGGTGATCGCGCCGCTGCTCAATGGCGGTTTCGCCGGGGCCGTCTATGCGCATGTCGGTGCTCATCCGGGTTCGGGTGCCGCGGCGGGGGCGGTGGTCGACGGTGGTGGGGCCTTCATCCCGCCCGACCTGCCCGCGGCCATGCACAGCGGGGACACCGCCCTGGCGGCTCGCCCGTCGGTGGAGGTGTCTGCGGAATCGAAACATGCGTGGGAGGCTGCGAAGGCGGCCTGGGTGGCGGCTCCGGAGGCTGTGGTTGCCGGGGGTGAACGCCGGGAGGTGCCGGGGGCCGGAGCGAACGGGAACACCGCACCGCTGCGGCCCGTGGCAGTGCGGTCGCCCGTGACGCTGGGCTCGACACCTCACACCGAGGCGGCCGGTCGTGGTCCGGTCGCACCGGCTTCTGCGGCCGGGGCCACCGGTCGTTCCGAGGCCCTCGCGCCGGTCGAGCGCCCGCAGCCAGGGGAATCGGTCGCCCGCCCGAACGTGACAGCGCCGCGGCAGGTCGAGGCCGTGGGTGAAACGTCGGCGCCGCCGAAGGTTTCGATGAACACCCCGCCGCGTCCTGTGGGCGATGGGCCCGAAAGGGCTGTTGCTTCGGGCGACCACCCACCGTCGGGGAATGCGGAGCAGACTCGGACCGGGAAACAGAACATCCCGGCCGCCGGTCTCGGCCACGAGCCGTCACCCGGCACCCACCCGGACACGGGTACCGGCAACGGGCCCGAAGCGGCTGCCCCGGGCGAACACCCATCGCCAGGGAACAAGGAGCGCGCTCATGCCATAGAGCGCAATATCGCGGCCGATGAACCTGGCCACGAAACTCCAACCGGCGCCCGCCAGGCCGAGGTGGCCGGCGACAGGTCCGAAACGCCCGGCGCCGGCGAACACCGCTCGTCGGTGAGCGAGGAGCATGGCCACAGCGCGGAACAGGGCGCCCCTGCTGCTCGTCACGAGACGCCGGCCGACCCGGCCGCGGATACCGACAACCTTGCCGGTTCGCCGCCGCCGAGTGCGCGTGATCGTGCGGTCGACCTACTGATCGATTTCCACGCGAGTTCCGGTGATCGGGTGCCGGAGCACCTGCGGCTGAGCAACCTTCCCGATGAGGTGGTGAGGGCCGGGCTGTCCGACAGCGACGCTCAGAAGTCGATGATCGCGACGCTGGAGATCATTCGGCGCGGCACGATCAGCGACGCGGTGCCGGGGGGGATGGTGTTGCGGGTCGAGCAGGTGGAGGGGGTGTATGCGCTGGCCAAGCATCCGGTGGAGATGAAACCGGGCGAGGGTAAGTCGCTGATGTTCATGGCGACGGCGATGCAGCGGGCGGTGCATGAGGGATCGGTTCTGTTGGTGACCACGACCGACGGGCTGGCCCACCGCGAAGTCGAGAAGTATCGAAAGCTGTTGACCGATTTCGGCATCGACGTGTTCCGGGCCGATCAGCAGCAAGGTTTCGGGCCGGTCGCCGACGGGCGCCCGGCGATCGTGGTGGCCACCGGTGAGACGGTCGGGCATTTGTGCAATGCCGGTCACCGGCCGCCGCGAAATGTGTTGATCGACGAGATGGACGGGATCATCGACCGTGGTCAACGGCTGTTCCTGCGGTCGGAAGGGGCGGAGCAGGCCGCGCCCGAGCCGACGGCACGCGAGGTGTTCGCCGCACACGACTTCCTTGCCGACGCGCTCGAGAGCGGAGGTTTGTCCCATGAGGATTTCGGCCTCGCGCAGATCACCGAGGAAATCGGCCTGTATCCGGACGGAACCCCTGAAGTCGAGTTCTGGTACGACGGTCAGGCGGCGCTGACGCCGGAGGGACGGGCGAAGGTCGAGGCACTGCCGGGCGGGAAACAGTGGCTGGAAGGGCTGGGATTGTCGCGGCTCGAGACGGCCGCCGCCGCCGAGTTCACCACCCGCAACAAAACCCACTACGTGATGGATGCGGGCAAGATCGTCATCATCGATCAGGGCGAACACGGCCTGCAACGCAATCCGATGACCTCGAGCGAGTCACGGTGGAGCGCCGAGCCGGGTAAGGCGAGCCTGGCCCAGGCCGTCGAGGCGAAGGAGATCCGCGCTGCGGAGGCTCGCGGGATGAGCGCCGAGCAGCATCAAATCGTGGTGCGCGCCGACGCCGACTCGGCCAAGCGCATCGATGCGGTCGAAATCTACCGCAAGGGGGGCCGGTTCTTCGACGAAGTGACAGGTGCGTCGGGCACTCTCGCGGACCTGAACCCCGTGCTGGAAAAGATCTACGGTTTGGAGGGGTCACACCAGGTCGACCGGTCCCAGACGCATCGGTTGCGGGAGGGCTGCCCCGATGTGGTGGCCAACACCCGCGCCAAGTTGGACACCATCGCCGACTACGCGCACCAGATGTGGGAGGGGGGCCGCGGCCGGTTCCAGGAGATCCTGTGTCACCGCAACGACCTGGTCGACCGACAGGTGGCGGTGTTGGTGGGCAAGGGCGTGCCCAGGGAGGCAATCGAGGCGGTCGACGCCGACCGGATCGCCGGGTGGGGTGCGGACTGGGAAGCCGAGTTGCAGAAGGTCTTCGACGCCGCCGGCGAACAGGGCAAGATCCTGGTGATCAACCGCCAAGGCCAGCGCGGCGTCGACATCTCGGTGTCCGAAGAAGTGCTGGCCAAGGGCGGCATGCACGTGTGGATGACCGAGATCCCCGAGCAGTCCTACATCTACGAGCAGGCCAAGAATCGCACCGCCCGCAACGGGGACCCCGGCACCGCGCAGGTCCTGATGTCGCCGCAGGACGCGCTGATCCGCAACGCCATGCACCTACACGCAGTACGCGAGGCGGTGATCCACTACGAACAGGCCGCCGCCGCCCACCGCGCCGACCCCACCCCCGAAAACCACAACACACTCCTGTCGGCAAGCCACAACCTCGGCTCACTGACACCCGATCTGCAACAACGCGCGCTGCGGCACTCCACCGCCGACTTCGTCGGCCACCACGCCCACTCCACCGCCAACCCCGCCCTCACCCTCGCCGCCGCCGAAACCGGCACCTACCACAGCCGCATCGACCCCACCCGACCCGACGAGCAACCCGACGAGCTACCGGAGCAGGCCACACGCCTGGCCGGGCTGCTGGGCATCCCCACCCCCACCGTCACCGGCCACCTCACCGCCCCCGACCACCACGGTGCCGCCGACCCGCTGCGGGGGCTGCTCGAACAGACCGGCATCCCACCCGCGGCGGCAGAAGCCCTACAACAACACGTCACAGCGACCGCACCCGCCACAATCCTGCAACACGCCCGGTTCGCCGACGAACAAGCACTGGACCGGCTGACACTACTGCGGGACCGGCTCGCCACCGAACTGGGCCTACCGATCGCCGATATCGACGGCGCCGAAGGCCTACGCACCCTCGACCCCGCGCTGACCGAAGCCAGAAACACCCTCGCGAAAACACTGGACTACCCCCTCACCGCCGTCACCCCCGCCATCGCCCGCGACATCCTCGGCGAAGCAGTCGAGCGCCACCTGACCACCACGAACACCGTACAACCCTCCGCCCGCGACGATACCGCCCCGGCATCGGTCGACCCCGTATCGGTGGACCGGGACATCGAGAACCCGATGGCCGAGACGCCGGTGGCCGAGGATGTCGTCGCCGCGGCGTCACAGTATCTGGCCACCGCGGCCCTGTTCGACCTCGTCGTGCAGATCCACCGCCGCAGCCCCAAAAGCTGCCTCAACAACGCCGTGACCGGCATGCGGGTGCTGTGCCCCGACAACGCCCACCGCTTCGAAAAGCCCGCCACCACGCTGCAGGGCCACGACCTCGACGTGGTGCAGGAGGTGTTCGACGCCCCGCTCGAGAAGGCCGCATCGCTGGACCAAGTGGTCGAATCGTTGAAGGCCCGGCCGGGCGGCATCACAGTCCTGATCTACAAATGGAAAGACACCCCGGCCCGAAACAACGCCAACGCCGACGACCGCGCCGAATACCACATGGTGCTACTGGTCAACGACAGCACATCGGTCCGGCACCCGAACCTGGTCGTAGTCGACCTCGCGGTCTCCAGAGACGGTGACACCGACACCGACTACAGCCCCAAAGACCTCCACAACCGCCGCACACTGCTGAACAAGGCCGTCGGATTCGACGAATGGCACCACAAGCAACGAAAGTTCCTCGACAAGATCCCCACCCACAAGCAACATTTCGAGACCATCGAGTTCGACCACAACGGCAACCTCACCTCGGACCCCCGCCGAGGCGCCCCCGCCGCCGAAGCCCTGCCGCCATCCCAGCGCGCTGTCGTCCCATCGGCCATGGTGGACGAAATCAACAGGGTGTACCCCGATCGGCCGAGGCCCGAAGCGGACACGCATAATCAGCCGAACAACCCCCGCCAGGCCGAACTCGCCCTCGTCGGCAGCCGGCCATCGGAGCATCCCGGTGACCGTCAGGACGAGCGGACGCAGGAGCACGGTCCGCCGGGAGATGCGGCATCGGCCGACCGGAACACCGGTTACCTGCCGAGTCCCACCTCTGCGCCGTTGCCCGTACAGGTGATCCAGCGCGAGATCGACGAGGTGACCGAGATCCTGCGCTCACGGGTGCCGCAGGCACAGCTCGGCGATCCGAAAATCTTACGCGGGATACGACTGGCGGCCGAGGGGCTGTTCATCGGCCGGACGCGGAACGACGACGCGGACGTCGCTCGCGCCGACCGCATCCGAGACGATGCGATCGGACTGCACGAGTTCGGGGCGGTGGACCTGCGCCACAGCGGGATGAACGTCGCGGAGGACCTGCGCCACATTCTGGACAACGGCGTATTGCAAGGCGCCGACCTCGGCGAGATCATGGCGGCGATGATCGCTGCCTCCTGGAGCGATCTCGGCGACGGGCGACGCAGCGCCGACCGGCCGCGCTACGACACATCGACATCGGCGGAACTGCTCAACGCCCGTGCCCTGGCGCACGGCTATGCCGTGAGCACCGCCCGGATGCTCGGATTCGCGGTCAACGGCGCCGGATTCGACGAACGGACCGGAACCCAGCTGATCGCCTTGCCCACGGCCGTGACGGAGATGCGGCAGCGCTGGGAGGAGACCGACGACGGCGAGTTCGAGACGGCGATGCGAGTTGCCCGCTGGGTCGCGGCAGCGGGCCTGCAGACGTTGTCGGAGTCCGACGCGGTCGCCGGGTGGGTCCTGTCCGAGTGGCGCGCTCGGGGCAACGAGATTCCGGAGCGCCAGGCCCTTGTCGACCACCTTCGTGACCGCGCCGACTTCACCCACCCCGACAGCGGATACCGGGTGCCGGACGGGTGGCTGCTGTCCAACCGGGACATGCGTCGCGACCACGCCGTGAAGGCACGGGAGATCGCCGACCGGTTGGCGAGCGACCCGGGCTATGCGCCGCTGGATGCTTATCGTGACGCTCGGTCGCATGCGGTCGAGATGCGAGAGGAGTACAGCGGTTTCCGCTGGCAGTTGGTCGTCGGGCCGGTCGCCGACGCATCGGATCCCGGTGCTCTCGCCGCCACGGTCGCGGCCCGGCTACCCGAATCGGACCCCGCGCGGACGCGCGAGGCCGTCATCGATGCGGTGCCGCGACTCGCGGACCTGGTCGGGCCCTACGTCGGGAACGACTCCGTATTCGTCGTGACCGCGTCCCAGGACGCCGACGGCCGCCACCGATTGCTCGCCCAGCTGGACTACACCAGGCCGGCCGCCATCGATCCCGATCCCGGTGTGACGGTGGAGGAACTGCGTCGCGAACTGTCCGACGTGGACGGCCGCATCGATATCGGCACCGCCGAACCCTTACCGGAGGGCCAGGTCTGTCATCGTGTCCGGCTCGACCTCACTAGGCAGCGGATCCTGGTGTGCTGCAGCCAATGGGGGGCCGGCGGGACAGGTATGGCCACGTTGAACGTGTCGCTGTGCGAGGGACTGGCGCAGGCCGGGCACGAGGTGATCGTCTGGGCGGAAGAGGTGATCGTCCAGGCGGAAGACGTCGAGAGCGATTTCCGGCCCCCTGATGTGGAGGCATCTCTCACCGCCGCTGTCGGCAGTCCGCGTCTGCCGAGGCTGGTCGACAGGTACGCCGACGATTTGCCGCAGCCGGTGGATCTGGTGATCGTGCATGATGCGGACGACGGCCTCGAGGCGGCGCTCGAGGCCGAGATGCGGTATCCCGCCGCGAAACTCGTGAGTGTCCACCACCTGACACCTATGCTTTGGGAAAGACTCAGCGACAATCCGGAACAAGGCCGTTCCAAGGTTGCGGCCGGTATCTACATGGCGCGGCGCGCACATCTGGTGACGGGCTTGGGGCCGGTGCTCGCCATGGATGCGCTGTCGGAAGCTGTCATGGCGGGGCGCGGCTCGGTGCACGAACTGCGGCCGGGTCTGGCGATGGTCGAGCAGCCACAGGTCCCCTCACCCGGCGACCCGGCCCGGATTCTGCTGTTCGGTCGGTTGGAAGACCCGTTGAAAGGTGTCAAGGAGATCGCCGGGGTGGTGGGGCAGCTGCGCGCGCAGGGGCGTGACGTGCGGCTGGTGGCTCGAGGTTACTCGGGGGATGACGCGGAGTTGGTCGAACTGATCGGTGACCCGGCTGCGGTCGAGCTGAAGCCGCATACGTCGGATCTGGAGGAACTGCAAGCCGATATCCGCTCGTCGACCGTCGTGGTGATGCCGTCGCGGGCCGAGGGGTTCGGCCTCGTCGCTACCGAAGCAATCGAACAGGGTGTGCCGGTGGTGGTGCCGTCATCCAGCGGAGTGGGCCGCTTCCTCGCGGATATCCCGGAGTACCGTGTGTGGGCGGAGCGATTCAACCTGGTCGAGCAGCCTCTCGGTGCGAAGCCGGACGATACGGCGTGGGTGGCCGCACTCGGTGCCATACTCGCCGATGTGCCCGCCGCGTGGGCGGCGGCCCGCCGGCTGCAGGAACAGCTGCGGCCGTTCACTCGCGTCCGCAGCGCGAAGATGCTTCTGCACGCGGCACTGAACGTCGACCCGCACCCTCGGCCGGAGATCTGGCCGTCGCGGACCCAGGTGTCGGTCGAATCCGGGCAAGTGGTGGTTCGCGGCGAGGGCGAAGACTACGAGCTGATACTCGCCGTGGCCGACGCGATGGAAACCGACCCTCTGGTAGAGGGGGCCATCATCCGCGGTGCGGACGTCGTGTTCGCGCCGCCCCGGGAGCCGACGTTCCTCCGGCCCGCGGACGACGACGAGCGGTTGTTCGCGCCGCCCCGGGAGCCGACGTTCCTCCGGCCCGCGGACGACGACGAGCGGTTGTTCGCGCCGCCCCGGGAGCCGACGTTCCTCCGGCCCGCGGACGACGAGGAGTGGTTGTTCGCGCCGCCTCCGAGAACTGCTGTGCAGCAGGATGATTCCCGCGAGAGATTGCTGCGGGCGTTCGTGGCGACGGTGTTCGAGCAGGGGTTCGACGCAACCACCGTCGACGGTGTCTGTCTACGTGCGCAGGTCTCCCCCGAGATCTTCGACGACTACTTCCTGAGCACGTATTCTGTCTTCGCCGAGGCGCATGAGGAGGCACTGAGCAATTTAACGCAGCTGGTCATCGACGAGGTGCGTGTCGTGCCGGCGTCGGACCGCGCCGCTCGCGTCGCTGCCGCGGTGGATACGTATGTGACTGCTTTGGCCGCACGCCCGGCTACGGCGCGCATGCTGCTGGTCGAGGGGTTCACCCTCACCCCGGAAGAGCGCGCCGAGCGAACCGTGGAGACGACGGAAGCGATTGCCACCACACTCGCGACCGTCTTCGACGAGCGGGTCGTCCCCGAGCGCGGGCTTCCCGCCTTGGCAGCAGCGGTCCACGGGATTCTCGCCGACTGGGCCGTGACCGGCGACACCGCCGCCCTACCGGCCCTCCGCCGAGATCTTGCCGACCTCCTCCGGATCGGCACGATGACACCGGCCGTGAACCTCGCCGCCACCCCGGACGTCCTGCCCCCGGTCTCTCGGCCTCATCGGGAACAGCTGCAAGGTGCCCCGGTCGCACCAGCAGAACCCGATCAGAGGGAATGGATACTGACGCAACTGATCGCGGTCGCAGCCGAACTCGGCTACACCGAGATGTCTCCGTACGATGTCAACTGGAGTGCTGGGGTATCCATCGAGAACCACCAGGAATTGTTCTCCGACAAGCAGGCCGGATTCGAGGCTGCCTGCGTCGCGGCCATCGAACGCCTGCGAACCGCCACCCGGGCAGCCATGTCCGACACACTGGGCGGCGACGTGCGATCGCGACTGGAGGCCGCGATCCGCGCCTATCTCACCGTCCTTGCCGCCCATCCGGCCGAGACGCGCGTGCTGCACCTGGACCTCCCCGCATTCGGCCCGCTGCACGACCGGCATCGGGCGATGCTGGCCGAACATCTCTCCCGGGCCGTCGACGAGATCGACGACCGTGCCGGCCGGCTCCTCGCCTCTGCCGTGTCGGGAGTCGTCACCAATTGGATCGTCTCCGAAGAGTCCGCCATATTCGAATTCCGAGTGCCCGGCGATGGCGAGTCCGCGCGGATCGAAGCCCTGCCCGAGGTCGCGCCGGTGGTGACCGCCTGGGCCCATGTTCTCCTCACCGACACCGCCGGGACGGCCGACGCGGCATCCACCGCGGCGGGCGCGAGGTCCCCGGTCGGGGACGAAGGCGAACTCGGTAACCACCAGGAGATGAGTGAGGGCGACGGTCTGCAGGGTCTCATCGGCAGCCGACCATCGGAGGACCCAAGCGAGCCGCGACCGGACGAGCCTGCCGACGCAAGGTCCTCGGCCGGGGACGACAGTGCGTTGGGCGACGGCCTGCAGGTGCCCGGGGAGACGGGCGAAGACACTCGGTCGACACCGTGGACGGACCGGTCGGCGAGGCAGGGCCCCGCCGGCGAACCGATCGACGGCACGATCTTCGTCGCCGACACACTTATCAACTCTCCTATCAACGTTCCGCGCATACGCCCCTACCAAAACGGAGACGACCGCTGGACACCGCCCTATCACGAGGTCGTCGACGCCTTCGTCGCCTACATCGGGAACGACAACAGACCGACCAACCGCACTGCGGCCGAGCGTGCTGCGGCTCGACGTAGGGACGGTTGCATCGGCCGGGTAGCCCGAGTGGTGTCGGCGCTGGGAAGCGACGAAGCACGCGAGGTCGAAGAAGGTAGAAAAGACTGGCGCGCTCTGGAAACCGCCATTGCCGCAGAGCTGATCAAGGTCGAGCTGACACCGCATACCGACGATCCCCTGGCATCGATCGTCGAAGCCGTCCACCACCGACAGAACGGCGCCGACACCGCCGTCATCGTCGTCGACGACGGCACCACAGCACACGGCTATGTCATCACCAACGTCGACGGCACCATCGTCGTCTTCGACACCAACATCGAAGACCCCGACACCCGGGTACGAACACTCGACCGCTGGAGACAGTCCTACCCGCACATCGAAGAAGCCTTCGTCGCCTTCCTGCGAAACGACAACGGCACACTGTCGGCCCTCAACGAACCAGCACCCGACCACACCGACCGAGCACACCCACGACACGACATCGAAGGCCCACCCGCCAACGGACACGAGGGAACCCCGTCCGACGACAGCAGGAAGGACGACGGCGGGAAGGACAACGGCAGAAAAGACACACCGAGCAAACCCGTCGGAGACACACCGAAGCCGCGACGACGCACACCCTGGAGTCCGACGCCACCGTGGTCACGCAAGGACAAGAGCCGAAAGGGGGAAGCGCACACCCCGCATGAACTCGAACGTACCTCACGCACCCTACCTCGCGACGACGCCACCGAAGAATCACCCGGCCCAGCGGCCGCGCCGGACAGGCATAACAGTGAACGCGAGCAGGTGTCCGCGTCACCGACCGACAAGCAGAGCGCCGTCGAGTCCGACCGCACCGACAGCGGACCGGCCGCCGCCTCCCTGCGCGCCAATCGACCGTTGCGACGGCTGCTTAGCGGCCTTGTCGCGAGCGCGATCGGCAGCAGCATTATGTCGGCAGCTCTGCCTCTATTGACGTTGGCCGAGACCGGGTCGACTACCGTCGCGGGTTGGGTCACGTTCGCGTTGACCGCGCCCACTGTGTTGTTCCCGATCGCGGCGGGAGTCGTTGCCGACCGTTTCAACCTCGGACGAACCATAATGGTGGGCCAGGCAGCCGGATTCGCGCTCGCTACTACCGGATGCGTCCTGGTCCTCCTCGGAGCGCCGCATCTGGGACTGGCACTGGCCGGGCTGGCATTCGTCGAGAAGACGGCGGCGATATTCACCGATGCCAGCGGCAAGCTTGCGGTGCGAGCCTTGGCGGGCACGAAGCAGGAGGACAAGGACAAGGCCTTCGGGCTCAACGAAATGCGCAAGTACTCAGCGTCGACCCTCGGCCGGTTCCTCGGCCCGGCGTTGCTCGTCGTTGGGAGCTTCATGCCGTTCGCGGTCAATGCCGCGTGCCATGCGTTCGGCTTCGAAACGGTGAGGAGACTGCGGGCGCACTTCCCGCCGCAAAAGCGTCGAGAACGCGAGCGTGTCACGCTGCGTGACGGTATACGTGCGCTGTGGAGGAACCGCTTTCTGCGCAACGCCACAGTCGTGACGGCCGTCGCCAATGCGATGTGGGCCGTATTCACCCTACGAACCACCGCACTGGTTTACGAGGCGGCTCTGCCGGGCTGGGCGGCCGGAGCAGTGCTCGGTGCAGGAGCTATCGGCGGGGTCGTGGGCCCGCTGCTGGCGGGTCGGCTGACTGGTCGCACCGACATGAACATCAAGCGTCTGTACCCGGGCATGTTGGCATCGTTTACCGGCCTGGCAGTGATCCAAGCGCTCTTCCCCAATCCGTTCGTAGCGGGTGCGGCAGCGTTCGGCGTCTCCTTCGTCGGTGTGTCCTCCAACGTCGGACTCGAAGTCCACCGGGCGCAATCGGTGCCGGAGAGGATCCTCGGCCAGACGGGCGGCATCGCGAGCACGATAAGTGGGACAGGCGTTGCGTTGGGCGGGCTCGCCGGAGGTTATCTGTTGTCGATGCTCGGCATCGGTGGCGGGGGCTGGGTTGCGGCAACCGTAGTGGGTGTGGTCTCGGGGGTTGGGGTCATCGAATTCCTCTGGTCCTCGCGGAAAGACCGAAGCGAGGATACGCAACGAGCGGTCGAGCTGGCGAACAAGGCGAACGAGCGCGCCAAGGAATTGCAGCGGATACGGGTCGGTCTGCACGAACAGATCAGGGCGAAGATATTCAACGAAACAATGCTCGGCACGGCAGTGCCGCCACGCCGGCGCACCGAGGCTTTGTCGCAGGCCGAGTGGGAGAATGTCAAATGGACAGAACGAATTCAGCACAACCTTGACCAAAGCACCTTGCAGCACGAGTTGGTCGTATTGCGTAATATCCTCTGGTGGCTGCAGCGCGAGGCCGATCTCGGCGAACTCGAGCGGCGGTATCTGGAGATGGCGTCGGGAATACAGGTTTCCGAACCGGTCGAGCCGACTACCGCGACGCCGGATCCGGGCGAACCGCTCGACCCGGAGATCATCGAGGCTCGTGGACCGGCGCACGGGTGGCCGGTGTTCGTGGTGAACTATTCATCCGATGAGTTCGGTCGTCTCCCTCATGACTACATGCTGAGAATGTACGACGTGCGATTGATCTCGGTCGACGTGCGGGCACAGCAGTCCGACGAGGCAGCAGCCGATCTCCGCGGCCTCGCCGACCGGCTCGGAATAGACCACTTCTCCATCGTCGGCCGATTCGAGGGGAGAACATTCACCGAAGACATGGCCGAACTGCTCGGAGATCGAGTGCATCGCGTGGCGGCACTCGTTCCCCGCGTCCCGGCCGCCGAAGAATTTCTGAGCTGGTATGAGGTATTGGGTGAACTCGATGCCCACACGACGGAGCAGTTTCCGAATATCGGGGTCTGGTTCCCGGCCGACAGTGGCTCGATGAGGCGCCGTCTGCGGGTGCACGACATATTGCCCTGGCTTTCCCGCCCGGGAAGTGATGTCGGTGAACCCGCTACCCGAACGACTGCCGTGCGGCCGGATAGCGCGCAGCGAATCCGTTTCGACGAGGCCATCGTGGATGAGTTGTACGCACCTCCCGATCCATTGGAACAGTCCCGGCTTCCCGATCAATACGTGGTGGTGGCTCCCGGCAGAGGCGTGGCGTTCAACGAGTACGGTCCGCCGTCAGGGCGACCGGTGGTGTTGTTGCCCGACGTCCCCGGTTCACGCTTGGATCCCCGACCGTCCGATGACGATTTGGACCGGCTCGGTATCAGGTTGATCGTGGTCGACCTACCAGGCACCGGGTTCTCGATAGGGCCATCGGAGCGGACCGTTCGTGAGGTCGCCGCCGATATTCTCGCTGCGTTCGCCGCTCGGGGACTTTCCACCTTTTCAGTCGTCGGGCGCGGTCTCGGCGGCCCGGTTGCCCTGACCATGGCAGCGCTGGCTCCCGAACCGTTGGACCGAGTCGTGGTGATGGCCGGGCCCGGCCACCCTCATCCCGAGACGGGCCTGGATACCACCGGTATGACCGCCGACAATGCCGCGATATTCGCGTCGAGCGACGATCTCGATATCCAACGCACTCTCTTCGCGGCGGAGCTGCGAATAGAGCAGGACCCCGAGGGCTACGTGGCCGAACTCACACCACAACTGCCTCCCTCAGACCAGGAAATCCTCAATGACACATTCTGGCGTCGCCAATTCGTGAAATCGCTTGGGGAGGCGTTTCGACGCCATACCGGCGGTTGGGCCGGGATTGTCCGATCAACCAGAAACCCTTGGGGTATCGACCTGGCCGACATCCGGGTCCCGGTCCTGTTCGTGCACGGCACCGACGACAACGTCATACCGGCGACACACGCGCAGGGTAATCTGGCCGCAATTCGAGGTGCCTCGATGATAGTGAAAACGGGCGTAGGTCATTTCGGCATGCTTCCGGCTACCACTGAGGCATTGCGGTGGATCAACGGCGAATTGGAACAACCGAGAATCGTCGACGACGGTATCCTGATCCGCCCTCAACATTCCGAGGAGGATGTGGCGGCCGCTCGAAGTCATGTCCGACAACAGCTCGAAGGCTGGCCGGTCGACGCTGTCGAGGCCGCAGAGGTGTTGGTTGCCGAGCTGGCCGATAACATGCTCGCCCACACCGACGGCGATGGCCGGGTGCACGTTGTCGTCGGTGACGACACAGCGCGAATCATGGTTCACGACGGGGCCGACGAGGTCTTCTCGGCCGGCCACACCGACACGGAACGACTGCCGTGGTGGTCGCTACGGAGCGGATTCGTCGCCACCCATGGTGTGATCCGACATGGTTCCGGCGAGGGCAAGACGGTCTGGTTCGAGATTCGGAAACCGAACGCCGCCGGCGCCGCGGACAAGCCGGTTCGATAGACGGGAGGGATGGAGAACCGACAGCGAATGAGGGGAGCAGCGGCCGCAGGGTGCCACCGGTCATAGGTTTCACCCCATCAGGGGCGAAACCGCAGTTCAGGACGCTGAGATAAAAATGGGTGCCCAGGCGATATCTGGACACCGTTGCTGAGGCATAAATGTCTCGTTTGTGTCCGGAGGTGGAATCGACCACCACGCCCACGCGCTTGGTCGGTAGCATCTATTAATTATCGAATGAGGACAAGGAGACACACACCTCAACCACAAAGATCAACCCGCGGAAACGATGAAACCACCCCGTGTGGATTCACGTGGGCGTCTTCCCCGGCACGAGTTCGGATAACAGCCATGAGGTGGTCGCTGCCCCCGTCGGCGGGATACCCCGTACGGTACGGCGCAGTCGGGGGCACTGCGTGGCGCGGTCACTCGCTTCCGGCGTTCGTGGCGGCCTTGCGCACCGCAGGAGCCGGCGCTGGTGCGCGCTCGCGGCATGTCGTCACTTCTGACGGAAATCTTACCGTCCTACGCGGGTATCCCGAGCCCCTCGGCGAGGATCGGCCAGGACTTGTAGAACGCCTCGCGCCAGTAGCCCCAAGAGTGCGTGCCCGACGGCGCGTAGTCGAAGGTGGCCGGGATCCGAAGCCGAGCAAGCCGGTCCTGGAGGTTGCGGGTGCACCAATTGGTGGCGGCTTCGATGACGCCGCCCACCACGAGCTGGTTGGCCAGGCCGTAGGGACCGGGCTGGGCGTAGTCGCCGTCGACGGTGTCCCACTGTCCCGGCAATCCGTTGCCGGTCGATACGAACAACCTCGTGCCGCGCAGAGCCTCGGCGTTCTCGACCGGATCGTTGGCAACCCATGCCGGATCATCGTCTTCGCCGTACATGTTGCGGACATCGCCGCCACCGTAGAGCTCGACGACCAGTTTGGTGAACTGTCTCCCGATCGGGTCCGCGATCTGGGCACACCCGCTGTACCCGGCGACGCTTCGGTAGAAGCCGGGTTCGGCTTCGGCCATCTGCAGGACCGCGGTGGCGGTCATCGAGTTCGCGGCGATGGCATTGATCCCATTGGCGCCCAGAGCTTCGTCGACCAGCGGCGGCAGCTCGTGGAGGAAGAAGGTGCGCCATTTGTTGCGGCCGAGCGCTGGATCATCGTGCTTCCAGTCGGTGTAGTAGGCGAACGCGCCACCGAGCGGCATCACGACATTGACGTCCTTGGTGGCCAGGAAATCACCGACATCGGTATTGGCCCACCAGGTGGCCTGGTCGGTCCCACCGCCTGCCCCGTTGAGGAGGTAGAGCACCGGCCGGGGTTGTGAGGCGTCGTTGGGGCGCTGCACCCTGACAGTAATGTTCTCGTCCATCGCCGCAGAATGGACCAAGATGGTCAGACTGCGGCCGTCGATTCTGCTCGCGACAATTCGCGAGCCGTCCGGAGAGACGGGATCGGCAAGTAACTTCTTGGACGCGATGATCGGATCGCCGCTGTCGGCAGAGCCGTTCCCGACTCCGAACACCATGACAGATGCGGCGAGCATCACAGTGGCAACAGCGACTCGCAGTGCGGGCCTCAATCGTTGGCGTCTCACGTCAAACCCCAGGTCTCGACTCACGACAGACATTGCGTCGGTCGGGAATGGCAATCTACCCGACCCGGCGGTAGAGCAATCACCTCGAGCCCGGCGCAAGGACGTGATCGGAAAGCGCATCCTGTTGAGCGCCCGACAACCCCGACCGTCCGAATCAAGGGCCGCACAGGAAAGTCGTGGCCGATACCGATGAGACGAAGCCGATGTTGCCGCGACCGTGAAATGCATCGAGAACGCCGAGCGAGGACAGATACCGGTGGAAGCCGTTCGAGCCGAACCTCTCCTTCGCTCCGTGGCGGTGGGACCGTGTCCTTTTCGGCCTCGATGATCCCGGTTCATCCAAGTCGCGAAGTCGTCCGGGTCGAGCTCGACAACACCATGCACCTCGGAGGCTATGCCGGGGGCGCCACCCCTGGGTCCGGGGGCGCTGAAAACGCAGTTCCTCGAGGTAGCCGCCGAGTTCTGCCGCCAGGGAATTGCGACCGAGGGGGTCGCGGGCCTGTCGGACGCGCATCCGGATCGGCGGCTCTGCGCCTTCAGCGAGTATGCCGATGAATGGGGGGTCGGTAAGGACGGGGCCACCGACCGCACACGCGGGTTGAGCCGGTGGGGCGGGTGCACTGACGATGGGTGGATGGTGGAACGGCCGACGCTGTGGTCCTTGGGGACGGCGCCCCATCGGTGACGCTGCCTACAGTCTCGAGCCGTGGACGTGCGGGGTTTCGAGTGTGTGGCATAGTGGGAGGCCGAGACCGGGCTCATTGAAGTGATCTGCACGGCTCGCCTACAGAAAAGAAGTTAGTACAGCATGGCTCAAGGCAGCGTGAAGTGGTTCAACGGCGAGAAAGGCTTCGGCTTTATCGCTCAAGACGGAGGCGGTCCTGACGTCTTCGTGCATTACTCGGCCATTGGTGGCTCGGGTTTCAAGACCCTCGATGAGGGCCAGCGTGTGGAGTTCGAGATCGGGCAGGGCCAGAAGGGTCCGCAGGCTCAGGACGTCCGCGCTATCTGATTCGGCGTGGCTCGAAGGCTCCGCACCGTAACGGTGCGGAGCCTTTCTCGTTCTGGCCGTTCGGTCAGGTCTCGCGGTCCTGAGGTCGTCCGGAGCCGCGAAGCAGCTTGCGTACAGAGGCCCGAGACCGCCACCCGTGAGGGGTTTTCCGGCCGAAGGTGGCGAGTATCCGGTCACTCCTGTTGGGTGGGTCTGGCGTTGAGTTCGCGGGCTTCGGCGAGTTGGTCTTCGAGGATGATGATCCGGCACGCCGCTTCCAGGGGTGTGCCGCGGTCGACCAGTTCACGGGCCCGCGCGGCGATACGCAACTGATAGCGGGAGTAACGGCGGTGTCCGCCGGGTGAACGTTGCGGGGTGATCAGCTTTGCCTCGTCCAGGCTGCGCAGGAACGCCTGGGTGGTGCCGAGCATGTCCGCGGCCCGGCCCATGGTGTAGGCGGGGTAATCGTCATCGTCGAACTTCTCGTTCGCGGTGGGGGGTTCAGAAATCGTGAGGCCTCCATACGCCGAAGTGCCCCGGCGCCGTACGGCGCCGGGGCACTGAAAGGGGGAATTACTTCGTCTTCCGACATGTAACCACAGCGCCGGCGATCACCCGAATCACACGTACTCGCGGGTGACCCGACGGGTAACTTCTCCCTTCTCCTCACAGGGTTACTTCATCTTTCCGTGCAACTTCATCTCGCTGCCCGGCGGGCGGCGCGCCCGTCGTACCTGCTGGTCCCGCGCCCGCCGTCTTACCACGGGCAGTTCATCATCTCCCGTGCCGTCTGGACACTTCCTTCACTTCCAACACTATAGAAACTACCGCATACTTCAGAGGATGTCTACCGCCACCACTATAGATTTTTCTATGCCGTTGTGCCCGGCCACTACCAGTGATCTCCCGACGACACCACGAGCCGGCCCGGGAATACGGCGTCTCATTCGCTCCACCATCCACCGCACCATCAGCAGGCCACCCACGGGCCTACCCCTCGTTTGTGGCTGGTGACATGACTTACCGACATCCCGTGTAGGCGACTTACGTGCCGTGGACCGCGCGGTCGAGCGATTCGATGAACGCTCAGCACGCCTGTGCCGCGTCGAGAAGATTCCGATCGGTCGGGACGACGCGGCCATTCTCGACCGCTATTCCCGCGATGCGCAGCTTGTCGCGGATTGAAGTTCCGGATTGTTTCCGGCGTCGAGCGAGCTTGCCCAGGCCGTGCGCGATGACGTCTCACGCATGCGCAAGCCGCTCGAACGGACCCCAATCCACAAGCCGGCTTCTTGACATTCGGCCACTTCTCGTAGGCCTTCGACTGCTCGTACCGGCTGTTCGTTGCACTGATCAGGCTGTCGTCTACTGCTGCCGTGAGGACGTTGCCGGACAAGGCGGCGAACGTCTGTTCGACTTCACGTCCCAAGAGGTCGGCAGCGAACGCTTCGGTGATCGGCAGCAGCCGCAGCAATGTGGCCTGGCGCTGATCTTGGACCCGGTCGGCGTTCGCGTTCGGACGAAGACACCCAGGTGGCTGCGGCGAGAAGGACGCCACGGCGATCTGGTGTGAGGCCGGGGCGCGGAACAGCAAACCCACGAGCCAACCCGACTCGGGGCGGTCCCGCATAAGGTTATGTCGACTTACTCGCTCCTCATCGCATCGAAACGCGCACCAAACCAAACGGTCGCCAGATCTGGCGGCAACGCCCGGCGCCCACGCCTGCGAAGAGACCTACCAGCGGCCCTGTCCCCATCGCGGAGGAAGCGGTAAGACCTATCTCACCAACCAGTGGGCCGCCCTGTGGGGCCTTCCGGTGAGCATGTGGACGCCGTCTATTACGACAGTGAGTGGAACCGGTGGACCAGGAGGAATTCGCAGAACGCCGGCGTGAGTTGGCGGCCGCGGACCGCTGGGTTATCGAGGGTAACTACGCCGGCACGCTCCCGATCCGGCTGTACCGCGCCGATACGGTGATCTTCCTGAACCTGCCCGCGACCACCTGTCTGTCGGGGGTGTTGCAGCGTCGGGTGAGATATCGGGGCGGACAGCACAGCGATGGGATCTACGACCGGATCACCCTCGATTTCCTCACCTACATCGGTAGCTACCGCCGCCGGATGAGGCCGCGAATGCGGCAGCTTTTCAGCGAGCACGGCTCGACCACGGTGGTCACGTTGACCGGCCGCCGCGCCGTCACACGGTTCGTGCGTGCACTGCGCGCCGAGCATCACTCCCCTATGTGAGTCACCACCGTGGTGAACTATCTGTCTTCGTCCGCCCTTCTCCATTCACCCGGCCGATATCCACCATCGGAGCGTGCTCCGAGACCGTATGGTCAGGTGTGTTCCCAACCGCTGCGCGGCGGCGCCGGTCCACCGATGTCCCCTTTCGAACGCACGGTCACCGGCCGTATCGACGGCTCGGACGAGACCGAACCGGGCAGGCAACGGCAAGGCCCGCTCGCCCGTACCGCATGCGAAATCGACAGCCCCCCTCGCCGCCGGGCCGTACCTCTCGATCCCTGCGCGGGTCACCAGGTCGTCGAGCAATTCGGTCGGATACGGCGGCCGGAACCGCACGTGCCATTGCGCAGTTCCGGCGAACGGACTCTGGCCGTAACCTGGTGTAACCGGCCAACTCGACACACCCGGATCACTCATGACACCAGCTCCTGCCCCCTGGTTCGAGCAGCTACATCCGAGGTCCCGGAGGCTCCCGCAGAGCTGTCTTCACAGGGCAAAGGACCGGAATCTCTCGACACGGAAATTCGCCGGCCCCTACCATCATTATGCGTATGAGCTATCAGTATTCCTGTCTGGCCGACGCGATCGATGACAAGGGCTGCCCGTTACGCCAGTACCTCGATCGGCGTTTCCCCGACCCCGGACCCGTGCAGGCCGGCTACCGCGCGGCCGCTGGGACCCTGCTGGTCGACAGCGGCTCGGCCAGCCCCAGAACCGTGGAGGCTACCTTCAACTACCTTCTGCGGTTCACCCTCGATGCCGACTACCTGCCGGGGCCCGCGATCAGCGCCGACCCGATATTGGATGTCCCCGAATACATCGACCAGGTCCGGGCAGTAGCGAAACTGGCAGGTTCGGTCCACACCAGTCCGCTGCCGGAGAACACACTGCTCACCGTTATTCGCGCCTGCTGGGCCTTGGCATTGTGCACGCAGCTGTACCGCTACCCGTCCATCTTCCCCACCTCCCCCCTCGCAGACCCGATCCGCACCGGAAGATTCACCGTCGACACCCTGCTCGCCCTGGCCCCAGAAGATGCGGTCAACCAGCTGAAATCCCTCTACCCGCCGGCGCTTGTCGAACTCGACGACCTACTGACCGCCCCACCGGCCACCGTGACGCTGGATCCGACTTTCCCCGCCTCACAGCTCTGCCGCACAGACGCGGACATCATCGCGAACGGGGTGCTGATCGGGTTGACAACCCGGCCAGGGCTGAAGAACAGGAGAACAGGGCAGCGGCAGGACTCGCTGCCTGTGACCGACATCTACCAGCTCGTCGGATATGCCCTGTTCGACACCACCGACATCTACCGGATCCACACCGCAGCCCTCTACTCTGCCCGCTACGGAAAACTGCACCGCTGGCACCTCCAAGAACTACTCGACACCTTGGCGGGCGAACCGATCGACCTTGCCGCGGAACGCGCGTATGTGTGGAAACTGTTGGGTGGCCGGAAACTACCGCGTACGGGCCGCCGTAGAAGATGGCCGTAATCCTCACCCAACCGGGCAGATCCGTTGCTTTTCGGCGAGCACTACCGGGACCGCCCCGGCTGTCACCGTGACACGGGTTGGCACTCGCCCGATTGTCACAGCCGTCACCCGGTCCGCTGTCCGGCTGTCCACCCGGTTTGTCCCGGGCGTCTGTTTGGTTTCCACACCAGCGGCTACTGCGGGAGAGGACCGGCGACACCGGATCGCCGGCCGACGCGGAAAGGGGATCGCCATGGGCGCTACCGACAAGGCGAAGAACAAGGCCGACAACCTCGCCGGTCAGGCCAAGGAGAAGTACGGTAAGGCCACCGACGACCCGGAGAAGAAGCAAGAAGGCAAGACCGACCAGGTCAAGTCCAATCTGAAGGATGCGGGCGAGAAGGTCAAAGACGCCTTCCGTGACTGAGGCCCACAATCACACACTTCGCTTTCGAGCGGCAACGGGGGTGAGGCCATACGGCCGAGGAAATCATGTGGTGGACATCGACGTGTAGGCCGGCGACGTCATGGTCGAAGTGACGGACTGGACCGATGCCGCCCTCGTCCGATTCCTCCACCGCGCGATTATCCCCTACCTGCCCAGAAAGCCGGCGAGATCGAAAAACTCGTCCTCGACCGCGGGGACCCGGGACGACAACGCGTGGTCGCCTGGCCCGCGCGGCGACCGGTCCGTGAAGGGGGTCGAAGGTGGAGAGCCCGGTCAGGGCCGCAGTTCCGGCCCTGACCGGGCTGCTCCGATAGTGCCGCCGCCGGCCGGGTGCGGCGTCTTGCGGCGCTACGGCTGTCCCCAAGCAAGTCCGGTCTCCCGCATCCAAGCCCGTGTGCCGAGGCACCGATGGCACCCGATCGCACGTACTCGTCAGACGTACGACGTGCATATGACGTCGTACTACGCTGTGAGGGGTGGGTTACGGCCGGCCGGAGTGGGCGCGGGATCGGTTGCGCGGGATCGAGCCGTGGGAAGTGATGTAGATCCTGACCGGGAAACGTCCGCGTTGGCCGCGCCGCGGCCACGATCGCAGCGGAGCATCCATCCTGACCATTTGGGGCCGCACAAACGCGGGGCGACCGCCGAAGAGGGCCATTTGTCAGGTGTCGGGCCGGTAATGGCATATCGCCTCGGCCCGGGACCTGAGCCCCGTCGAGCCGGCCGAGTTCGAGCAGTGGGAGGAGACCCGCCGATGGCCGAGCAACGGCACTGGCCGGTACCGACACCTGAGCAGGTGGACGCCTTGATGGACGACCCGAACCTGGTGTGGGAAGAGGTCTCCAAGGCCGAAGCGCCGCTTGTGTTGGCCGAGGAAGTCATGGTGGTTCGACCTCTGCGCATGCCGGTGGAATTGGACCGACGTATCCGCGCCGAGGCCGAAGCCCGCGGCGTCACCTGGTCGGAGCTGCTTCGGGATTGGGCCGCCATCGAACTGGCCGCCCTCTCCGACGATCAACCCATCTCCCGTGCCGACGCTCTGCGCGCCTGGCCTCCATCCCACCACGACGAGCCGCCTGAACAGCACCACTCCCCAAAGGCCGGCCCCCCTGCGCCGACGCGGCACCATGGACACCTTCAGCCGCGTCCGGGCACGAGTGTCCTCCTGGCGCTGTTCGCGCCATCATTGTCATCACCGCGTTCGCCGCTGCGGCGGCGGTCCGGTCGATGCGCCGCGCCAAGGCACTGGAACCTGCTTCCCCGGCCATTCCCACACAGGGCCTATCGACTGTGGTGGCCCGTGACAAGGTTGCGCAGCGCACGGATCTTCTCGCTCATCGTGGTGACCATCCCCCGCAGGCGAGGAGTGGGCTCGGGAACGGCTTCCATTTCCTCCGGCATATCCACGACGGCGGCCGGGAATGCCTGCACCGACTCGGAGCCGGCGGGGTCGGCGTTGTCGGTGAACGGCTCCGGCTCTTGGTGTATCACCTGCTCCTGCGCGTTATTTTCCGGATCCGGGTCGGCGGCGATGGAGCTGTTACCGTCGCGCTCGGCTCCCTGATCGGAACGCCCCTCGGTGTGCGTGGTCTCGATGGGGAGGGGTGCAACGCCGGCGGCGCTGTCGGGCTGCCGTTCGAGCGCTGCGTCCACCTTCTCCAGGTCGCCGAGGCCAGGACGGTATTCGGAGTCCTCACCCTCGACCCGCCCGAGCTTCTCGGCGGTCTCGGCGGTCGTGGTCGGGCCGGCGTCGTTTCCCGATCCTGCTGTCTTGGCCCACTTGGTCAAACTCGTCGCCGACGGGCGGCCGCCGTTGCGTTCGGCGACCTGCCGGCAGGCTGCGTTCAGCGAATAGCCTTGGCCGAGAAGTTTTTTCACTTGCTCGAGGTATTTTTTCTTCTCGGTATCGGAATAGGGCCCGGCCATTCGAATATCCTCCTACCAGTTAGGTTGTCGCCTCTAGTGTCAACCATTCACCACAAACGTGAGTTGGTTACAGGTGTAGCATTCGCCGCCGGCCGGCCCCGTCCCGCCCGCGGCCCGAGAAGCGCAACGGCCGGCCCAACCATGGCAGCGCGGGCGTGACCGGGTAGGAAACCGGTGATCGGCATGGTCGGGGTGCCCTTGCCGCAACTCGCACACCCATCGCCCCATACCCGAGGCCCCTCCGGCAGAGGACCACGGTCGACGCGATCCCGCGCCGTGTCGGCCGGCACTCCTACGTCGTCTGCCACAGCACCTATGGAGACGGACGGCCGGCACCGCACGCGACCTGCCGCGGGTTCTGGGACCACCACCGCACCGACCCCGCCGCCCCCGCCCACGGTATCGATGTCCTCGAGGCCGGGGAGACCCTGGCCACCTCGAGTGCATACCCCTTCGCGAACGATCCATGACCGATCAGCCCGCACCTGTACCGATGGCGTAACAGCCGCACCGGTCGGGTCCGGACTCCGCATCACCATCACTCTCCAACACGATACCGGCCGATGCGGACCTCGCCCGCGCGGCATTCACCAGCGCCGACCTCAGCGCCGCAGACCTCACCGGCGCACATTTGGCCGGCGCGGTCCTCCCCTGGGCACGTTTCGGTCACGCGAACCTCACCGGGGCGGACTTCACCGGCGCGACCTCACCGACATCGGGGCCGGCCCCGGCACACGGTGGCCCACCGGTATCACATCCCCGCCCTGAGACAACAGGGACGACCACCTCGGCGATCACGGCTTGTCCCCAGGCGTCCACGCCAGTCAGCGCGCTACCGAATGAAGTGAACACCCATACCGAGCGACTTTCCCCGCGCCGACGGCGACGATACAGCTGCGCACAGGGCGGTCGACTTGTCGGTAGAGACTGCCGGCTCCTTCGACGAGACGCCCACCGAACGCGTGCACTCGTGCCGAAGTACGGATAGCGGCCTTGACCGTGCGCTTGCCGCTTCTCTGGCTCATCGTGCTTGCTCGTAGGCTGAATCCCACATAACGGACAGGAGGCCGAGGTGACCGATACGACGGTGGCCGAGGTGATGGCCGAGTTGGCCGCGCTCGAGGACCCGAAGATCCGCGAGGTGAACGAGAAGCACGGTGACGATCACGGCGTAAACCTCGGCAGGCTGCGCGCTCTCGCCAAGCGGCTGAAAACACAGCCCGAACTCGCCCGTCGACTCTGGGAGACCGAGGACACCACGGCGAGACTGCTGGCGCTGCTGATCTGCCGGCCGAAGGACTTCGAGCACGACGAGCTGGACGCCATGTTGCGCGCGGCACACACACCCAAGGTGTGCGACTGGCTGGTGAACTACGTGGTAAAGAAGAACCCGCACGCCGAAGCACTGCGCCTGGTCTGGTCCGCCGATCCGGATCCGGTGGTCGCGAGTGCCGGCTGGGCGCTGACCACCGACCGCGTGGCAAAGAGGCCGGCCGGCCTCGACCTCGCCGGACTGCTCGACATCATCGAGGCACAGATGAAGAACGCCCCGGATCGCCTACAGTGGGCGATGAACCACTGCCTGGCCCAGATCGGGATCGAACACGCCGCACACCGCGCCCGGGCGATCGACATCGGTGAACGCTTACAGGTGCTCGCCGACTACCCGACCCCACCGAACTGCACGTCACCGTACGCGCCCATTTGGATCACCGAGATGGTGCGCCGACAACACGCCGGGTAGGTAGGATCACGCTCACACCCGTGCCGCCACCCTGCCAGAACGCGACACCCCGATCGACAGAAGCAGGATGTCGAGCCGAGAGCTCGACACACGGAGATATCGGCAAGACCTGTGGATGTGCGGCAACTGGGCTGACGTGGCGACGGGGCTGTCGGTCGAAGGACTTTGCTCGATCGGCCAGGAGTGTCACGTCGTGATCGTTATTCCTTCCGTTCTGGTCGATTTGCTCGAGGCGGCAGAGCCGGGCCGGCGTAAAGCCGTGTGTCTGGACTTCGGCGCTCATGTTCTCGATGTTTGTGCCGATAGCATCAGCGGCGACCTGCTTCGGGCGTCGCGTGGGTATCTCGACGCGGCGCGGCGGCTCCTGGCGGGCACTGGCGATGCCGGTCTTCTTGCTCGTGCTCGTTCGGATTACTTCGGCGCTCGTGGTGATGGCCAGGATGTCGTCGATGCCAGTGGGGTCGCGTCGGTGTCCGTCTGTGCGGCTTGTCAGCGCGAAATGGAGGGCGCCGGGATGGTCCAGTCCAACAGGTACGTGCCCAGAGCAGTCGACGTCGCCAAGGAGGCGCAGGCCGCCGTTGGTGCGTACGCCGCTCATCGTGCCACGGCAGGGATGCAGGGCGAGGTTACTGGCAATGCTCGCACTGCAGCACGAGTCGCCCGATGGGAGGAGGCGCGATGGCAGTTGCTTCGCGTGATCGAGGTTGCGCCGCGGCCGGCCGAGAGCCGGCAGCGGGTGACAGAAAACCGGGCATAAGCGATTACGCGACTGCCGTTTATCCGGATTCAGTGGTTGGTGCCGGGGTGATATCGATGGGGCGTTCGAGCGGTTTGCCCCTGCAGCGCATCGGCATCACCGGTGATCTTCGCGACAGCTTTGGGATATTTTGCGCCGTAGACGATCTCGAACTAACTGGGCGTGGTCGATGTCTTCGGCTTTGTAGATCCCCTTCATCGTCGCGATCGCCCCCGAATGAGCTGATTTCGGCAGCGCAGCAGGTATATTTTCCTGCTTATGCCACCAACAGCGCCGCTCGCGGGTCTCGGAGAACACCTCCCGTACCACCTTCCAAACCCCAGCGCCCCGTCGCCGACGGCCAGTACCGGCGCCCGCATACCGCGGCGGCGGCAATCACACAGCAGATCCGCCCACGATTCGTGCGATTCGCGGTACCCGTCAGTGAGTGCGATGAGTTCCTTGCAGCCATCGGCGCGTATGCCGATCACCGCCGGCAGGCACAATTTCTCCTGCTCCAAGCGGACTTTCAGGTGGATGCCGTCCACCCACAAATGCACATAATCCACACCCGAAAGCCACCTGGTAGCAAAGGCTTTCGCTTCGTCCTGCCATTGGCCGGTCAGCTTGTTGACCGCCGACACGGACAGGCCCGACCCGGTGCCGAGGAACTGCTCGAACGCCCGGGGCGAAGTCGCCGGTGGACAGCCCGTGCAGATACAACAGCGGAGGCACCTCGTTGATCTGCGGCAACCGGCGACACCACGAGCGGCGGGGGAAATCGATCGGATCAATTCGTCAGGTGTGTACCGGTCTAGGCTGCAGACGTGTCGATGCTGAGAGCAGTGTGGTGGGCCTTGGCCGTGGTCGCGTTGATATTTACCGCGTGGGTCGGTACTTCACCGATGGCCGGCGTGTCGTTGTCGTGCGCGAAGAGCGGTGAACTGTATCTCGATGGCGACCGATCCTCCTTGCAGTGCGATGACTCGATCGTCCACGTGTTGGGGGTATGGCCGCTGCTCTGCCTCGGGCTGTTGCTCGCGACCCCACCTGTGGTAGCGGCACTGGCAATGCGAGGGTGGGTTTCCTGGTTGGTTGTCGCCGCACTTGTCGGTTTGTCGATCACTGGGCCGGCGAACTGGTCGTCACACTGGAGGTTGCTGCTTTTCGCTGCTCCCATGGCGGCCCTTGGATTGGTCGCCGCCACGGTGCAGCAGGCTGTCCCGCGCCTGGTAACACCGCAGATTGGTTCTATTGCAGCAGATCCCAGTTGACTGGTCGCTCGCGGGACCGACTGGGCCGTGGGAGTAGAACGCTCAGGTCACAGCAACGTTGAGGGCACCAGCAAGATCACCTCTTACAGGCTCGGCGTCTTCCGGAGTGACATGTTGACCATTGGGCCCTCACGCAAAGTGGGCCAGAACCAAGGCTTATTCGCCGTTTGACACCCGCGGTCAGCCGGCGGCGGCCACGAACAATGGCATGAGGATAGTGTTGCCCACACCCATCACCGGGGCTCGGCATTTGTCAGACATGCTCTAGCCAAACCCTGCCGAGCCCAAGCACCAACGCGGCACAGTAGCAGCTTTACAACCTGGCCCCAGTATGGAACGCGCCCAGCAGACGAACCCCGGACTCAGGACAGATCATGCCGGCGGGCACGTGTTCAGGTCTGCGCCTGGGCACGCCCAAACATGCGGCAGCACGGTCGAATCGCTGCGGGGCGCGGCGAGCGGCGGTCCGGGCTGCCCTCCGTCCGGGTCCGGGCCAGGTCGAACGCGGACCGCGTGAACAAAGCGCGGAATCCGCCGAGAATCACCGGGCGGCGCCAAGAGTTGCTCGCCATCACCAAGGAGGCGAGCCCGCCCCTGCCAAGTGGTTGTCCTCGCGCTGGTCCTGGTCGGCTACAAAAGCCACGCCGGCAAGGACATCTGGCGGTCTTCTGACACCGGGATGTAGCGGAAAGCCAGGCCGGCCGCCGTGCACGGGATTCGCTTGCTGCTGCGTGCGCGGCACTCACCTCGTCGCGACCGCAAGGATCGTACTGATCGCGGCGGGGCACCGGCTGTTATCCCCTACCCCACTCGGTCGACAGAACGCCTACCGGGTGACTCTTACAAAACAAGTTCAGGTCCCTACTTGGCGTCCCCGTAGCACTCCACCACCGCCGTTGTGAAGGGAAACCGCACCGGTGTCGGCCCGAAGGTCAGCCGACCTGCAGTATCAGCCGCGGTGGCGATCATTTCGGCGACCCTCGTCGCCTCCTCCGACGGGCAGTGCACCATCACCTCGTCATGCTGGAAGAAGACCAGCTCAGCACGGAGCCCGGCACGAGATATCGCATGACGCAGGCCCGCCAGGACCAGCAGGGCCCAGTCGGCGGCGCTACCCTGCACCACGAAGTTACGAGTGAAGCGGCCACGGGCACGCGCCGCCGAGGTGCTGCCGTACTCGCCGAGATTCTCCCGGGACAGGTCCTCCCGGTCCGGCGACGCGACCGACACCGGCGGGCACGTCCGCCCCAGCCACGTGCGTACCAGACGGCCCTCCTCACCGGCACGCGCCGCATCGTCGACATAGGCCACCGCGGCCGGATACCGCCGGCGGAGACCGGCCAAGCGAGTGAGGGCATCGCCGGAGGTCTGGCCGTAAATGGCGCCCAATAGGGCGAGTTTGGCTTGCGCGCGATCGCCGCCGAAGTCACGGACCGCCAGATCCGCGTACAGATCCTCACCTCGACCGGCCACCTCCATCAACCCTGGATCGCGTGAGACGGCGGCAAGTATCCGCGGCTCCATCTGGTCGGCGTCGGCGACCACCAAGGACCAGCCCGGATCGGCACGTATCGCCCGGCGGATTACCTTCGGGATCTGTAGGGCACCACCACCATTGGTGGTCCAGCGGCCTGAAACCGTGCCGCCGGGCAGGTATTCGGGACGAAAGCGGCCGCCGTGTACCCACTGTTCGAGCCAGGACCAGCCGTGGGCGGTATACAGGCGGTACAGCGACTTATAGGCCAATAGTGGCGCTACCGCCGGATGATCGATTCGTTGGAGCTCTCATTTCCGAGTGGAAGACAACTCGATTCCGGCGCGAGCGAAGGCCTTGACGATGTCGTTGGGCAAGTCCGGACGGACCCTCACCCCGTCTCCGAAAGCCCGCGATACTTCTTCGGCCAACTCTGCCATCCGGCGCGGTTCCGACCCACCCGGATAGCGCTCGCCCAGCAGCGTGTCCAGCAACTCGCGGTGAACATCCGCGCGCCACGGGATCCCCGACCGCGACATCTCCGCGGCAACCAGCATGCCCGCCGATTCGGCGGCAAGCAGCAGCCGCATCCGCTCCGGATGCTCGGTGGCCGCTGTCCGGACGACCTGACCCGCGTAGACCTCCAACAGGGCGGTGAATTCGTTCGTGCCGGGTGGCAGCGGCACCGGGCCCGAGCCGAACAACGACGGCTGGATCTCGGCAACCCGTGCGGGGGCGTCCGGTGGAACAGGCAGATTGTGCAAGCGGGCCCAAGCGGCCGCCAGCGAACGGGGCTGACCCGACTGCCCTTCCTCGTACCCGATCAGCAAGGCCTCCGCGGCCTCCACGTCGTAGCAGCGCTCGACCCGCACGCCCGCCGCCGGCAGGAATCGGTATATCTCGGCGGTGGACCGCCACACCCACCTCTCGACCTCGGGGCGGGAACGCACTGCCTCGGCGATCGAGGGCTCGTAGATCACCGCTCCGGCGGGCCGACCGTCCGGGTCGAGTGCACACAGATACGCGCCCCCATCGCCCGATTCTGCCACCACCCACCTCACATCCCCGAGTCTGGCACCAGTGTCCGACACCCACGGCAGCGGTTCGTCGCGTCGTCGGCTCTATCTGTTGGGTGGCCCGCGATGAGGACCGCTCTGATGTCACCGAGGGCGTCGATGAACGTGCGGATCTCTGTTTCGGTGAATCGTTGAGGCTTGGGCAGATGGTCGAGCTCTGCTTCGGCGGCGGCCTTGTCTGCCTGGGCGGCGTTCATCGCGGCTACCAGCACCTGCGGATCGACACCTGCCTCGATTGCGGCCAGATGTCGGACCGGGCGGACCTCGGCATCATGCAGGACACGCTGTGGGACCGCAAGTGCCGGAAGGCGACGTCAGTGCAACAGGCCGAACAGCTGGTGCGCGTCGATCAGGGCAAGGACTTCCTTTCCGGCCCTATCGGGCCGTGCTCAGAACCCGCCGAGGAAACGAGGCAACCTCAACCGGAACCAGGGCGGTTCAGCACAACCCGGATACAACCGGACCAGCCCTTCTACCGGAAGGATCGGGTTAACCCGCTGACATACTTCATACAGTAATCGGCGGAGCCGGTACGAATGCAACGGGCAAGCACGCCAAGGAGCGATGGTAGGGTCCGGGCCGCCACTGCAAATCCTCGATGGGGACCGCCAACTCCATCTCGGGTAGCGCATCGAGCAGTTGATCTATCGCCGCGCGAGCGACGGTAGTGGATAGATCCTTCGCCGGGCAGGCATGCGGGCCGGCACTCCAGGCAAGGTGGGACCGATTGGCAGTGAAATCCCCGGAATGCACCGCGGGATCGTTATTACACGCGGACATGCTGATCAGCACAGGCTGATGCGCCGGTAACCACACATCATCGATGAGGATCGGCTGCCGCGGATAACTGAAGCAGAAGTTCGCCAGAGGCGGATCAGTGAACAGCAACTCCTCCAGCGCGTCCACGGTCGAGAGACTACCGCTGACCATCCCTCCGCCGAACCGGTCGTCGGTCAGCATCAGTCGCAACGTATTCGATATGAGGTTGACTGTCGGTTCGATCCCCGCCCCGTATATGACGACCAGTTGGTGAATCACCTCCTCCTCGGTCAGTTCCGCGCTATGCGCGATCATTCGAGTGGTGATGTCGTTGCCGGGCTCGGCGATCCTGTGCATGGTCTGCTCATACAGCGCCGATTCCAATATCACGTTGCCCGCTTCGGCATCGGCGGAGGTGTCGAATACGGCGGCCATGCCCTGCGCGACGCGCGCCCCGATATCGGGCGAGCAGCCGACCAGGGTGTTGAGGACCTCGAAGACAAGGGGGTGCACGAACTGTGCGAGCAGATCGGCGTGTCCGGCGGCGCAGAAGGTGTTGATCAACGACACCGCGGTTTTCTCGACCAACGCCTGTGCGGCGTGCAGGTCGATTCCATTGAGAGCGAAGGTGTTGGCCGAGCGCAGCCGAGCATGTACAGATCCGGTATTACGCAGCGCATTCGGCCGCCACTGCAACATCGGTCGGACGGGACAGTCGAGCGGCACGTTCGCCTGCCAGGCCCGAGGGTCGGCCGGAAAGTGCTCGGGGTCGTGCAGGATTCGCTTCGCGGTCTCGTAGGTGACCACAAGGGTGGCCGGGACACCCGGCGCGATCTCCACGGGGGCCAGCGATCCGTAGCGGGCTCTCAGCTCCAGGTAGACACGCTGGGGATCCGCGGCGAATTCCTTGGTATATAAAGCTACTCGCGGTCCGTCACCATCGATCAGCGAACTGGGTGCAACCGGGCGGCCGTCATGGGAAGACAACGGCGTTTCCAGCGGCTGAGGCGTAGACACAGGGAAACTCCAGACGATTCGACAGTTACAAACGGAATATGGCGAACGAGGTTGTCGGCCGGATCCATGACCGACTGGCGGGGGACCCATCGGGAAGGCGTGTCTTGTTGTTCCTTTACCGTCGGACACAGGTTGAGGGCAATAACTGCCGGCGATCACCGCCCGGCGGGGCTTGCCAATCGACTTCGACCCGCGCTGCTGACCACCGGTACGGTATATGGTGCGAGCTCCTGGCTCATGCGCCCCCTGGTCGAAGCGATTGCAATCCGTTGGCAAAGATTCGCGGTGATCATACTCTCTCCCCAGAAGGGGCGAACACCTGGCTACGATGCTACTCACCGATGTCAAGGCCTGCGGCGAAAACCGTGACCGGGCCGGCCGTTGAGGTGAGAATGTGACCGAATTGCGAGTATGTACGTTCTTCGCAGAGCGCACACCCGCGGCCCTTGTACACTCGTGCCATCGACTCGTCCATCGACCGAACTTCTACCCCGGCACGGATACCCGCGAGCGTGCACAGGATCGAAGAGGATCGCGGTGCGGCCGGCGGCTCGACCGATTCCCGATTCGAATCCGAGCCATACCGGGTGCCGGTGGGTATTCCTGCCCGCGGGCATCCGAGAGCGGGCGCTGTCCTCGCGCGGCCTCGAGTCATCGACCGGCCGGTCGGCCTGCGGGGTGCGCGCCGCCGAGCCGCGGAGGCCATTTCACTCCTCGAGCGGCAAGGGACGGCATGGCGCTCGCACGCCGCTCCGCATGGCTCCCGGCCGGTCCCGTGGCATCCGGTTCGGCCGGCGGGTCGGCCGAACCGGTGCTCAGCCGAGACTGAAAGGCCGACCCCACAGGGTGACCCAACTGGTAACAGTGTCGGTGATGACTTCAACTTTTCACGAATGCTCTGGCCTGGGCGTAGCCGGCGCAACCGATGAGCCCGATGGTGGAGTCCGCCCAGGTCACCGAACCGCTGCTGCCGGAGAAACTGTTGTAGGTTTTGTGCGACTCGGCACCGAAGTCGTAGGCCTTCTCCCGGTCCAGTAGGTAGAACGACCGCGCCTGCCCGGGACCGAGGGGAGAGACTGCCTCCCCCGACGCACCGACACCACCGGTGACCTGCTCGCCGCTCCAATCAGCGGTGCCCTCCACTCCACCATCGACACCGCCACCGGCGATATTGATCTGACACCCCACCGTGTAACCGGGGAAGATGCTGCCGCCGACCGCACTGTTGGCGCCGCCGATCTGCACCTGAGCACTTCCCGACGCCCACGCATTGCGGTGCGACGGCGTCGAACCCATCGACGGACTGATCGTCGCCGACTCCCCCACCAAACGTACGGTGACGACGGTGCCGTCCGACAGCGTTTTGACAATCTCACCACCCGGAAGCGGGACAAAAGTGTCAGCGTCGGCGGCGCCGGTGGACAACATACCGAACGCGATGGCAACCGTGGCACCGGCCACCCGCGCCGCATACTTACCGTTGATCATGTGTAAATCACCCTTCAAATGGATTGAGTCCGCTTATGCGAGAGGGATTTGGCCCATGGCAGGCTCAGCCGATGCTGAACGGCATGCCATACAAGGTGGTCTTGGAATAGTGGTCACCGATGATCTCCACAACCGTGTACGCACGCGCCTGCGCAAACCCGCACACCCCTGGACCTCGATCTCGGCGTCCTGATACTCCACCGAGTACACCCCCGATTTCTGAATGTCCTTGTAATCGATCTGCACGAACTTCACCTCCCCCGGACCTACGCTCAACCCCATCGACCCACCCAACGACCCACCGTTGAGACTCACCCCGCCCGACACGCCCGCCGAGATGGCGTCATCACCGATGGCAACCTGGCAGCCGACGATGTAGCCGGTGCTCAACTGCGAAGCACCATGAGTAGAAGAGTTATTCGTCCCCGGTGCCCCACTGGGCCCATTGGTCGGCCTCGGTTGCGGTGTCGACGTCGAACCACGTCATGCCCGCCTCGAGACCGGTGAGCGGGTACATGTCACGAGTGAATGTAGCGGTCGAGGGGAAGTCACTCGAGGACGACACCGTGATACCGGAGTCGAGGTAGCTCTGAAAACGCATCGCATTGTTCACTTCCGACGCGGGTGCATCGTCATACCAGCCCTTGCCATACCACGCCGGCTGCGGGACCGCGATGATGCCGAGTTCCCGGAAGCGGGCCAGGTCTTCGCCACGTGTCCAATCGAGATGCGTGATCGCATGCCTGGAGTCGCGCCGGCCGTTGCGCTGGGCGGCGTATTCGAAGGCGTCGAGCGCGTTGTCCTCCGGATAGAACCCGGGACTGCCGATCGCGTGTATGTATATCCGGAAGCCCTCCGCGTCCAGCGCCGCGACGGTCTCGTTGAGCACGTCCTGCTTCCACACGAGCTTCGCCTCCCCCACGCCATCGGCGAAGATCTTGATCGTGTCCAGCGTGAACTTCGACCCACGGTATTTGTCGCGCATTTCTACGAAATGCGCGACCTGCGAGTCGCCCTTCGTCTCGTCCGCCTACTGGGCGAGATCGAATTGGACTGTCAGTTTCTTCTCGTCGTCGAGTTGCTGGAATGCCTGTAGCAATGTCTCGGTCGGGTAGTGAATGGGCACGAAGGCCGAGGTGATCCCGTCCTCCGCGGCAACACGCTGCCACTCGAGGATGGTTTGCCGGTACTGCTCCACGGTAAAGTCCGATTGCGGCAGTGCGGAGATCACAAGGTTTTCCGCGCCGAACTCCTCGAGCTCTCCGGTGGGCTCACCGGTGACCGGGTCACGGACGATCGTCGCGCCTTCGGGATCTGGGGTGTCTTTGGTGATTCCGGCAAGCTCGAGCGCTTTCGAGTTGACGAGCAGCGTGTGGTGGCTGTTTTCGATAATCGCCACGGCAATATCGGGCACCGCCGCATCGATGAGTTGTTTGGGTAGGGCCCCGCGAGCACGGGCATCCTTCTCGATGTCGTCCCAGCCGACCCCGCGGAGCTGCGGCATGCTCGGGTTCTCGGCCCGATAGCCGCGCAGCGCGGCCTGCTTGTCCTCGACCGTTCTATGGCGGTCGAGGCCTAGCCAGAACAGGCTTTCGGCCATGAGGTAGGCGTGATTGTGTCCGTCGATGAACCCAGGGGTCACCATCTTGCCGTGAAGATCGACGACCCGCGCCGCATCGCCCTCGTAGGCCTGCGCACCGGCGTCGTCACCGACATAGACGATCCTGTCACCGCTGACCACGATCGCCTGGGCCCATTCCTGGGTGTCGTCGACGGTATAGATCCGACCGTTCTTCAACACGAGGTCGGCGTCCGGGGTCCGATCGCCGCTCGAACAGCCGGTGATGAGGCCTGCCATGAGGGCGGCCGCACCGAGAAGCACTGGGTACTTCTTCATTTGTATTCATTCCTGTCGTCGTGCCGTTCTGCTCACCGCCTTCGGCGGGGCCGAAATCGATGCCTGCCGGACCGGTCGCGCCGAATCGAGCCGAGGTGATCGCCATGGCGCACCCGGTACCACCCATAGGTGCCTGCCACCTGCTCGCAACGGCCGGGCGTGGAGTCGCGCCGACCAGTGTCGTAGACCGCGTGTATACAATCAGAGGCCCAAGAGAGGCCTTCCCGGTGAACAGATCCGGATGTTCAATAAACGAGCCCCGACGGCGCGCGGGCGCGTCGGGGACCGGCCCGCGCCGGCGGAAGCTACGTGGTGGTCAGTACCACCACGGCAATTCGTCGTGACCGAAATCGTGGAAATCGCCGAACCGGCCCGAGTAGAAGGCCAGTCCGGTGCCGTCGCGCCACCGCATATCGGTGATCTCACTGTAGAAGACACGGTGGTCGCCGATATCGTGCGCAGGGTGCACGCGACATTCCAGTTGCGCCAGGGGCATCCGGGATCAGTGGCAGTCCTGATCGGCCGAGGTCTATCGGAATGCCCTCGAACCGCGCACCACCGCGGGTGGCGAACCGCCGCGCAACCGCTTCCTGACGGGAACCGAGAATCGAGACGGCGAAGGTCCAGGTGGTTTCGACGGCCTCGGTGGTGCGGCTGCCGTGGGTGAGCGAGACGAGCAGAATCGGTGGTTCGAGACTCACCGAGGTGAGGGAGCTGATCGTCATCGCGCAGGGATTGCCGGTCCTGTCGTCCGCGCTGACGACCGCCACGCCGGTGGTGAACCGCCCCATACTGCGTCGCATATCCGTCGGTGTCGGACAATGGAATGCGGGTAGCGTCATGGCAGGCTCCTACCTGCTGTGGTAGCGGACTTCGAACGTTACGACGCCTTCGTCGGTGCGCCAGGGACCGTGCGGCATGCCCGGCGGCCGGCAGGCGTACATGCCTGCGGTGAAGGTTTCGCCGAGGGTGAGGTCGGTGAACGATCCCTCCAGGATGTAGACCTCTTCCCAGAAGTCGTGCTTCTGTACACCCATCGGCGATAGTCGAAACCACTCGTCGCGGCCGGGGCGTAGGGACGACGGCAGTAGAGCTTCAGACCGGCGGCATTGGCGGGGACGACAAACGACACCGCGAAGTCCTGATCGTCCGGGCCCAGCGGCTTGATGCAGGACACCAGGATCTCGTCGGCGATGGCCGCACCGGTGGCAAGCATCTGCGAGCCGCGCGCGATGAGCCCTTCCTCGGTTTCGCGGACGACGCCGACCTGGAGGAACTCTCCTTCCCAGCCCGAGGCGGTGGTCGCGCGCGATACCTGTGGCGGGATGATCGCGTAGGAGGCATACAGGTTCTCCGCGAGCAGTCGCCGGTGGAACGCGGTGACGTTGGCGGAGAAGTCGCGGGCGCCGCCGGCGAAGACCTCCGGGTGCGCGGCGAACGAGGCGAGGAAGGTACCGACATGGTCGGGGCTGCGACCGACCCAGCCCTGCGTGCGCCGGGCCCAGGTCTGAATCGCTTCGCGGCGGGCGCGTAGTTCCTCCTGGCTGCGCGGGATGCCGAAGACCAGGTTGGCGGCGGTGCCGGTTTCCGGCGCGGTGTACTGCATCTTGTTGGCGGGGTCGGCGGCCAAGTCGAACAGTTCGGCGATAGTGTGCGCGACCGGCGCGAACGCGGGGTGAGTGGTGACGTCGTCGACCTGTTCGCCGTCGACGAGGACGACCCGTCCGTCGTTCAGTGAGGCCAGGTACTCAGCTCCCGTACGCATCTCGAGCTCCTTCGGTGGTGGTTTAGGTGTGGGTTAGGGCGCCCGTCGGGCAGCAGAAGTTCGAAGTCCCAGCGCTTGCCGGGGGTAAACCGGCCATCGAGCAACGGCAGGGTTCCGGCGAAACAGACGATGTCGCCCCCATCGTCGCCGAGCCGGTCGGTGACGACGCCGAGCAGGTCGCCGGGCGTGCGCAGGGCCGCGAGCGTCCCGTCCTGGTAGAGCCGTCCGTCCACCCAGCTGCGGGCGCGGCAGGCGTCCCAGTCGAAGGCGTCCCAGTCGTCGACCTCGACGATGTTCGGCCCGAGCGGCTTGGCGCAGGCCCGTTTCGACTCGCCGATGTCGACGGTCTCGAGGATGCGGTCGGTGTGGTCGGAGCCGACGCCGAGGAAGTAGCGGCCGCAGTGGTGACGGTGGCGGTGGCGACGGAGTACAGCATCGGCACGGTCTCCGGAGGTGCGACACCGATGGCGGCCAGCTCGGCGATGTGGTGACGCACGGCGGCTTCGTCGCGACCGGTATAGCCCGCGACCAGCGCTCGCGCATCGTCGAAGCGCAAGTTCTCGCCAGAGCCGAGGACGGTGCAGCTCAATGGGTCGGTGATGGCGTCGGTCATGGCAGCACCTCTCGCGGAGCCAGGGCGCCGTAGTCGTCGAGCCGGTCGTCCAGCACCGGGAACTCCGCGCGGGTACGCCCGACGACGGCGGGGTCGACCTCGACGAGGGTGAACCCTTCGGAGTCGTCGGCCTCGGCGAGCACCTCCCCCCACGGATCGACGACGCGGCTGTGGCCGCCCAACTCCACCCCATTGTGCGTCCCGACCGCATTGCAGGCGATGACGATGACCTGGTTGTCGACCGCGCGGGCGGCGGTGAGCAGGCGCCAGTGCGCCAGACGGGCTTTCGGCCAGGCGGCGGGCACGATGACGATCTCGGCGCCCGCGCGGACCAGTTCGGCCCACAGTCCGGGGAAGCGCAGGTCGTAGCAGGTGGTCGCGGAGGTCGGACCGAATGCCGTGTCGGTGACCCCGATCCGCTGTCCGGGCAGCAGCAGCCGCGCTTCGCGAGACCGGTAGCCGAAGACGTGGACCTTGCTGTAGCGGTGCGCGATTCGGCCGTCCGGGTCGATGAGCACCACGGTATTGCGCAGTTTACCGCCGTCGGTGCGCTCGACGATGCTGCCCACGTGCACGTAGCAGCGTCGGTCGCGGGCCGCGGCCTGCAGCACCTGGACGGTGGGACCGTCGAGGGTCTCGGCGGCGGTCTGGTAGTCGTCGAAGTGGTTGTAGCCGACGCGCCACAGCTCGGGCAGCACGATCAGGTCGGCGTCGGCGCTGAAACCGGCCAGCGACCGCCGTACCCGTTCGAGCCGGTGTGCCGGAGTTTCGGTGTCGGGGCTGACTATCTGCGCCAGTGCGACTCTCATCAATTCATCCTTGGGTATCAGTGGCTCAGAATCTGGGTTGCTTGAGTGAGCACAGGGTGGTGTCGAGGTGCTCGCGCACGGCGCGGATGGCGGCCTCGGTATCGCGTACGGCCAATGCGTCGAGAATGGCGCCGTGTTCGACGAGGACCTGCTTCTTGCGCTGTTCGTCGGAGAGCATGATGCGCACGCCCATCCGCATCTGCCGGTCGCGCAGCGAACGGTAGAACTCGTGCATCACCTGGTTGCCCGCCGCGCGGATGACCGTGGTGTGGAACTCGAGGTCGTGGGCGATGAACTCGACCGGGTCGGTATCGGCCTTCTGCTCTGCGATCAGATCACGCAGCCGGTCGGGAACCCGACCGGGGTTGGGTGCGACCTGGGCGATCGACCACTCCTCCACGACCCGCCGGGCCTGCATCACATCATCGACGTCCTTGTCCGTCAGTGCCGGGATGTAGGCGCCCTTGTGGGGCACCCGGCGGATGAACCCTTCGGCCTCCAGCCGCAACAGGGCTTCGCGGACGGGTGTGCGTGAGGTGCCCGAGGCCGCGGCGACCTGGACCTCGGACAGGAACATCTCTTCATCGCGAGGCAGGGTGAGGATGGTGTTCTTCAACCATTCGTAAGCCAGCTCCGGCGCGGAGGCCGCGCTGGTCTTCGATGTCGTCATGAGAGATGCCCTTTCCTCGGTAGTTACCGGATGACTACAGCTGTGTCGGCGGAAGCGCTGGGAAGCGTCGCTTCCTCGTGCACGTCGGCGAGATCCACCGCGCGGGTCTCCCGGGCCACCAGGGCAGCGACCAACGAAATCGCCCCCATGACCGCCAGGTAGGCCGCGATGGCCTGGCCCGTGCCGAAGTGGTCATACAGCGCGATGGCGATAATCGGGGCCAGCGATCCGGCCAGCACCGAGGCCAAGTTGTAGGCCAGCGACACCCCCGAATAGCGGACCTCGGTCGGGAACAGCTCGGAGAAGAAGGCGCCGATCACCGCGCTGTAGGCGGCGAAGATAACCAGTCCGACGGCCACCGCGAAGAAGATCGCACCGGTGGCGGTGGTGTCGAGCAGCGCGAAGAATACGAACGCCCACACGATCGTCGCGACCGAAGCACCGATGTAGATGGGCCTGCGTCCGATCCGGTCGGCCAGCACCGCGAACAGCGGGATCGCGACCAGGGCTACCGCCATCCCGATCATCACCGCGTTCAATCCGGTGCTGCGCGGCAGGTCGAGAATCTGCGTGAGATAGGTGATGACGAATAGCGAGAAGATAGAGAACCCCGCATTCTCGCCGAACCGGGTAAACGCTGCCAGCAGGATCTGGCGCCAGTATCCGCGGACCGCGGCGTTCAGCGGCATTCGCACCATTCGCGGGCCGGTCGCGGCCCGGGTCTTGTTCGAACAGCGGAGTCTCGGCGACGTACAGTCGCAGCACCAGGCCGATCACGACCAGCAGCGCCGACATACCGAATGCGGTCCGCCACCCCCACGACAAAAACGCCTCCTCTGACAGCACCGCGCCCAGCAACGCCAGCGCGCCCGCGGCCAGCAGGTTGCCCAGCGGCGGACCCAGGTTCGGCCACGCCGACCAGAAGGCCCGCCGCTTGGAGTCACCATGCTCGGAGACCAGCAGCACCGCACCGCCCCATTCGCCGCCGAGCGCGAAACCCTGCACCAATCGCACCAGCACCAGCAGCAGCGGGGCGGCAATCCCGATGGTGGCGTAGGTCGGCAGCAGCGCGATAAGGAATGTCGATACGCCCATCAACAGTAGGCTCGCGATCAGCGTGGCCCGGCGGCCCTCGCGGTCGCCGAAGTGTCCGAGCACGGCGGCACCCAGCGGACGGGCAACGAACCCGACGGCATACGTGGCGAAGGCCAGCATCGTGCCGATCAGCGGATCCTCCGATGGGAAGAACAGCTTGTTGAACACCAGCGCGGCGGCGGTGCCGTACAGGAAAAAGTCGTACCACTCCACGGCGGTGCCCGTGAGGCTGGACCCTGCGACAATCGGCAAACTCGTGTGTGTTCGCCGGTTGGTAGATTTGGTTCTGGCGGTTGCCATGTCGACTCCTCGTCGATTCGTCGCTACCTGACGATCCACCGCCCCACGTCTACCTGCACGTAGATGTCTGAAACGGGCGATGGATGGTGCTGCCGGGCTCGGTGGTTGTTGGCGCAACCACCGAGCCTCCCCACCCCTCGGACCGACTGTGAACCCGATCACGAAGAGCGTGTGTACCAGTTGTATACTATCGGTCTACAATCGATCAAGTGGGTGAATGTTCCCCGAAGCCGAGAAACCGAAAATTGATCAGGATCCGCCTCGCCGATGTGTCCGGCGAGGGTAGCGACACCACCGCAGCCGCACACAACAGTCTGGCCACCTTCGCTGGACACCTGACCGACGCCCGTGCGCTTGCCTGCCCTTCCGGCCGAGGGAATACACCGGCGGGCAGCACTGCACCGGGTGGCGGCCGGTCGATGGTCGGCCCGGCAGCCGGCCTGCTCCAGAGCAGATCCGTCCACTGTCGACCAGCAGTCCGGGTTTAAGGCAGCTCCGCATGGGGTAGACCCAACGGAAGTCTCGCAGAGAGGAACAGTTGTTTTGGGAATGCTATTGCGCCCGTTGCTCCTCGGCGCATGCGCCGCGACGGCTCTGCTGCCGGTCGCCGCGCCCGCCGGCGCCCAAACAACAGCAGCTGATTTCGAAGACGCCCGGGTGGAAGTGTTCCCCGGATGCGCCGGCATGGTCCGCACGGTGGTATCGGTAAGCCCGCTACCGACCGGTATTCCGGGAGTCCGTGTGGTAGTGCTGTTCAAGGCAGACCGTCAGGACCCGGCCTGCGCAGTGACGACAACGGTGAATTGGCGCAATATCGATTCCGGGACCAGCGGATCCGCGGACCTCATAGTGTCGTCCCTTCCCGCACCCGGCGGCTTCTTCAATCCCGACCACGGTTACGGCCGGACACTGGCCGATACCGGACCCGGCACAGTGGTCATCACAGTCAGCACGAATCCGGGCGAGGTCAGCATCATCGTCTGAGGGCGGGACGGCGAGAAGCCGCCTCGGACCTACAGTCCGTCGATGACCAGCCTACAGTCCGTCGATGACCAGGAGTCTTTGCTCCAGTAGAGCGTGTGCGTACTGGTTCGCTCCCCCTCCGGACACCAGGGCAGAGCGGCGGCCCCGGGACAGGGACCGGGCCGAGCGGGCCGATCTGTCTCCGCCTGCTGTTCGTGAAGCGAGTCAACGCCGTCAGGGCATATCCAACACACTTGCCGGAACACCATAGGGCAGAAACCGCACCCGACGGCGTGCATCGGTGTTGTCGCGATGCGCACGCAAGGCCTCGAGCTCGCTCGGAAAGACCTGGTCAACCCTGGCCTCGCCGACGTCATCGATACTGTAGATCGCCCACACCCCGCTACCGGTCTCACCGGTGGTCCCGCCCTCGGGTTCCGGCGGACGTGGCCGGTCCGGTTGGACGAACTGACCGAGCAGCGACGCCAGCGAACCGACGCTCGCATGATCTACGCGATCCAGGTATGCGCCGGCTTTCCCGAGCAGGTCGCGGAGCTCGGTTCCCGCCCCACGCAGTGCGCGTTCGAAATCTTCCGGGTCAATGCCGAAAGGCCCGTTGGTTGGCATCGCATGTGCTCCTTGGGACGATGTTGGGCGCTACGTTCTCAGTGTCCTCGCGAATCACCGACTTCGCCACGCCGACCTCGCCGATCCTCGATGCCGTCACGTTTCCGCGATGTGCGGGCGATCTCACCGGTGGGTGTGGACGGCCGCGGTGTGGGCACCGACCGCCGAACCGCTGCCCGGTACCCAGATCATCGGGACCCTGCCCAACGGATCCGCCAACCGGCCACCGTGCTGGACTCCGGTGAACCACTGCACCTGGACCGGGACGAACTCACCGCCGCCACCTGCCCCGGAACCACACACCGGCCACCGTTACACCGCGACCGGCCGGAGGCGCCTCGGATTCGCGATACGGGAAGAACGCAGCGCAGGTTTGTCGACCGGTCGGCTATTCCCTGACCAAGTTCATGCGGTGGGCGTTGCGGATCGGAGCCGAGGCCTCAGACTGGGTGGTTGTGAAACTGCCCGAGCTTCCTGATCTACCGGTCCGTGGCGTTCTCGAACGTCTTGTGGAGATGTTGGCCGACCGCGGGACGGCTGTGCTGGTCGCGCCGCCGGGGACCGAGAAAACGACCTTGGTGCCCTTGGCGCCGACGGTATGTGTTGCGGGACGGGTGCTCGTTGCCGAGCCTCGACGGTTGGCGGCTCGGGCCGCAGCCGGACGGATGGCTGCGCTGCTGGGCGAACAGGTGGGCGAAACCGGGCTACTCGGTCCGGGGAGATCGACGAGTAGGGCGGCAGACTCGGATCGAGGTCGTCACGTCCGGATTGCTGGTACGACGGTTACAGGACGATCCCGAGTTGGCGGGGGTCGATGTGGTTGTGCTCGACGAGTGTCATGAGCGGCATCTCGATGCGGATCTGCTGTTGGCGTTGCTGCTGGATGCTCGGGCCGGACTGAGGCCGGATCTGCGGGTGCTCGCCACGTCGGCGACTGTCGCAGCCGAACGTCTTTCGGCGCTCTTGGGTGGGAATCACGCGGCGCCGGTGGTGCAGGTCCAGGGTCGGACCTATCCCGTGGACACGACATATTTCCCGTCGTTGCCACGGGAGCGGATCGAAGCGCTGGTCGCGCGCGCCACCCGAGCCGCGCTCGCCGGAACCGAGGGCGATGTACTGGTCTTCCTACCCTGGGCATCCGAAATCCGAAAGACAACAGCACTTCTGGCCGATCCGGACGGCGTGGACGTCGTTCCGTTGCACGGCAGACTGTCGGCGGCGAGGCAGGACACGGCGTTGCGGTGCCCGGTCCTCGGCGACGAGTGGTGTTGTCCACGGCGGTGGCGGAGTCCAGTCTGACGGTGCCGAGGGTACGGTCCGTGGTGGATTCGGGACTCGCCCGTGTCCCGCGCATCGACCGGGCGCGGGGTTATCGGGGCTCGCGACAGTCCGCGTCTCGGGGGCGGTGGCCGAGCAGCGGACCGGGCGGGCCGGACGTGAGGCGCCGGGCCGGGTGTGGCGATGCCGACCGGAGTACGAGCAGGGCACGCTGCCCGCCTATCCGGAGCCGGAGATTCGAACGGCGGACCTGACGCGGTTGGCGTTGGAGCCGGCATGCCGGGGCACGGCCGATGGGCACGGCCTCTCCTGGTGGGATACTCCACCGCCCGGCGGGCCGGCTGCCGGCCGGGCAGTACTGCGTGCGTTGGGGGCCGTGCACGAAGACTGTGTGGTGACCGACCGTGGGCGGCGCATGGCGCGGGTCGGGCTGCACCCCCGGCCGGCGCGCGCATGGCTCGATGGGGCGGCCGTGGTCGGTGCGCGAACGGCTGCGGAAGTGGTCGCCCTCCTCGATGACGACACATATACGTCTGTGGTGGATCTCGCGGCCGGTCTGCGTATACTGCGGCGCGAGCAGCCGGTGCGCTGGCGGCGAGAGGTCGAGCGACCGGCCCGATCGGTCGAGGGACCGGACGGGGCCGACGACCCGGCTTACGTTGTCGCGCTGGCTCATCCGGAGCGGCCGGCGCGACGGCGCCGCCCGGATTCGGCGAGCTATCTCATGGCCGGCGGCACTGCGGTCATGCTGCCGCCGGACTCCGGAACAGGCGATCCGGAGTGGCTGGCAGTCGGCGTCGCGACACGCGACCCCGGTCGCTCCGAGGGATACATCCGGCTGGCTGCGGTCGCCGATGAACGGCTGGCCCGCCGTGCCGCATCGAGCCTGCTCACCACCGTCGACGAGGTGGAGTGGGTCGACGGCGATGTAGTCGCCCGGCGGGTCGAACGGCTGGGTGCGATCACGTTGTCCGAGAGGCAGGTTCGCGACCCCGATGCCGAGTTGCTCGGCGCAGCGGTGCGGTGTGGGCTGACCTCGACCGGGCTCGGCCTGTTGACCTGGAATTCGGAGGCGATCGCTTTACGTCGGCGCCTCGACTTCCTGCACCGCATCCTCGGCGACCCCCGGCCGGCGGTCGATGACGAGTCGCTGCTCTCCACCGCCGACACCTGGCTCGGCCCCGAACTCGCCACTGCCCGCCACCGTGCCGACCTCGAAAGCATCGACACCGGACAGGCCCTACGCCGCCTGCTGCCATGGCCGGACGCCGCCCGAATGGACGAACTGGCACCGGAGCGCATAGCGGTCCCCTCCGGCAGCCGACCCCGACTCGACTACTCGACCGACCCGCCGGTACTCGCGGTCAAAGTGCAGGAAGTCTTCGGCTGGACAGATACACCACGCCTGGCCCATGGCCGCGTCCCGATCGTGCGGCACCTGCTCTCACCCGCCCAAAGCCCGGTCGCGGTCACTGCAGACCTGGCGTCCTTCTGGCGCACCGGCCGGCCCCGAGTCCGCGCCGACCTCCGCGGCCGCTACCCCAAACACGCTCGGCCGGAAGACCCCACCACCGTGCCCGCCCACTGGGGCACTGCCCGCAACGCGAGCCGTGATCAACCAGGACCACCACGCTGACCAGTAATTTCGAATGCTGGAACGGCCGGCAAGCCCTCCAGCCCGTGCCCGGAGGACCGAAGAACCGGCCTTCGATCAGCGCTCTGAGGTCCATAGCGCGGGCCTCGGCTCCGAGCTCCACGCTCGGAGCCGAGGTACTGGCCACCGTCGCGTACCCGTCTTCTTCCGCATCCACCACCGATACCCGCTACTACCGGTTCGTGGTCCTGCAGGGACCCACTGGCCACGGTCTTCGGCGCCGCCTACGTCAACCCAGACCAAACGGGGCGCCGCCATGGTCCGGCGCAGCTGCGCCGCCATCCGCGACCCGGAATCCCTCACCGGGCAACCGGCCACCGTATTCTCCGAACCGGCCCGTATAGGTACTCTCGAAGCTCCAGCAGTACAACACGATTCGCATGGTCGGCGCCGCGTCAGCGGGTCGTCGGGGAGGTATCGGTCACATGTATCCAGGCCGGCAGTCGCATCCGGAGCAACCCTCGCAGGGGTACCCGGGTCAGGGACAATTCGCGGCACCCGCCACCGGGCCGGTCGAGGTCGCTTTCGTCTCGGATCAGACCACTGCGCGCACACTCGGCCGGGTGACCGCCCTGATGAACTGGCGGCTACCCGCCCTGTGGATATTCGTGGCGGTGCTACCGGTCATATTGTTGGTTCGCGGTATCTTCCGATTGCTGTCCGGTGGGACGGATACGGAGATCGATCCCGTCGAGATCTTCGGTGCGTTCTTCGTGGTCCTGGCCTTCGAACTGGTGGTCCTCATGCTGCTCACCGGATGGACGATGGTGCGTGGCAATCCGCACATCCGCCGGTACTCTCGGCCAGGGACACAGATGTGGGCACGCTACACGCACGACGCACTGTACCTGCGATTACCACAAAGCGTCGATATGCACCTGCCGTATACCAACATCAAACGGCTCAGCGTGTACCGGGACGTGGTGTACCTGCGCAAGAGCGACGGTAGAGGTTTTGCGCTCCCGCGCGCCCTCGTCTCGGAGCCCGCGCTGGCGCTCATGCGAAACGCTGGAGTGCGAATCTGAGCGTGACCCGCGCCGAGCAGGCGGAGTTCCGATACCCGTGGGGGCGGGCCGCGCGGACCTGACCGGCGCCCAGTGGGCGCGGTTGCAGCCGCTGCTGCCCCGCAACCAGAAGACGGGCCGCCCACCCGCGTGGACGAAACGACAGCTCATCAACGGAATCAGATGGCGGACCCGCGTCGACCGTCCGTGGCGCGACATCCCACCGCAATACGGCTCCCGGCCGGCGGTCTATGGATTGTTCCGGCGATGGCAGCGCACCGGGCCTGGGCTGTCATCCTGAAAATGCTGCAAGCCTTCGCCGAGGCCACCGGTGCGATCGTGTGGCAGGTCGGCGTCGACTCCACGATCATGCGAGCTCATCAGCATGCGGCCGGAGCCCGTCGTGACCCGGGCCGCCAAGCCGGACCACCAGACGGGTCCGGCGAGGAGGAACCCGGCGACCAAGCCCTCGGCCGCTCCCGCGGCGGATGGACAACAAAACTGCATCCGGCCTGTGAAGACCACTGCCCGGTGATGGGAATGCTGCCCACCGCCGGCCAGGCCGTCGACAGCCTGTGCTTCGCGACGGTCCTGGACCGGATCGAGGTGCCACGACCCGCGACCGGACCCGCCGCCCGGAACGGGTGCTCGCCGACAAGGCCTACTCCAGCCGCGGCAACCGCACCTGGCTGCGTCGGCACCGGGATCAAAGCCACGATCCCGGTGCCGTCCGACCAGGTCGCCCACCGCCGGGCCCGCGGCCGCGCCGGTGGACGGCCGCCGGCGTTCGACCCGATCCTCTACCGCGACCGCAACACCATCGCACGCGGCATCAACCAACTCGAACAACGTCGCGCAGTGGCCACCCGCTTCGACAAACTCGCCGTCCGCTACCTGGCCACCACCCATATTGCCGCCGTCAACCAATGGCTCCGTCACGAATGACAGCCGGGCCGGCCCTCGGCAGACCCACTGCCGAGCACTTCGGTACAGGCT